>JBAYVU010000019.1:0-54648 GCA_041674385.1 Sterolibacterium sp.
CCGCGCCAAGCGCGAAATGACCGAGGCCAACCTGCGCCTGGTCATCTCCATCGCCAAGAAATACACCAACCGCGGCCTGCAGTTCCTCGACCTGATCCAGGAAGGCAACATCGGCCTGATGAAGGCGGTGGACAAATTCGAATACCGGCGCGGCTACAAATTTTCGACCTACGCCACCTGGTGGATCCGTCAGGCCATCACGCGCTCGATCGCCGACCAGGCGCGCACCATCCGTATTCCGGTGCACATGATCGAGACCATCAACAAAATGAACCGCATTTCCCGGCAGATTCTTCAGGAGACTGGCGCCGAACCGGATCCGGCGACGCTGGCGGTGAAGATGGAGATGCCCGAGGAGAAAATCAGAAAAATCCTCAAGATCAGCAAAGAGCCGATTTCAATGGAAACGCCGATCGGCGACGACGACGATTCGCATCTTGGCGATTTCATCGAGGACGCGGCCACGCTCGCCCCTGCCGACGCAGCGATGTACACCGGCCTGCGCGAAGTGACCAAGGAGATTCTCGACTCGCTCACCCCGCGCGAAGCGAAGGTGTTGCGCATGCGTTTCGGCATAGAGATGAACACCGATCACACGCTGGAGGAAGTCGGCAAGCAGTTCGACGTCACGCGCGAGCGCATACGCCAGATTGAAGCCAAGGCACTGCGCAAATTGCGCCATCCATCGCGCTCGGAAAAACTGCGGAGCTTCCTGGATTCGGAAACCTGAATGACTTTCCGCGCTCCGGCAACGGAGTGCCCGGGCCTGTAGCTCAGTTGGTTAGAGCAGAGGACTCATAATCCTTTGGTCCACAGTTCAAATCTGTGCAGGCCCACCAACAAACCAACGGGTTACCAGAAATGGTAGCCCGTTTGTCATTGCGCTTTTCGATTAGCGGCCGATTAGAATTATTCCGCTACGCTGATGCCAGAGCCACCCATTTCCTTCGGGACGTCCTTCATCTTCGGCACCCCGTCCTTGATGCGTAACACCGTCTCTTGATAGTGCACATGAATGCCGGCGTGGAACGGAAATCCCGGGATGATCGCCGCATACACGTTCGTGAGTCCCATGCTTGGATGCTCCGTGAAGAGATGGCCTCCACATGTTTTGCACCATTTACGATAGCTCCGTGGGGTCTTGTTGTAGGTACCGATGTTGTCCACTCCATGTGTGACCTGCACGGCCTCGGGTTTCCATACGATGAAGGCATTGACCGGGCCGGCCGACCAGTGCCGACAGGACTCGCAGTGGCAATAGCCCATTGCGGCTGGCTCACCGCTCACGGTGAACTGAACCGCGCCACAAAAGCAGCTGCCCTTATAAGTATTTCCGTTGCTCATGAGGTATCTCCTTGGTGAATTGCACGACGCCAAGCATAGCGCACAGCTTTTAGCTTAGATTAGCTTTGATGCGAAATCTTCAAGACTCCTGGACGCCCAACGTAAAAGCCGCCAGCGCTGCGCGACTTTATCGCACAGTGTCAATGCCGATTCAAAATTGGCAAACTGAGCGGCAGACTGTATACTGGAACCGTTATGGTTCCATTATGGTTGGAGGAAGCGATGCCTACTACATTGACGTTGAAGAACATTCCAGACGAGGTATACGAGCGCCTGAAGGTTGCCGCCGAGGCGCACCGCCGCAGCCTCAACAGCGAGGCAATTGTGTGTCTTGAAACCGTGCTTACGCCGACCAAGATAGCTCCCAGCGAACGGCTTGCGCGGGCGCGCCAGCTACGGGCGGGGTTGAGCGCAACGAAGTTTCGAGTGCGCGACATTGACACCCTGAAGAGGCAGGGACGCCCATGATTGTTGTCGACTCGAATGTGCTGGCGTATTTGTATCTGCCCGGCGAGTACACCGCGGTCGCAGAGGCTCTATTCGAACACGACCCCAATTGGGCTGCGCCGGTTCTGTGGCGAAGTGAATTTCGAAACATCCTGGCTGGGTACCTTAGGCGCGGAAGCCTGATGTTCCAGCAAGCGCATACTCTCCAGTGTGAGGCGGAAGATTTGCTCGCTGGAGCCGAATACGAAGTGGACTCGCTCAGCATCTTGGAACTGGTGCGCGATAGTGAATGTTCAGCATATGACTGTGAGTTTGTCGCGCTAGCGATGAAATTGGGCACGAAGCTGATAACGATGGACGGTAAGTTGTTACGGGCGTTTCCAGACATCGCGGTCGCACTCTCTGCGGGCTAACGTGGAGGTCACCGGATCTGCGCGACTTTATCGCGCAGATCCGGTGGAACGAGTTGGGCATCTGCGGCTCATTTGAGTGCACGAAGCAGCTTCAATGCGGCCTCTCCGCATCGACACAGAATCAGGCGCTCTCGGCTCTGCTATCCGCAGAAACGTATAATGCGGCAACAGCCTAACCAAGGCGGGTGCGGCGTAATCGGCCCGCCCAACCATTTATGAGCGATCTCTTTCCGCGTGATGCCGCCGCAGCCGTTGCCAATGCGCCGCTAGCCGAGCAATTGCGCCCGCGCAGCATTGATGAGGTAATCGGCCAGTCGCACCTGATCGGTCCGGGCAAGCCGCTGCGCCTGGCTTTCGAGTCGCGTACGCCGCACTCGATGATTCTGTGGGGGCCGCCGGGAGTGGGCAAGACGACGCTGGCGCGGCTCATGGCGGACGCCTTCGAGGCCGACTTCATCGCGCTCTCCGCGGTATTCTCCGGAGTCAAGGACATACGCGCGGCTGTGGAACGGGCGGAACTTGCGCGGGTGCAGTCGGGACGACGCACGATCCTGTTCGTGGACGAAGTGCATCGTTTCAACAAAGCGCAACAAGATGCCTTCCTGCCCTATGTCGAGAGCGGCACGCTGACTTTCATCGGCGCGACCACCGAGAACCCGTCCTTCGAAGTGAATTCGGCGCTGCTGTCGCGTGCGGCGGTGTATGTGCTGAAGAGTTTGACCGCTGAGGAGTTGCGTCGGTTGTTCGAGCGTGCCGTGGCAGCGGCGCTGCCCGGTTTGGTGTTCGAGACGGATGCGCGCGACAGACTGATCGGCTACGCCGACGGCGATGCGCGGCGTCTGCTCAACGTGCTGGAGCAGTTGCGCACAGCAGCGGCCACAGCCGGCGTGACTCGCATAGACAGCGCTTTCCTCGATGCGGCGCTGGCCTCCGATTTGCGCCGCTTCGACAAGGGCGGCGATGCTTTCTATGACCAGATATCGGCGTTGCACAAGTCGGTGCGCGGCTCAGATCCCGATGCCGCGCTCTACTGGCTGGTGCGCATGCTCGACGGCGGTGCCGATCCGCTCTACATGGGACGGCGCATGGTGCGCATGGCGAGCGAGGATATCGGCCTGGCCGATCCGCGCGCTTTGGAGATCGCGCTGAACGCCTGCGCCGTGTATGAACGGCTCGGCTCGCCGGAAGGCGAGTTGGCACTGGCGGAGGCGATCCTCTACCTGGCCGTGGCGCCAAAATCGAATGCCGCCTATGTCGCGTATAATGCGGCGCGCGCCTTCATCGCCAGGGACGGATCGCGGCCCGTGCCGGAGCATTTGCGCAACGCGCCGACCAAGTTGATGAAGGAACTCGGCTTCGGCCGCGAATACCGTTATGCCCACGACGAACCCGGCGCTTATGCTGCCGGCGAGAGCTATCTGCCCGAAGGCATGACGCCGCCGGGCTGGTACCGGCCGACGCCGCGCGGGCTGGAAGCGAAAATTTCCGAAAAACTTGCGCACCTGCGCGAACTCGATCGTCAGGCGAAAAAGAAAGAATAGGACTACGTCATGCTGGATATCCATCTGCTGCGCACCCAACTCGATACCGTCGCCGCACGCCTCGCCACGCGCGGCGTGACGCTCGACGCTGCCGGCTTCCGTTCCCTTGAAGAGCAGCGCAAAGCTTTGCAGATCCGCACCCAGGAGTTACAGGCGAAGCGCAACAGTCTGTCCAAGCAGATCGGCATGCTCAAGGCCAAAGGCCAGGATGCCGCGGCGGCGATGGCCGAGGTGGCAGGTCTGGGCGACCAGCTCAAGGCCGACGAAGACAGCCTGGCGGCATTGCTGGAACGCTTCAACGCCTTCGTCTCGATAATACCCAATCTGCCGCACGAGAGCGTGCCGGTGGGCCGCGACGAGCACGGCAACGTCGAGGTGCTGCGCTGGGGCACGCCGCGCGCCTTCGATTTCACCGTCAGGGATCATGTCGACATCGGCAGTGCGCTGGGCGGGCTCGACTTCGAGACCGCGACGAAAATTTCCGGCAGCCGCTTCTCCCTGATGCAGGGTGCAATTGCCCGGCTGCACCGCGCGTTGGCCCAGTTCATGCTCGATACGCATAGCGGCGAGCATGGCTACAACGAAGTCTATGCGCCTTACCTGGTCAATCCAGACAGCATGTTCGGCACCGGGCAGTTGCCGAAGTTCGAGGAGGACCTGTTCATGGTGCCGCGTAGCGACGGCTCCAAGCTCTACCTGATCCCCACTGCCGAAGTGCCTGTCACCAACATCGTCCGCGACCAGATCGTCGCCGCAGAAAAGCTGCCGCTGAAATTCGTCTGTCATACACCCTGCTTCCGTTCAGAGGCGGGTTCCTACGGCAAGGACACGCGCGGCATGATCCGCCAGCACCAGTTCGACAAAGTGGAACTGGTGCAGATCGTCCGGCCGGAAACCTCCTGGGAAGCGCTGGAACAGCTCACCGGCCATGCCGAGGCGATCCTGCAGAAGCTGGAACTACCCTACCGCAAGATGGCGCTATGCACCGGAGACATGGGCTTTTCGTCGGCCAAGACCTACGATCTGGAGGTGTGGCTGCCGGCGCAGAACACCTACCGGGAAATCTCCTCCTGCTCCAACTTCGAGTCGTTCCAGGCGCGCCGCATGCAAGCACGCTTTCGCGGCGACACGGGTAAACCAGAACTGCTGCACACCCTCAATGGTTCCGGCTTGGCGGTCGGCCGCACGCTGGTGGCGGTGCTGGAGAACTATCAGAATGCCGACGGCAGCGTCACCGTCCCGGCGGCACTGCGCGGCTACATGGGCGGCATGGAACGCATCAGCGCGATGTGAACTCGGGGGCAAGCAGCCCGGTGTGGGGATGCTCGAAGCGCGAGAGTATGTCGAAGTAGGTGCGGATGTTTTCGACCATGATGACGGCCTCGCCGCCGCGCCCACGGCCGCTTTTCAGCCGTCTGTAATATTTCTCGCGCGCCAGTAAAGGCAGCACCTGTTTCATTTCGTACCAGGAATCCGGGTCGCGCTTAAGTCCCTTGGCAATCGCCCGCGCGCCATTCATGTGGCCCATGCCAAGATTATAGGCGGCCAGCGCCAGCCAGATCCGGTCCGGATGCTTGATCTCGGCAGGCAGTTGCTCGATCAGGTCGGCAAAGTATTTGCCTCCGGCCAGGATGCTCTGCTTGGCATCGAGCCGATTGGTGACGCGCAGGTGGTCGGCCGTATCGCCGGTCAGCATCATCATCCCGCGTACACCGGTCGGCGAAGTGGCGAGCGGGTCCCAGTGCGATTCCTGGTAGGCCAGCGCAGCCAGCAAGCGCCAATCGAGACCGGTAAGCTGCTGTGCGGCGATGAAATCGGCGCGGAAATGCGGCAGCACGGTCTGCATGCTGTAGAGGAAGTCGGCGATATCGGCGTCGCTGACGCGATCGAGGTGGCCAAAATAGCGGTCGATGATCCGCGCCAGGGTGCCGTTCTTACGGATGCGTTCGAGGAACTCCTGCGCCTTGGCGAACAGCGTGCCGTCCTCAACGAGCGGGAAAGCCCAAGCATAACGCACACTGCCAGGCAAAGAGTAGGCGATCTTCAGGTCCGGGTAGAAATTCAGCGCGATGCTGAATTGATCGTCATCGCTAGCGGCGATTTCGCTGCGCCGAAGATTGACCTGTTCGAGCAGTTCAATCTCGTTGCTGTTGCTCTTCAAGACCAGTTTGAAGCTGGGTGAGGCGGTATTCATCGATTGCAGCAAGTCGGCTTGCGGCGAGCCCGCCAGGGCTTCGATGGTCAGCCCGGCCAGATCGTCCTTGGACTCAATCGGCGGATCGTCCGCATGTTCGACCAGGAGCTGGCGCGCCTGCCGCAAGGGTGCGGAATAACGTAGGCCATCGGCATGACCCCGGACGGCCATCGAGGTGGCCAGATGCGCTTTCCCGTCAAGCACCATGGCCTGCAGTTCGGCCGGATTGCGTGCCACTAGAAAGCGCAGCTTGAGGCCCAGGTCTTCGGCAAACAGCTCCGCCAGATCGCGGTCAAAACCGCTGGCCTTGCCGTTTTCCACTTGATAATAGGATGGCATGTTGCGCACCGCAACCACCAACTCGCCGCGTTGCTCCGGCGGTTCGATACGCGAGCAGCCAGCCAGAGCGATGACGAGTAACAGGCCAAACCCCAAGCCTCTGGGCATGCCGCGATTCCCCTTGATGTCCATGCAAGCAGTGGTGAAACAGCCGACTTCGGTGTCAGAAGTGTTACAATTCGCGCCGCCGGAGAGGTGGCAGAGTGGTCGATTGTACCTGACTCGAAATCAGGCGTAGGGAAGCCTACCGTGGGTTCGAATCCCACCCTCTCCGCCAACCACATGTCCTTGGAAGTCCAGAGAAGTTCTGCAGAACCCCGCAGTTGAGGGGTTTTGTTTCTATGGCGTCCAAAGTCGTCCGATGTGATTCGTTCGAATCCAGGTCAAAACCCTGGTAGCAACCCGGGGACTTTTTGAATCGGGGCGTCAGCAGTTTCCCAGCCTGCGCGCCGAAATCTTGTTTTCAAACTCGGTCGTCTTTCCGCCCAGGTTGCCCGTCGCGGTAATGGTGCCGTTCATGCCGTTGGCCGAGAAAGAGATGTCTCCCCTCGTCTTGAGTTCGAAGGAACCCTTGCATTCCATGGCAAAGCGGAAGTTGCCGCCCGTATAGCTCTTGCTGGTGTAGCCGCATCCCGTTGCCCCCTGGGTCGATAGCGGGCCGATCATTGCGGAGGGGTCGCGCGCATCGCTGGCCGTGAGGCATTGCGTGATCCGGTTGGGTGCCAGAGTATATCCCTCGGCACTCGGAACACGGGTTTCCAGCGTGATTTCCCATAGTCCCGGAGATAGGTCTTCGGCAAAGGCGGTGGCTGGGGTGACGGCGAGCATCGCACCAAGAATGAGGGGCAGCAAGCTGTTCTTCATGGAGGGTCTCCTTGCGTTCTCATCATCTCCGCGATTGGGAGCATGGCGAGTTCTTGAAATGCACTATATCCGAATTCTCAAAGTCGGTGAGGATCGGCAAAGCTGACCACGCGATCGCGCCCCTCCCGCTTGGCGGAATATAGCGCGGCATCGGCGCGGTTGATCAGCGATTGAACCTCTGTCTCCTCCGGCAACAATGAGGCCACACCAATGCTCACCCTGACGGCGATCTCGCCATTGCCGGTGTCGAGTGAAATCTGGCCGATTTTTTCCCTGATCCGCTCGGCCACAGTGGCGGCTTCCGCTTCAGCCGTTTCAGGCATGATGACGGTGAACTCCTCGCCCCCGTAACGGCCGAGCAGGTCGGCGCCGCGCAGCAGGGACTGGATCACTGCGGCAGTTTGCTTGAGAACTTCATCGCCCCATTGATGCCCATAATGATCATTGACTTCCTTGAAACGATCCAAGTCCAGCATCAACAGCGACAAGGGACGCCCATAACGCTGTGCCCGAAGCACCTCGTTTCCGGCAAAACGCAGCAGGCTGCGGCGGTTGGCGACCCCCGTCAGCGCATCGGTGGCAGCCTCATTGGATAGCTTTCTGTGGGTGTCGGCGACCAGCCTGAGATGCCTCAAAGCCTGCATTGCCATGATGATCATGAACAGCGTGAGCGAAAGCGCGATCACGCCGGCAAAGGCCGTGTATTGGTAGGAGGGGAACAGGATGTCATCCAGATCGGCGGTTACCACCGTGATCAGCGGAAAATCCTGCATCGATTCATAGTTGATCAGTCGCTCTTTGCCATCGATATCGCCCACCTTGAGGACGCTGCCGCGCGATTTCTCTTTGATCAGATTGCTGATCAATGCCCCGGATGCGATGGATTTGCCGGCCAAGCCATCCATCCTGGGCGCTCTGGCCATCACGATACCGTCCCGCCTCAGCATGGTAACGGAGCCGTTGGGCTTGTCCCTTACGGTCTCGAATAGTTCTTCAAAGGTGTGCAACGGGATCACGGCGGATATGACGGATATTCCATGCGGTTTCGCGTGCAACGGAAAGGATACGGGGATGACCCAGCGCTTCATCACCGGCGTCAGAAAAGGCATGCCGACGAATATCCCGCTCTCTTTCTGGGTGGAAGCGGCAATGAAAAAGTCGCTCTGCGCCAAATTGCCGAGCGGGATGTCGGATTTCGACGGCGGGAAAAATATGCCACCGTTCTCGTCATACAGACGTATGTCGATCTGGTGATGGACATTGGTGGAAAACGACGCCAGCAAGCGGGCGAAATCCTCGTCAAAGCGCGGGTCGCTGTCCGGATTTCTGGCGCACCAGTGATCGACGCCATCCAGGAACACCTGGATCACCTTGAAATACTGCTGGACTTGCGAAGTGACCGCGCTGCCAACCCTGCCCAGCACCTGCCGTCTTTCTTCCAGCAGCGACTGGCGCTTGTCCAATACCAGAAAAACGGCGATCGCCCAAACCAGCAGCACACCCAGCAGCGTTGAAACGACGACGATCCGCGGAGTTTTTTGCGTCCCAATATCCCTGATGAATGACCAAAGATTCTGAATGTTCATGGTTGCCTTCTCACAAGGAGCCGAAGCGAACCATCGCCAGCCGGGGAAGGATGGGCATGCCAGCCATGGAAGAAATCCATAAACATGCTGGTGATATTACCCGATCGCTCATGATAAAGGAATGAAACTGCCCCCGGCAAACTGCCCGGCATGTCCCAGCGCCCCTGGCAAACCCGTTAAGCCAAGATTTCAGGCGGTAATATCGATCAGCTTCCCTGTCGTCTGTCCCTGCTCGTTCAGAATGGGATGCGGGCCTGCGGATTCTTCCGGTGGCTGTTTCTTCTTTCCATCCTGTTTATGCCCGCCCTGTTTGGCTTTGTCGTCATGCCCCGGGCTGACTTTCAATAAGCCGATGTTGGAAATTGCGGAGTCGATAGCCATATAGCCACGAAACATTTCGTCTCTCCCATGCCGAATTCATTTTCCGCTCTGGAGAAGCTTGATTTCACGTGAAAAGTTAACGGCAGCTATGCGGCAATTCTTTAGCCCGCGCCGAAAACCGGTGCAAGAATCTCGGCGCGTGATATTGTTATTCGGATTTCAACAGGCGTAATATGTCGCCGATCCCAGAGCGAAGTCGCAGGGATTTGCCGAAAGGAGCCAATATGGCTATCGATTCAGTCACCTCAAGTACCAGCGCTGCCTCTCAACTGGCCCGTCCGCAACAGCAGGCGGAGCAGGCAATGCAAGCCGACCAGGCGAAGCGTGCCGAACAAGACAAGACCCAGCCACCGGAACAACCCAAACCCGTGGTCAATACGCAGGGACAAAAGACAGGCACGGTGATCAACACTTCGGCATGAACCGCCGCTGCGGAATCATGGCGCAAAGCCCCGAAGCATAGCCTTGTCAAGAAAAACCCCGGATGACTGGCGCCTGGTTGGCAACAATTTGGCGTACTGGTACCCCGACAACACCGGTTTCGATGTCCTGAACAGCAAGTTTGTCTGCTCCAGATGCAAAGCCGAGAGCCTGTTCGATCTGGTCTGCGGCTGCGGCGACAATCACTGGTACCTAGGCAGCGGCATGGGACAGCCGAGCATCGTCTGCCATGCCTGCCAGGACGCGGTCATTGCCTGGAATTGTCCGCGCTGCGGCGCCAGCCAATCGGTCTGGAAAGTTTTCTACGTCAACCAGACACGCTTCTCGCTACAACGCAAGGAAGGGGTACCCCGCCACCTGTACAGGATCGCCTGAGCCGGATCGCCAGAACCGGATCGCCTAAGACCGCGGCGGGTCTGCCTCTCAGGCCATCAGCTCCTTGAGCAGGCTATCGACTTCCTTCTGCGAAAGGCGTTGCTCTTCGGTAGGACCGCCGCCTTCGATGACAATGATCGCGCCGACCAAGGCCTTCATGGCCTTGCGCAAAGCCTGTCCGGCGAGATCCTGGAATTCCTGGGCAACGATGATGTTGGTCAAATGGCCGCTGATGCCGCGCAGGGCCAGATCAAGATCCTTGCGGCTCCAGTCCTTGCCGAGGGTGTCGAGGGCCGCGACCACCAACTGCTTTGCGTTCTCGGCCTCAAGCAAGGACTTGTTGGCGGCGTCCGCCGTCATGCGCTCGACGCTGCCGAGAATCGCCGATACTTCTTTGGGATTGCCCGCCGAGCTCTTGCCCAGACCTTTTGCCGCCTTGTTCAGCTCCTTGGCGAGCGACTTGAGTTCGTTCAGCACTTGGCCGGTCTTCTGCACCGGCTTTCTCGCGGCTGGTTTTCGCAATGTTGGACTTTTCGCCACGATCTTCTTTGCTGCCCGCTGCGTGGCGGGTTTTTCTCTCTTATTGGCCGTGCTCATTTGAACCCCCTATTGAGAACCATGGCTAAATTATCGCCCAGTATTCGGGTCTGGTGCAAAAATCGGACTAAAAGGGGATTCACGGCTTTGTTCCGGGGAATGGGCCAGCGGGAAAAGGGCCACTATTTTGCCAGTTCCCCACAAAATCCATCCCCACATTACGGAGCAGAAAATGATCATCAAGTCGGTGGAGCTCGTCGCTCTGCCCAACGCACCCACCTATCAAAACAAGATATACCGGGCACACATGGATACCGGCGAGGACATCGACCTGTTCCAGCAGCATTGGGATGTACCGCTACCGCCCGAGTCTCTGATAGGGCTGACCCCGGACGAAGCCAGAAAAAAGCGCAACGAGAAAATGCTGGCGGTGGCCGAAGGCTACCACTGAGGTAACGCGGGAAGGTCTGGGCAGTCGATCGCCACTTCCCCAAATATTACTATTCGACAATCTTGTTGATCGGCAGCTCGATGATGCCGCGCGCGCCCGCGCTATACAGCCGGGGAATCAGTTCCCGCACATGCTTCTCCTCGACCACCGTGCTAAGTTCCACCCAATCCTGGTCCGCCAGCGTGGACACCGTCGGCGTCGCCAGTGCCGGGAGTATCTTCAGCACTTGATCGACGCTCGCCTTGGGCACGTTCATCGACAGCAGCACGCGGGTCGCTGCGGCAATCGCGCCCTTCAGCATCATCAACAGGCGCTCGATCTTGGCCGCCTTCCAGTCCTGCTTGAGCGCTTCGCGGCAGGCGATGAAGCGCGGGGTACTCTCCAACACCACATGCAGGATCTTGAGATTGTTGGCGCGCAATGAGGAACCCGTCTCGGAAACATCGACGATCGCATCGGCCAGAATGGGCGGCTTGACCTCGGTGGCGCCCCAGGAGAATTCGACGTGGGCATTCACCTGATGCTGCGCCAAAAAGCGTTTGGTCATGCCCACCGCTTCGGTGGCGATGCGGCCGCCTTCCAAGTCATGCACGTCGCCATACAGTGAGTCCTCCTTAGCCGCCATCACCCAGCGCACCGTGCCGTAATTTGGCCACGGCGCCCTGAGGTCGGCCAGCTCCGCGACATCGGCGCCGCACTCCATGATCCAGTCCAGGCCGGTGATGGCGCAGTCGAGGACGCCCTGTCCGACGTAGCGGGCCATCTCCTGGGGCCGGATCAGGATGCATTCGATTTCCGGGTCGTCGATGTCCGGGTAGTAGGAGCGGCCGGAAATGCGCAGGTCATAGCCGGCGCGCTGGAAAAGTTTCTGGGTGGTTTCCTGCAGACTGCCCTTGGGAACGCCCAGGCGGAGCCGATTGATGTTCTGGTTCATGATGCTTTCTCAACGGTAAATGGTTCGACGCCGTTGCGCGCGGCGCACTCGGCGCAAGGCCTTGGTCCGCTCCGAGCCCAGCTGCCAACGTCAAAGGCGTCGGATTTTAACGCTTCGAGCAGCGCCATGTCATCGACTTTCGGCGCGTGCACCGTGGTAATGACGGCGGTATGCGCATCGATGCAGAGTTTGCGCAACGTGCAGCGTTTCGTCCGGCAGGATGGTCGCGACGTTTGGGGCCGCCTGAAACGGCTGGTCATTCGACCGTATATTCAAACAGGCTGGTCGGCCTGCCGCTGGATTTGGGCCGGCCGGTGATCAATATGGAACCCGGTCCTGGCTGGATATCCGCCTCGAATATGTTCCCCACGCGGGTCAAGCGCTCCCATTTGCCATCGTGGATGGCGATGATTTCCTCGAAGGCGTCGCTGCGGTAGCGCAAGCGGTAGTGGACGCCAGCCTGCAGATACGCAACCAGCGGGGCTTCCAGCAAGACCAGGTCCTGGTGATTCTGCTCGAAGACATGCACGAACTCGCGGAACCCGGGCGTCTTCGCGGCAGCGCTGAGCGCTTCGCCGCGCACGCCGGCATGGAACAAGCCGGGATCGACCTGCGGCATGGCTTCAAAATCGGCTTTGGAAATCCCGGCCACCGCCACGCTGCGCCAGTTGGCATCGCTCGACCAATGGGTGAATTTGATTTGATGCGGATCGGAAAAGAAATACAGGGGGTCGAGCTTCTTCTTGTAGCGGTCGCTGATCACGTAGCCAGCCCCCCAGGTGGGATCGACGATGTGCCACCGCCCATCGATGCGCACCAGGTTCCAGGCGTGGTTCTCGGCGGTGAACACCGTGTTCGCCGGAACGCCGTAAGCCTTGGCATAGCCGGACAACTTGATCGCATCCAGTCCGGCTTGCTGCGCCAGATCGCGGAACAAAACCGCATAGCCGTCGCAAATGCTGCTGCGCCTGGCCAGCACCTGCGCCGAGCTGACGTTCAGGTCGCGCGTGCGCCCGGCCAGATAAGCATCGATATCGTAGCTGATGCGGTCGGCGATCCAGCGGAAGATCATCCAGGCCTTGTCGCCATCCGTTTTCGCGTTGCTCGCCAGATAGGCGGCCAGCGTAGGAACCGAGCCTTCCACCGAAGCCGGTGCGGCCAATGCGTGCCGTTCCAGTTCCGCGCTACCGACAACGGCAGGCGTTGGCTCGACGCAAACCAGTTGAAGTGCAAGAACTGCGGCGAATATTTTGACGCCCGATCCCATACCCTGGCTCCGTCCGCCGGAAGTCGTCTAACCCTAGGCCACCAAGCCGCCGAAATAGGCCACCAAGGCCGAGCCGGGAAACAGTATCCGGTTGATGAGGTAATTGTTGAAGTGTGGCAAGTGTGGCATATGTCACTCCGACACGGATTCAATTGGGGCTACTCTATCATCAAGTCGGGCCGGAAAACGCAATATTCACGTGCTCTGCTAAACTGTATTCAGTGAAAACTAATGCCTGATTCCGGCCTCCAAGGCTTTACCTGAACTGAAACAAGCCGAGCATTCATTGACGAGACGAAACCATGAGCATGTTTGAACTGATCAAGATGCTCTGCGATGCCAAGATCGATTATGTCGTCGTCGGTGGATTGGCCGTCGCTCTGCACGGTTATCAGCGACTGACAATCGAGCATCTGCTCGTCATGAAAACCGGTACCGGGCGCAGCAAGCATCAAATCGATATCGAGGAACTACGCAAGGTTCAGGCAGGAGATTGAACATGGCGGCGGCACAAAACTATCGGCTGTTGCAGGAACTGGACGCCAACAGGCGTTTCATGTTGCTGGCCTACCGGGACAACCCAGTGCTTCTGGTCAAGGCCGAAGAGAGAATTAAAATGCTGCTCTCCTCCACAGAAAAAACCAAAGCTCAAATGCCCAAAGCCGCCCCTGCCATCATTGTTCCAGTCAAGGAGCCGGTTTGAGAAACAAGCCTATCTCCTCTCCCCTTTCTCTGCCAATTCAAATCCAACGAGGTTTTACGCTCGTCGAATTGGTCGTCATGATGATTGTCATCGGCATATTGGCGGTCGTCGTGGTGCCGAGATTCAGTTTGCTGAGCGGGTTCAACGAGGTAGGTTATCGCGACAAGGTCAAGGCGGCGATCGAGTTTGCGAGAAAAACGGCGGTGGCGCAACGACGTTATGCTTGCGTCGTGATCAGCGGCGACGACGCGACGCTGACAATCGAGTCGGTCATACCCGAAAACCACGCGGGAAACTGCCCCTACGCCCGGCAGTTGACACTGCCTGCCCCCGACGGCAAATGCAGCGGCGGCGAGACCAACAAGGTATGCCATCCCAACAACGTCACGCTGACAGCCGGAACGATACTGTTCGATGCGCAGGGCCGGCCGGCCTCCGGGGCAGGCACCTACACCGTCGACGGCACCGCCGCGGGTGGCGGCACATGGACGTTCACCGTTGAAGCTGAAACCGGCTATGTCCATTGAGCGAACCTCGATGCGACGGCAAACACAGCACGGCATGACGCTGATCGAGCTGGTTGTCTTCATCGTCATCGTCAGCGTGGCGCTGGCTGGTGTGCTGACAGTACTCAACATCACGGTGATGCATAGCGGCGACCCGATGATCCGCAAGCAGATGTTGGCCATCGCCGAGGCGCTGCTGGAAGAAGTGCAGACAAAATCATTTACCTACTGCGATCCGACCGACGCCAATGCCGCTACGGCATCATCTCCTGCCGGTTGCGCGACAACGTCGGAAGCGATGGGCCCGGAAGGAACAGAAACTCGCATCAACGCGACGACCCCTTTCAACAATGTCAATGATTATTACCTTGTCCCAGTGCTCGCCAGCCCGATAACGAATATCACCGGCACATCCACGGCACCGGCAGGCTACAGCGCCAGCATCGAAATCGCCGCCGAGAATCTCAACGACATCGTCTCGAATTCGACCCCGGCGACTATGAACGCGCTGCGTATTACCGTCACCGTGAGCCACGGCGGCGACAGCCTGGCAATCGAAGGCTATCGCACCCGTTACCAGCCGAACTTCTGATCATGTCGAAGTCATTCTCCATTCCCGGAACCCCTCGGCACAGTGCCGGCTTCACCCTGCTCGAAGCGGTGATGGTGATTGTCATCACCGGCATTCTTGCCGGAATCGTCGCGGTGTTCATTACCAAGCCGGTGCAAGGCTATGTGGACAGCGTGCGCCGCGCCGAACTGACCGATGCCGCCGATGTCGTCGTGCGCCGCATGGCGCGCGAAGTACACCTTGCCGTACCCAACAGCCTGCGGGTGGGAGACTCGTCTGGAAATTCCGGTTCTTGCGACTCCCAACCCGGCGTAACCTGCTACATAGAGTTCATCCTGACCAGTGGCGGCGGACGCTACAGGGATGCAACCACTGATGGCTCAAGCGCAGGCGGCAATTCTCTCAGCTTCACGTCAACCAGCATCAAGACCTTCGATGTGCTTGGCATGATGCCGAGCAACCCCGCCATCGCGGCAGGCGATTACATTGTGATTTACAACCTCGGTCCGGGAAATGCGCCAGCCGATGCCTACGTCAATGCCGATCCCTGCGTGAATTGCAATCGGGCGAAAGTCTCAACAGTAGACTCGGCCAACCAGGTAGTCACGCTGGTATCCAATCCCTTCGGCGCCTGGATGGCGGGGATGCACCCGCCCTACAACAGCTTCCAGGTGGTTCCAGGGGGCGTCAAGGCCGTAACCTATGCTTGTCCGACAGTGAGTTCGGGCGACTTAACCCGCTATTGGAATTACGGGTTCAATGCCAGCCTGGCAACGGTGCCAAGCGGAACCTCGGCATTGCTGGCCACCCATGTCACCTGCACGGGGGTTAGTTTTTTTGCGGGGTTGCTGAGTATCACCATTACCCTGACCGATCCGAACAGCAACGAAAGCGTCACCCTGTTTCGTGAGATTCACGTGGATAACACGCCATGAAATTTCCCCGGCAAAACGGCTTCACTATCGTTTCGGCGATTTTCATCCTGGTAGTGTTGGCAGCGCTGGGCGCATTCATGGTCACCGTGTCGACCACCCAGCAAATCGGTTCGGCGCTGGATGTACAGGGATCGCGCGCGTATCAGGCGGCGCGTTCCGGTATCGAATGGGGCGTTTTTCAGGTGCAAGCCACACCGGCATACAATTTCGGTCATGCTTCCGTCGACCCCAATACCCGGGGGTGTCCTGCCAGTCCAACGTCATTTTCGTTTCCAGTCACAGCCGCCACCCTGACAGGATTCACTGTGACTGTAACCTGCGTGGCAACTGTCGATCCCCGCGGACTTGGCGCCCCGATCATATTTACCGTTACCGCCACCGCCTGCAACCAGCCCGTTGCCGGAACCTGCCCCAATACCAGTATGGGGCCTACAGCACCAAATAGCTTCTACATCGAACGCCGGCTGGACGTGGCGTTCTAGGACAGGCAGGCGCGACCTATAATCACTTGGCGATCAAGATAGGCAATAGTGGTATCGATGATGAAACTTGGCTCCATCCTCTCTACATTTGCTCGGAACGCGTCTGAAATGCGCGGCGGTTTCCATTGCCTCCTCCTGATAATGCTGCTTTTCGCGATATCCCCTGCGCAGGCAACGACCGTGACGATTACGTCCGGATCGGGAAATTGGTCAGTGCCGGCGAACGTGACCTCGGTGACGGTGCAAGTCTGGGGCGGCGGTGGGGCCGGCGGCGGCAACCCGACAGCCTCGGACGGCGGTGGTGGTGGCGGCGGCGGCGGCTATTCAACCGCAACCATCGCCGTATCCGGGAGCGTTGCATATTCTGTCGGGGTGGGTGGTACACCGGTCGCGGGAAATAACGGCGGCAACGGCGGCAATACCTCTTTCGGTGCCGTATCGGCGAATGGCGGTACGGGCGGCGCGGCTCCGGTGGGCGGCAACGGGGGAGTCAGAGGCACCGGCGGCGCTGGAACATTTTCCGGCGGCAACGGCGGCACAGGACGCAATAACGGCACAGGGCGAGGCGGGCCAGGCGGCTCCTCGGCAGGCACAGCGGCGAATGGTACAAGTGGTCCCGCCACATGGTCTACCCGGACGGCGGCAGCCGCTCCGGCAGGGGGAGGCATCGGCGGGAATGGCGGAAACACGGGGCAGGATGGCTTTGCCCCGGCCTCGGGCTATGGCGGCGGCGGCGGCGGATCGGGCGACGTTGCCACCAGGAGCGGCGGCGCAGGTGCCGGTGGGCAAATCATCATCACCTACAAAACCAACCAGACCATCACGGTCACCACGCCCGCGCCGGCGAGCGCCGCCTACAACAGCCAGTTCACCGTCGCCGCAACCGCCAGTTCCGGCTTTGCTGTCGCGTATTCCAGCGGCAGTCCGGCCGTGTGCACCAACAGCGGCGCCACCTTCACCATGATCGCCCCGACCGGGACCTGCATCGTGCAGTACGACCAGGCCGGCGACGCCAACGACTGGAATGCGGCGCCACAAGTCACCAATAACGTCACCGCCACCAAGGCCGACCAGACCATCAGTGTCACCACGCCCGCACCGGCGAGCGCCGCCTACAACAGCCAGTTCACCGTCGCCGCAACCGCCAGTTCCGGCTTTGCTGTCGCGTATTCCAGCGGCAGTCCGGCCGTGTGCACCAACAGCAGCACCACCTTCACCGTGATCGCCCCGACCGGGACGTGCATCGTGCAATACAACCAGCCTGGCGATACCAATTACAACGCGGCGCCACAGGTCACCAACAACGTCGCCGCCACCAAGGTCAACCAGACCATCACTTTCGGCGCGCAGGCGTCGCAGACCTTCACGCCAGGCGGGACTTTTTCGCTCAGTCCGGTTGCCACGGCCACGTCAGGACTGGCCATCGCCTACTCTGCCACGACGCCGGGCGTGTGTACCATCGCCGGCACCACCGTGACGATGGCCGCCGCCGGTAACTGCACCATCGCCGCCGATCAGGCCGGCGACAGCAACTGGAATCCCGCGCCGCAGGTCACGCAGAACATCAGCATCCTGGGTGTGGCCAACAAGCTCGGCTTCTTTCAGCAACCCAGCAATACGGAGGTCAATGTAACCATCAATCCCCCGGTCACGGTAAGAATTCTGGACGCGACCGACAACCTGATTGCGACCGACACGCGAACCGTCACCGTGGCCAAGAATGTCTGTGGCGGTACGCTCAATGGCACAACGTCCGTTGCGGCGGTGGCTGGGGTAGCCAGTTTCAGCAATCTTTCGATCAATGCGGCGGGTACGGCATGCACCCTCACCGCCACCTCCTCGCCCGTCTTGACGCCGGATACCAGCGTTGCTTTCAACATCACGCTGCCGGCCAGCCAACTGGCTTTTGGCACCCAGCCAAGCGATTCGGCGCCCAACACGGCGATCGACCCGCCAGTCACGGTGGAAATCCGGGATAGTTCAAACAACCTGGTCACTTCCAGTACGGCTGCGGTGACTCTGGCGCTCGGCGCCAATCCGGGCAGCGGCACACTCAGTGGCACGCTGACAGTCAATGCGGTATCCGGTGTCGCCACCTTCAGCGACCTGTCGATCGACAGTCTGGGCACCGGCTATACGCTAACGGCAACCTCCGGCGGACTGACCGGGGCAACCAGCGGCGCATTCGATATCCTAGGAGCCACCAGTACCTTTGGTACTTCAGGAACCTGGACGGCACCGCCGGGGGTTACCGCGGTGACGGTGGAAGTCTGGGGCGGCGGCGGCGCCGGCGGCAGCGCGACCGGCAATCCGGCCAAGGGCGGCGGCGGCGGCGGCGGCCAGTACGCCAAGAAACTGGTCACGGTGGTGCCCGGCACCGGTTACCCCTACGTTGTCGGGGGAGGCGGCACAGGCGGCGCAGGCGCCGGCCCCGCTGGCGGCGATTCGACCTTCTCGACCCCCTCACCCCTGACCGCCGTCGTCGTCGCCAAGGGCGGCGCGGGCGGCACATCGGGGACGGTGAATGGGGGTACGGCGAATGGGGGTACGGGCTCTACGACAGGAGGCATTGGCGATATCGTCAGGGCTGGCGGCAACGGCTCTGACGGCGTAGGCGCCACCCAGCCGGCAGGTATCGGCGGCGCGGGCGGCGGCGGCGCGGGCAGCACCGGGGCGGGCGGCAACGCGAGCGGAAATACGGCCGGCGCCGGCACGCCAGTCGGCGGCGGCAGCGGCGCCGCCGCCAGAACCACCTCCGGCGCCTGCACCAACGCCGCCTCAGTGGCAGGCGGCGGCGGTTGCGGCGGCTATGCCCTGACCGCCACCAACCGCAACGGCGGCAGTGGCGCGGCGGGACAGATCAAGATCACCTATGCGCTGGTCGCAACCAAGCTGGCCTTCGCGCAACAACCCGGCAATACGGTCGCCGGCGCCACGATCGCCCCGGCCGTGACGGTGCAAATCCAGGATGCCGCCGGCACTCTAGTCACCTCAAGCACGGCTGCGGTGACACTGGCCATCGGCACCAATCCGGGCGGTGGAACACTGAGCGGCACGGTGACGGTGAATGCGGTCGGCGGCGTGGCGACCTTCAGCAACCTGTCGATCAACAACGTCGGCACCGGTTATACGCTCGCTGCCACGTCCAGCGGATTGACTGGCGCCACCAGCAACACCTTCAATATCACGGCCGGCGCCGCCAGCAAGCTGGCCTTCTATCAACAACCCAGCAATACGACAGTCGGGACGGCGATCAGCCCGGCAGTCACGGTGCAAATTCAGGATGCGGACGGCAACCTGGTGACATCAGACACCAGAACGGTCACCCTGACCAAGAATGTCTGCGGCGGCACGCTCGGCGGAACCACCTCGCTTGCCGCGGTCGGCGGTGTGGCCACCTTCAGCAATCTGACAATCAGCGCGGTGGGCACGGGCTGTACCTTGACCGCCGCTTCCACCCCGTCCTTGACCACGGACACCAGCTCGGCTTTCAACGTCACCGCGCTGCCCGCCACCCAAGTCGTGTTCACTGTCCAGCCGAGCAACGCGGCGCCCAATGTGGCGATCAGCCCGGCGATCAAACTGGAAATTCGGGACTCAAGCGGCGCCGTGGTGACGACCAGTTCCGCGATCGTCACTTTGGCGATCGGCACCAATCCGGGTAGCGGCACCCTGGCCGGCACCACCTCGGTCGCCGCAGTCAACGGTGTGGTCACCTTCAGCAACCTGTCGATCAACAGCATCGGCGCCGGCTATACCCTGGTGGCCACTTCAAGCGGCTTGACCGGCGCCACCAGCACGGCTTTCAATATCACCAGCGCGACCAAGCTCGCCTTCTTCCAGCAGCCCAGCAATACGTCGGCGGCTTCGGCCATCACCCCGGCGGTCACCGTGCAGATTCGCGATGCCTCAAACAACCTGGTGACGACCAGCACCGATACCGTCACCGTGGCCATCGGCAACAACGCCGGGCCGGGCGGGGTACTGAGCGGCAGCTTGTCGGTTGCCGCCGTAGGCGGCGTGGCGACTTTCAGCAACCTGTCGATCAACGTCGCGGGCAACGGTTACACACTGACCGCCAGCGCTCCCGGATTGACCGGCGACACCAGCGTCAGTTTCAACATCACGCCGCTGGTTTGTTATACCGACAACTTCGCCGATCTCACCAACTGGTCGGTGGGCAACGAAGGCGGCACCTTCGGCAATCCGATCGCTACGGCCAATCGCCTGCGCATGACCAACGCGACCACGGTGGCTTCGACCTATGCCACGCTGCAACGGCTATTCCCGGCTTTTGGCAACAAGGTGATCGTCGAATTCCTGCATTACGCCTATGGCGGCACTGCCACCGGCGCAGACGGCATCGGCGTCATCCTGTCGGATGCGGCGCAAGCGCCTGTGGCCGGCGCATTTGGCGGTTCGCTGGGCTATGCGCCGAAACGCACCGACCAGGGCGGGGATACCACCCATCCGGGTTTCGTCGGCGGCTGGCTGGGCGTCGGTATCGACGAATGGGGAAACTATTCCAACAACACCGAGGGACGAACCGGCGGCGCGGCCCCCGGATTCACCCCCCAATCGGTCGGTGTGCGGGGATCCGGCACCGGCTACACCGGTTATTCCTATCTGACCGGCACCGGCTCATCACCCGGCGGCAAGGGAATAGACCTCGACTTTGCCACGCAAACCCACCTGGCCACCCTTGGACCCGGCTATAAGTACCGGATCATCATCGACCATTCCGATGCGGTGCATGCCTACACCTCGGTGGAAAGGGACTTGATGCAGGGTGGCGGCTATGTCTATCTGGTACCGCCATTCGATGCCAAAACGCAGCCGGGCCAGTCGGAAGTCCCCACCAACTGGTTTTTGTCCATTGCCGGCGCCACGGGGGCGGCAACCAATATCCATGAAATCGCCAATCTGTCGGTCTGCTCGAACAGCCAGAGCACCATTGCGCTGGACCACATCGAGATCGTGCACGACGGCAGCGGTTTTCCCGGCATTGCCGAATCGATCACCATCAAGGCCTGCGCCGACACCTCCTGTTCGACCCTGTATCTGAGCAGTGTCACCTTCGATCTCAGCACGATTGCCGACGTCACATGGTCTACCGACCCGATCACCTTTACCGGCGGACAAACCACGCTCACCCTGACCAAGGCGGCATCCGGCACGGTGACCCTGGGTGGATCGGCGACAACACCGATTGCAATCAATCCGACCACCTGCTTCATCGGCGCGACGGCATCCTGTCAGATGGTTTTTTCCACGGTCACCTTCGATGCAGTGCAAACCGGGGCAGCGCGGGCGACACCGATCTTCACCAAACTCAGCGGAATCGACTTTTCGCTGGACGTGCTGGCCGTCACTGCGGGGGCAATCAATACCGGATTTACCGGCGAAGTCACGGTCGACCTGGTGGACCCCACCGCAGCCAGCGGCAATTGCACCGACACGAATGTTGGACTGACGAATGCCACTGCATACACCTTCACGTCTCCTGGCGACAACGGCCGTCATGCCTTCACCTTCAATTACCCCTACGCCGCACTCAACGCCAAGGTACGCATACGCTTCGGCGGCAATGTGTATTGTTCCTCGGATAATTTCGTGATCCGTCCGCAAGTGCTGACGTTGAGCACCTCATCGAACATAACGAATCCCCAAGGAACCCCATCCCCACCAACCACATTGGCTGCGGGCGCCGACTTCAACCTGACCGTCAACGCCGGCGTGACTTCTGGCTATGTCTGGAGCATTCCAGTCAAGGATCCGACCCTGGCAAATATCAGGGATCAAAACAACACTGCCATCGTGTCCGGTAGCCTGACCGGAAACTTCAACGCGGGCACCGGCACCAGCGCTTCCGGAACATTCCAGTACCAGGATGTCGGCACGATTAATTTCCTGACCAACGCGGTGATCGATTCGGCCTTCTTCAACCAGGATCAGCACACCGGCGTGTATGGGGGGATAGACCACGGCGTCAATGGCGACTGCGTCTTCAACAGCGCCTCGAACACGATCGACGGCAATGGCCGATATGGCTGCAATATCGGCAGCACCCCGCTCGGCCCGCTCGGCAGATTTATTCCGGATCACTTTACCCTGACCGTGGGCAGCGTCACGGCGGCTTGCAACGGCTTCACCTACATGGGACAGCCGTTTGGCATCGCCTACACGCTCGAGGCACGCAACACCAGCGATGTCAGAACGCAGAAATACACCACCGCGACGCCGCCCTACGCGCCGGTGCCGACACCGGTGTTGGTCGCCGAAGAAGGCACCTTCCCGGGCATTGACATGGCCAGCCGCATCAGCGGATTGCCCGCCACCAACTGGGTCGCCGGCCAGTACATCCTAAGTACCGGCGCGGCGGTGTTTTCGCGGCCGGATACGCCAGTGGCACTGGATACCACCAGCCCGGCCACGATTACATCGACATTGCCGAATGCGGGCGGGCCTTTCGATACGTTGACGCTAGGCGTAAGAATGGTCGATGGCAACGCCGTCATCGCCAACCGCAACATAAACGCCAGCACCAGCACGGACTGTGCCACCAATAACGACTGCGATGCCAAGCAGTTGCTGACGGGCAACCCGACCAAGATGCGTTTCGGCATCCTGCAACTGGACGGCGCCACGAGTTCGGAAATGCTGGATGTGCGCGTACCCGTAAGGGTGCTGTATCTGGGCGTAGCACCCGCGCAATTTGTTGTGAACACGCTGGATAGCTGCACCACCATCGCGCAGGCCAACATTTCCCTCGGCAATCAGAAAACGCCGCTGACCAGCGCCAATTTCGGCGCATCCCACCGACCGGTCACCACTGCGCTGACGAATGGCGTCGGTACCATGATTTTCACCAAGCCTTCGCCGTCGGCCACAGGCAGCGCCGATATGGCAGTTAACCTGGGTAGCACGACGGCCGATGCCTCCTGCGTCACCTGGTCGCCGTCAGCACCAGCCACTACCGGCGCCATCAAGTCGTGGCTGCGCGGCAACTGGTGCGGCGCGGCCGGCTTTGTCAGGGATCCCAATGCCCGCATCACCTTCGGCATCAACAAGAGCATTTTCATTTATCTGCGCGAAAAATACTGACCCGCGCGGCCGGTCAGCAAATTGCGCCCGCCTCGCGGGTCTTGCAGGTGCCGCTGACAGTCCAGGTGATTTGAGCGTTATTGGACAAGGTCGGGGTCAGGATAAAGGTTTCCCCGGCCAAGCCTTCCACTTTATTTGCAGTAGCCGTGATCACGCCATTCGGCGAAACTGTCACCCTTGCCAAGTAGGTCGTCGAAATCGAGGGGGGCACGCCCTGCGTTCCAACGCCAAGCCCGGCCAACTTGCCATCAACGACACAGGATCCAATTTTCGCGCACGTCTCAATGGCGGCTTTATAAGGCGCAAGAACTTTCATCACATCCGCAAACTTTGGTCGGATCGTATAAGTCTTATAGACTGGAAATATTGCGGTTGCCAAGATACCGAGGACGGCCACAATGATTAGCCACTCGATCAGTTTAAGGCCGCGTTGACGCTTCATAACTTGGAGCGAGATGAAGATTTCTTCTTGCATTTTCTTTGTCCTAACGCGATGTGCAACTTTCAAGCGACCACCAAGCCATCGAACGCCAGGTCGGGACGACCGAGAGATCGATTGATCAGAATGCAGAGCGTATGAGCGGCGACCTTTCGATAAAGTCTGGACAACAGATGCCACAAATCCCGTGCTCGATTGGCCTCGATAGCGAAGCGCTCGGCCAATTGACCGATCACGGTTTCGACGAGGTGGCGCTGAGCCATCATCCAGTTCCGAAAGCCCTTGGAACGTGTCTCCCGCATATTGTCCCGCAGCGGCGTCTGTAAGTCGATCGCCTGTTGCGCAAGATCTTCTTTGAGAATCGGTCGGATGAACCCCTTATCTCCCAGCAGCAAGCCGGAAATATCATCCAGCAAGAGATCGCCGATGGCATCACGTTCATCGACATTGGCCACAACCAAGGCAATGTCGGAAATGACGACTTTGTCATTGGTCAGCAGCACGCCACGGAACCGATGGACATGGCTGTTTCCTCCGTAACGGCGTGTTGGTGACACAACCGATGTTACGTCTGCATCCTTGCCCTCCTTATTTTCATCAGCAACGGGGTTACCCGTCAATAAGTTGCACATCGCGTTACTGAGTGAATTCATGCGTCAAATCACCCGGTCGTTGCCGCCATCCACGGGAAGCTGGGCTCCCGTGGTCTTGGCGAACAGATTCCCGCACATTTCCGCCGCCAGTTCAGCCACGTCGCGGCTGGTGACTTCGGTCTTGAGCAGGTTGTTCTTCTTGTAGGCCTCAACAGTGAGGCCGTAGTGCTTGGCGCGCGATGCCAGCACTGATTCGGTCCAGATGCCGGTGTCGAAGACGGCGTTGGGATGCAGCGAGTTGATGCGGATGTTGTCGCCGCCCCATTCGAGCGCCGCCACGCGCGCCAGCTGGTTCAAGGCGGCCTTCGATGCCGAATAGGCTGCCGCACCGGGGCCCGGCGCGGGTACGTTCTTCGAGCCGATGATGACCACGCGGCCACCGCGCGGCGCCAGTTTTAGGAAGGGATGCGCTTCGCGCATCAGCACCAGATTGGCATCGAGGTTGATCTGCATGACCTTGCGCCACTCATCCGTCTTCAACGCATCGATGCGGCAGCCGCCGGGAAAGATGCCGGCGTTCAACACCAGCATGTCGAGTCCGCCGAAGGCCTCCGCGGTGTGCGACAGGGCGTTTTTCAATTGCTCTTCGCAGGCGACGTCGCATTCGAGGCCGAGGAAATCGGGCCGCGGGTAAAGCGAGGCAATCGCCGGATTCAGGTCAAGCCCCACCACCGCCGCGCCGCGCGCCAGCAGGGCATCGACGCAGGCCTTGCCGATGCCCGAGGCGGCGCCGGTCACCAATGCCACTTCGCCGGCAAACGCGGCCGGCTTGCCGGCCTTGCGCAACTTGGCCTGTTCGAGATCCCAGTATTCGACGTCGAAGATGTCCTGCGCCGGCAAAGCCCGATAGCCGCCGAGCGCCGTGGCGCGGGCGACGATCTCCATCGTGTGCGAATAGATCTCCGCCACGATTGCGGCATCCTTGGCCGAGCGTCCCACCGCGCACATGCCCAATTCCCGATCGAGCACCACGCGCGGCACCGGGTCCAGCATGGTCTTGCGTTCCTTCGCCAACGGCTCGTGCGCCGCAAAGTAGGCGCGGTAAGCCTCCGCGTAGGCCCGCACATCGCGCCCGAGCATGGGCAGACGCTTGGTGCGGATCACATGGTCCGGCGTCGCCGGTCCCTGCTGGGCGATCGTGGCGACATCCGGACGCCGCGCAAAGGACAGCGACCGCGCATCCGCATGCCGCACCACGACCACCGGAAACCCGGCAGCGTCCGAAATGTCCTTGCGCAGACGCGCCAGATCGAGGCCGGCACCCGCTGCCGGCAATGTCGCCGCCGGCCATTCGATATCCCAAGCTTTCCGATGCTTGAGGTATTCCTCGGCACGGCTCACGAGGCTGATCATGCGCTCATAGGACTCCCTGGCCGTGGCACCGAAGGAAAAAATGCCGTGGTTGAGGAGCACCATGCCTATCGTTTGCGGCCCGGCCTGCCGCGAAAACCGGTCGGCGCACAGGCGGGCCAGGTCGAAGCCCGGCATCACATAAGGAATCACCACCACGGATTCGCCGAAAATCTCCCGCACCCGCCGCTCTCCGTCCACCGAGTTGGTGACGGTCACCACGGCATCGGCATGCGTGTGGTCGACATACCGATGGGGCAGAATCGCATGCAGGATCGCCTCGACCGACGGCACCGGCGCCGAGGCTCGCGTCATGTGCGTCACCAGTTCATTTACCATCGCCGGATCGGACAATGCGGGCAGGCAGGCCAGCCGCTTCAGGTGTTCCAGCCGCACGGGAGAAAATCCCTCTTCCTCTATCTTCTCGAGATCCCAGCCGCTGCCCTTGACATAAAGAATCGCTTCGTCTTCCCCGAAGGCGTTCTTTGCCGCGATCTTGACCGAGGTATTGCCCCCACCGTGCAGCACCAGCGATTTGTCCCGGCCGAGGAGGCGGGAGGTATGCACGCGCTGGCCTAAGTCATCTGAACGGGGAGATATGTCGTTTTCATTGAAAAGGTTTTTCATCGCAGCGCGGCTGTGCTCAACTCAACTTGCCGTGACAGTGCTTGTACTTCTTGCCCGAACCGCAAGGACACGGATCGTTGCGGCCGATTTTCTCGGCATGACGCACCATCGGCTGGGCCGGTTTCTCTTCCTTCACCCCGATCACGTCGTCATAGTCGGCGTGGTGGTACTGGACGTTCTCCAGCTGCGGCGGCGCCTCGGCTTCCTCGATCTGTTCCTCGGTGCGGATCTCGACGGTCAGCAACAGCTTGGTAACTTCCATGCGCACGGATTGCAGCAGGCCCTCGAACAGTTCGAAGGCTTCGCGCTTGTATTCCTGCTTCGGGTTCTTCTGCGCGTAGCCGCGCAGGTGGATGCCCTGGCGCAGGTGGTCGAGCGCGGCCAGGTGCTCGCGCCAGTGCGTGTCGAGGGTTTGCAGCATGATGTTGCGCTCGAAGCCGTGCCAGGCGGCGGCGTCGACGCGCTCGATCTTCTGCGCATAGGCCACGTCCGCCGCATCGATGATGCGCTTGAGTAATTCGTCGTCGCTGAGTTCCGGCTCGGCCTTGAGCCATTCGCCCACCGGCAGTTTGAGTTGCCAGTCGCTGGCCAGCGCTGCCTCCAGCGCGGGAATCTCCCACTGTTCCTCGACGCTGTCGGCCGGCACGTAAAGCCGGAAGGTATCGTGCAGCATGCCCTGGCGCATCGCCGTGATGGTCTCGGTGATGTCGTCGGTTTCGAGCAGTTCGTTCCTCTGTTGGTAGATCACCTTGCGCTGGTCGTTGGCGACATCGTCGTATTCGAGCAATTGCTTGCGGATATCGAAATTGCGCTGCTCGACCTTGCGCTGCGCCGATTCGAGCGAGCGCGACACCAGGGGATGCTCGATCGCCTCGCCCTCGGGCATCTTCAGCCGCACCATGATGGCATTGAGGCGTTCGCCGGCAAAAATTTTCAGCAACTGGTCGTCGAGCGCGAGATAGAAGCGCGACGAACCGGGGTCGCCCTGGCGGCCGGAACGACCCCGCAACTGGTTGTCGATGCGGCGCGATTCGTGGCGTTCGGAGCCGATGATGTGCAGACCGCCGGCGGCCACCACCTGCTCGTGGAGCTTGGTCCACTCGTTGCGTACGGCCTGGATGCGCTGTCCCTTCTCTTCCTCGGACAGGTTGGGATCGGCCTTGAGCGCATCGACCTGCCGTTCGGGATTGCCGCCGAGCACGATGTCGGTGCCGCGGCCGGCCATGTTGGTGGCAATGGTGATCACCCCCGGGCGACCGGCCTGCACCACGATCTCCGCTTCCTTGGCGTGTTGCTTGGCGTTCAGCACCTGATGGACCAGCTTCTCCTTTTTCAGCATTTCGGAGAGCAGTTCCGAGTTCTCGATCGAGGTGGTACCGACCAGCACCGGTTGGCCGCGCTCTTGGCAATCCTTGATGTCGCTGATGATCGCCGTGTATTTTTCCGCGCCCGTGCGATAGATCTGGTCCCCCCGGTCGTCGCGGATCATCGGCCGATGGGTCGGGATGACCACGGTTTCAAGCCCATAGATCTGGTGGAACTCGTAGGCCTCGGTGTCGGCCGTGCCGGTCATGCCGGCCAGCTTGCCGTACATGCGGAAATAATTCTGGAAGGTGATCGAAGCCAGCGTCTGGTTCTCGTTCTGGATCGACACGCCTTCCTTCGCCTCGACCGCCTGGTGCAGCCCGTCCGACCAGCGCCGGCCGCTCATCAGCCGGCCGGTGAACTCGTCGACGATGATGACTTCGCCGTTCTGCACCACGTACTGCTGGTCGCGCAGGAACAGGTTGTGGGCGCGCAGCGCGGCGTAAAGGTGATGGATCAGCAGAATATTGGCCGGCTCGTAGAGGCTGCTGCCTTCGGGCAGCAGTCCCAGGCGCGCGAGGATTTCCTCGGCATGCTCGTGGCCGGCCTCGGTCAACAGCACCTGGTGCGACTTGAGGTCCACCGTGTAATCGCCGGTATCCGCCACGCCTTCCGCCGTATTGCCGACTTCGCCGCGCGTCAGCAGAGGCGGCACGGCGTTCATCTTGACATACAGGTCGGTATGGTCCTCGGCCTGGCCGGAAATGATCAGCGGCGTGCGCGCCTCGTCGATCAGGATCGAGTCGACCTCGTCCACGATGGCGTAGTTGAGTCCGCGCTGGACGCGCTCTTCCGCCGTATACACCATGTTGTCGCGCAGATAGTCGAAGCCGAACTCGTTGTTGGTGCCGTAAGTGATGTCCGCCGCATAGGCTGCCTGCTTCTCGTCATGCGGCATATTCGACAAATTCACGCCGACGCTGAGACCCAGAAAACGATAGACGCGCCCCATCCATTCGGCATCGCGGCTGGCCAGGTAGTCGTTGACGGTAATCACATGCACGCCCTTGCCGGAGAGCGCGTTCAGATAGGCCGGCAGGGTGGCGGCCAGGGTCTTGCCCTCGCCGGTACGCATTTCGGCGATCTTGCCGGCATGCAATACCATGCCGCCGATCATCTGCGCATCGAAGTGGCGCATGCCCAGCGCGCGTCGGCTGGCTTCGCGAACCACGGCAAAGGCTTCCGACAACAGGGCGTCGAGTGTCTCGCCGTCGGCCACGCGCTGCTTCAGTTCGGCGGTCTTGCCGCACAGCTGTTCGTCGCTCAGCACCTGCATCGCAGGTTCAAGCGCGTTGATCTTCTTGACGGATTGCGAATACTGACGAATCAGCCGCTCGTTGCGGCTGCCGAATATTTTCTTGAGAAGGCCGGAAATCATGCGGGGGTGCCCATGGCGCAAATGAATATTTTACCACGGGGACAAGGCTGGCCAGTTTCATCCGATTAGTAAGGCGCTCCGCCAGATCGTGAATAAACGTATAGGCCGACTTAGCGCCGCGCGTGCCAACATGCCAGCAGGGAACCAGCTTTGTATCGACGCAAATCGCCGTCCAAGTATAAACATCGCCCAAGCCTAAAATACCCTTGAATTCTTCCGGTACGTTGCGCTCTTTCATGCCGACGAAAGACCAAATTTCGTCGCACTGCACTTTCTTGAGGTTCAGACCGGTCATGACGCGATCCTGATAAAGCGCACATGCTTCGCCAACTTCAGCTATCAGCTTTAGAACCGTGTTCTTTGACGTACCAGTGATCCGGCAGGTCGCATTGATGCCCATGCCTTCGCAGAGCACGGAAAGGATTCTTGCGCAGTCTTTGTTGGAGAAGCGATTCATGTTTCCCTAGAACTAAAGATTGACAATCCGAGTTACTTAGTTGACAATATATGCCGGTATAGTTGTCAATATAAAGGTATAATATTGTTAATGTTTCGGCTGGAGGTTTCCAAATGACGGGTGTTAGGGCTAGGGGCGAGGACGTTCGTCGCTACATCGTTGATAACGTTGAAAAACATCAATCAGACATAAGCCGCAAAGCAGCTGACCACTTCAAGATCACAAGGCAAGCGGTCAATAAACACCTAAGTCGCTTGGTTGATGAGAAACTCTTAACCGCAAACGGAAACACTCGGAATAAGACATATAGGTTGTGTTCTTTGATCCAGTGGCGTTACCAGACCAAGATCACGCCAGAACTGGCAGAAGACGTAGTTTGGGTAGATCAGATTCGTCCGGCATTAGGACAGTTGCCGGATAACGTTATGAACATTTGGCATCATGGATTTACTGAAATGTTCAATAACGCAAAGGATCATTCTGAGGGTACGGAGATATTAGTCCAGATCAAGAAAGACGCCGCCATGACGAAGATGATGATCATGGATGATGGCATAGGAATCTTTCGGAAGATTCAATCCGCGATGAACCTCTTGGATGAGAGACATGCGGTCCTAGAACTGGCCAAAGGAAAATTTACTACTGACCCAAAGAACCACTCTGGCGAAGGGATTTTTTTCACCTCTCGAATGTTTGATTTCTTTGATATTTTGTCTGGGGGCGTCTTTTTTTCCCATCAACGTGGGAAATCTCATGACTGGATTGCAGAGCGTGATCAGCCAAAGACGGGCACAACCGTTTTCATGGAACTGCATAACCACACCGCTAGAACCACGCGGAAAATCTTCGATGAATTTTCAAGCAATGACGAGGAATATCTATTCAATAAGACGGTTGTGCCAGTGCGACTAGCAAAGTATGGCGATGACAATTTGATCTCTCGTTCCCAAGCTAAGAGACTATTAGCCAGGGTCGAACTGTTTAAAGTCGTGGTGTTGGACTTCAAAGAAGTCCATACAATCGGACAGGCGTTTGCAGATGAAATTTTTAGAGTATTTGCAAAGCAACACCCAGAAATAAACCTCGTGCCAATTCATGCAAATTCTGAGGTCCGAAGAATGATAGAACGCGTTACTTTGTCGAACGTTCCCGGGCCTTCTTCGGACTTTCCGCCTTCTTGATGCCTTTCTTCTTCGGGCCGGTCTCTGGATCGTGTGGAATGTCACCTGTCACTTTCTGAACAACGTCAAAGGCAACTTGGGTAAAGTCCTTGGGGGGTTTGTCTCGCGGATCATTGAACTTCACCATCCGGCAGTTCGAACACCACCATCGCCCCGCCTTGCGGCAGGTTTTCTATCCAAATCCTTCCGTATCGGCTCTCGACGATGCGCCGGGCAATCGACAGTCCGATGCCGGTGCCCGCATTGGCGTCATCCGGGCCATTGCCCGGACCAAGGCGCTCAAAGATCTGAAATACCCGTTCGGTATATTCGCCGGGGATTCCCGGACCATTGTCGCAGACATGGTAGCGGCTCAGGGTGCCGTCGCGTTCGCCATAGATGCGAATCCGCTGCTCCGCCTTCGGCTCGATTGGCCGGCCATGAAGCAGGGCATTTTCCAGCAACTCCGCGAACAAGTCCGTCAGACGTGGCCGATCGATGTAGGCGGCAGGCAACGGCTGAATGTCGAGCCTGGTTCCGAGCGCCTTGATTCGGTCCGAAAAGCGGCGCTCGACGGCGAGGAGCACCGCGTTGGTATCTTCCATTTTCTCCTTGTCGCGCGGCTCGCCGGCCGCCAGGTAGAGTTGAATGTCGCGTACCATGCCGCGCAAGCGGTTGGCATCGTGTTCCAAGGTGTCGAGGGAGGTGCTTACTTCGCCATACCCGCCTTGAGCCGGCAACCGGGAGAGGTCTACGCGCAGACGCTGGGCATAGCTAACCAGGCGGCGAGTCGGTTCCATCAGATGATGGGCCGAAACCTCGGCGAACCGGGTGAGATCGGCGTTGGCGCGCCGCAGCGCTTCTTCGGCCTGCTTGCGCTCGGTAATGTCCTGAACGGTGCCGACGGAACGCAACACCTTGCCTTGGGCGGTCCGTTCGTGTTCGCAGCACGCATACACCCAGCGCAGTTGTCCGTCCACCTTCCGAAAGATGCGGTATTCGATATCGAACCGCCCCTCCGGCAGCAATGACGATGTGTAAGCCTGGTCGACCCGATCATGGTCGTCGGGATGAAGCGTATTCAGGAAGGTCTCGTAGGTCGTGCCGAATTCCTCGGCCGGTATGCCGAAAATGCGAAACATCTCTGCTGAACACGTCAGCCGACGGTGTCCCAGATCCAGCGCCCAGCTGCCGAGATGGGCGATTTGTTGAGCGGCGGCGAGATTGCGCTGGCTGGCCAGAATTTCCGCCTCCGCACGTTTGCGTTCCGTAATGTCTTCGACCATCACCACCAGATAGTCGATCCCGCCCTGCTCCGCGTGCACTCCCCCGATGATTTGGCTGGCGTAAACCGAGTGTCCGTTTTTGTGAATAAAACGCTTCTCCATGGAGTAGCCATCGATCTCGCCATTCAGCAAACGGGCCAGCTGCGCTTCGTCCGGCGCAGCGTCATCCGGGTGGCTCAGCGCCGACAAGTGCATGCGCAGCAGTTCGTCGCGGGAGTAACCCAGCGTCCGGCAGAGTGCCTCATTGACCTCCATGCAGGCCTTTTCCGGGCTAACGATCGCCATGCCCACCATGGAGCGCTCGAAATAGGCGCGGAAGCGCTCTTCACTCTTGAATTGCAGTTTTTTCAGCGCCTTCCGAAGCGCGATTTCACGTTCGGACAGGGTACGGTAGAGGGATATCCGATTCAGCAATTGGTTGTCGTCCAACGGCTTGGTCAGGTAATCCACCGCGCCGACCTGGTAGCCGCGCTTGACGAACTCTTCGCTCTTGAACACCGCCGTCAGGAATATGATCGGGATATCCCGGGTGCGGGCCGTCATCTTCAAATGCTGGGCGGTTTCGTAGCCATCCATGCCAGGCATCTGGATGTCCAGCAAGATGAGATCGATCGAGTTCTCCACCGTGGCCGCCAGCGCCGCCGGACCCGATTGGGCTTGCACGATATGGCAATTGGCCTCTTGCTTCAGCAGCGCGTCCAGGGCGAACAGGTTGTTCGGCGTGTCATCGACGATCAGGATGGTGAAGGGAAGCGTGTTCATTGTGGCATTCCACCGCTGTTCCAGCGGTAAATCTTCTCATGCGCGGCATAGGGGGTAAAGAACCGCCCTCCCTCACCCTGGCCGATACTCTCGCTCGGCCCCATCATCAGGAAGCCGTCCTGATGCAGGGAACGGGAAAACAGTTCCATCACGCGCGCCTGCAAGCCAGGATGAAAATAGATCAACACATTGCGGCAGACAATCAACTGGAATTCGTTGAAAGGACCGTCGTGAACCAGCGAGTGCGGAAAAAACTGCACATGCTTGCCCAGGCGGGGATCGATCTTCAGGCAGCCCTTGTCGGTTGTCAGCCAGTCATCCAGACGCCCCTGCCCGCCGCTGGCCGCATAATTGCGTCGTCCCTCCTCCAACTGCTCCAGCGGATAGAGCCCGCTCTTGCCCTCTTCCAGCTGATAGGGATTGATGTCCGTGGCGAAGATCTGGGACTTCTGCAATATGCCCAATTCATCGAGCAGAATCGCCAGGGAATAGGCTTCCTTGCCGTTGGCGCAACCTGCCGACCAGATCTTGAGGTTGGGAAAGCTGTCCAGATAGGGCAGCACTTTTTCGCGCAACAGTCTGAACTGCTCGGGATGGCGAAAAAAAGAAGTGACATTGATCGAGAGTTCGAGGAACAGCCGTTCGAACACTTCCGGATCGGTCAGGATTTCCCGCTGCAAGGCGAAGAAGTCCGGCATGCCCATCTGGCTGCGCAGGTTGTCCAACCGACGTTCCACGGTGTTGCGCTGATAGTTGCGGTAGTCGTAACCATAACGGCAAAAGACCGCCTCCAGCAGCAGTTCGATCAGTGGCGGGGGGATTGTTCTTGTTCGTCCTGCCACCGCCGCCGCCACGAAACAACGCAATTCCGGCAAGGACAACACATGGTCGGCGGCACCGCTCGCGATAGCCGCGTCGGGCAAGTCATGCGCGGGACAATCGGCACTGTTCTCCACCAGCACGCAGCCCCCCCGGCTCCTGATGGCCGCCAAACCTGCCACGCCATCGCTGCCGTAACCGCACAGCAGCACGGCCAGGGAGCATTCCCGATATTCCTCGGCAATGGATTGGTACAGCACGTCGAGGGAAGGGCGGGCGAAGTTAACCTTCTTGTCCCGGGTCAGATACACCCGGCCATGCGCCACTTTCATGTGGTGCCCGGGCGGGGCAACATAGATGGTGCCCGGCTGGATTTCCGTCATGTGCTGCGGCATTTCCACGGTATATCCGGTGCGCATCCGCAACAGCGTATCGAGGTGGCTGGGCTCAGCTTCAAGGATATGCTGGGCCACGAAAATCGAGGCACTGCTGGCAGGCAACGCCTCGACGATGGCGAGCATCTTGTCCAAGCTGTCCGCCGATCCAGCCAGCACCACCGCCCTATACTCGGGAGCGACAGGCAGGCCGCCGGCAGGAAAGACGCCCAGCGCAGGCAGTTCCAGCCGCATCAGGCAATACAACAGGTAATTGTGGTAGGTATGAATTTTCAACGGCACTGGGACTGCCACTGGGGCTGCCTTGATATCGAGCAGTTTTTCCAGCACCGCGCCCGGCAGAGTGCGGGCATCGTAAAAGGTCAGGTCCACCGCGGACTCGCCGCGCTGGTTCAAGGCATTCAGCAGGGCGGCGCAATCGGCGGGGTCGCTCAGGTTGCCGAGTACCCCGATGCGCCGGGTTCCGCCAACGTCCTGAACAGTGACATTCACGGTTTTTCCTCGCACCAGGTCTTGGCCATATTGACCAGCACCTCGTAATCCACCGGCTTGGACAGGTAATCATTCGCCCCCGCTGCCAATGCCTTTTCCCGGTCGGCCTTGAGCGCCTTGGCGGTCAAGGCGATCACGGGGAGATGTTCGAGGTCAGGGTCGGCACGAATTTGCCTGATGGTTTCGTAACCATCCATCTCCGGCATCATGATGTCCATGAACACCAGGTCGGCTCCTTTCTGGCGCAGGTAGTCCAAGCCTTTCTGGCCGCTCAGGGCATTCTCCACATCTGCGCCGTGCTGCTCCAGCGCCGAGGTAATGACGAACAAATTGCGCGGATCGTCATCCACCACCAGGATGTGACGGCCTTGCAGTTTCTTGCCTGCTTGCCCGGGTACAGCCGCATAGGGCAAGGGAGATGTCCCCGCCACGTCCGGCGGCATGCTTTGCAAGAAACGTTCGATATTTTCCAGCATGCGCTGCTCGGCATGGGGAGACTTGACGATGATGCTGTCGGTATATGGACGCAGGGCGGCATCCATCTCGGCGCTTAGGGGCTCGTTGCTGTACAGGATCAGTCGCATTTCCGGCGCCGCCTCGCGCAGCATGCGGCAGATATCGGCGGCGTTTTCCTCGTTGTCGCGCGCCAGATCCACCACCGCCAGATGGCAAGGCTTGCTGCGAAGCGCCTCAAGGGCCGCGGGAACATCGCGTATTGCCGTGATCGTCAGCCCATCCTGCCGCACGATCTCGCCCAGCGCATCGCGGCTCAAGGACGCCCCTTCCAGCAGCAGCAGATTGCCCGTTTCCCTTGCGGCTTGTGCCAGCACATCGGCCTCGGCATTCGCCAACTGGCTTTCGTCGATGGGTTTTTGCAGGTAACCGACAATGCCGTCGCGCAGCACCACGTCCGTCTTGTCCCGCGCCGAAACGATGTATACCGGCATGTGACGCAGATCTCGGTCGCTCTTGAGGTTGTGCAGCACATCGCTGCCATCCATGTCGGGCAGGCCGAGGTCGAGCAGGATGCCGCGCGGGCGATAGGCCTTGGCCATATGCAGGCCTTCCTGTCCGGAAACGGCTACCAGCGTCTTGTAGCCCAAACGTTGGTTGAGCGCCATCAGCGCCTCGCAGAACCCCGGATCGTCGTCGATCACCAGAATCACCTGGTCGGAGGTCTTGAGGTTGGTTCGGTCGTCATGTACCTGGATCGCGGGCCTGTCCGGTACGCCGACAGGAGAATCCATCTTCATGGCGGTGGGAGCGGGCAAGACCTTGGCGGAGCCTTTGTGGCTTTCTATCGACATCGGCAGCAACAGCGCAAACTCGCTGCCTTCGTCCGGCGTGCTCTTCAGCTCGATGATTCCATTGAGCAGTTCGGCGAAACGCCGGCTGATCGTCAGGCCCAGACCGGTGCCGCCGTATTCGCGGGAAATCGAGCCGTCCACCTGCTGGAATGCCTCGAATACCAATTTCTGTTTGTCTGCCGGGATGCCGATGCCGGTATCGATCACCGCGATGCGCAACGGCAAATCGCTGCGTCCGCTGTTGTCGATACGCAGCGTGACACTGCCTTGCTTGGTGAACTTGAAGGCGTTCGACAACAGATTGCGCACCACTTGGGAAAGCTTGTCGCGGTCGCTGACGAACTCGCTTTGCAGCCGGTCTTCGAGCTTGAAGTCCAGCCCTTTTTCCAGTGCAGTGGCGGCGAACAGATCGTGAAATTCCGCCGCCAGATCGCTGGTGGAAATAGTCTGGGGACGCAAGTCCATTTTGCCGGCCTCGATCTTGGAAAGATCGAGAATGTCGTTGATCAGGCGCAGCAGCTCTTCACCCGAACGATGCACGATACGGGCACGTTTCACCTCCTCGTCGGTGAGATGCTTTTCTTCGTTCATCGCCAGCATCTTGGACAGCAGGATGATCGAATTGAGCGGGGTGCGCAGCTCGTGCGACATATTGGCGAGAAACTCGGACTTGTATTGGCTGGCCAGTTCCAGATCTTTGGCACGCTGGTCGAGCGCGTCGCGCGACTGGTTGAGATCGCGGTTTTTGCGTTCCAGTTCCAGCGCCTGCTGTTCCATCTGCCGCTGCTGCTCTTCCAATTGGGCGTTGGTTTGCTGCAATTCCTCGGACTGCTGCTGCAACTGCTGCTGCTGCTCCTCCATCTGCGCGTTGGTGGCTTGCAGTTCTTCCGATTGCTGCTGCAACTGCTGCTGCTGTTCCTCCATCATGGCGTTGGTTTCCTGCAGGCGGCGGCTCTGTTCCTGCGCCTGGCGCGTCGCCTCCTCGGAGACCTGCAGCAGGCTCTTGATCTGCTCATGCTGCTCGACGATGAAGAGGAACGATGCCATGACATCCGCGGCACGCCCGAGAAATTCCTGCTTGAGCGCATCGAAGCGGTCCAGCGAGGCCAGTTCGATCACGCCCAGCAGTTCGCCTTCGTGCAACAGCGGATAAGTATAGGTGTGCCGCGGCGGCAAGCTCAGCGTGCCGGTGACGACGGGCGCCGCGTCGTCGGCCGCATGCAGGACGATCGGCTTTCTTTCCCGAGCGACCTGTCCCACCGCGCCTTCGCCCAACTTGAAGCGGTTGTTCAGCGCCTCGCGTTCGGTGAACATGTAGCTGCCCAGTAGTTCGAGTACCTGTTGGTCTTTCTGGCAGCGATAGAAGACCCCGCGACCGGCGTCCAGGTAACGCCCGGTCAGACTGATCGACGCATCGGCCAGTTCCTGCGGCGTCAGATCGCCGGTGAGTACCTGGCTCAACTGGTTGATGCCGTCCTTGAGCCAGTTGCCGCGCTGGTCTGCTTCGCGTGCCTCGCGCAGCATGCGGGTCATGTTGTTGATCGACTTGCCCAGGCGGTCCTGCTCGGACAGCAGCGGTACTTCGCCGGAGAAGTCGCCTTTGGAAATCACGTCGGCCTGCGTCGCCAGTCTTTCCATATTGCTCATCAGCTTGCGGGCTGAATCCAGCATGCGGCTGATCTCGTCCTGCGCACGGTATTCGATGTCTTCCGCATTGGTCTCGCCGCGTCCCAGACGCTGCAACTGGCGGGTGACGAAATCCAGCGGCCCCATCAGACTGCCGACGTAATAGCGCGTCGCCACCAGCACCACGCCCACCACGACCAGCACCAGCAGGAGGAACATCAGCATGAACGCGTTGAGTTCGGCGAGTGCAGTGGACTCATCGGTGAGTCCCACCAAGATGAAGCCGTTTTCATTCTTCCCCGGATTGAGGTGGATATGCCGGAAGGACAGGATCTTGCCGCGAGCGGCAAGGGTGTGCTGCCCCTTAATCTGTTTCGCGGACGCCAGCAGGCCGGGAAAGTCCGCCTCGAAACCGGCACTGTGGCCAAGCGTGCGGCCGAAGGTCTTGTCCTTGTCGGCGTGGAACAGGTATTCGCCCTCGCCGCTGATCACATAGAAGCGGCGGCTGGCATCGACCGCGTTGGCATCCCGCGCATAGTGAAAGTAATTTTCCGCCAGGATATTGATCACCACCACGCCATACCTGACGTCGTTGGCGCCGATCACCGGCGCGACGAAGCGCACCACCGGCACCAGCGGCTTCTCGGCCTGCCCGTGTTCAGCGTTGGGCGACACGTTCCCGGCGTAATATTCTCCTTTGGCCAGCTTCATGCCCTGGATAAAATAGTCTTCCCCTTTTCGGTTCTGCAGTTCCCCCTCGGCGATGGGCAGGACTTTGTCGCTCTGGAGATCGCGTTTGACGCCGATGCGCTCGTTGCCCTCGGTGTCGATGAAACGAATCTTGTACTGATAGGGGCTGACCGAGGCGAAATGCCGCATCGCTTCGGCCACCATGCTGCTCCAGTAGGCGATTCTTTCCTCGTCGCGCAGATCCTTCCAGTACAGGTAGTTCAGCAGGGACTGGTAAGTCCGGAAATAATTCAGATCGCTCCGGGGCAGCTCCTGAAAAATCTCGATCTTGTCGGCGACTTCGGCCGTGTAACCGGCCACCAGTTCGGTGGCCTTGCTGCGGTAGGCCGAACTGGCGCTGTTGTAGCCGTAATAACCGACCACGCTCACCGAACTCAGCGTGACCAGGTAAAACAGCAGCGAGAAGCGCGTACGCAAGCCGCGCTGGTGGTACCAAGTGCCCACTGCCGCGATCCATTGCGCCAGACGGCGGAACATTTGCTTGGTCTGATCGAGCAGCTTCATTGCCGTCCCCTCAATGCAGCTTGACCGAGCGCAGCCGGCTGGTCACATAACCGAGAAGCTGCACCACCTCGGTGTGGGTTTTCCCTTCGCGATATTCCGCCGCAGGGGTTGTGACATGCTTCATCCCCAACTTCGCCTTGACAAACAGGCTCTCGGCCAAGCACATGCCGATCACGTTGAACCCGTCTTCCGGCACAATCTTGTCCTGCTTGCGGAAGGCGCTGAAATCGACGGTCTCCAACCCCAGCTGGCGCTGCAGACGCTGGATCTCATCCATCAATGCGAATGCCGCCGCCAGCGTATCCTTGGGCAGGGCATTGGGATTGGCTGGCGGCGGAAAGGCGGTGTCGGGCGTACCGGTCTTGAGCAGGATATCGCTCACGTCCTCGTTGATTCGCATCGCCTCGGCATAGACCTCGGACGGTCCGATCAACTCGCCATTGAGCGCATCGATGTCGTAGGATATTTGATTGAGCTTGTTGAACACGTCGACCGGGCGTTTGCCCGCCACCTTCGTGGCGAGACTCACCTCGCCGGGAATACCCAGGTAGCCCTTGATGATCTTTATCTCGGTCAATACGCGCAGCGTCTGGCCCCAAGCGACACGCGGGCTTACCCTGAGATCCGGCTCGCGGGAGACCGGCGAAAATCCCGCCAGGCCATGCTTGCGCCGGAGCAGGGCGAGCTTGACCATGACCATGTAGGCTTTCTGCCAGGTATGGCGAGACTGGAGATCGGCCTCCACCGGCGCAACCAGATGATGTACGGTGATTTTGTAATGGCGACGCAGCAGTTCGATCTCTTTTTCGATCTGCAACGCTTGAGAATACACCGTGGATGACGTGATTTCCGTCTCCGCCGCCTGGGCCGGCGCCGCGCAACTGATCGCGCACAGGGCGGCGGCCAGCCAGCCTGTGCGCGGAAAGCTTTTTCTTAAAAACATCTTTGCGAACTCCCGACGATGAGAACAGCCGGCAGCGAACATCCTTCGGTATTCGAAGCCAGGCGGCGAGCATCTACACACCAGGGCCATTCCCGGTCTTGGCTAATTTCCCCGTTAAGTTCGGGAAATATAAGCGGTGAGGAGAAAGTCGGATATACCCAGAAAAGTGTAATTCGCACTACCAAGATACAGGTACTCATGACGGTACCCGACAAGGGACGAGGGAAGTTCGAGAAAAACGATTCTCCTTGTTGACATTGCGTTCGACATAGATGAGAATTGTTCTCATTAGCTCATATTCATAATGCGCCACTGTGATGAAACTGGACATGCCCGCTTATTCCGTACCGCAAATTAGACCTCTGCACTTCGCCAGCATGGCGGTTTCCGCGCAGCCCATCGATAGCGAGAGCCTGCTTGGTACCCGAGGCGAAGTGGAGATATTCCATTCGGGCGAAACCTATCGCTTGCGGCGCACGCGCCAGGGCAAGTTGATCTTGACCAAATAGAAGTCGTTCTTCGCGGCAGCGCTTCGCACTGCCGCATCCAGCCAGCCAGCCGGCACACCGGCAAGCCAGCCAAAGACAGTTTTTCGTTCACCTTTGGAGGTTTGCCATGCGTTTGCTTCGTTCACTGTTTCTCGTTTTCGGCACCGGTCTATCGTTCGCCGCCGCCGCCCTCGAATATCCCATCGGAACACCCCACAACCTCGCCGGCATGGAGATCGGCGCCGTGTATCTGCAAGCGGTCGAAATGGAACCCGAAGGCCATATGCGCAAGGCTTCCGAATCCGATATCCATCTGGAAGCCGATATTCACGCCCTGGCCAACAATCCGAATGGCTTTCCGGAAGGCTTCTGGATGCCCCACCTGATGGTGAAGTACGAACTCACCAAGCTGCCTGGCAACGAGCTGATCAAGGGCGACATGATGCCCATGGTGGCCAGCGACGGCCCCCACTACGGCGACAACGTGAAGCTCAAGGGGCCGGGCAAGTACAAGGTCAAGTTCCTCATCTATCCGCCCGGCGCCAAGGAGAACACCCAGGGCAACCACTTTGGCCGCCATACCGACCGGGCCACCGGCGTGCGTCCGTGGTTCAAGCCCTTTGAAGTGGCGTGGGAGTTCACCTACGCCGGCATCGGCAAAAAAGGCGGGTACTGAGATGAAAATTACCCTTACCGCCATTGCTGCGGCCGTGGGGGCGGTACTCATGAGCACCGCGCCCGCTCCGGCGTTGGCCGCCGACGACATCGCCGCACTGAAGGCGGAATTCAAGCGCCTGGCCGAACGCATCGGAACCCTGGAGCGGCAGAACCAGGAAATGGAGAAAGCGCTGGCGACCGAGAGACTCTCCGAGCACGAACCGGAAATCGTCACCCGCCTCAAGGCGGTCGAGTTCCAGACGCTGTCGATGCAGAAGCAGGCGCGCCAGATCGAGTCGCTGGAAGGCATCACGGTCGGCGCCAGCCTCACCGGCGTGATGCAGCAGGTCGGCGCCGGCGGCACGGCCAGCGGCATCGACGAAACCCGCGCCAACTATCGGGGCGATATTTCCGTCACGCTGCCCGGCGGCGAAATGGGCAATGCGGAAGGCAAAATCTTCGCCCACTTCCGCCTCGGCCAGGGCGCCGGCATCGGCCTGCGTCCGACCTACACCAGCACCACCAATACCACGGCCTTCCAGACCAATGCCGGCCCGGACGACTCCTTCGGCATCCTGGCACAGGCCTGGTATCAACTCAAAGTGCCGCTCATGGATGACGGCGTCAAGGCCAATGCGCGCGAGCATCTGCATCTGACCTTCGGCAAGATCGACCCCTTTGTTTTCTTCGACCAGAACGTGGCGGCGGATGACGAAACGGCGAAGTTCATGAACAACGCCTTCGTGCATAACCCGCTGCTGGATTCGGGCGGCGATACTGGCGCCGATGCCTACGGCTTCGCTCCCGGCGCCATCGTCAAATATGCCAACGAACGCCAGAAAGGCGCGGAATGGGGCCTCTCGCTGGGTGTCTTCGGCGCCGGGCCGGGCGCCAACTTCAGCGGTTCGCTGACCGGCCCCTTCGTCATCGCCCAAGCCGAGACCGCCGCGCGTTTCAACTACCTGCCGGGCAACTACCGCGCCTACCTGTGGCGCAACGGCCATGGCGCCGATTACGACGGTATCGAGCGCCGCCACAGCGGTATCGGTCTCTCGGCCGACCAGAAAGCCGCCGACGACCTGACCTTGTTCGGCCGTTACGGCCACCAGTTGAGCGGCAAGGTCCGTTTCGACCGCGCGCTGACCCTGGGTGCGGAAATCGCCGGCAACGCCTGGGGACGCGCGGCGGACGGCTTCGGCGTGGCGCTGGGAAGCTTGCGCACCAGCGCCGATTTCCGCAAGGACGCACCGACGCTGGATGCCGACGCCGACGGTGCGCCGGACTTCGGCTACCAGGCCGGCGGGACCGAGAAGCAGATCGAAATCTATTATCGCTACAAGCTCAACAGCAAGGTCGAGCTGACGCCGGACTTCCAATGGATCCGCCAGCCCGGCGGTGACGTTGGCGCACCGACGATCAAGGTGTTCGGCTTGCGCGCCAAGGTCGGGTTTTGAGCATGGTGCGCGCTCCCATTGTCTACGCGGTATTCGTCATGATGCTCTGGCTGGGCTTGGGCTGGGCGACGGACAGCCACGCCCAGGCCGAGTTGCCGACGTATGACGTCGTTGCCAAGGGCGGCCGGCTATCGCCCGAGCGTATCGAAGTGCCCGCCGGCAAGCGCATCAAGATTGCCATCCGGAATGAAGGGCCGGGGCCGATCGAGTTTGAGAGTTCCAGCATGAGGATCGAGAAAGTGCTCGCATCCGGTGGCGCATCGTTTGTCGTCCTGCCGCCGCTGAAGCCCGGCGCCTATTCCTTCATCGACGAGTTCCATCCGGAAACCGGCACGATGCAGCTCATCGCAAGGTAGATACATTGTGCTCAATGCGCGAATTGCCGGCCGCAGCATGTCCTTCGCCACCTGAACTCATGAAAAACCGCCACGTCCTCAAGTTCGTTCCGCCTATCGACGGCGATGTTCGCAACGACCGAACCCGCCTGGCCCGCCTGGGCGACTGGATGGCGCGCAATCGCCGCACGCTCCTCGCCATCCAGTGGCTGATCGTGATTTTCTATGCGGTGCTGGTGGCGCTGCCGGCCTTTCTGCCGCATCCCCTGCCGGAGTCGCGGCTGTTCTCGGGCGACTTCGGCGCCGCCTCCTTCGTCGACCCGAATCTGGGTTTGGCCTCGGGCGAGCCGGTCGTGCAGGACAAAACCCCGACCCTCATCCCCTGGCACGACAAGCTGGTACTCTTCGCCCAGTTCGCCTTCTGGGGCGTCTGGTGGCCTTTCGTGATTCTCTCGACGATGCTGCTGGGCCGCGTCTGGTGCGGCGTGCTTTGTCCGGAAGGTGCGCTCACCGAATTCGCCAGCCGGCATGGCCGTGGCGGCAAGATTCCGCGCTGGGTGCGCTGGAGCGGCTGGCCCGTGGTCGCCTTCACATTGACCACGATCTACGGCCAGCTTGTCAGCGTCTATGAATATCCCAAGGCCGTGCTGGTGATCCTCGGCGGCTCCACCGTGGCGGCGATGGCCGCCGGGTATCTGTGGGGCAAGGGCAAGCGCGTCTGGTGCCGCTACCTGTGTCCGGTGTCCGGCATCTTTGCCTTGCTGGCGCGGCTCGCGCCGTTCCACTTCCGCGTCGACCGCAACGCCTGGGAGGACTATCCGGCGCCGAGCAAAGCCGTCGATTGCGCGCCGCTGCTGAATGTCAGGCACCTACAAGGCATGTCGCAGTGCCATGCCTGCGGGCGATGCAGCGATCACCGCAATGCGGTGACGCTGGCGCCACGCTCGCCGAATGCCGAGATTCTCGGACCATCCCAGGCGAGCACAGCCGAGGCGCTGTTGTTGGTGTTCGGCGTTTTCGGGGTGGCCATGGGGGCTTTTCGGTGGAGCGCCGATCCGTGGTTCGTGACCGCCAAGCAGATGGCGGCGGAATGGCTGGTCACACACGAAATACTCTGGCCGCTGCAAGACAGTCCGGCCTGGTGGCTGCTGACGCGTTATCCCGAGGCCAACGATGTGTTCACCTGGCTCGATGGTTTGGCCATCCTCGCCTACATCGGGGGCACGACCCTGTTGCTGGGCGGCAGCGTATTCGTCAGCCTCGCTGCCGCGGCGCGGCTGGCGCGCCTCGACTGGCGGCGCATCGCGCTGGGCCTCACGCCTCTCGGCGGCGCCAGCCTGTTTCTCGGCCTGTCGATGATGACCCTGTCGCAGTTGCGCGGCGAAGGCGTCACCTTCGCTTGGTTGGTTTGGGCACGCGATGCCATTCTGGCCTGCGGTGTGCTGTGGTCGCTGTATCTGGGCTTCCGCCTGATCCGCCCGTTCGCCGGCATCCGTTCGATGACGACGATTGCGGCGATGATTCCCTATGTCGTGGCGACCAGCGCCAGCGCCGCCATGTGGATTCTCCAATTCCATCGTTGATATCCGGGAGATGTCATGAATACTTTTCTGTCGTTAATCGAATCCATGGCCGCAGCAAAGCGGCCCGCCATGCCGGTGCTTTCCCGTTCCGAAGCGATGGAAGCGGTGCTTGGCCGACGCTACGGCGTCGATTTTCAGCCGGTCGTTACTCCCGATGGTTCGCTGCTCGCCTGGCGCGCCAAGGCGCAGTTCGCCAGCGCCAACGGCCGTCGCCTGTCGCCGAACGCGGTGTTCGCCGCGTTGCACCGCGATCCGGGCCTGCTCCTGTTCACCGAACTGGATTTGAAGTGCCTGGCGCTGGCGGGTGCGCCAGGGAAAAGCCAACTCCTGCTCCCGCTGGACGCCGACAGCTACGCAGCCGGCCGCGACGATGTCGACAATGCTTTCGATCGCCTGTTTCGCGGCCGGGGAAACATCATTGTCGAAATCTGCGAGAACCGGTCCGCCACTGATGTCCAGCGTCTGCGCCAACTGCTGCGCGGCCTGGCCGGTCAAGGCATTCCGGTGGCGATTGGCGGACGCACGCCGGCTTCCGGCTGTGTCGGCGAGACTTTCCATGAAGTGGATTGGCTACGACTGCCTTGCCCGCAGGACCTGCGCGACCCGCGCCGCATGCGGGCGATGGAAAGCATTGCTGAGGCCGCCAGCCTCGCCGGGGCCGTCGCCTTCGTTTCGGGGGTACCTGACGCAGAGACGCTGGCGCTGGTCCGCGCCATCGGCTTTTCCGGCGCCTGCGGCCCGGTCTTCGATGGCTGCGGTCATCAGGTCTGGAGCGCGGAAGTGGAACTGCAAGATCTCCTTGCTCGCCGTACTCGCATTGCGATCTGACCACGGACCGGGCCGGCGCCACGCTGATCGAATGGGGCGGCAGCCAGCGATGGATGCCCAGGGTATTTTCGATACGGGGCGGCGGTAGCCCGCGACAGCGGTACGGGCCTGACCGCCCATCCAATCCGATATCAAGCGGCGGCGAGAATGCCGAACCTGGGCAGCAGTTCCAGCGCTGGCACGGGCTTGCCGAACAGATAGCCCTGCAGGATGTCGCAGCGGTGGACGGTGCTCAGGAAATACTCCTGCGCCTTGGTTTCGACGCCCTCCGCCACGACCTTGAGTCCAAGCGTATGGGCGAGGGCGATGGTGGCGGCGCAGATGGCGGCGTCGTCCTCGTCGCTTTCGATATCGCTGACGAAGGAGCGGTCGAGTTTCAACACCTGGATCGGCAGGCGCTTGAGGTAGGCGAGCGACGAGTAGCCGGTACCGAAATCGTCGATGGCCAGCTTTACGCCCAGTGCGCTCAGCGATTGCAGCAGGGCGATGGCGCGCTCGGGGTCGTCCATCGCCGCCGATTCGGTGATTTCCAGTTCCACTTCCCCGGCAACCAGGTCGTGCCTATCCAGGGCCGTGCGCACCTGCTCCAGCAGATCGGGTGAACGCAGTTGCTGGGCGGAGATGTTGATCGCCACATGCAATCCGGCGACGCCGTGCGCCTTCCATGCGGCGAGCTGGCGGCAGGCCTCATTCAGCACCCATTCGCCGAGCGGCAGGATGAGGCCGGTTTCCTCGGCGATGGGGATGAAGTCGTCGGGCGGCACCAGTCCGCGTTCCGGGTGCCGCCAGCGCACCAGGGCTTCGACGCCACACAGCCGGCCGCTCCCGGCTTCCACCTGCGGCTGGTAAAACAGCAGCATCTGGCCTTCCGCCAGCGCCCGGCGCAGATCGTGTTCCAGCTTCATGCGCTGGGTGGCGGCGGCGTTCATCGCCGCGGTGAAAAACTGGTAGTTGTTACGGCCCTGCGCCTTGGCATGGTACATGGCGGTGTCGGCGTTTTTCATCAGGGTCTGTTCGTCCGTGCCGTCGCCGGGGTAGAGGCCGATGCCGATGCTGGGGCTGGAATGCAACTCGTGGCCGTCGATGTGATAGGGCTCGCCGAGCACGTGGATGATCTTCCCGGCCACGGTGACTGCGTCGCTGTCGGCTTCCATGCCGGCGAGAACGACGACGAATTCGTCGCCGCCGAGGCGGGCGACGATGTCGCTCTCGCGCACTGACGACAACAGGCGGCGTGCCACTTCGACGAGCAACCCGTCGCCGACGTGGTGGCCGAGGGTGTCGTTGATATTCTTGAAGTGGTCCAGGTCGATAAACATGATGGCCACCTGCTCGCGCTCGCGCCGCGCCGTCAGCAGCGTCTGGCCGAGCCGGTCCTGGAGGCTGAAGCGGTTGTAGAGCCCGGTCAGCGCATCGTGATGGGCCAACCGGCTGATGCGCTCTTCCGCCGCCTTGCGTTCGCTGATGTCGGTGAAGCTGGCGATGTAGTGGGTCAGCGCGCCGGCGGCGTTGCGCATGACGGTGATGGAGAGCCACTTCGGATAGACATGGCCGTCCTTGCGCCGTTCCCAGACCTCGCCCTGCCAGTAGCCGTCGCTGTTGAGCGCGGTCCACATCGCCTGGTAGGTTTCGCATGGCGTCCTGCCGGAGGCGAGGATGCGCGGGTTCCTGCCGCGCACTTCGTCCGGCGTGTAGCCGGTCAGGCGCGTGAAGGAGTCGTTGACGGAGATGATGCGGTTTTCCGCATCGGTGATGACGATGCCCTCGCCGCTATGGTGAAAGACACTGGCATACAGGCTCAATTGCGCCTCGGCCTGGCTGCGGGCAGTAATGTCCCTGACAAAGACGATCAGCCGTCCGCCTGCCACGGGCAGGTAATTGACGGTCACTTCCACGTCCAGGATGCGGCCGTCCTTGTGGCGGTGCCGGGTTTCGAAACGGTCGTAGCCGGTGGCCAGAACCTTCTCGATGTGGGCGCGGGTGTCCTCCGGCTTCTCGGCGGCCTCGACGTCGGGAATCGACATCGCCAGCAGTTCCTCCCGCTCGTAGCCAAGCATGTGGTAGGCGACATCGTTAACGTCGAGGAAGCGCCCCTGCATGTCGTTGACCCAGAAGCCGTCCAGAGTGGTCTTGAGGATGGCGCGGTATTCCATTTCCGAGCGCTTGCGCTCGGTGATGTCGAACGATGCGCCGATCAGGCACAGCGGCTTGCCGCCGGCGTCGTACAGCGGCTTCTTGAAGGTGTGGCCGATGCGGTCTTCCGCCAGCTTGGCGTTGCGGAAGTTCACCTCGTAATCGACCTGGTGTCCGGCGGCGAAGACTGCGCGGTCCGTGGCGATGAACTGCGCCACCTGCTCGGGCGGGAAGAAACGGCTGGCATCGGTGCCGCGCAGATCCTCGAAGCGCACGCCCCATTGTTCCTCGCAGGCCCGGTTCATGAGCACGATACGGCTGTCCGCGTCCTTGACGAACAGCGCCGCCGGCATCGAGTCGACGATCTCCTTGAAGGTCTGCGCCAGGAAATCGCCGGACGAATCCGCTGGCAGGGAATCTGTTGCGTTCTTGTAATCGTCAACCGTCATAAAGATAACGTCAGTTCGGGATAAGCGAACCGGAAATATGGGGATAAAGTATTGATGACAAAAGGATGCGCGCTCCGGGTTTCTTGGAAGATTTGGTTTCCGACCGGATCAACCGAGAAACGACGAGGCGCTCATGGATCATCTTACCGAGTTGTACTGCCTGATGGACGATTTCTGCAAGGAATTTGAACCTGCTTTGAAGGCCAACGGGTGCCAACACCTGCATCGGGAATTCCCACGTCTGCCAAGTTATCAGCGATGGTCGAGCCGCGACATGTAGTCGGCCACCGCCTCGAGGTCGTCGTCCGAATAGGCCTTGATCACCCGCATCATGTCGGGGTTGGCGTTGCCGCGTTGACCGTCGCGGATGAAGCGGGCTTCGCGCAGCAGGTAGACGAAATGTTGTCCGGCTACCATCGGATAGAACTTCGCGCCGTTACCCTCGCCGCGTTCGCCGTGACAGTCGGCGCAGCCCCGAACGTAGATGTCCTTGCCGCGTTCGAGTGCCTTGCCCGGACCCCTGCCGAGGTTTGCGGGTAGCGGCAGGCCTTGCAAATAAACCGCAATATCCGCGATTTCCTGGGGCGTGATGACGTGTTCGTCGGCGAAGGGTTCCATCTTGGGATTGCGGCGCTTGCCGGAGCGGATATCAGTCATCTGCTCGATCAACACCGTCGCGTGTTGCCCGGCCAGGCGCGGATAGCGGCCACTGGGGCTGCCCGTGGCGCCGCGCCGATGACAGCCCTGGCAACCGACGAAGGCCTCCGCCCCACGTCCCGCATCGCCCTTGAGATTCAGCGCCAGCAATTTCTCGCCTTTGATTTCGTTCCATACCGGCACGTCATCCAGTGCCAGGACTTGACTGGACCACCATGTCAGCAACACCAGCAAGCCCAAGCTAGTTCTCACGAATCTTCTCCTGTAGTCCATGCCGCCTTCAAAGGCCGGTTAGAAACTCGGCGACGGCCTTGATTTCGGCGTCGGTCATCCGCGTGGACACTTCGCGCATGACGCGCGTCGTGTTGCGGACGTTGGTCCTGAAATTGTAAATCTGTTCGATCAGGTATTCGCGATGCTGGCCGGCCAGTCGCGGGAAGCGCTTGCCACCTTGCGCGTCGGTGCCGTGGCAGCCTTCACAGGCGGGAACGCCGGACTGCTCGTTGCCTTCGAGGTAGAGCTTCCTGCCTGCTTCCGCGGCTTTCGCGTCCGACACTGTGCCCTTGGTCGGTGTCTGGCCGCCGAAATAGACGCCGAGCGGCTTGAAATCGTCGGGGTCGAGCGCGGCGGCGATGGGTGCCATGATGTCGCTCTTGCGTTTGCCGGAAATGAACGCGTTCAACTCCCGCACGATGTATTCCGGATGACGTCCGGCCAGTTTGGGAACCGTCGGCACGACACTGTTGCCGTCCATCCCGTGGCAGGTCGCACAAGTCGCGGTGACGATGGCTTTGGCCCGGTCCGCACTGTCGCCAAACGCCGGCCCGGTGAGCAGGAAGCTCAACGCCGCCATCCACAGGGCAAGCATGCGCTCGCACAAGACCGTCGTGGACTTGCCGACGGCCGGATGGTCAATGTGATCGATTTTGTTCAATCAGCCTCCCCGCATGCCGACATGATTCCATGCATGCTGACGCCGAGCGATTATAGAAGGGGCGGTTAAGGGCTGGCAAGCTTGCTGGCTGCGAGGGATGCGTTGCAGAATGTGGCGGGTGTCCGCCGAGCCCGGTGTCGATACGGGACTCGGGTGTCGCGCCCGGACTGCATCGTCGCAGGTTCTGCTCGACCGCGTGCGGAAAAATGTGCAGCGCGGCGTTCAGGATGGTCGGTTCATCCAAGTCCGAATGCGCGTATACTGTACAAAATAATGCACATCTTGTGCGGCACAGGAGACTGTAATGGGAATTTCAACAAGCGACGTTATCCCGCTCTCGCACGCTCGCGCCAATTTCTCCGAGCTGGCTGAAGAGGTCAAAGCAGGCGCTGAGAAGATCATTACGAAGAACGGCGAAAGTTATATCGCAGTAATCGATGCACAGCGGCTGGACTACTACCATCGGTTAGAGCATGAGCACATCCATCTCCTCCTGATCGGCGAGGCGTCCAAGGGGCTCGACGACGTAGCCGCTGGGCGCTTAAAAGATGCCCGTAGCGTGATCCAGGTGATCAAGCGTCGCCGTGGTGCCTATGGTGCCTAAACGGGTTGGGTCTGGCCCGTGACAAAGAAGCTGGTTGTCAAACTAACTGCGAACTTCGAGCGCAACCTCGCCGACATCGAGCGCTTCCTAATTGAAGCCGAGACATCCCGAACCTACGATGCCTTGCTCGACGAGCTACTAGGTACGGTTATTCCGAACCTCGATCGGTTTCCCTGCATGGGGCGACCTTTCTTCTCCAGAGTTGCTCACTCTGTCGAGACTACCAATGCCCTTGAAATGCTACGAGCACAATTGTCAAAACTAACGCCGGACCCAGAGGGGCTGCGCGAATACATCATGGACAACTATTTGGTCCTGTACGCGCAGATCAGCGGAAACATTCATTTGCTTGCAATCAAGCATCATCGGCAGCTATCGTTTGATTTTCCCTCTCAATGGCGAGGGACATAGTCGATCCCGGATGCTACGCAGCCTGCTTGAAGATTGAGCCGGTTCTGGTTTGGTTCACTTGCGGAACGTGTGGGCCGTACCTTTCCGACAGCCCATACACCTCTGTCATCCGTAATCCCAATCCAGCTGAAATCGTTGCGCAAATAGCGAAGCTTTATTGAAAGGGCGAATCCTGAATTCCCGACGACGCATTCGTCCGATCGTCATTTGAAAATCTGCTGAGGGGAAGTCTCCCTGACGTCAGGAAACAACAATCGGCCTTGGGTTCAAACGGGAATTTGCGGGAAGACCGGGGCGGTTAATCGGCGATAGCCCTGAACGCGGACAATCCATCCGTCAAGCGATCCCACTCCGCTTCGCTGCCAGGCAAACCGAAACGCAGGCTCTGGGGCGTTTCATAGCGTCGGGTGAGAATTCCACGGCGGGCCAGCGCTTGATAAATCTCAGCGGCACGGGGCGTTTCCACCCATTGAAACAGTGCCGACCCACCGCTTGGTTCCAGGCTGTATTCGGCGAGCAAGCGTGCCAGGCGTTCGCTGGACATCCGCAAGCGCATCTGCGCCTCTGTCTGCCAGCCGCCATCCGCCAACGCCTGCTGCGCCAGCCAGCGCGACGGACCGGGCACTGTCCATGGCCCCAATGCTTCGCGCAGAGTCCGCAACAAATTGTCTTCGGCAATCACGAAGCCGACGCGCGCTCCCGGCAGTCCGAAGAACTTGCCCAAGCTGCGCAATACGATGAGTCCCTGTCGTTCGCAGCAAGTGGCAAGACTGGCTTCCGGCGCGGCGTCGATAAAGGCTTCATCGACCACCAGCCAGCCGCCGCGAGCGGCAAGCCGGGCGTGCCAGGCTGACAGTTGCGTCGTCGAGTAGCGTGCGCCGGTAGGATTGTTGGGGTGAATCAGCACCAACACATCCAGATCATCGACGGCCGAGTCCGGCGTCCAGTCCACGACCTCATGACCAGCCCGCCGCCAGGCATGCGCGTGTTCGGCGTACGAGGGATGAAGAACCCCGACCCGGCCGGGCGCGCGCAGGGTGGGCAAGGTCTGGATGGCGGCCTGCGACCCTGCGACCGGCAGAATATGCGCCGCACCGTAGTAACGGCAAGCCGCCGCCACCAAGCCATCGTCTTCCTCGGGCAATCGCGTCCAAAGCGCCGGTGGTATCGGCGGTATCGGCCAGCCGCTCGGATTGATGCCAGTGGATAAGTCCAGCCAATCGTCGAGTGGAATGCCGAATTCGGATGCCGCAGCGATCAGGCGTCCGCCATGCTCAAGCATGCAGCATCTCCCAGCCAAGAAGGGCGACCAACCACAGCAACACGCCGTGCCGTACCAACATCAAGGCCCGTTCGATGTCGCCCGCCGTCGGCGCCGGTCCCGCGCCCAGTGCGGGGCGCTCGTGCCACTCGCCATGATATTTTGCCGGCCCGCCAAGGCTCACGCCCAACGCGCCGGCGCCGGCAGCCATGACCGGGCCGGCGTTGGGACTGTCCCAGAGCGGCGCCTGTTCACGCCAGCATTTCAGCGCCAAGCGCGTATTGCCCAAGAGCGCGTAGGTCAGTGCCGTGAGCCGCGCCGGCAGCCAGTTCAGCAGATCGTCGAAGCGTGCCGCCGCCCAGCCGAAAAGTTGGTAACGCTCGTTCTTGTAGCCCCACGTCGCGTCGAGGGTATTGGCCAGTCGGTAGAGAATGGCGCCCGGCGCGCCGGCGCAAATGAACCAGAACAGTGCCCCGAACACGCCGTCGTTGCCATTCTCCAGCACGGTCTCGCAGGCCGATGGCGCGATCTCGAGCGTGGCGGCATCGCGGCTGACGATGCGCGAAACTTTCTCCCGCGCGGTCGCCTCGTCGCCCTGGCGCAGCGCCACGATGATGGGCCGAACATGATCGTGCAAGCTCTTGTGCCCCAGGGAGAAATACAGCGCCCAGATGGAGAAAACCGCACCCAAGATGCCTGGCTGCGCCGACACCCAGGTCGCCAATGCCACGAGCGGCAGGAGCAACAGCGTCACCGCGGCCACGCCGGACAGGCGCGACGGGGCATACAGGCGATCTTCCAACCACTGCGCCAAGCGGCCGAAACCCACCAGAGGATGAAAACGCTGTTGCTCGCCCAGCAACCAGTCGAGCGACAGCGCAAGGAAAATCATGGTTTCGGTGGTCATGGCAGAAATAATTTTGCGGCAGCTTGCGCGTTGGAAGGAAAGTAGAAATGGACGTAGGAGGCGGTGAGCTTACCCAATCGATAGACCGCCTCGCCCATGCCGCCGTTGGGATCGGTAGCCTGCACCAGCGGTGCCAGCATTGTTGCCAGTCTTGAATGGTGGAACGTGTGACCGCGGATATCTCCCTCGGGCAGGCTGACTGCCTGCAACCCCAAGGCGGCAAGCCGCGGCTGCATGATAACCTGCGCCGGCAGGAGTCCCGCCATGTCGGCGGCTTGGCCTTGCACATCGCTCAGCGATTCGGCCAAGTAGAGCATGCCGCCACATTCGGCCAGGATGGGTTTCCCCGCGCCGTGATGGGCGCAGATGGCAGCCTTCATGGCGGTATTTCCGCCGAGTTGTCCCAGGTACAGTTCGGGATAACCGCCGGGAAGCCAGAGGGCATCGCACTCGGGGAGAACGCTGTCCGTCAACGGCGAGAAGAACGCGAGGTCGGCGCCCATGGCCGCGAGCAGATCCAGGTTGGCGGGATAGATGAAAGAAAACGCAGCATCATGCGCCACGGCAATGCGCCTGCCATGAAGCAGGCTGGGTATCGTGCGCGCGCCTGGGGCGAAGGCGGCAAGCGCCGGCAGTTGCTCGGCGGCGGCGTCGAAGGCGGCGGCAGCCCCGTCGATGCGGTCGTCGAGGTCTGCGATCTCGCTGGCCTGGACCAGCCCCAGGTGACGCTCCGGCAGGGCAAAGCCCGCATCCCGAGACAACGCGCCGAACCAGCTGATGGTGGGAGGCAGGCTTGTCTGCAACATGTCGGCATGCCGCTTTCCCGCCACCCGGTTGGCCAGCACGCCGGCGAGCCGAAGACCCGGGCGATAGCTGGCGAGTCCCAATGCCACGGCACCGAAGGTTTGCGCCATGGAATCGGCGTTGATGACTGCCAGTGCGGGAATGTCCAACAGGACAGCCAGATCGGCGCTCGAAGGGTTGCCGTCGAACAAGCCCATGACCCCCTCGATCAGGATCAGATCGGCCTCGCCCGCCGCGTCGTACAGAAGTTGTCGACAATGGGCCTCGCCGCCCATGAACAGATCGAGCTGATAAACCGGATTGCCCGATGCCCGCGCCAGGATCATGGGATCGAGAAAGTCCGGGCCGGTCTTGAAGACGCGCACATGCCGGCCGAGATTACGGTGGCGCCGGGCCAGGGCCGCAGTCACGAGCGTCTTGCCCTGACCCGAAGCCGGAGCCGACACGAAAAGCGCCGGGCAATGGCGAATCATGCATCGATCCCGGGCTGGGCCTTCACTCCGGCACGAAACGCGTGCTTGATGTCGGCGATCTCGCTGACCGTATCGGCGATGTCGATCAAGGCTTGCGGCGCCCCTCGCCCGGTAACGACAACGTGCTGCATCGCGGGCCGGGCAGCCAGGACCGACAGCACCTCGGCCAAATCGAGATAGCCGTACTTGAACAGGTAGGTCATCTCATCCAGCACGACGAGGCCGATGCTCGGATCGACGAGCGCCTGGCATGCCTTGGCCCAGCCCGAGCGGGCCGCTGCGGTATCGCGGGTGCGATCCTGAGTGTCCCAGGTAAAGCCCTCGCCGCATTCTTCCCAGCGAACCTTGGGGTCGCGCAGGAAATAAGCCTGCTCGCCGGTACCACCGCTGCCTTTGATGAACTGGAACACGGCAACCTTCATGTTGTGCCCAAGGGCGCGCGCTACCATGCCGAAAGCGGAACTGGACTTTCCCTTGCCGTTGCCCGTCAGGACAAGCACGAGGCCGCGCGATTCGGTGGCACGGGCGATGGCCGCGTCCACCACCGCCTTCTTGTGCGCCATGCGCTGTGTATGGCGCGATTCCCGGTTATCGCTCATCGGTCGATACCGAGTCGCTGCAAGACTGCCGACATGAATACATGATCATTCCTTAAATATCCGCGCACACCCGCGTACGCACGAGTCAATCAACCAGCACGCAGAGGAGGAATCTCATGAAACAGCCGAATCATGCCGTATCAGCGCATCGCCCTCTGCAATGCTGACGCCAGGCTCCAGGTCGGTCTCCGGGCTCACGAGTGGAAATATTCTCCCTGGGTCGGCGCCTTCCCGTGCATCTGCACAGTGGCATGTGGCCTTACCATTGACTCGCTTACCGTTGCGGGGGCAGCGCCGGCATTGCTCCGTAGAGCGCACCGGCTTCCCGTTTCATCCCTTTGGC
>JBAYVU010000020.1:0-51874 GCA_041674385.1 Sterolibacterium sp.
GCAACAGCGTATAGATACGTTCCAGATCGATGGCTATTTCCTGCCTGTCGTTACGAACGTAGGCGCCCATTGCCAGGTTCTCGGCCACCGAAAGCCGCGCAAAAACACCGCGGCCCTCCGGCACCAGCGCCAGACCCCGCCGGATCAGAAGGTGTGGCGGCAGGGCGATGATCTCCTCGCCGCAAAGACGGATGCTGCCTTTGGTATCCTCCGTCAGCAGCCGCGACAAGGCCTTCAGCGTACTGGTCTTGCCGGCGCCGTTGGCGCCGATGAATGCCACCGTCTCACCTTTTTCAACGGCGAAGCTGATGCCCTTCACGGCGGCAATGCCGCCGTAGTGGACCTGAAGGTCAATTACGGCAAGCATTGGCGAGTTCGGTAGTGGTGGACTAGGCGCCAAGATAAGCCTCGATCACTTGAGGGTTGCGTTGCACTTTCTCGGGCACATCCTCGGCAATCTTCTCGCCATAGTCGAGCACCGCGACGCGGTCGCAGAGACCCATGACCAGCTTGACATCGTGCTCGATCAGCAGGATGGTCAGGCCATCGGCGCGCAAACCTTCGATCAGCACGCGCAATGCGGCCGTTTCGGTGGCATTCATGCCGGCGACCGGTTCGTCGAGCGCCAGCAGCTTGGGATCGGTGGCCAAGGCGCGGGCGATTTCGAGCCGCCGCTGGTCGCCGTAAGGCAGGTTGCGCGCCAGGTCATTGGCGCGATCGGCTATGCCGACGTAATGCAGCAATTCGACGGCGCGCTGCTGGATGGCGGCTTCCTCGGCACGCGTGGCGGCGCCGCGCAGCACCGCTCCGATGATGCCGGCATGAGTGCGGACATGCCGGCCGACCATGACGTTCTCCAGCGCCGTCATGTTGGCGAACAGGCGGATGTTCTGGAAGGTGCGGGCGATACCGGCCTGCGCCACCAGATGCGGCGCGCTAATGGCCAGCGGCGCGCCGGCAAACTGGAAAGCGCCGCTGCTGGCGCTGTACAGACCGGTCAGGACATTGAACAACGTGGTCTTGCCGGCGCCGTTGGGGCCGATCAGTCCGTAGATTTCGCCCTGGCGTATGGTCAATGACACCTCGTGCAACGCCCGCACGCCGCCGAAGTGCTTGCAGACGGACCGCGCTTCCAGCAGCACAGGTTTCATTTGACCGCCGCCTGCTTGCCGAACTCGCGCTGGCGCACCCGCAAGGGCCACAAGCCGGCCGGCCGGAAGCGCATCATCAGCACCAATGCCAGACCGAATAACAGCATGCGGATCACTTCCGGCTCGATCACGGTGCGCTTGAACAGGGCCATCTGCAATGGCACCACGGTATAGCGCAGCAGTTCCGGCACGAAGGACAGCAACACCGCGCCGGCGATCACTCCCCAGATGTTGCCCATGCCACCCAGCACCACCATCGACAGGATCATCACGGATTCGGTGAGGACAAAACTCTCCGGGCTGATGAATTCCTGAATGGCTGAGAACATGCCGCCAGCCACGCCGCCGAAGGAAGCGCCCATGGCAAAGGCCAGCAACTTGATCCGCGTGGTATTGATGCCGACGGCGCGCGCCGCCATCTCGTCTTCGCGGATCGCCTCCCAGGCCCGGCCGATGCGGGAATTCTGCAGGCGCAGATTCACCGCGATCACCAACAACAGCAGCAGCATGAGCAGGTAGTAGTACTTCATCGGCCCGGAAAAGCTTAGCCCGAAGAACCGGTCGCTCTGCCCAAAACCGATGCCGCCCAAGCGCACCGGATCGATCAGGGCGATGCCCTGGGGACCGTTGGTGATATTGACGGGTTGCGAAAGATTGTTGAGAAAAATGCGCACGATCTCGCCGAAACCCAGTGTCACGATCGCCAGATAGTCGCCGCGCAGCTTGAGCGTCGGGGCGCCGAGCAGCACGCCAAAAAACGCTGCCAGCGCCGCGCCGATCGGCAGGATGATCCAGAAGGGCAGATGCAGGCCGAAGTGCGGACTGGCCAGCAAGGCATACACGTAGGCGCCCACGCCGTAAAAGGCGACGTAGCCGAGGTCGAGCAAACCGGCGTAACCGACCACGATGTTGAGGCCGAGGGAAAGCAGCACGAACAGGATGGCCAGATTGGTGATACGCACCCAGGCGGTACCCGCCGCCGACAAGGTGAAAGGCAAGGCGATCAGCGCCAGCGCCACCAGCGCTATGCCAACGAAATATCCCGGCGTATGCGGTCTGTGCGGAGTCATGGCATCACTCTCATCGGCTTCAGGCCCGATCCGCGACACGCTCGCCGAGCAGCCCCGAGGGACGGAAGACGAGTACCAGGATCAGCACGACAAAGGCAAACACGTCCTGGTAGTTGCTGCCGAACAGCACAAAATTGCCGCCATCGGCACAACGCGCCTGCAACAGGGAATCCAGCAGGCCGTATTGGCACAGATCGGTGAGGTCGCCGATGTGGCCGGCGCCCAGCGCCTCCACCAGGCCAAGCAAAACACCGCCCACCATCGCCCCGGGGATGTTGCCGATGCCGCCCAATACCGCTGCCGAAAAAGCCTTCATACCGAGCGTCGCGCCCATGGTGTAATGGGCCAGGCCGTAATAAATCCCGACCATCAATCCGGCCACGGCAGCCAGGCCGGCACCGATGACGAAAGTCGCGGCGATGACGCGATCCACATCCACGCCCATGAGCCTGGCGATCTCCGGGTTCTCGGCCGTGGCGCGCATCGCCGTGCCCAGCCGGGTGCCATACACGACCCAGGCGAGTCCGGCCATCATGCACAGGCACAAGCCGATGATGGCGATCTGCAGGCCGCTGATGCTGGCACCCGCCACTTCGTAAAGCGTCACCGGCAGGATCTGCGGGAACGACAGGATGTTGCGGCTCCAGACCATCATCGCGATCTGTTGCAGCACGATCGACATGCCGATGGCAGTGATCAACGGTGCCAGCCGCGGTGCCTTGCGCAACGGACGATAGGCGACGCGCTCCAGCAGATATCCCAATGCCATGCAAGCGGGAATCGCTGCGAGGACGCCTGCCAGTACCACCGCAAGCGGTGGCAAGCCGCTGCCGGCAGCCGCCGAGATTACCGACAGGGCGATCATCGCGCCAAACATCACGACTTCGCCGTGGGCAAAGTTGATCAGCTGGATGATGCCGTACACCATCGTGTACCCCAGCGCGACGATCGCATACAGGCTGCCCAGGGTAAGCCCGTTGACGATCTGCTGGAGAAAAATGTCCATGGAAGATTCCGCACTTGTACCGCCCATATGATAACGGCGCCCACAGGCGCCGTTATCAAGTTAAAGGCAGTGAACCTCCTCTTACTTCTTGGCTTCCGCCTTGTTCTCGGCGGCCGGTGCGGCAACCGGGGCCGTGGCAGGTGCGGCAGGCGTGGTGCTTGCGGCGACCGGAGCAGAAGCCGGCGTGGCTGCCGCCGTTGCAGCCTGGCTGACAAAGTCCTCGAACTTCACTGTCTTGCCGCTTTTGACAATCGCCAGCGGGATAATCTTGCCGGCTGTCATAGTGAAGATCGTCATCTCGGCATCTTTGCGGTCGCCCTTGCCATCGAACTCGATCTTGCCGGTCGCGCCCTCAAAACTGATCTTTGCCAGTTCCGGCAAATACTTGGCAGGCTCGCTGGAGCCGGCCTTCTTCATCGCCTCGATCAGGAGGCTGGCAGCATCATAGGTGAAAGGCCCATAGAGAATGGGATCGATATTGAACTTGGTCGTGTAGCTGTCGCGGAATTTCTTGCTGGTCGCCTGCACCGGAACGCCGGCCTGCGAACAGAGCAATCCGTCGGCCGCCGCGCCGGCCAGTTCGGCCATCTTGTCGGTACAGGCGCCATCACCGAACGAAAATGCCACCTTGATGCCCAATTCGCGCGCCTGCTTGAGCAGCGGTCCGCCAGTGGCATCCATGCCGCCATAGAACACCGCATCCGGCTTCTTACCCTTGATCTTGGTCAGCACCGCCTTCCAGTCTGCCGTTTTGTCGGTGCCCTTCTCGCGCGGCAAGACCTTGACCCCGGCCGCCTTGAGCGTGTTCTCCACTTCGTTGGCAAGACCTTCGCCATAAGCCGTCGCGTCGTCGATCACCGCCACCGTTTTTGGCTTCAAGGAATCCAGCAGGTATTTCGCGACCGCCGGCCCCTGCTGGTCATCGCGGCCAACCACGCGGAAAACGCCCTTGAAGCCTTGCTCGGTCAGCTTCGGGTTGGTGGATGAACCGGAAATCATCGGGATGCCGGCCTGCTCGTAGAGCGCCGAAGCGGGAATGGTTACGCCGGAGTTGAGATGGCCGATGATGCCCACGACTTTCGCGTCGATGAGTTTCTGCGCAACCGTAGTGCCTACTTTCGGATCGCCCTGATCATCCTCGGCAAGCATTTCGAACTTCACTTTCTTGCCGCCGATCTCAATGCCTTTGGCATTGGCTTCGTCGACCGCCAAGCGTGCGCCGTTCTCATTGTCCTTGCCGAGATGGGCAATGGCACCCGTCAATGGGCCGACATGGCCAATCTTGATGACCTGCACCGGTGCCGGTGCGGCCACAGGCGGCGGAGGCGGGGGCGCTTCCTTGCCACAGGCAATTAACGCCAAAGCAGCAACGACGGACAGGAGCAGGGATTTGACTGGCAAGTTCATTGAGGCCTCCACAACACTAAGGTAAACAACCCAAGCGATTGTTGCGTCAAGCCTTGCCCTTGTCAAGCTTGAACGCATCGAACGCATCGAACGCATCGGCTCGCCAATACGAAAACCAACCTTCCGGTTGGCTTTCGAGAATCAGGATACGTCAGTTACTTGGCGCCGGCCAGAATCCATCTCACCAGCGTTTTCATATCTTCGTTCTTGACCAGGGGATTCGGCGCCATCGGCACCGGACCCCAGACGCCCGGGCCGCCCTTCTTGACTTTCTCGGCCAGCCTGGCTTCGGCCGTCTTGTCACCGGCATATTTTTTGGCGACATCCTTATAGGCCGGCCCGACGAGTTTTTTGTCAACTAAGTGACAGGCCATGCAGTTGTTCTTCTTGGCCAGCTCAAGATTGGCCATGGCCGGTGCGGAAACCATAACGGCACCAGCAGCCAGTGCGGTGATCACGATAGACTTCATAAGTGCTCCATGACTATTGGCTAAAATGAAAACTAACCGGTTGGTTAATTTCAAGGGCGAATATTACCCCAAAACCCAATCCCGGCACCAGTACCATGAAGTAAAAACTTGACTGGATCATCCGCACAAAAACAAAAGCCAGACCGAAAGTCTGGCTTTTAGGGAATCCGGTTGCCGGAATTACTTGGCGCCGGCAAGAATCCATTTAACCAGCGTCTTGATGTCCTCTTCCTTGACCGCGGCATTCGGTGCCATCGGTACCGGACCCCAGACCCCCGCCCCTCCCTTCTTGACTTTCTCGACCAGCTTGGCTTCTGCAGTCTTGTCGCCGGCATATTTCTTGGCGATATCCTGATAGGCCGGTCCGACGACTTTCTTGTCGACTGCGTGACAGGCCAGACAGTTGCTCTTCTTGGCCAGTTCAAGATTGGCCATGGCCGGTGCGGAAACCATAACAGCACTGACGATCAGCGTGGAGATCACGATAGACTTCATAAATACCTCATAAATGTTGGTTGAATTCGAAATTGCTTTAATGCCACCCTGGAATCAAAAGCGCGCAATAGTACCCTAGAACCAAATGCGGGCACCAGTACCCTAGAACCAAAATCGGGCACCAGTACCCTAGAACCAAATACGGGCACTAGTACCCTCGAACAAAATACGGGCATTAATACCCAACAGTTTGCTTCCGGAGAATCTGTTTCAATTCCGGCCAACTTGCGACCGGGGCAAGACAAGTAACGCCACTGCATACCCAGGCGTTGACCTGATCGCTCTTTGGCTTGTCCAATGCGGCGGGCAGGCCATGAATGCCATTCGGCAAGGCCAGTACCAGCAAGCCGGGCAAAGCCAATCGATCGAGTCGCGCTTGCCATTCGGCAACACCGCTCGCAGGCCCCCGCAGCACTGCCAGCCGCGGCGGAAACAGCCGTTCCTCAAGCGCCGACAACAGGGTCGCGAAGCCGCCGGCGTGGCGTGTGAATTGCGGCTGGAAGAGGCGCAACGTGCGTTCCGCCGCAGCGGCGTAGCGCGCTTCGCCCGTCAGCAGCGCCAGGCGCTGCAACGCGCGGGCGGCGGCGCCGTTGCCGGCGGGCATGGCGTTGTCATGGCCTGGCTTGGGGCGATGGATCAACAATTCATGGTCGTGCCGGGTGAAAAAGAAACCGCCCTGCGCCTGATCCTCGAAATGTTCGAGCAAGACATCCGCCAGTGCGCAGGCAAACTCCATATCCTCGCCGCGATATTCCGTCTGCATCGACTCGACCAAGGCCAGGAGCAGGAAGGCATGGTCGTCGAGATAGGCATCGAGATGGGCGCGGCCATCCTTGCTTGTCGCCAGCAGGCGGCCGTCCTTCCACAACCGGGTACGGATAAAATTCAGCGCGCTGCGCGCTGAAGCCAGCCAGTCGGCGCGGCCAAAAATGCGTGCGGCATGCGCCATGCCTTCGATCATCAGCGCATTCCAGCTGGTGAGGATTTTTTCATCGCGGCCGGGACGGATCCGCTTCTCGCGCTCCGCGAACAATTTGCTACGCGCGGAGTCCAACAGCGGCCGTTCGTTTTCAGGCAGCAGCGCAACGACGCGCAGGTGCCAATGCGATCCCTCAAAGTTGGGCGGGCCGTCGAGACCCCAGAGGCGTGCTGCAACCGCGTATTCGTCGGGCGACAACGAGGCGCGCACCGCATCGCGGGTCCATACGTAGAACTTGCCCTCCTCACCCGCCGAGTCGGCGTCCAACGACGAATAATACCCGCCCGTATCGGCTTCATTCTTGGCCTGCATCTCGCGCATCACCCAGGCCGCAGTCTGTTCCACCACGGCGCCGAACAGGGATTCTCCGGTCAGCGCCCAAGCATCGGCATACAGCGCCAACAGCGGACCGTTGTCGTAGAGCATTTTCTCGAAGTGGGGGATGCTCCATTCGGCATCGACGCTGTAACGGCAAAAACCGCCGCCCAGCTGATCGTAGATGCCGCCCTCGGCCATGCGGCGCAACGTGGTGAGGGCCATCTCCCTGCCCGCAGGGTCATCGGCACGCCGCAGCAGAAATGCCAGATCGGCCGGATGCGGAAACTTCGGCGCACTGCCGAAGCCGCCCCAGTGTGCGTCGAAACTTTCGGCAAGCTGGACGCACAGCTCCGACAAGGGCTGCGCATTGAAATCGGCCGCAAGATCGGCGGGCCTTCCGCCTCTCGGTAAAGTGCTGGCCAGCGCTTCCAGCAACGAGACATTCTGGGTCTCGATGTCGCTGCGGCGCTCGCGATAGGTTTGTGCGACGCGTTCCAGTAGATCGACAAAGCCGGGCAAACCATAGCGCGGCGCCTGGGGAAAATAGGTACCGCCATAGAAAGGAACCCCGCTCGGGGTCAGGAACATCGTCAGCGGCCAGCCGCCGGCTCGTTGGGTCAGCATCTGATGCGCCGTCTGGTAAATCTGGTCGAGGTCGGGACGCTCCTCGCGGTCGACCTTGATGGCCACATAGTGCTGGTTCATGACTGCGGCGACGGCCTCGTCCTCGAACGACTCGTGCGCCATGACGTGGCACCAGTGGCAGGCCGAATAGCCCACCGAGAGCAGGATCGGCTTGTCCTCGCGCTGCGCCAAGGCCAGCGCTTCGGCATTCCACGGGTGCCAGTCGACCGGGTTGTCGGCGTGCTGCTGCAGGTAGGGAGAGGTTTCGTCGACAAGGCGATTGGGCATGGCTGCAACTCCGAAACAAGCCGTCATTCTGGCACATTCCCGACTTGTTTAGTCATCTATTTAACCCCTTGCTCAAGCCCCATGGGATATTGCCGGGAGTATTCAATATCCGAGTCGACTGCTATAATGCGCCGCTTGTATCTCGTTGTTTTGCAACAGGCCGGCGTAGCTCAGTTGGTAGAGCAGCGCATTCGTAATGCGAAGGTCGGGAGTTCAACTCTTCTCGCCGGCACCAATAAAAACAGTGTGTTAGCAACGAACATGGCCGGCATTTTTGCTGGCCATATTTTTTTGCAAGTCCCTATTCAGTCCATCGCAAGGAAGATGGCCCCCCATTTCTGATAGCTGGAAGCGCGAGTTGCTAGCGTTTTTCACCAAGATACTTCAAATGACTGCCGCAGCCTTTCCGACAATCCGAGGCGCCGAAACCTGGTACAACGACAACGCCGCGCCCCCTCTGGTTCAGCGCGCATTCTTCCTCGGTGCAGCGCTTCACTGAAACAACCTTGACGTCGTTGGCCGACAGCAGGTAATCAATGTGCCAACGCAGTGATTTCTCCTTGCGCAGATGCCGAGCGATCCGAGCTTCGATGTTTCGCTTGGCGCTGCCTGTGTAGATATACCGGCCAGCGGGAAACAGGAATTGGCCGAAGCGACCGATGGCGATGCGGAGCGGATGGCCGACGAGGATATTGAGCTGGTATGTGATCGGCGCTGACAACATGGGCGGCATCATCGCTCAGCGGCAAACTTTCAGTCCCCGCCCAGTGTCATGCCGACTCGAATCCAGCCTCGTCGATAACGCGTCGCATATCCTGGCGCGTCACCTTGCCAGCGTCATAACAGACAACCGCCTCGCCGCGCTCCAGCGACACTTCGGCACTGGTCACACCGGACAGGTCAAGCAGCGCCTCGGTGACGCTTTTCACACAGCCCCCGCAGCTCATACCGACGACTTTCACCACGGCTGTTTCCATGTTAACTCCTCGAGGTGTTTCTACCCGGTTTCCATCGACGCAACAATAGCGAGTTGCTCACCACCGACACCGAACTCAGCGCCATCGCCGCACCGGCGACCACCGGATTCAGCATCCCCAGCGCGGCCAGCGGAATGCCAAGCACATTGTAGATAAGGGCGAAGAACAGGTTCTGCCGGATTTTTGCCAGCGTGGCGCGCGACAAGTCAATCGCCTCGGCAACGCCGGCAAGATCATTCTTCATCAAGGTCACGCCGGCTGTTTCCATCGCCACATCGGAACCGGCACCCATGGCGAACCCGACATCGGCTGCGGCCAGCGCCGGCGCATCATTGATGCCATCGCCGGCCATGCCGACCCGCTGGCCGGTTTTGCTCGCTTCCTGCTTGAGCAAAGCGATAGCCTGCGCCTTGTCGCCCGGCAATACCTCCGCCTGGAAGCGGACGATGCCGAGCTCCCGCGCGATCGCTTTGGTGGTGAGGAGGTTGTCGCCGGAGAGCATCACCAGATCGATGCCAAATGCATTCAGTTGCGCAACTGCGGCACGCGAACCTGGCCGCACCGGGTCGGCCACGGCGATCACGCCGAGGGTCCGGCCTTCGCGAGCCACTGCGACAATACTCTGGCCGGCCTGCTCCAGCGTCTGCAGCATGCGCTCATCGACAGCGCCGGACAGCGCTCCCTGCTCGCGCAGGAACGCCACTGAACCGAGCAGGCAAGCCGTGCCGTCAACCAGGCCGCGTAGCCCCTTGCCGGGTTCGGCGACCAATTCCTGCGGCATGCTAGGCGCAATTCCGGACAGCTCGGCGCGCGCCAGGATTGCTGTGGCAAGCGGGTGGGAGGCACCCAGTTCGAGACTGGCGGCGACCCGCAGCAGCTCGTCGACATCCGTACCAGGCAAGGGCAACAGTTCCGTCACCGCCGGCTTGCCCTGGGTCAGGGTGCCGGTCTTGTCCACGGCCACCACCTTGATCTTTTCCGCGAGTTCCAGCGCTTCGGCATCCTTTACCAGTATGCCCGCTCTTGCCCCCTGCCCCATGCCCACCATGATCGCGGTCGGGGTGGCCAAGCCGAGCGCGCAGGGACAGGCGATCACCAGCACGGCCACAGCATTGACCAATGCCTGCGTAAAATCCCCGGCCAGACCCCACCAAGCCGCAAAAGTTATCGCCGCAATCGCGGTGACGGCCGGCACAAAAATCGCGGCGATTTTATCGGCCAGACGTTGCACCGGCGCTTTCGAGCCTTGGGCCTGCTCCACCATACGAATGATGCCGGCCAGCAGCATGCGGCTGCCGACGCCGGTGGCACGGCAGCGCAGCATCGCCCCGCCATTCACCGTGGCAGCGAACAGCTTGTCGCCCGGCTGCTTGGCGACCGGCAGGCTCTCCCCGGTCAGCATCGACTCATTCAGGCTGGAACGTCCTTCAATGACCTCGCCGTCCACCGGCACGCTCTCGCCGGGCCGTACGATGAAGACATCGCCGGGGATCAACGACTTGGCCGCCACATCGAACAGTTGGCCATCGCGTTCGACGCGCGCCGTTTGCGGTTGCAGGCGAATCAAGGCTTCCAGCGCCTGCGAGGTGCGCGCCTTGGCACGCGCTTCGAGTATCTTGCCGAGCAACACCAGCGTGATGACGGTGGCCGATGCTTCGAAGTAAACATGCTGGTGCTGCAACCCGGCCAGGGTCACGACGAGGCTGTAGAGATAAGCCATGCTGGTGCCGAGCGCCACCAGCACATCCATGTTGCCTCCGCCCCCGCGCAGCGCGTGCCAGGCACCGCGGTAGAAACGCCAGCCAATCCAGAACTGCACCGGGGTGGCCAACACCAGTTGCAGCCAGCGCGGCAGGACATCCGCATGTTGAGAATAACCGCCGCCGAACATCCAGGCCATTTGCGCCACCAGCGGCAACGTCAGCGCGGCAGCAATCCAGAAACGCTGCAATTCCGCGCGATAGGCAATGAGCTTACGCTGCCGCTCCTCTGCGCGCGTATCGGTATTGGAAATCTTCGCCTTGAACCCGGTCTTCTCGACGGTGGCGATAAGCCGCTCTGCATCGCTCACCCCCGGCGCAAATCTGACATGCGCCTTCTCGGCAGCAAAATTCACCGCCGCCTCGACCCCCGGCAACCGGTTCAACTGCCTTTCGATACGCGCCGCGCAGGCCGCGCAGCTCATGCCTTCGATAGACAGTTCCAGCGTATCGCGCGCAGTGTCTTGCATAATGCGCCGCCTCCGGCCTATTTGGCGACCAGCACCGGCACTCGCGCGAGATGCAACACCCGGGTCACGACCGAGCCAAGTATGGCGTTTTGCATCGCACCGTGGCCATGGCTGCCCAGACAGATCAGATCGCAACCCAGTTCATCGGCCATCTTGACGATGACCACCGCCGGGTCGCCCACGTGGATATGTGGCGTATGCGGCAAGCTGGCCGCATCCAATAGCTGACGAGCCGGCGCCAGCGCGATATCGCCTGACTCGCGGTAATAGCTCTGTAAAGCGGCATGACTGACATAGTGCGTTGCCAAACCGCTCGGAATTGGCAAATGCACGGTAAGCAGAAGCACTTCCGGCTTGTCGGCGAACCACTGGACATGATCGATCAGGCTGCGCACGGCACGCAGCGAAATATCGGAGCCATCAACAGCCAGCAGGATCTTCATGGGATCATTCTACACATGGCAGACGACACCTTGCCACAAGCGTCCCCCGAGAGTAGTTGCATTGGTCAGGCCAAATATCCCGAAACCCATCACCAGCAATCCGGATACCAGGCGCACCGCCTTGGCCTGGATAATAACGCGCAAGCGCTTCAGCATCAGTCCGGCGAACAGCAGATTGGGCAACGTGCCAAGGCCGAAGGCCAGCATCAGGGCGGCTCCGCGCAGCGCGCTGCCACTCAGCAGCGCGGCCGTCAAAACGCTATACACCATGCCGCAAGGCAGCCAGCCCCACAATATGCCGAGAGGCAATGCTTGCGAAACCGAGCGCGCCGGCAAAAAACGCCGGGTAAACGGCTGGATCCCGGCCCACAAGCGCTGCCCGATACGCTCAAAAAATGCCAACGCCTGCGTCAGGCCGGTGAGGTACAAACCCAATGCCACCAGCATCAAGTTGGCGGCGATATACAAGCCCAGTTGCACCGGCAGCACTTCGTTGAGCAACAGCCCCAGACTGCCGATCGAACCCATGGCCGCACCCGCCAGGGCATAGCTGAAAATGCGTCCGATGTTGTATGCCAGATGCAGCGGCCATGCCATCTTCTGGCCGGGCAAGTGCACCGTGATCGCACCGACAATGCCGCCGCACATGGCGATGCAATGCGTGCCGCCGAGCAAGCCAATCAGAAAAACGGAAATGTAGCCGGTATCGGGCATCGATCGAAACGCGAAGAGCGCCGCGGACAACAGCAACCGCTCATCGCTCGCCGGCCCCCGCTGTTAGATGACTTTGGAATACCTGGTGCGTTCACGGTCGGTCCGCAGATAGCGGTCGAACACCATGGCGATGTTGCGCACCAGCATGCGGCCGCGCGGTTCGACGCTGAGCCATTGGTTGTCGATCTTGAGCAGGCCGGCCTGCTCCATCTCGCGCAGTGCTGCGAGTTCGGGAGCGAAATAGGACTTGAAGTCGATCAGATGGGCAATTTCAATCGACTCGACCGACAAGACGAAATGGCACATCAGTGCCTGGATGATCGAGCGCCGCAGCAGGTCGTCGGCGGTCAGTTCGATCCCACGCACCACCGGCAGGACGCCGCGATCCAGCGAATCATAGTACTCGTCGAGCGTCTTGACGTTTTGGCAGTAGGTGGGGCCGACCTTGCTGATAGAAGATACGCCGAACGCCATCAGGTCTGCCTCGGCATGGGTCGAGTAACCCTGAAAATTGCGGTGCAGGCGGCCTTGGCGCTGTGCCACCGCGAGTTCGTCGTCAGGTTTGGCGAAGTGGTCCATGCCGATGAAGACGTAGCCGGCATCGGTAAGGCGGCGGATCGCCAATTGCAAGATTTGCAGCTTGGCATCCGCCGTCGGCAGATCGGTTTCGTTGATGCGTCGCTGCGGCTTGGCCAGCCCGGGCAGATGCGCATAGTTGTAAATCGAGAGACGGTCTGGCGAAAGCCGGATGACTTCTTCCAGCGTCCGGTTGAAGCTGATGACATTCTGTTTCGGCAGGCCGTAGATCAGGTCCACGCTCACCGACTTGAAACCATTGGCTCGCGCCGCCTCGATCACCAACTTGGTTTCTTCCAGGCTTTGGATGCGATTGACGGCCTGCTGCACGGCCGGATCGAAGTCCTGCACGCCAATACTCATGCGATTGAAACCAAGCTCGCCGAGCAAGGCGACTGTCCCGGCATCCACCTTGCGCGGATCGACCTCGATCGAATATTCGCCATTCGGTATTAGGCGAAAATGTTCGCGGGTCATCGCCATCAAGCGACGCATCTCGTCATTCGAGAGGAAGGTCGGGGTACCGCCCCCCCAATGCAGCTGCACCACATCATGCGATCCTTCCAGCGCCGCGGCTTGCATCGCCAGTTCCTTCCCCAAATATTTCAGATACTTCGCGGAACGGCCGTGGTCTTTGGTAATGATCTTGTTGCAGGCGCAGTAATAGCAGATGGTGTTGCAGAATGGGATATGGAAGTATAATGACAAAGGACGGCTGATTCCTCCGATGGTGCGCCTGCCGAGCCACATGCGGTAGTCTTCCGCATCGAAGGCTTCGACGAAGCGGTCCGCCGTCGGATAGGACGTATAGCGCGGACCATTGACGTCGAAACGACGAATGAGCTGCGGATCAAAGATCAGTTCTTGATAAGTTGTGACCATCGGCAGAAATTGGAACGAAGAAACCTGGCGACCGCAGAGCCAGGCTGTAAGATGCCGTAACCATGTACAATTCGCATTGACACAGATCAAACAGCTGCCTAGGGCTGATCGTAAAGTGCACAAACCCGAGAAACATATCATTCCGCTGACGCTAACTAATCTGAAAACGGCTTGTTCGCAGTGCAACTTGCGGGAGCTGTGTCTGCCTTACGGATTGTCGGAACTGGAGATCGAGCAGCTTGACAGCGCTGTTGGTGCGCGTCGGCGTATTAAGCGTCAACAGAATCTTTATCGGGCCGGCGAGAGCTTCGAAGCGATATATGCTATCCGTAGCGGCTTTTTCAAGACCGATGTACTGCTCGAAGATGGACGCAACCAGGTGACCGGCTTCCAGATGGCCGGAGAAATTCTCGGTATGGACGGGATCAGTGGTGAATCCCACACCTGCAATGCGGTCGCGCTGGAAGACAGCGAGGTTTGCGTGATCCCGTTTGCCCAGCTCGAGCACCTTTCGCGCGAGATACAAACCTTGCAACATCACTTCCACAAAGTGATGAGCCGTGAGATCGTCCGCGATCATGGCGTCATGATGCTGCTCGGCACCATGCGCGCGGAAGAACGGCTGGCAGCCTTCCTGCTTAATCTTTCGCAACGCTTCACCGCTCGCGGCTATTCACCCGCCGAGTTCCACTTGCGCATGACGCGCGACGAGATAGGCTCCTACCTCGGGTTGAAGCTGGAAACGGTCAGCCGCGCCTTTTCCCATTTTCAGGAAGACGGTCTAATCAGCGTCCAGCAAAAGCATATCGTGATTCTCGATCACGGCGGCCTGAAGCAACTCCTCAACCACCAGCCGAACTAGAGGTTGCCGGAAAAGCTGGCATTACCGATCGTATGCAATCAGAAAAAGCCGATCGGCTCGATATTCCCCAAATTCTCTTCCACCAACCGCTGTTCCGCGAACTTTCCGACGAGCAACTCGCGCACATCGCTGCGGCCACCCGCGAAATACGCCTGGCCAAGGGAGAAGTGCTCTTCCAGAAAGGCGACGCGCCGTCCGGACTATTCGTCACGGTCTTTGGCCAAGTCAAACTCGCCTTTCCCTCCAGCCAAGGCAATGAGAAGGTGGTCAGCATCATCGGTCCAAGGCAGTGCTTCGGCGAAGCCGTGATGTTCATGGACCGGCCCTATCCGGTGTTCGCTGAAGCGCTCAGCGACTCGTTGCTGCTGCATATCTCCAAAACTGCCGTATTCGAAATGCTCGGTCACGATACGACTTTCGCCCTGCATATGCTGGCGGGCCTTTCGTTGCGTCTGCATTCGCTGGTGAATGATGTCGAATCCTATTCGCTGCGGTCCAGCACCCAGCGCGTGATCGGCTATCTGTTGCAACTCTGCGATCAGGAAGATAACAGCACGGACGAGAAGACCACTGCCCTGCCTACTTCCAAGCAGGTGATCGCCTCGCGCCTGAATCTCACGCCGGAAACTCTCTCGCGGATATTCCACGATCTGGCCAAGGCCAAACTGATTTCAGTGCATGGCCGCAAGATCACGATTCACGACATGCGGCGCTTGCAAGAATTCGATCTCTGAAGCCCATGTAGATTCGCACCGCGCCGATCAGGTTCCATTCCAGCCACAGGCAGGATGCCGCGAAGACCAGCCCGGCCAACGTCGCCAGAGGTGTCCACAAAACCGCCGCAAGCAGCAGTGCTATCGAGATGAAATGCATCCACATCTGCCCGCGCATTGCCTTCTCGGGAATCATCTGCTTCATGTTGGGCGGAGGCGTCTTGGGATCGCACAGACGCTGCAAGTGCAACCAGTTGAGGAAAGGCATGATCTTGTAGAGCATCCCGATGATGACCGAGAGAAACATCCCGGACAGGGCCAGGACTCCCAACCAGAGCGGAGCACGCGGGTGAATGCCGAGTTCGGGGAAGACTTCGAAAATCACCCAGGAAATGGCAAACCCCAACAGCGCCAGCATGGCGACTCGCCAATAAGCGAACGTGACATCGGTCAGGCGCCGGCGCCGCCGAGTTTGCAGCCACAGCGTGGTGACGGCATACAGTCCAACCAGCAGCATGCCGAGAATGGCCACGCCGGACTGCCACGCTGGCATCTCCTCATTGGCTGCAAGCAGCTGTAGAGACCTCAAGCCCAGCACCACCAACAAGCCTGCCGGCAATATCCGGGTCACCCAAACAGGATAGGGGGGAGTCAGTTGAAACATCGGCACCACCAGGTAGGACACGCCGATCACCAGCATCAATGCCCAACCGCCCAAGCCCCAGGCGGCGTGGACATCGGCGAAAATCAGCAGCGGAAATCCGATTTGCTGCAAGCCCAAGGCGTAGGCCATGGCCACTCCCAGCACCAAGGTCACCAACAGTCCCACCACCGCCAAGCGCAGCACATGTATGGTCATGCCGTGTGCCGGCGTGCGCAGCAACGCGAATGCCATGACCGCCAGGAAGAAACCCAGCGCAATCACAAACAACGCCGCCGCCAGCAGGAACAGCAACGGCAATTCCATGACAAAGGCCAAGGCCAACAGCACTGCCCCGATCGTGATCAGGGGATGAACCACCGCCGCCACCAGTCGCGGCCGCCAGATATTGGCGCCCGCCACGACGGCCACGAACTGCAGCAACGAACCGCACATGACCTGCAACATGAAATCGACGACGAGCAGGTGAGTCATCGCCAAGGAACCGGACGTCCAGCGCGATATCAGCGCTGCGGGACCGTACCAAGCCAGGATCAATCCGGCCACTACGCCGAACAGCGGCGCAGTCAGGAAGAAACGGTATGGCACCGAGATCGGCGGCGCCTGCTCGAAAGACAGGACGGGTTGCATGGGAGTCTAATGTTTCCGATGGACGGTTGCCGTGACGCGGGAAGGGCATATCTCCAGCGCGGACACCAGATTATGCCTTGGTAATGCGTACCTCGTTGGTCCCATCCTCAAGCCACCTGCTGCTGTGACGATAGCCGTTACGGTCGAGAATGTTGTAAAGCGGCACGGGATCGCAAAACACCAGCAACAGCAGTTCATCGCCCGGCCCCATCGAGTCAAGCGCTTCCAGCGTCAGCTCAAGCGGTTCTGGCGGCACCAGATCGCGGCCATCGATTACCCGCTGCTCGGCCATCAGGTCGCCGCCAAAGACTGGCTCAATTGCGCAGCCAGCTGTTCCACCTGCGCACCGAGCGCGCGATCGCACATCGGATAGAGGATATTCTCCTCCTTCATGTTGTGTTGCTGCATCAGGATCAACAAGGTTTCGGCAACACCCGAGAAAGTCCCGGCATCCTCTGCGCGCATGGCAGCGGCAAGCTGGTCGAACAGTCCGCGCATCTGCCCATGTTCAACGCGCATCATTTGGGTCGGGCCGCCGGTCATGCCCGTCGCATCCTCGAAAGCAGGAAACAAGATGCTTTCCTCGGCATCGAAATGTGCCAGCAGGGCTTGCCCAAAGCGCGTACAGGCATCGTTGCAAGCCTTCCATTGACCGCGCTGAGCGGCTTCCTCGGCAGCGGAGAAAAGATCGTCGCAATGTTTGTGATGGGAAGGCAGGGTTTGGCTGATCTGTGGCATGAAATTTAACCTGGGAACTGAAAGTATCCATTCTTGGCTATCCTCCCCGCTGTCACCTTGACAGCCGTCAAGATTCCCATGAGTCAGGCTTCCAGTACATACTCGCCGGGAGCCTCGGCAAGCGCAGGGTAAGCCTTGGTGGCCACCGGGCCGGATTTCACCAGCTTGCCTGACTGGGGCTTGAGCCAAGCCATCCAGTCTTCCCACCAACTGCCAGCGCGGTGCTCGGCGCGCTCACGCCAGCTATCGGGCGAATCGTGGCGTTCGGCGGAAGCCACCCAGAATTCCCGCTTGGGCGGATTCACCACCGGATTGACGATGCCCAAGATATGGCCGGAACTGGAGAGCACATAACGCTTTGGTGCGGAGACCAGGTTGTTGACGCGGAAAGTCTGCCGCCAGGGCGCAACATGGTCGTCCTCGGCACTGACCGCGTAGAGCGGCTGGACGATTCTTTCCAGATCGATTTTCTCTCCGGCAATCGTCAGGGCATCTTTCTTGATCAGTTTGTTGTCGAGATAAAACTCGCGCAAATACCACTGGTGCATCGCAGCCGGCATGCGTGTCGTATCCATGTTCCAGAACAGCACGTCGAATGACGGCGGGGTTTCGCCATAGAGATAGCCATGCACCACGTAATGCCAGATCAGGCTGTTGGAGCGCAGCAGCCGGAAAGCGCTGGCCATTTCCTTGCCATCGAGAAAACCTTTCTCGGCCATGGTTCTCGATAACCACTTGAAGCTGTTCTCGTCCAGAAACACTTCGATGTCGCCGGGCTTGTCATAGTCGACCAGGGTGGTAAACAGCGTCAGGCTGGCTACCGGCACTTTTCCCGCCGGATAGTGCCGGTTGGCCCAAGCCATGTAGGCAACCAGCGCGGCACCGCCGATGCAGTAACCAACGGCCTGCACCTGTTTGGCGCCGCTGATGGCGCAGGCAGTCCCGACGATGGCGCCGATGCCATCGGTAAGGTAATCGTCGAAACTCACGTCGCGCATGCTCGCATCGGGATTCTTCCAACTGGTGATGAAGACTGAAAAACCCTGGTCGAGCAGGAATTTGACCATGCTCTTCTGCGGCGTGAGGTCGAGTACATAATATTTGTTGATCCACGGCGTAACGATGACGATTGGTTTTTCGTAGTTCTTGGCCGCGGTCGGGGTGTAATGCAACACTTCCAGCAGGCGATTGCGGAACACCACTTTGCCCGGCGTCGTGGCGAGATTCACCCCGACGCTGAAATCATCGGGATTGGTCATGCGCACCGAACCGGCTTTCAGGTCGGCCAGAAAATTCCGCATCCCGCGAACCAGGCTCTCGCCATTGGTTTCGATGGCTTTGCGCATGGCCACCGGATTGGTCCACAGGAAGTTGGTGGGCGCCATGGCATTGAGCCATTTGCGCCACCAGAAGGCGGCACGGCGCCGATCCTTGCTGGACATGCCGGGCGTTGCATAGAGCATGTCCTGCATCTGGTGGGTGAACACCAGGTACCACTCTTTGGCGATATCCCAACTGGCAGTATCCTGCCATTGCGGATCGCTGAAGCGCGTGTCATCCTGGTGCGGTTTGACGACGTCCTCGCTTTGCATGCCCAGCGCACGCCGCCATGAGTGCCATTGCAACGCCATGAGATCGGTGGAGAACTTCCCCATCGCTTCAGCCAGCTCCTGTGGATGGGACAACCACGCCAGTTGCGCGTGCAGCAACGGAGTCGCCATGCCCATCGGATCGAAGTTGGCTTCCACCGCCCGATTTACGGCAGTCCAGGTCGCCTGCGGCGTCAGTGGCGTTATTGGGCGCTTGATATGGCCGATAGTCATTTGAGGTTCCTCGTTGATGCTCAGGGTATGTCTATTGCGTCCCCGTAGTGCGGCACCAGCACATTCTGCCAATGCAGGCGCTCCCTCAGCGTTGCCGCGAAACTGGTGGCAATCTCCGCTTCGCCATGCACAACAAAGCAATGCCGCGGCGGTTTGGAGAAGTTTTCCAGCCAGTCCAACAAGCCTTTCTGGTCGGCATGTGCAGACAAACCGCCGATGGTGTAAATGTCGGCCCGCACCGCCACTTCTTCGCCGAATAACCGCACCCTGCGTGCCCCTTCGACGAGGCGCCGCCCCAGCGTGCCGGCGGCCTGGAAGCCGGTAATCAACACCGAACATTCACGCCGCGACAAGTTGTGCTGCAAGTGATATTTGATTCGGCCAGCGTCGCACATGCCGCTCGCCGAAATAATCACGGCACCGCCCCGGATGCGATTCAAGGCCATCGACTCTTCCACATCGCGGATGTAGCGGATTCGCGGCCGCTCCGGATGTTGCCGCTGCCAAGCAATCAAGCCACGGGTCTCGTCATCCAGTAAATTGCGATGCTTCATGGTGAGTTCCGTGGCAGACACCGCCATCGGCGAATCGACGTAAATCTCCAACTGCGGCAGACGTCCGCGCCGGACCAGATCGGTCAGAACGAACAAAACTTCCTGGGTACGACCCACCGAGAAGGCCGGCATGATGACATTGCCGCCCTTCTTCCAGAGCGTGGCGGAGAGTGCATCAACCAGTTCGTCCTCGGTTGCTTCCAGCGATTTATGTAAGCGGTTGCCATAGGTGGACTCGATCAGCAACACATCGGCTTCGCGTATCTTCTCCGGATCGCACAATACCGGCCGTCCGGACTGGCCGAGATCGCCGGAGAAAACCAGTTTCCTCGGCTTGCAGTCGGTTTCTTCGAGTTCTATTTCGAGAATCGCCGAACCCAGGATATGGCCGGCATCGCGGAACCGGCATCGTACCGCCGGATGCGGCGAGAACTCAACGGCATATTCGACCGTCTGCAACTGCCTCAGACAAGCTTGTGCCTGAACCACCGTGTAGAGCGGCGCACGCTCCCAACCGCGCCGGGCGTGGCGACCATGAAAATGGCGGTTCTCCCACTCGGCATCTTTCTCCTGAATGTGGGCCGAATCGAGCAGCATCACCTGCAACAAGTCGGCAGTTGCCGGCGTCGCATACACCGGCCCGCGATAACCAAGCGCAGTGAGTCGCGGTAGCAGGCCCGAGTGATCGAGATGGGCATGGCTCAGAACGACAAAATCGAGCTGCCGAACACCGAATCCGAGCGCACCGAGATTCTTGCGGTAGGACTCGCGTCCGCCCTGAAACATCCCGCAATCAACGATAAAACGCACTTTCCCGGAAGGGCCAGTGGCAGCCTCGACCAGATAACAGGAACCGGTGACTTCGCCCGCTGCACCGTAAAAAGCAATTCGCATGATGAATAGATGAAATGATGCTTGAGCCTGGCCCAAGGACATTGATCCTGGTCAAGCAAGCCCGGTAAGTCTTCCCTATAATGGGACTATAGCCTTATCTTTGCCAGGGAGAGTGTCATGTTCAAACATATTCTGGTCCCTACCGACGGCTCTGCGCTATCCACCGACACCATCAAACGCGCGATCGCTTTTGCCAAGGAATCGAACGCCAAAATCACTTTTTTTTACGCCAAGCCGGATTATCCGGTGGCTTTCTACGGCGAGGGTGCGTTGATCGATCCCAGCACGCCGGAAAAGTTTGCCCAAATGGCGGATAAGCAAGCACAGGAAATCCTCGATGCCGCAACTCACGAGGCCAATTCCGCAGGGGTCAGTAGCGCATCGAGCAGTGCCGTCAGCGACATTCCCTACCAGGCAATCATCGAAGCCGCCGACAAAGCAGGCTGTGATCTGATATTCATGGCATCACATGGCCGCCGCGGTATCAGCGGTCTGTTGTTAGGCAGCGAGACGCAAAAAGTACTGACTCATTCCAGAACCCCGGTACTGGTCTATCGTTGAGCATGGAGTAAACGCCTGTTTATTTGAGCGGGGCGGCAACCGGGGCGGCAACTTGTGGCATTGCGCCAAACACCGTCTCGCCTGAAGCCGGCAACATGACGTTTCCCGTCATCCGCCAAGTTTTGGCATTGTCTTCCACCAGCACGACCCAGTGTCCGGCCTCCGGCAGCTTGAACCTACCGGCGTAACGTCCTTCCACAAGCGTCAAGATTTGGCTTTGATCAAGTCCGGCGCGGGTTGGATGAGAAACCGTCACCCGAATCTGCGACGGTAATACAAAATCTGACGCTCTGGATGCGATCCTGACACTGATGCTATCCATCTTCAGGCTCACTCCAGCCCGCAGACCGAGTTCTTGGGCACGTTCGTTGAGTGACAGGGTCTGGTTGATCGCCAGGCCCTTTTTGTAATAGTCCTCGGTCACCAGCCCGTCGTTGGAAGCAATTGCCAGCCACAGGGTGATGAAACTGGCAACCACCACTATCGCCGGGCCTGCCATAAGGAACCAGGGCCAACGATGGCGGTACCAGGGGAGCAAGAGAATATCCGGTTTCATGGGCTTCATCCTTTCATCAATACCTGGCACTTTGCGGCATGATGAAACTCGCTTTTTCATGCACGGCAATTTTTTCGTCGTCGACTGCCTTCACGTTAAAATATATCCGGTTTGCGCCCGGCATGCCGGATTCCGGGGGAGCATAAACCTCCAGCGAAATGGTCTCGGCTTTCATGGCGGGAACCTCAATCTGGATAGACGGCTGATGGAGGATATCGACTCGATCCATGCCGCTCACGCTGACCGCATAAGTACGGCTGGCTTCGCTGACGTTCATTATCCTCAAGCGGAAGGAGTTCTCGATCATGCCGTTTTCATCTTCGCGCGACAAACTGTTGCGATCGCGGATCACGTCAACCTTGAACGGCGTCCGCGTGGCGATGCCATATGCCGCGGCGATTATGATCACCGCCAGCAGCAGGCCATAAACGATGACCCGCGGACGGACCAAATGGGCGAGAATCTCCTTGCGTCCCCATTTTTCCTGCATGGCATGTTCCGTCGAATAACGTATCAGGCCGCGCGGATAGTTCATCTTGTCCATGACCTGGTCGCAGCCATCGATACAGGCTGAACAGCCGATGCATTCGTACTGCAAGCCCTGGCGGATGTCGATACCGGTCGGACAGACCTGAACGCAAATGCCGCAGTCGATGCAATCGCCTTTGCCGGCAGACTTGTGGTCAAGCTTTTTGGAACGGGAGCCGCGCGGTTCGCCGCGTTCTTCATCGTAGGTCACGATCAAGGTATCGGGATCGAACATCACGCCCTGGAAACGCGCATAGGGACACATGTATTTGCATACCTGTTCGCGCATGTAGCCGGCATTGCCGTAAGTGGCAAAGCCATAAAACAATAGCCAGAAAACTTCCCATGGGCCGAGTGAGAATTCGAGGACCTCGGTAGCCAGCATCTTGATCGGCGTGAAATAGCCGACGAAAGTAAACCCGGTCCATAACGCAAATACCAGCCAGATGCTGTGCTTGGCGAATTTGAGTGCGAACTTGCGCGGGTTCATGGCCTGCCGATCGAGCTTCATGCGCGCGTTGCGCTCGCCCTCGATCTTCCGCTCGATCCATATGAAGATTTCCGAATACACGGTCTGGGGACAGGCATAACCGCAAAACAGCCGTCCGCCGATGGCGGTAAACAAGAACAGCGAGTAGGCCGAAATAATCAGCAGTACCGCCAGATAAATGATGTCCTGCGGCCAGAAAATCAGGCCGAATATGTAGAACTTGCGTTCCACCAGGTCGAACAGTACCGCTTGACGCCCGTTCCAAGGCAGCCAGCACAGGCCGTAGAAAACCAACTGGGTGAGCCACACGAACGCCCAACGCCAATTTGAAAACAAACCTGTCACAGCCCGTATATGGATTTTCTTGCGGGCTTCGTAGAGCGACTGCTCCACGACGTTTTCACTTCCGTTCCGGGATCCCAAGTTGGGCGCAGACTGGCTCATGATGCATTTATTAGCAAATACTAATAATTATAATCAAAAAAGCCCCGGAGGGGGCTCCGGGGCAATCGCCTTGATTATTATTGGTTGGCGTTAACTGTGGCAGTAGTTGCGTTAATCGTTGCGTTGGTCGTTGCAGGAGCGGCCGGGGCAGCGCTCACGCCGCCGCCCAGGCCATAGACATAAGCCGCCAGGATATGCGCCTTGGCCTCACCCAGAAAGTCCTTGTGCGCCGGCATCTGCATAGTGCGCCCCTTGGTGATGATGTCGATAATCGCATCTTCCCTGCTGCTGAACAGCCAAACTTTGTCAGTCAGGTTCGGCGCGCCCAGGGCTGGATTGCCCTTGCCCTCCAGACCATGGCAGACACTGCACACCAGCTTGAATTTCTCCATGCCCTTGGCAGCCAAGATGCTGTCATTAGGCAGCCCCGACAGGGAACGGACATAGTTGGCAACTTCCTTGGCGCCAGTCGGCCCGCCAACCGCATCGGGATTGCCACCGTAGGGCGGCATGACGCCGATACGCCCTTCCATGATGGAGGTCTTGATCTGCACGGGCTCGCCACCCCACAACCAGTCGTTATCGGTCAAGTTGGGGTATCCCCTGGCGCCTTTTGCATTGGAACCGTGACACTGCGCGCAATACGTCAGGAACAGGCTCCTGCCCATTTCCCTGGCCTTCGGATCGGCCGCCACCATGCGTATGTCCTGCTTCTTGAAGGCATCATAAATCGGATCGTATTTGGCCTTGGCGTCGGCTATTTCTTTGTCATACTGGCCGTGGGACGACCAGCTGAACTGCCCCACATAACTACCGAGACCGGGATAGACAGCCAGGTAGCCGAGGGAAAACACCACCGTGATGTAGAACATCCAACGCCACCAGTTGGGCAGCGGGTTGCTGTATTCCTCAAGGGTTTCATCCCAGACATGGTGCGTTTTTTCGCCCGGAGCAAACTTTGCATTCCCCTGTGTCCACAAGAACACGCCGCAGCCAATCACGCTGACCAGCACGAGCACCGAAATGTAGGTGCTCCAAAATCCACTGACAAAATCGCTCATGATGCTTTCCTTTCGTTTAGCCGATAGGCGGCAATCTGCATGGCCGCTTCCACCGGTTCTTCATCCGTAAAAGGCTGCAGCGCCGCCTCTTCGAACGCCTGCTTGCGTTTGCCGCTGTACGCCCACAAGACGATGGCGATGAACAGGACAAACGTCACTACCGTAAACAGCGCACGCAGGTCGTTGATATCCATGATCAGTTGGTCTGCTTGAGGACTGTGCCCAAACCCTGCAGATAGGCGATCAGCACGTCCAATTCGGTTTTGCCCTTGAGCTGTTCACGGGCGCCGGCGATTTCCTGGTCGGTATAGGGAACCCCCACCATGCGCAGAGCTTTCATCTTGGCTTCGATATCGTCTATTCTGGCGGGACGATCCAGCCAGTTGTAAGCCGGCATGTTCGACTCCGGCACCACGTCGCGCGGCTGAATCAGGTGGGTGCGGTGCCATTCGTCGGAATAGCGCCCGCCGACCCTGGCCAGGTCCGGACCGGTACGCTTGGAACCCCACTGGAACGGATGGTCATACACGAACTCGCCGGCCACGGAATAATGCCCATAGCGCTCGGTCTCGGCACGGAAGGGTCGGATCATCTGCGAGTGGCAGTTGTAGCAGCCTTCGCGGATATAGATATCGCGCCCAACCAGGCGCACCGGATCGTAGGGCTTGAGACCGGCCACCGGTTCAGTGGTGGACTTCTGGAAAAACAGCGGAACGATCTCGACGAGGCCGCCCACACTCACCAGCAGAATGACCAGGATGATCATGATGCCGATGTTGGATTCGATTTTGTCGTGAGTTAACATGTTGCCTTTCTCCCTATCAGGCGTGCGCTGCGGCAGGCTCAACCACCGGTGCGTCGACCGCCTTGCCGCTCGCGATGGTCTTGAACATGTTGTAAGCCATCAGCAACATGCCGGTTAAGAACAACAGACCGCCAACCAGCCGGATGTCGTAGAACTTGTAGCTCTCCTTCACCGTCTCGGCGAACGCGTAGGTCAAGGTGCCATCGGCATTGGTGGTACGCCACATGAGGCCCTGCATCACGCCGGCGATCCACATCGGGGCGATATACAGCACGACGCCGATGGTGGAAATCCAGAAGTGGGTATTGATCAGCTTGACGCTGTACATTTCAGTCTTGCCGAACAGACGCGGCAGCATGTAGTAGGTGCTGCCGATCGCCACCATGGCAACCCAGCCCAGCGCGCCGGAATGCACGTGGCCGATGGTCCAGTCGGTATAGTGCGACAGCGCATTGACCGTCTTGATCGACATCATCGGGCCTTCGAAAGTTGACATGCCGTAGAAGGACAGCGAGGTGATCAGGAACTTCAGGATCGGATCGTCGCGCAGCTTGTGCCAGGCACCCGACAGCGTCATGATGCCGTTGATCATGCCGCCCCAGGAAGGCGCCAACAGAATCAGAGAGAAGATCATGCCGAGCGACTGGGTCCAGTCGGGCAGCGCCGTGTAATGCAAATGGTGCGGACCGGCCCACATGTAGGTGAAGACCAAAGCCCAGAAATGCACGACGGAAAGACGGTAGGAATAGATTGGACGGCCGGCCTGTTTCGGCACGAAGTAATACATCATGCCGAGGAACCCGGCGGTAAGGAAGAATCCCACCGCGTTGTGTCCATACCACCATTGCACCATCGCATCCTGCGCGCCGGCGTATGCTGAATAGGACTTCATCGGCAGGAAACTGACCGGGATTTCGGCGCTATTGACCAGATGCAGGACCGCGACCGTCAGGATGAACGCGCCGTAAAACCAGTTGGCCACATAAATATGCGGCGTCTTGCGTTTGACGACCGTACCGAAGAACACCAAGGCATAAGACACCCAGACGACGGTGATCAGGATGTCGATCGGCCACTCGAGTTCCGCATATTCCTTGCCGGAGGTGTAACCGAGCGGCAAGGTGACGGCGGCCAAAACGATGATCAGTTGCCAGCCCCAGAAAGTGAAGCCCGCCAACGCCGGCGCAAACAGCGGAGTATGGCAAGTGCGCTGCACCGAATAGTACGAAGTGGCAAACAGGGCACAACCACCGAACGCGAAAATCACCGCATTGGTATGCAGCGGACGCAGTCTCCCGTACGACAACCACTCGACGACGTTCAATTCGGGCCAAATCAGCTGGGCGGCGATGATCACGCCGACCAGCATGCCGACTATGCCCCAAATCACGGTCATCACAGCGAATTGGCGCACGACTTTATAGTTGTAAGTCGCTTGCGATTGCATGATGGTTTTACCTCTCAAGAAAAAAAGAAAACGACTTCTTCCCGACTCGCGTTCAATGCAAACCCGGAACCCCGTATAGACCAGTACCTATTAACCATCTTAGCGCTAATGGATATGATCTACAAGGCAACCGCAGGCGAGCACTGGGCTTTCCAGAAACTATTCCCAAATTGACGATATCAAGATATCGATGTCCTGATACAGGATAACAAGCAGCACCAAAAGAAACCCTGACGGACGTCAACTTTTGTGTCCCGGGAGCATGAAAGAGCATGACTGGGGCGTGTTCTCGATGGAGAACACGGCGCCTTAATGTTGGTCGCTATGCAGCGGCATCGATATTGGCCAAAGCGCGCAACCCTGGGACATCATTCAAGTGAACATTGCGCCGCTCGGCACTGATGAGTCCGTTTTCCTGGAAACGCCTGAGGATGCGGATTACGGTCTCCTCGGCAAGACCGAGATAGTTGCCGATATCCATGCGGGACATGCTCAAGCGAAATTGCGTACCCGAATAATTGCGGCTGGCAAAACGCCTGGACAGGCCGATCAGGTATTCGGCAAGCCGTTCTTCGGCACTGCGTTTGCCAAGCAGCAGCATCAACTCCTCGTCCCGCCGGATCTGCGTGCTCATAATGCGCGCCATCTGGTAATGGATCGAGGGAATTTTCTGCGCAATTTCATCCAGACGGCTGATCTCCACCTTGCACACCGAGACGGTTTCCAGCGCACTCGCTTCGCTGCTGTACTTACGGGAAGCAAACGCGCTCAAACCCACCAATTCGCCGGCGATATGAAAGCCGGTAATCTGCACCCGGCCATCTCCGGTGCCGACATAAGTCTTCACCGAACCGCTGCGGATCGCATACACATAATCGAGTCGCTCCCCCGGGCGAAACAGCACCTGTCCGCGCTTATAGGTTTCTTTGCGCTTGATGACGCTGTCGAGCAGCGACATATCGGCCTGATCCAGGCCAAGCGGCAGGCAAAGCTGGTAAATCCCACAGTTATTGCAGGTGACCGGCTCGCACACCTGCCTGGCTAACGGAGGGAGCCGGGAAATTCTGGCATGGGACACGGCCATCCTTCTACCTCTTGCGGATGGAATCGCCGCGAACACCGCGGGCGGATGCGACTGTCATGGCGGCCTGGGGCAGCTCGGTTAACCGGTACTTGCCGCTTTTCACCGCCGCCGCGAGCTTTTCCAGCGTTTGCTTGTGTAACAGATCGACAATCTTGATCTTGATCGGATGCCATTTTGCATGCATCGGACAAGCGGTTTTGTCACTGCATATCTTGAGCCCCATGACACAGTTCTCGGTCAAGTCCGGGCCTTCGATGAGGGTAAGAATCTGCATCAAGTCGGTTTTTTCACAGCTCTCGCGCAGACAGAATCCTCCTTGCCTGCCGCGGAATGAATACAGCAGGCCGCCCCGGCTAAGCGTCTGCATGATCTTCGCTAGGTATGCCGGCGGCACATTGAGATATTCCGCCACGGTTCGGTTGAGAATCGGGACCCCGCGCGGCTGGGTCGCGATATAGATCAGCGCTTGGATGGCATACTGGCTGGTGCGGGACAGAATCATCGGGGCGATTATGCGGTATGAGACATCGATCGATCAACGTCCTTGGTCCGAGCGGAAAGGCAACGGGGTTTCCTTTTTCTTCTCGGTCTCTTGCGGTCGATCGTCATCCATCAAAATGCGGTAAGCGGGACCTTCCAAATCCTCGAACTGGCCGCTCTTCAAAGACCACCAGAATACCACCGCAATCAGGAACACGAGCACCACCGAAAGCGGGATCAGCAAGTAAAGGATTTCCATCAGGCAACCTTGCTTGGTGTTGTTGCGGGTTGAACAAATGGTTCCGGCTGTGTTTGCAGTCGCAGCGCATTCAGCACCACCAGCAAGGAACTCATCGACATGCCGATTCCCGCCATCCATGGCGTAACGATCCCGAGCATCGCCAACGGAATCGCCAGCAGATTATAGGCGAAGGCCCAGGCCAGGTTTTGCCGCACGATGCGCAAGGCTTGCCGCGACAGTTTGACGCCTTGCGCCAGATGCAGCAAGTCCTCCGCCAGGAAGACAATATCCGCCTGCTGACGGGCAAGGTCGGTGCCGCTGCCCATGGCGATGGAAACCTGTGCCTGGGCCAGCACCGGCGCATCATTGACGCCGTCGCCGACCATCGCGACGATGGCGCCACGGGATTGCAGGCGGGTGATGAAAGCATGTTTGGCTTCGGGCGTCTGGCCGCCCAGGGCATCCGTCACGCCGAGCTGTGCCGCCACCTCGTCCACCGCGCTCGGCGTATCGCCGCTGAGGATGCTGAGCTTCACTCCTGTGGCGCGCAACGCGCCGATCAACGCTGCCGCCTGGGGACGCAGGCTGTCCTGGAAACGCAACAACGCCAGCCAACCCCGGGCATTCGCCAGCGCCACTACGCTGCCGCCAGCCTCGCTCCAGCGCAAGGCGGCCTCGGGTAAAGGCTCGCCGTGCAAGGCGCCGGCAAAACCCGGCGTACCTATCCTCACCACCATTCCCCCAAGGTGCGCCTCGACACCCTGGCCGGTCAAAGTATGCAAATTCTCGGGCGGGTCGAATGGTACGGCGCCGGCAGCTTCGCGCAAGGCGCGCCCGATGGGATGCCCCGAGCCCTGCTCCAGGGTCGCCGCCATGGTCAGCGCGGCCGCCTCCGACATGCTGCCGAGCGCCAACGTCTCGACCAGCGTCAACCGGCCTTGGGTCAGCGTGCCGGTCTTGTCGAAAACAAAATGATCCGCACGCGCCAGCACCTCGATGGCATGGCCGCGCGTCACCATCACGCCCAGACGTGCCAGCGCCCCGGTGGCCACCGCCAGCGCCGCCGGGGTCGCCAGCGACAGTGCGCAGGGACAGCTCACCACCAGCACGGCAACGAATATCCACAGCGCCCGTTGCGGTTCGACGACGTACCAGACCACGCCGCTGAGCAGCGCCAGCACCAGCAACGCCCCGATAAAACGCACCGCGATACGGTCGGCCATTTCCACCAGTTGCGGCTTTTCCGCCGTGGCACGCTCGACCAGTCGCTGGATCGTTGCCAGGCGCGTATCTGCGCCGACCTTCTCGACGCGCACCGCCAGCGGGCTGCTCACATTGACGCTGCCGCCGATGACCGTATCGCCGGTTTGCTTCGCCACTGCCGCGCTCTCGCCGGTGATCACCGATTCATCGGCGGCGCTGGATCCCTGAATGATCACGCCGTCCGCCGCAATCACCTCTCCCGGCTGCACCAGCACGATGTCGCCGACCAGCAGTTCGGCCACCGCCACGCGCTGGGCGGCGAGCGAAGGGAAGCTGTCCAGGCGCGAGGCGAAAGTCGGCAATGCCCGCGCCAATGTCTCGATGCCACGCGTGGCCTTCTGGCGCGCCATCATCTCGAAGTAGCGTCCGCCCAGCAGCAAAAAGAGAAACATGGTCACCGAGTCGAAATAGACCGCTCCGCTCGCGCTCAGCGTCGCCCAGCAGCTGGCCGCGAAGGCGCTGCCGACGCCCAGCGCGACCGGCACGTCCATGCCGACGCGGGCCAGCCGGATGTCACGCCAGGCGCTGCGGAAGAAAGGCGCGGCGGAATACAGGATCACCGGCAGGGTCAGCACCAGGCTGGCCCAGCGCATCAGCTGCTCGATATCCGGTGTCATGTCCCCGTCATTGGCCAGGTAAACCGGAACGGCATACATCATCACCTGCATCATGCCGAAGCCGGCAACGAACAAGCGCCACAGCGCAGCCCGGCGCTCCTTCTGTGCCAACAACTCGGAGCGCAACGGATCATAGGGATGGGCCCGATAGCCGATTGCGGCGATGGCTTCGAGGATAGCGGAAAGCTTGGTGCGACGTTCGTCCCAGCGCACCCGCGCGCGCCGGGTAGCGTAGTTGATGGCGACGCCGGTAATGCCGGGCTGACGCGCCAGGTGCTGCTCGTTCAGCCAGATGCATGCGGCACAGGTAATGCCTTCGAGGATCAGCGAGATTTCCCGCTCATACGCACCGACCGCTTGCACAAAGTCCTTCTGCACCTCGGGGTGATCGAACAGGCCGGCATCCTGCAATACCGCTGGCATAGCCTCGCGCGGGCTTTCGGGCAAAGCGTCGCGCTGCCGGTAATAATCGTCCAAGCCATTGGCGACAATCGCCTGCGCCACCGCTTGGCACCCCGCACAGCACATGCGCCGTGGCAAGTTGTCGATGACGACCTGCCAATCGACAGCCTGCGGAATCGGCAAGCCGCAGTGATAACAGGGTTCGCTCATCGCCTACTTGGGTAGCATACGGATCGCGCCGTCGAGGCGGATCATGTTGAAGTCACAAAGAAACACGGAAACACGAAAACATGAACTGCCGCTGTTTGCGGGGACTGCCCTTCGAACGTAAGTCTCCGCACAGCGTGCGACGCGATTGTGGCATGAGCAATGGTGCAAATCAACCGAATGTATCTGGCCGGTTGCGTCACGTTTCAACCATAAGGAAACAAAACAGCCGCCTCGCGGCGGCTGGATCGTGACATGAACTACCGGATTTTTTGAAATCTGGTCGCGATTGCTATCGAATACCTCGTGCTAACCAGCATGAATACAATGTTTTGATTGTTCTTATGCTGCATGTTGCCCCCACAGTTGCCCCCTGACTTGTCTGGCTGGGAAGACGTAATTACCCTGCTCAAACCAACAACCCTTCGTCGGTAACCACCTTGATCGAGCTCGTGCCGATCTTCAGCCCATGCACACCATCGAGGAACACCTTGCCCGTCACCCGCGTGCCATCGACAGCGACACCCGTCACGCTGCCCATGTCGTATATCCAGACATCGTCGGGAAAATTGACGATCACCGCATGCCGGCGGCTGATGCCATTTTCTCTGAGCGGTATGTCGTTCGAGTCGTAGCGGCCGAGTGTGACGAGCGGCGTCTGGAACGTATAGGCGTAGCCATCGCCACAATCAAAGACGAGCGTATGTGGCTTGCGGCGTTTTTCGGTGGTTCCGAATCGGTAATCCTGGAACAGCAGCTTTGATTTCAGCGGCGGTCGGTCATCCTTGGCCCAACTCGCGGGGGACTCCGTGGCGACGTCAAGATTCATGCGCATGAAGGGATTGGTCAGCTTGTCCTTTTCAAAGCCTGCCAGGAAGCCCGGCGAGCAACCTTCCAGCAGCAGCCGGCACAGAAACTGATTGTTCTCGAAACAGTCGTTGGTCACCTTCTGCGCGATGACCGCGTCCGCCAGCCGCGCGCCAAGCTCGTAACGACCCGTCTCGTAGAAACACTGCATCAGCAGGTTGCTTGCCTCGTAATCGGCCGCCTCCCGTTGCAAGTGGTCGGTCAGCATGGAAATCGCCTGGGCATGATTGCCTTCTTCAAGGGCGATCCAGCCGAGTTCCTTCTGAAGGTTGACGCGCGGACTGATGCGAACCGCCTCGGAGAAATAAGTCTTGGCATAGGTGGTGCGCCGAAGCAAAAGCTCCAGGCGGCCGCCGATTACAAATGCCGAAACGCAATCTGGCGCCAATAGCAACGCATGGTCGATGTAGCTCTTCGCGGTAACCCATTTCTTCCGTGCGATCATGCGGTTCGCTTTTTCTGCCAGGCCGTGCGCCTTCAATCTGTCGCGATCAATGATGTACGGGACGTGACGTGAATCGATGGCCTGCGCAAAATCCGCCATTGACTGGAAGCGCTGCTCCGGCGTGGGATGAGTGGCCTTGAGCAGAATTTCCTGAATCCAGCGGTCGAGGGTCGTCGGGACAAACTCGTGCAGGATTTTTGCCCGCAACAATTCGTTGTCGGCAATTCCCCGCAACGGATTGCGGCCAAGCAGCAGTTCCAGCAAGGTGACCCCAAGGGCATAGATGTCGATGCGCACGTCGTCGCTCGTGGCCTCGCCCAGAGAAAGTTCCGGCGCCATGTAGGCGCGGGTTCCCCAGTTGCGATTGGCCACGCCGAAATCGGCGATCTTCAGGCGCCCATCGTCGGTAAGCAGCAGGTTTTGCGGCTTGATGTCGTGATGAACGATGCCATGCCGATGAACCTCCGCCAGGGTATCGGTCAGAGTCTTGCCCCAGGCGAACACCTTGGCCGGGTCCAGCGTGCGCGCCCGCGCAAAAGCATCCAGACTGCCGCCCGCGCAATACTCCATGACCAGATAGAGGTTCTCGTCGTCCTGAAAATGGTGCAGGAACTTGACAACGTGCGGATGATCCAGCGAGGACAGATGGTGCATTTCCTCGATCAGCATCTCGGTATCGCCGAGCGACTCGTTGCTGAGCTGCTTGATGGCAACATGGCGACCTTCAATCAGCACATCCTCCGCGAGCCACACCCGCCCGAATCCGCCTTCTCCAAGCGACTGGATGATCTGATACTTGTTGTCGAGCGGAAAAATCGGAAGCTGCACGGGATGGCTAATTCGAACGGATGAAGAAATGCATGGCGTCCTTGGTCAGCAGCTTGTGATTCTGCGGGCAGCCATCGCGCAGCACGACCAGCGCAGCCCTATCCTTCATCACTGGCCGAACCGTCGTAATGAACAGTTCCCGTCCGCCTACCGATCACAATCACGCGGCTGCTGCGGATGGTGATTCCCTCCTTGCCATCGCCCCAGGGCGCCTGCACCCACCAGCAGGGCTCGGGGGGATTTGCGTAAATCCGAAATTGCGGTGGCTTCCTGCCGTGGCAAATCAGCGGCTCGAATACCAAAGACTGCGTCAGCACCTGCGACGCAATGTCCAGCGCCATGCGCCGTGTGACGGGCGGAAACAGATGCACCTTCAGGTGCTCAAACCATTTCATGCGGACCTCGAATTGCTTGCCTCATGACGAATCATAGCCGATCACTGGCACAAGGGACTGGCCGGCCGTCGCTCAGCTGGCCAGTTCCGCAAATTCTTCTGGCGTCCAGACGTGATCCGCGATACCGACCTACATGGTAGAAGCTACGCTCAGCGTCCTATGGATGTGCGCAAAGTTGTAGTACATGAAGTGCAGCGCGATGGCGGTGAACAGGGCGATGACGTCGTTGACCGCTCCGTCACGGCGCTTGCAAAGAAGACCGCAAGCCCCGCGCCGTCGCTACCGCCTCGCCGGCTGAACCACGCCAGAGCGCATGAAACCGCGCACTGGCTTTGTGCCTTCGTTTGTCGTCGTCCCTTCTAACCCGCCACCGCTGCGCCACCGCGCTGGCCAGCGATAACCCCGCTCGCCAGCTTGCGGCTTGCAGGTGGCTACAGTGTCGTGATCTGAACCACGCCGTCACGCGATAAAGCCGCGTCACGACTTTGTCTCTGTTTCTACCGCCTTCCCCTTCCTTCACTGCCTTTTGTCCTTGGCGAGCGCTATAGCGTGCTGCCCGCTACCTGCGCCGTCGGCGATGAAGCCGCCCACGGTTTCGGCGGCTACACCGGTAGATAGTCAGTCAGCGCGCCTTGCGCGGTGGTCACGCCGCCGGGCAGGGGTAAATCGCAAGCGATTCAACATAACAGCGCATTACCCAAAGTAGGCCAGTCGCTACGCAGAGCTTCGCTTTGTGTGCCTACCGCTGCGCACCCTGCGGGTTCGGCTAATGGTCTGTTATGTCTTGCGCCCCAGCCCGGACAACGGCTATGTCAGTTCGCTTTGCTCAGTATGTTTGTTCAGGCGCTACGCGCAAGGTGTAGTTGTCCCCCGCCCACCCGGCCTGTCAGGCTGCGCGGGATCGCGCTGCGCTGCTCCTTTCCCGCTCGCCTGCCATGCTTCCCGTCCGCCCCAAGGGGCTCCCCACATTCAAAATGTTAAATGGATGTGACAAACAATTTGAATATACTTCGTCAGTCGTGCAGGGTTTGAATGCCGATTCTCATGATTTCTTTCACTCAGGCCGCATCAATCGGGGTAAGGTATGTCTCAAATGTCAGACGATCATAAACAGCCGCCGCCGGTTTCAGCGCCGCCGCCAATTGCCCCGAAAAAATTCCTGACCAATCAGGGCGACAATACTCTGAGCAAGCGGCTTGAAAAAATTCTACCGCTGACGCATGACTTCGATTGCCTGGTCGGATATTTTTTTATCAGCGGATTTTTTCGGCTCTATCCCGCGCTGGAACAGGTAAAGAAAATCCGTATTCTTATTGGCCTGAAAAACGAGCAGGTCATACATGGCTTGATACAGATTGCCAAAGACTCACCGGAGGAAAATCCGCCATCCACTGCCGAGGTAAAAAACACCTTTGGTGGGATGCTGCGGAAGGAACTGGTTGAAGCGCAGGATTCTCTTGCCATCGAGATCGGCATCCGGAAATTTATCGAGTGGATTCGCTCGGGCAAGCTGGAAGTAAAGCTGTATCGGGAGCAAAACATCCACGCCAAGATTTACATCATGACTCCCGAACAGGCAACGCCTGACGTCCATCACGGCTACGTCATCACGGGATCAAGCAACTTGTCCCATAGCGGGCTGGAGGGGAATCTGGAGTTTAACGTCCTGCTCAATGAGCCGGAGGAACACGACTACGCGCTGTATCGTTTCAATGAGCTTTGGGCGGATGCCGTGGATGTGAAGGATGTCCACGCGACCATTGTCGACACGGTGGAAAAGGACTCTCCCTTTGCCTTTTTCACCCCGCACGAACTCTACCTCAAGTTTTTGGCGGAATATTTCCGCGACTATCTGGGCGACCGCTCCAAGCTGACCATGGGAATGCTGCCGCCCACTTTCAAGAAGCTGCAATACCAGGAAGATGCCGTATTCACCGCGCAGCAGATGCTCAAAACCTACGGCGGCGTCTTCATAGCCGATGTGGTGGGCTTGGGCAAAACCTATATGTCGGCATTGCTGGCGCTACAGCTTGATGGCCGCTGCCTGGTCATCGCGCCGCCGAGCCTGCTTGATGAAAACAGCCCCGGCGCATGGCCTAGCGTGTTTCGTGACTTCGGCGTACCTGGGCACAAGTGCGTCTCTATTGGCAAGCTTGAAGAAGTCTTGGATCAGGATGTTGAAAACTACAAATACGTCATCATTGATGAATCCCACCGTTTCAAAGGCGATTCAACCCAGCGTTACGAGTTGCTCACACGCATCTGCCAAAACAAGGGCGTCATCCTGGTTTCCGCCACCCCATACAACAACACGGTTGACGACATCTACAGTCAACTGAAACTATTCCAGCCACCCCGCAACAGCACCATCCCCGGCCTGCGCAATCTCGCTGCATTTTTTGAATCTTTACGAAACCGCCTCAAGGGTCTGCATCGTCTCGATGATGCCGAGGCATACATCGCGGCAGTCGGGCAAAATGCACTTGAGCTAAGGAATCGTGTGCTCAAATATGTCATGGTTCGGCGCACGCGCAGCGAGATTGAAGAGTTCTATGGCGACGACTTGAAAAAGCAGAATATTTGGTTTCCCCAGATCAACGACCCCGTTCCATTGCTTTACCAGCTTGATAAGACGGAGAGCGCCGTCTTCATGAACACCCTGGAACGTATCACCAGCGCTGACTTCCATTGGGCGCGCTACCAGGCGCTGAACCCTGAGTATTACACCGGGCCGACTGAAGACCGCGCCGTGCAGGGGCAGCGCAACCTCGCCAAATTCATGAAGATTTTGCTGGTGAAGCGACTGGAAAGCAGCTTCAACGCATTCAGGGAAACACTTGACCGGTTCATCAAGTCTCACGAACTCGTCTTGCAAGCTTTTGAGGATGGCTACGTTTATACCAGCAAAAAATATAGCAATAAGGTGCTGGAGTTCATGGAGGATGGCGACGATGCCGCCATTGAAGCACTCATTCTGGCGGAGAAAGTGGAGAAGTTTTCAGCCGCCGAATTCACCCCTGCCTTTCGCCAGCATGTCGAGTCAGACCTGAGCACATTGCGCACGATTAAGCAATCATGGGCTACCATCAAGCGCGATCCAAAGTGGATAGAGTTCGAACGCGAACTCACATCCCAGCCGGGCTTCAAAACCGGAAAACTGATCATCTTTAGCGAGTTTGCCGACACCGCCCGTTATCTTGCGGCACGAATCCAGAAAGAAGTAGAACCCAAGACTTTGTTGTTTAGCTCTGCGTCCAGCCCCGAACAGCGCCGCGACGTTATCGCCAACTTCGATGCCAACAGCAAAGGCCGTGACGACTGTCGCATCCTCGTCACCACGGACATCCTCGCGGAAGGCGTGAACCTGCATCGCTCCGCGACTGTCATCAATTACGACATCCCTTGGAACCCCAGCCGCATGATGCAGCGAGTCGGGCGCGTGAATCGCGTCGGCACCAAGTTCAAGACCATCTTCACCTACAATTTTTTTCCTACCGATGAAGGTAACGATGAAATTGCCCTGACCGAATCCGCCAAATCCAAGATACACGCCTTTATCAAGCTGCTGGGCAACGATGCGCGCCTGCTGACAGGTGACGAGGAGATTACCTCACACAATCTTTTCGACCGGATCAATACCAAGAAAGCCGCCGAAGGCGACGAGGCCGAATCCAAGAGCGAATTGAAATACCTGCGCCAGATCCTCGATGTGAAAGAAAAACAACCGGAACTATTCAAACACATTCTTGCGCTGCCACGCAAGGCGCGTTCGACCCGCTTGCACGCGCCAGAGCCGGCATCGGCGGATAAGCCGGATGCCGTGCCGATGCCGGATCGCCCCGCCGTGATTACCTATTTTCGCCAAGACCGGCTGGATAAATTCTTTCGCGCCCATGCCCATGCGGGCTTTGCCGAAGAGCTTGATTTCTTCACGACTGCCGAAACCCTTGAAACCACAGCCAGCGAAGAAAGGCAGATTATCCCGCCGGAACAGTTCTACCCGCTACTGGATAAAAACAAGACCGGATTCCAGAGTGCCACCAACCCCACCATCGAAAGCATCATGCCCGCAACCGCATCGGGCAGCGGCAACGAGGCGATAATCTTGAAGCGGATGCGTGCCAAAGCTTTTCGCTACTGCGATGGGTTCAAAGCGGATGACAAAAAATTCATAACACGGATCATGCAGATTATTGCGGAAGGCCGGGTCGGCAAGCACACCCTGCGCAAGATCAAGGAGGCATTCGATAAGACCGCCGATCCCCGTGAAATGCTTGCGAGTTTGCGCAATGAGATTGCCGGTCAATATCTGCTGGGCACACCGCACAAGACGGACAGGAACGCATCGACCGCGCCCCGGGAAGTGATCCTTTCCTCATACCTGCCTTAAGGGATTTAGCACCCAATGGACAAGACATCCGCCCAGCGCATCGTCCGCGAAACCTTCAAAGCAGCCTTCGACCGCAAGCGTTTTCGCGACTTCATCAGCGAACTCTGCAACGGCTTCGACGAGTCCAAGGCGCAGAACATGCTCGTACCCGACGCCTTCATGTCCCACATCAAAAGCTGCCAGCGGCTGGGTACGTTTGAATCCGCCGATGGCGAACTGGCCGACGTGCTCATTGTTCACCTTACCGAATCCTTCAAGCTGGAGCGCACCCGCACCGCCTTGCGTGACTTCGTCGCCCACAAGCTAAAACGGGGGGATAGCTACAAGGAAGCCGGCCTCGTCGCCTTTGTGGCGCCCGGCTCGCAGTCATGGCGCTTTTCCTACGTTCGCATGGAGTACGAAACCAGGCGCGACTCCAGTACCGGCAAGATCAAGTCGGAAGAGCGCCTCACCCCGGCGCGCCGCTATTCCTATCTGGTTGGCGAAGATGAGCAATGCCACACCGCCCAAACTCGGTTTCTGGCCTTGCTCCAGAACACCTCTGATAAACCCACTCTCGCCCAGATCGAGGAAGCCTTCAGCGTCGAGTCGGTCTCCAAGGAGTTTTTCAAGGAATATGCACGTTTGTTCGAGACCACCGAGGCCGCGCTGGCGGCATTGGTTAAGAAAGACAAAACCCTGCGCGCCGACTTCGAGGCGAAGCACGTCAACACCGCAGACTTCACCAAAAAATTGCTCGGCCAGATCGTCTTCCTCTACTTCATCCAGAAGAAGGGCTGGCTCGGCGTAACCAAAGATGGCAATTGGGGTGACGGCCCGCGCCACTTTCTGCGCCAGTTGGCTACCCAGTCCATAGAAAAAAAGCAGAACCTGTTCAATGATGTGCTGGAGCCGCTGTTCTACGACACTCTCGCCACGGATCGGGGGCATGAAGCATGGTGCCAGACCTTCCAATGTCGCATCCCGTTCCTCAATGGCGGCTTGTTCGAGCCCTTGGCCGGATACGATTGGGAGAACACCGAGATCACCTTGCCGAACACCTTGCTAACCAATCGCGAAACCAACGCGGCGGGTGATACCGGCACCGGCATCCTCGATGTCTTTGACCGCTACAACTTCACCGTCATCGAAGACGAGCCGCTGGAAAAAGAAGTCGCCATTGATCCCGAAATGCTCGGCAAGGTATTCGAGCAATTGATTGAGGAAAATCGGCGCAAAGGGCTGGGCGCGTTCTACACCCCGCGGGAGATTGTCCATTACATGTGCCAGGAAAGCCTCATCAACTATCTGGACACGGCGCTGAATCACCCCTTGAAGCCTATCGGCATGGTTGCGCCGCAACCGGAAACACCGCCGCTTTTTGTGGATTCCGACGAGCTGCCCAAAGCCAAAACCGGGCAGCAGGAATTTCTCGAAACCAGCGACCGCATCCTCGCACCGCGTGACGAGCTGGCCGAGTGGATAGGCCAAAGCGACCAGTTCGCCCATTACGCCGCTGCTATTGAAGCAGGAATAACGAAGGGCGATCATTACCACAAGCCGCCTGCCGCCATCCGCAAATATGCCCGCGAGATAGATGAGTTGCTGCGTGACATTACCGTATGTGATCCCGCTGTCGGCTCCGGCGCGTTTTTGGTTGGCATGATGAATGAGATCGTGCGCGCCCGCATGGCGCTGACGCCGTACTTCAACGATGTGGCGGAACGCACTGCCTACCATTTCAAACGCCGCGCGATTCAAAACTCGCTTTACGGCGTCGACATTGATGTCGGCGCCGTTGAAATTGCCAAGCTGCGCCTGTGGCTATCGCTCGTTGTGGATGAAGAGGACGTGCAACAAATTAAACCACTGCCGAATCTGGATTACAAAATCGTGGCCGGGAATTCCTTGCTGGGCGTGGAAAAGAATCTGTTCAACCAAAGCTTATTCAAACGTCTGGAGGAGTTAAAGCCGAAGTTCTTCAACGAATCCGACCGAAAGAAAAAAGCGCAATTTAAGAAACAGATTGACGACCTGATCCATGAACTGACCAACGGGCGCGAGGTGTTCGATTACGAAATTTACTTCTCTGAAGTTTTTCACGCAAAGCAAGGGTTTGATGTTGTGATTGCGAATCCGCCGTATGGTGCGGAGTTTAGCGATAAAGATAAGGACTTCTTAAAGCGAAAATTTGATCACATAGTAGAGCGCATTCGTAACTCATTTTTATACTTCTTAGGGCAGTCGTTCCTCATCTCAAGAAACCAAGGTATCTGTTGTTTTATCATCCCTAACGAGTTTCTATTTCAGATTTACATGACCAAGGCGAGACGTTTTTTCCTCAACGAATCGAAATACCTGTTTGCGATAAATCTGGGAGACGAAGTTTTTGAGGCGGTCGTTCCCACAGCTCTATTGGCATTCCAGAAAACTTGTGAAAGTAGCTACGATATTCCAGTTGCAGACCTCCGAGATTGCGAGCCATCCGCGTTGGGGCAGGCTCTATCAACGAAATCCTTTACTCTCAGCTCCAGTAGCGTCATTGCTGGAACACCTAACGCGATGTTTAGTTTCAACGTCGCAACATCGGCACTGGTGATGAAATTGGCTACCAGTTATCAAAAGCTGGAAACGTATTGTGATGATATTGCGAACGGCATTAGCACAAGCTGCGACGACATCTACATTGTGTCGGCTGCAACTGCTCAAAATGAGGGGCTGGAAAATGTTTACTTGAAACCGTGCATACGTGGTGGTCAGTTCAATCGGTATTTCTGTCCAGAAGAGACTGGCGATTTTGTTCTGTGGGTCACAGACGGGTTCAACAAAAAACTTGCCCCCAATATCCATACTTATCTTGCGCGCAATAAAGAATTACTCATCCGTAAGTGCGTGGAGAAAAATTCTGGCACCCGGCCTTGGCACGTCTTGTTTAGAGGCCGTTCCCCTAGCTTGTACGCTAGCCCCAAGATTCTTGTCCGGCAGACCGGAGATCGAATAATTGCCAGTGCCGATTTGAGTGTGGGCTACTTCTGTATTGATTCCGTTAATGTTGTACAGCTAAAGCAATCAGCTCAATCTGATATTGCGTATTTTGTCGGGCTGCTCAACTCGATTGTTGCACATTTCTTCTATCGTGCCATTTCGCAAGAAAAGGGGCGCATTCTTGCGCAGGTTAAGCCGCAAAGAATCAAAGCAATTCCAGTGGTGATGCCTGATGCAAGAAGTAGAAGCAAGGTCGCCAGTAAGGTTCAGGAGATTGTTTCCATAAAGGCGAGTTCTCAAAACAATCCGAATGAAATGGATCAGGCGAAAATAAGGCGTCTGGAGGAAGAGATTGATGAGTGTTTTTACAAATACTACGGCCTAACCCCTGACGAAATCGCGTTAATCGAAGCTGCCCGATAAATGTATTCCACCCGACAAGGTTGCGTGATATGCGAAAACAGGAATTAGGCTCGCTCAAAAATCAAGCCAAGCGTCTCACCGCTGTTCAATTCCGCACATTTAAGCGCGGCGGCTTGCCTCGTCCGCTCGATAAAATCGGCGGGAAACGCTATCTGGCTGCGGGGCCGGAACAAGTCGCGGAAAACCTGGCGGTGATATTCATGGTGCGCGACGGCGAGACCCTGGAACGCCGTGCATTCTATGCCTACCTGTTCCAAAACGACCCGTCCGGCGGATTGCTCCCCCTCTCAGTTTTGCATTATCATCCCAGCCACAAAGGGATACATATCGTGCTTAACTGCGAAACTGACCGAGACTATTTAGACCGCTTGTTGCCCGGCGCGCCGGAGCTTGCTCTCAGCACGCCGCCAGGCTTGAATCCTGCCAATGACACTGACCGCTTGCGGCTCGTTGATATTTTCTGCCGCCGCTGTGGCATTGCCTTGGGCGAAGGAGGGCTGCTGTCATGAAACCGGATTTCTGCAAATCTCTGGTATGGCGCGAAACGCCTGAAGGCGGTCAACTCGTCACCCCGTTTCGCTTTGATGATGGCGATAATGTCATCATTTTTGCCCACCGTTTATCACAAGGCTGGCGCTTGGATGACAATGGCGAGGCTTTATTCCGCCTGGCCACAAGCGGTGTTGATCCCGAGTCGGAACGGGTGCAGGCGCGTATTGCGGACTTGCAGTCATTGCTGGGTGTGCAGTGTGACGAGGACGGAGAAACGCTCTATTCACTGGCAGACAATACAACTGTCTCCGAGCGAGCCTTTGCCGTTGCCGAAGCCGCCGCACAGCTCATTGCGCTGTCCTGTTTGCGGCAACAAACCCGCCAGCCTTCCGGTTTTCGTGAGCATGTGATGGACATTGTTGAGCAAGTCGCAAAGTCCGCCAATGTCACCATGCGCCGCGACGTGCCAGCCGACGAAAGCCAATCCATTCTGGTCGATGCTTACCTTGCAACGGCGCGTCCAATAATGATTATTGCCGCAACCACCCCCTTGCGGCTGATGGAAGCCGAGATGGTCTTTCTCGACTGCGCGCGCCGCAAAGAACAAACCTATGTTTTGGCTTTAGTGGAGGATGCCCGCGCAATCGGCATCAAACAATACACCCGCGCAAATTATTACACCGACAAAACTGTTGAGTTTGCCAACGATAAGGCCATTGCCGATTTAATTGGCAGCCAGATTTCTTCGCCAGCACATTAGCCCGCGTAGGGCGCCCACGGGCTGGTGTGCTGACTACACACACTGATCCTTGTGTCTCGCACGAAGATTTATGCAGCAGCTTGATGATAGCTACCGAAGCCGCTAATGCCCACCCCTCGCTTTTCCCCAGCCAAAGGCCAGCAAGTATTTGTCGTTTGTGATTCTGTTGCGATCACCGCTGGCAACATATCGGAAGTGCTGTCTGCGCTTAAAAGCCTCTCCAGTGACCGATCTTCCGCCATGGGTGCCGAGGGCGCGGTAACTCTGGTGTTCCACGGCTACGACGACGATCCCCGCGAACTTGAGGGCATTCCCGAAGTGCGGGAGTGGTTTGCCAAACTGTTTGAGGCATGGCCGTATTGGTCTTTCTTCGCCAACCGCATTGACCAGACCGTGCCGCTCGTTCTTACGCTGTTGCTGTCCGGTGAGTCCGTGACCGGTGAACCAGGCATGGTCGGATGGAGTATCGATCTGGACGAACTGAAGCCGTTGCTGCTTGAGATGTTTTGTTACCAAAACGAGTTAATCGAAAGGCTGGAAATTGGTGAAGATGTGAACGAGCGTGTCACTCAAGACTTCATGGAAGCGGTGAAAGCGTTCTTCAACTAAACCAGCATTCGCCAAAAGACCGCAGGAGGGGAATTGTTGCACCTATTCACTCTCCCCCACGATTTTTCGAAACAGATTCAACCCATGCCGTTCAGGTTATCCCACAGGCCGGCCGTGGCTTCCGGCCGTTCGATGGTACGGCTTAGCGCCGACAATTCATTTGACCAGTGTTCCCACGCCGGAATCACGCATCTCACGAACTAGTGCCTTCGCAAGCTGGCTGACATCCGGTTGCTTAGCGACTTGCGGCGCTGCCAGATCCCGAATGATCTCCCCTTGACGGGTACTCTCAACCTGTCCATAGCTCAGAAATGTTGTCAAAACTTTGTCATGACCAAGGTTCTGGCTCCACGCCTTGAACTCCTCTGGGGTCTGGCAAACAGACTGGCCAAGCCGGACGAGGGTGTTTCTAAAGCTGTGCGGGTTGAAGTACGGCAGGCCGGCGCGGGTGAAGGCGTCGCGAAAGATCATGCGAACTCGCGCGGCGCTGCGCCAGTGAGCGCGTTCCAGGCCCACTGCTTCAAACTGGCGAGAATTCCCCAATGCAATGCGCGTCGCCGGGAAGAGCGGATCGTCATTGCCCCAAAGCATATCTTCCTTGAGAAAAGTCACCCACTCCGCCACGATCCGGTGAATCTCGTCCCCGACCGGGAAGAAGTAGGTGGTGAAGGTCTTGCTGAATTTGGTCTGGACCTCGCGTGCATCCTGCTCGACGCAGCCCGCGGCGAGATTGACGTGCTTCAGCTTCATCGAGGTAATCGCCTTGTCCCTCGCCCCGGTCAGCAGGGTGAACGCGATGAGGGCACGGTCGCGGCGCTGGATGGCGCTCTCGGCCGGCATCAGGGCGATGACGTGTTTCACTTGTTCCACGGTCGGCCCCACCTGTTCGCGCCTGGCCGTGGCCACGCGCACGTCCTTTTCCGACAGATTGAAATAATCGGCGTCGGAATACTGAAGGCGAGACTTGTAGCCGGGTTGTCCCGCAAGCCAGTGGAAGAAGTTCTTGACCTGCGCGAGGGTAGCGTGCAGGGTTGCCTTGCTCAGCTTCTCCCCGGTCTGCTGGTTCCTCTGCTCGGCTAGGTGCCGCTTGAACGCAATCGCCTGCTCAAAGTGAAACGACTTGAAATCACGATACTTAGTATCGGTCTCGAATCGATCTATGGCCTTCGCCACCGCATCCACCGTCGGCTCGCTGTGACGCTTGGCTTCCTTCAGATAGGTGAAATACCGGCGCTTGATTCGTTCGTTGTCTGCGTTGTGTGTTGTCATGATGTGATGCTCCCTATACGAAGTCACTGTTCACGGAGGGCTAAGCGCTCTTGCCTATGTGTGGCAGTGCTTGCGGCATCCTGATGTCCAATTTCCCGCGAATCTGCTCCAGCTTGGCTATATTGACGCGGCGATAAATGATCGTTTCGCAATCCGAACAGATCGCGATCAGGTTCCCCAGGGTCTCGGTCACGGGCTCATAGTCCGCCATGTCGCCTGCCGGCACTTTCGGTGCGCGGCATCGGACGCAATAGATTTCGCCCGGCTGGCAGGTCTGTTTGTTCTTTGTCCGCCGCGCGTGGAGGAAAGCAGCCAGATCGCGGCCAAGGATCAGCATCGGTCGCCGGTCGTCATTGGTCGGCAGTCCACGCTTGACCCACTCCCGCACGGTGTTCCTGTGAACATCGAGCAGGGCGGCGGCTTCTTCCACGGTGTAGTTCCTATGTATCTTGGCAAGGCGAGGGTTCGGGTGGCGCTTGCGTTTGCCGTCGTTGCTCGACTGCGCGCGCTTGCCAGGCTCAATTTTCAGAATCAGCGTCATGCTGCCGCCTGCTTTCCGCTCCGGCCCGCTGCGCCGACTATCCGGCGTGGCCGCGAAAGCCGACGAGCAGGCACTACCGCCGCTGCCGCTGCCGGCGGGGTATTGGTAGATACATTGTTTCCGTGAGACGGAACAGCTTGAGCACCAGAAAGTGCCGTTTCCGCACCTTGAGACGGAACAGCTAACAAGGCAACCGCTCCGTTAGGCGGAACAGCACCGCTCCGCGAGACGGAACGCTCATCGCGTTTTGGGATAGGAATTGGCGGGTTCAGGAAGTGCCACGCTCCAGGATGGTAGGTCATGGCGCTAACCTCGGTGAGTCCGGTAAAGTCGGAAATTGGCAACCAAGTCACAGCCCACAGGTCCGGGCCAGCGTTAAGCCCGCCAAGGCGCGTCTTGATCGCCAACTGACGGGTAATAAGTTCCGCCTTGGCGCGTTGCACCACGTCGGCACTATTCCAGCCGCGCTTTTTCAGCCAGGGCGATGCCAGTTGAAGATGGCCATTGTTTCGTCCTGACAGTTGGCGAATCAACTCGTATAGCAGAGAGCGTGCAGGGTGCCCAGCGCCTTGGAAGGCATTGCTGTCCATTACCCCGTGGGGCACCGCTGAAAAGCTCCCTGAGACGGATTCAGGGCCTTTCTTGGATCGCTTAGCCAAGATGTTTCTCAGCAGTACGTCTAATTTCTTGTGCTCATTGCTTGCGTCGAATCAAGCCGCCGTTCTCTCGATCAGGGCGAGAATGTCTTTCACATTCCATGCCGTGATTCTTGAGCCAAGCGTTCGTACGGGTTGCGGGTAGCGACCAGACTTTACCCCCGCCCACCATGTCGATTTACTGACTGGGATTACTGGCGGTATCGGAGGGTCGGCTTTAGGGTTGCCGATGATTTGCGAAAGTCGGACATATCCGGCGGGTGGTAGCTGGTGCATTTTGGTTTGGCCTCGTTCGAGTGGGAACAATGCAAGCCTAAATGCTCCGGGAATGGATCGATAGATCGCTATCCCTGCATAGTGCTCATTTGGCGGGCAGAATGCTCACTCTGCCTGCTGGGTTCCATTCTTGACTTCCCATTCTCTGCACCAATCTTCAATCTTCTTCTGACTTTCCAGGTGTTCGCATTTGGTCAGCATGTCTTTGGCAAATGCTGCCTTGCTTTTGTAACTATCCGGTTTTTTCTGCCAGTCCTGCCAGCACTCACGGACAAAAAGCTTTTCCTTTTGTTTGGGGTCGCGTTTGATCTTTTCAATGGCACCCTGGTATGCAAACTGCCGCCTAGCCATTGTAAGTTGCTCATTTCCAGATCTAATTGCAATAGCATTCGACAAGGCATTTGCTGCCTCTATTGTGGCGACAACAGTACCCCCATCCAGGCGTAACCCAATGAGCGCGTGATCTATCTCCTTCAGCGCGTGAAATAGAAGTGTCTGTTCTATTACTCTCAACGCCTCTTGATCTTCTCCCAATAATTTTTTCGCCCCTAGCGTCGAGGATTGTTGCCAGATGATCGAGATAATTTGTGAGTCATCCATCTCGTCAACATTCACATCCTTGGTGACGGGAAGCCCTGCGTGGTCAATAAACTTCAGACGCTTGGCGGCATACATCTCAACCACCGATACTCGCCACTCGTCAATCATATTCAAGTACCCAATATGTCCCTGATCAAACTCATCTCTTGAAACATCACATTCAGGGTCAAGAAGGCCATACACCTTTCTTCCTAAGCAAAATAGCGCGTCAGTGTCCACATCAAGATCGCCTTGCGATTTTCCCTTAGGGTCAATAAAGCAATCACTCTTCCTGTCGGAAAAGGTTAAGTGTGGATGGTAGTAGAGGAAGCCCCGGAGGTTGTAAGTTATCACCACGTCCCTTTCGCGCCCCTTGGATTGGGTGCCGCGCCAGCAGGGTAAGGGTTCCCCCGAGTTCGCCCCGTTGGGCTAGGCGCGGCAAATTGTCATGCCGCGTTTCCGTGTAGCGGTATCACGTCCGCACCGGCCTTCAACTTGTCCAGATAGTCCGCCCATTGCTGCATCATTTTTCGACGTTCCGCGAGGTGCGCGGTACGGTTGTATGCGCGCCCGTTCGGATCGCGCACGGCATGGGCAAGCTGGTGTTCGATGAAGTCCGGTCGCACCCCCAGCACTTCATCAAGGATGGTCCGTGCCATAGCTCGGAAGCCGTGTCCGCTCATTTCGTCCTTGGCAAAACCCATTCGCCGCAGGGCTGCAAGCACGGCGTTGTCACTCATCGGCCTGCCATTGGTGCGCGCACCCGGAAACACGTAGCGCCCGGCACCCGTCAGCGCGTGAAGTTCGCGCAGGATTTCCACTGCCTGTGTGGATAAAGGGACAAGGTGTGGTTCGCGCATCTTCATCCGGATGGCGGGTATGTTCCACTCCGCCGCGTCCAGATCAATTTCTGTCCACTCCGCCTTGCGCAGTTCGCCAGGCCGCACGAATACCAGCGGGGCAAGGCGCAGGGCACACTTGGTAACGAAAGAGCCTTGATAGCTGTCCATGGCACGCAACAGCTCGGCTGCGGCCTTGGGATCGGTGATGGCAGCGCGGTGTTCCTTGACAGGTGGTGGAAGTGCGCCGCGCAGATCGGCGGAAGCATCTCGTTCGGCGCGGCCGGTTGCGATGGCGTAGCGGAATATTTGCCCGCAGTAGTTGCGCATACGATGGGCGCTTTCGACTGCGCCACGTTCTTCAATTCGGCGCAGCACTTTCAACAATTCGGGCGGGGTAATTTCGGCAATTGGCCTGCCACCCATCCAAGGGAAGGCATCATTTTCCAGCCGCTTGATAATCTTCTCGGCGTTGGAGGTCGCCCAGCCCGGTGATTTCCTCGCAAACCATTCACGCGCTATCACTTCAAAGCTATTCGCAGCCCGTTCGGTCTTGGTGGCTTTCACGGCCTTGCGGTGTTCGCTGGGGTCTATGCCATCAGCCAGCAGCTTGCGCGCATCATCACGGCGCTGCCTTGCATCTTTCAGGCTTACGTCGGGATAGACGCCAAGGGATAGTCGCTTTTCCTTACCGCCATAGCGAAATTTGAGTCGCCACCACTTGCCGCCAGCCGGGGCGACTTCCAGATACAGGCCACCACCATCAAACAGGCGGGCGGCTTTGTCGCCGGGCTTTGCGTTCTTTATTGCGGTGTCAGTCAGGGGCATGGGGGCATCTCCTTTCGGTTGACGGCCAGTGTTCCCCAATATTGCCCCCAGTTGCCCCCGGATGTCAATGGACGCAATAGGGCTTAGCCGGACAAGAAAAAGCCCGCAGAGTTATTAACCGTGCGGGCTTTTTGACTTTCTTGTACCAGTTCGTACTATGAACTGGTAGGCGCGATTGGACTCGAACCAACGACCCCTACCATGTCAAGGTAGTGCTCTAACCAGCTGAGCTACGCGCCTGAAGCGGGTCGCATTCTAACCGAAAACGGCCGCGTACGCTGCGGATAATTACTTGGCGGTCAACGATAGTCGAATCTGCTCCAGCGTACCGGGGTCGTCGATAGTGGTCAGGTCGCCCGGATCGCGGCCCTCGGCGAGTGCCTGGATGGAACGCCGCAGCATCTTGCCGGAACGCGTCTTGGGCAGGCCGGAAATGAAATGCACCCGGCCCGGTCGTGCGATCGCGCCAAGCAGGCCGTCCACCGTCGCCATGATTTCCTTCTCCAGCTTCTGCCGCCCCTCCGGCGTGGCGACCAGCGCGGCATCCTTGACCACGGCGAAAGCCATCGGCATCTGGCCCTTGAGCTGGTCGGCGACACCGACCACCGCCACCTCGGCGATGGCCGCATGGGCTTGCACCGCCTCCTCGATTTCGCGGGTACCGAGGCGATGGCCGGCGACGTTGATGACATCGTCGGTGCGGCCAAGGATGAAGTAATAGCCGTCCTTGTCGCGGATGCCCCAGTCGAACGAAGAATACACTTGCGGCGACTTGAACAACGTGAAGTAAGTACTGACGAAGCGCGCATCGTCGCCCCACACGGTCGACAGGCAGCCCGGCGGCAAGGGCGGCAGCACGCCGACCACGGCCTTCTCGTCAGTGCCGGCTTCAGAGCCGTCCTCGCGGAACAGCTTGAGGTTGTAGCCATACACCGGGAAGGCCGGCGAACCGAACTTGATCGCGCTCTGCTCCACGCCGGGAGCGGAAGACAGCATCGGCCAGCCGGTCTCGGTCTGCCAGTAATGGTCGATCACCGGTTTATTGAGTTCGCCCATGATCCACTCGTGGGTGGGCTGATCGAGCGGCTCGCCGGCCAGGAACAGGTGCTTGAGGCTGGACAGATCGTACTTGTGCAGGTAGGCCTGATCCTGCTTCTTGAGCACGCGGATCGCGGTCGGCGCCGAGAACATGACATTGACCTGGTACTTCTCGACGATCTGCCACCAGATGCCGGCATCGGGACGGATCGGCGTGCCCTCGTACATGACGGTGGCCATGCCGGCGATCAGCGGCGCATAGATGATGTAGGAGTGGCCGACCACCCAGCCGATGTCGGAAGTGGCGAAGTAGGTTTCTCCGGAATTGCCGCAGTAGATGCGCTTGATCGACGAAGCCAGCGCCACGGCATAGCCGCCGACATCGCGCTGCACCCCCTTGGGCTTGCCGGTGGTGCCGGAGGTGTAGAGGATGTAGGAGGGCTCGTTGGATTCCAGCCAGGTGATCGGCACCTGGGTGTCCATGTGCTTGGCGTGCAGCGTCGCGTAATCGACGTCGCGGCCCGCCACCAGTTGCATTTCCTTGTCGATGCCGCGATTCACCAGCAGCACCTTGGCCGGCGGGAATTGCGCCAGCTTGCAGGATTCGTCCACCAGGTACTTGTAAGGCACCGCCTTGCCGGCACGCATGCCGGCATCCGACGAGATCATCAGCACCGGCTTGGCGTCGTCGATGCGGGTGGCCAGCGAGTTGGCGGCGAAACCGCCGAAGACGACCGAGTGGATCGCGCCGATGCGGGCGCAGGCGAGGATGGCGAAACAGGCTTCGGCGATCATCGGCATGTAGATCAGCACGCGGTCGCCCTTCTTGACACCGAGCTCCTGCATCACGGCGGCCATGCGCATGACTTCCTGCTTGAGCTCGGCAAAGCTGTAGATCTTTTCCTGATTGGTTTCGGTCGAGATGAAAATCAACGCACGATCGTTGGGGCGCTTTTCCGCATGGCGGTCGACGGCGTTATAGCAGAGGTTGGTCTCGCCGCCGCTGAACCACTTGGCGAACGGCGGATTCGAAAAATCCAGGATGCGTTGCGGCGGCTTGTGCCAGTCGATCAGCTTGGCTTCTTCGGCCCAGAAGGCATCCGGTTGTTCGATCGATCGCCGATAAAACTCCTGATAGCTTGCCATGGTCTCCTCCCGGTGGTGGTGGTGCTACTGCTTGGATAGATTGTTCAGCCTGCAATATCCACGACGATACGGCCAACCACGCGACTCTTGAGAAAGTCGTCGAATACGCTCGGCAACTGGTCGAAGGCGATGATGCGTGTCATCTGTTCCAGATGCGGCGGACGCATGTCGCTGGACAGGCGGCGCCAGACTTCGGCACGCAACAGCATCGGACAGTTCACCGAATCGACGCCCAGCAGACTCACACCGCGCAGGATGAAGGGCATCACCGTGGTATTCAAACCGGGGCTGGCCGCCAGGCCGATGCTGGCCAGGGTGCCGCCGATCTGCATGGTGCTGGCCATCCAGGCCAGCACCTCGCCGCCCAGGTTGTCCACCGCGCCGGCCCACAACGACTTATCGAGCGGCTTGATCTTGGCGAGATCCAGCGACTGGCGCAGCATCACTTCCTGGGCGCCGATGCGCTTCAGGTAATCGGTCTGGTCCGCCTTGCCGGTCAGGGCGACCACGCGGTAACCCAGCTTGGCCAGCACCTCGATGGCAATGCTACCGACGCCGCCACTGGCGCCACTGACGATCACCGGCCCGTTGCCGGGCTTAAGGCCATTGGCCTCCATGCGCACCACCGCCAGTCCCGCGGTAAAGCCGGCAGTGCCGAAACTCATGGCCTCCCTGAAAGTCATTCCCGCCGGCAGTTTCACCACCCAGTCGGCCGGCAGGCGGGCCACTTCGGCAAAACCGCCGTGATGCGCAACGCCGATGTCGTAGCTGGTGGCAAGCACCGCATCGCCCTCGGCGAAGCGCGGATCGCTGCTCGTGGCGACGGTGCCGGCGAGGTCGATGCCGCCGATGCAAGGAAAACGCCGGACGATCTTGCCGGCGCCGGTGGCGGCAAGCGCGTCTTTGTAATTGACGCTGGAGTAGGCAACGCGGATCGTGACTTCGCCGGGATCGAGTTGATCCTCGTTCATCTCGACGAATCGGCTCACCACCTTGCCGTCTTCCTGGTTGATCAGATAGGCTTTGAAACTCACGGCACACTCCTAATGGCGGATAAGCGAAAAACCGCGCTGATGGACGAAGATGGTCGATTATATCCAGTCAAAACTGACAACTCGCTGAACGCAGAGGGGATAACAGGAGAAGAATTGCGCCCCAAGATTTTCGGGCGTATCCTGATTTCATAGGCAGCCAGGAGTGAAGCTTTGAAGTTGATATACAGACAACACGCAATCAGAAGGATGCACGAACGGCGCATTACCGAAGCCGAAATACATCAAGCCTTGGAAACCGGCCAAGTGATAGAGAGCTATCCGAACGATACACCATACCCGAGCGCGTTGTTGCTCGGTATGGCTGGAACAAAAGCAGTGCATGTTGTCTATGCCGAAAATAGCGAGGGAAGCGAGCGGATAATCATCACCGTTTACGAACCCGAGCCGACAATTTGGCATGATGATTTGAAGACACGGAGATAACCATGAAATGCCAAATTTGTAAGCACGGCAACACCCACAAAGGTGACGTCAGCATCACACTGGAACGCGACGGAACGACGCTGTTATTCAAAAATGTCCCAGCGAATATTTGCGATAACTGCGGCGAGATTTATCACGACGAAGAGATTACCCGCTCATTGCTTGAGCAAGCGGACCAAGCGGCAAGTCGGGGTGTTGAACTGGACGTAAGACGATACGCGACCGCCTAATATTTATGTGTAGAAGTTCAGACTTGATCTGACAGAAGGGCCTTGCCAAGAGGTGGGGTTACCCGTTTTGATAGAGGTGCGAATCTTTATCAAACAAAGCGCGAAAGCGCCAAGGAGTAACCCCATGACA
>JBAYVU010000021.1:0-51114 GCA_041674385.1 Sterolibacterium sp.
CCAAATAGGGAAGCAATGACGCTGCTCGCGTCGCTTCCGGGTAGGCTGCTAGAGCCCGTCGGTAACGGCGGGCCCAGAGGAATGGCTGCCCACGACAGAACCCGGCTTATCGGCGGACTTCCACCCCTCCCCAGCCGACTGGTGCCCGCCTTTGTTTCTAGGGTGCTGGTGCCCGCCTTTGTTTCTAGGGTGCTGGTGCCCGCCTTTGGATCGGGAGTGCCGGCCATATCCTCGTGCGTCTCAGCCCCAAACACAACCCGACGGCCGTCCCTTTCCCTACTCATTACAAATCACTTTCAGTTTGTCTTCTACAGGCATTGTTTTTATGAATATTTTTGATGTAAATTTGCTTTGCAAAGTCGTTCTAAGTACTTGTCGCTACTAGAAAATATTCCATTTATTCGCTTGACCTTCGAAAAAATCTGCTTTACAGTGGGAAGAAGTGGGGAAAAGTGGGAGATAGTGAACGCTCCCCTGCCCCAAGCGGAGGAGAACGGATGTTCCAGGGAGCGGCGGCACTCAATCTCGATGCCAAGGGACGCATGGCGATCCCCGCCCGTCATCGGGATGCGCTGCAAACCCTGGCCGAGGGGCATCTGGTCCTGACGGCCCATCCCCATCGTTGCCTGCTGCTGTATCCCGCCCCGGCTTGGGAGCCGATCCGCGCCAAGATTCTGGCCGCACCCAGTCTCGAGACCCAATCCGCGATGTTGCGCCGTCTGCTGGTCGGCTTTGCCGTCGATAGCGAGATGGATGCTGCCGGCCGGGTATTGGTGGCGCCGGAACTGCGCACCTATGCGGCGCTGGAAAAGGAAGTGTGGCTGGTGGGGCAGGGCAGCCATTTCGAAATCTGGAGCGACGCGGGTTGGAAGCAGCAACAGGAAGCGATTTTCGCCTTGGGCGACAAATTGCTGCCTCCCGGTCTGGAAAATCTCACGCTGTGAATGAATGTGCGCCCCTGATCCATCGGAGCGTGCTGTTGCAGGAAGCGGTCGAAGCGCTGGCGGTCAAGCCGACAGGCATCTATGTCGATGCCACTTTCGGTCGCGGCGGCCACAGCCGGGAAATTCTGGCCCGCTTGGGGTCTCGGGGCAGGCTGATCGCCTTGGATCGCGATCCGGCAGCCATAGCGGCAGGCCAGGAGATCGAGGATGCGCGCTTCACGTTGCTGCATGCGGCGTTTAGCGAGTTGGGCGAGGTGTTGCAGGGACTGGGTTGGATGGCGGGCAAGCAGGTGGAGGGCATTTTGCTGGATATTGGCATGTCATCGCCGCAGCTGGATCAGGCCGAGCGGGGTTTCAGTTTTCGTTTTGACGCGCCGCTCGACATGCGCATGGATACGAGCCGCGGGCAGACTGCCGCGGAATGGCTGGAGCAGGCGACACAACTAGAAATAGAAAGGGTGATAAAAAATTATGGGGAAGAACGGTTTGCTCATGCGATTGCAAAGGCGGTTGTTGCTGCTCGGGGCGAGTGCAGTATTGCAACCACTCGACAATTTGCCGCGCTCGTGGAAAAAGCAGTGCGCACGCGTGAGCCGGGTCAGCACCCGGCGACACGCAGCTTTCAAGCTTTACGGATTTTCATCAATCAGGAGCTTGAGGAGTTGTCGCTAGCCTTGCCGCAGTGCGTGGCGCACCTCGGCTGCGGAGGCAGGCTGGTCGTGATCAGTTTCCATTCACTTGAAGATCGCATCGTCAAACGTTTCTTCCGCGAGCAGTCTCAGCCGCCGGCTTTGCCCAGGCGCTTGCCGGTGCGCAGCGCGGAGATGGCGAAGCCGTTGCTGCGGCTGGTGGGCAAACCGGTATTTCCGGGCAGCGCGGAAGTCGCTGCGAATCCGCGCGCCAGGAGCGCGGTGATGCGCGTGGCGGAAAAATGCTGCGCCTGAATCTGGTCCTGCTGATGCTTGCCGTCGCCAGCGCCATCGGCACGGTGAGTTCCAACCACCGCGCGCGCAAGATGTTCGTCGATCTCGAACACGAACAGGCACGCATGCGCGAACTGGAAGTCGAATGGGGACAATTGCAGTTGGAGCAAAGCACCTGGGCCAATAACGCGCGGGTCGAGCAAATCGCCCGCAATCGTTTGCAGATGAAAGCGCCGGGCAGCGGTCAGGTGATTTCCATCGAAACCGACAAGCACTGAGGCAAGCCGGTGAAATTCGTCCACAGTCCCCTGCTTTCGCAACCCCTGCCGGCTTGGCGCGCGCGCTTGCTGCTGCTGGGCTTGCTGACCGGCTTTGCAACGCTGGTCGGCTGGTCGCTGTATTTGCAGGGTTTCAACAGTTCCTTCCTGCAGGAAAAAGGCGCTTCGCGCTATTCCCGGGTGATCGAATTATCCGCCACACGTGGCCGCATCATGGATCGCCACGGCGATGTGCTGGCAGTCTCGACGCCGGTGAAATCGATCTGGGCGATTCCCGAAGACACCAAGCTGCAACCTGCCCAGGCACGCGGACTGGCGACACTGCTGGAGATGGATGTGCGCGAACTGACGCGCAAGCTGGCGGCCGAGCGCGAGTTCGTCTTCATCAAACGGCAGATTGCGCCGCCGGTCGCCGAAAAAATTGCCGCCCTGAATCTTCCCGGCATCCACGAACAACCCGAATATCGCCGCTATTACCCATCCGCCGAGGTCGTCTCGCACATGCTGGGGTTCACCGGAGCGGAGGACGTTGGCCAGGAAGGCGTCGAGCTGGCGTTCCAGGACACCCTCGCTGGCAAGCCCGGCAGCCGCAGAGTCATCAAAGACAGGCGCGGCCAGATCGTCGAGGATGTGGAGAGCATCAAGCCGCCGCAGGAAGGCAAGGACGTGGTGCTGGCTCTGGATGCCAAGATTCAGTACCTCGCCTATGCCAACTTGCGCCAGGCGTTGACCGAGAACAAGGCCAAAGCGGGCGGTATCGTGGTGCTGGACGCCAAGAGCGGCGAGGTCTTGGCGCTGGTCAATCTGCCGACCTACAACCCCAACAACCGTGTCCGGCTGGTGGGTGCGCAACTGCGCAACCGCGCCCTTACCGACACCTTCGAGCCCGGCTCGACCATGAAACCGTTTACCGCCGCACTGGCCCTGGAGAAAGGCAAGTTCCGCTTCGACACGACTATCCAGACGGCTCCCGGTACTCTGACCATCAACGGCGCGACCATCCACGATGCGCACATGCACGGTTTGCTCACGGTGGCGCAGGTGATCCAGAAATCCTCGAATGTGGGCGCTGCAAAAATGGCGCTGAGTCTGCCGGCCGAGGACATGTGGCGCATGTTCGACAGCCTCGGCTTCGGTACGCCGCTCAAGCTCGGCTTTCCCGGCGAGGTGGGCGGCCGCCTGCGCCCGGCCAAGAGCTGGCGCCCGATCGAGCAGGCCACCATGGCTTATGGCCATGGCATTTCGGTGACCCTGATCCAGCTGGCGCATGCTTATCTGGCCTTTGCGCGCGACGGTGACCTGCTGCCGTTGTCGCTGACGAAAGTGGATACGCCGCCGTTGATCGGCAAACCGGTGTTCTCGGCGCAGACCGCCCATGAGGTGCGGGCGATGCTGGAACTGGCGGTGCTGCCCGGCGGCACCGCCCCCAAGGCGCAAGTCTACGGCTATCGCATTGCCGGCAAGACCGGCACGGCGCACAAACTCGATGGCGCCAGCTACTCCAACAAATATGTCGCTTCCTTCGTGGGTTTTGCGCCGGCTTCCGATCCGCGCCTGATTGTCGCGGTGATGATCGACGAACCGTCGGCCGGCAGCTATTACGGCGGCGATGTGGCCGCACCGGTATTTTCCCGGGTGATGGCCGGCAGCCTGCGCGCCTTTGGCGTGGCGCCGGATGCACCGTCAGGCGTCTTGCAGGTGGCCAAGGACAACTCGCCGCCGATCCGGGAGAGCATGTGAGCGGCCCAGCGGATCGCATGATGAGCCTCGCTGAAGCGGCCCAGGCCACGCAGGGCACCGCCCAGGCGGATCCGTGGTTCACCGGCGTGTCGTCCGACACACGGGCGATCGCCGCCGGTGATCTGTTCGTCGCCCTCAAGGGCGCGCGCTTCGACGGCCATGACTATGTCCTGCAAGCTTTGGCGGAAGGTGCGGCGGCGGCAATGGTGGAATCCGGCTGGACAGCGCAACATGCCGGACTGCCGTTGCTGGCGGTGGCCGATACGCGCCGGGCGCTGGGCAGTCTGGCCGCTCATTGGCGCGGCAAATTCTCCCTGCCGCTGATCGGCATCACCGGCAGCAACGGCAAGACCACGGTCAAGGAGATGTGCGCCGCCATCTTGCGCGAACAGGCACGCCGGGAAAGCCCGGGCGCCGTCGCGCCGCCAGCAGCGAGCGTGCTGGCGACCGAGGGCAACCTCAACAACGACATCGGCTTGCCGCTGATGCTGCTCAAGCTGCGCGGCCATCATCGTGCCGCAGTGATCGAGATGGGCATGAACCACCTCGGCGAAATCGCCTACCTGACGGGCATCGCCAGGCCCACCGTGGCATTGGTCAATAATGCCCAGCGCGCCCATCTGGAAGGCCTGGGCGGGTTGGGCGGGGTGGCGCAAGCCAAGGGAGAAATCTTCGGCGGGCTGGCGCCGGAAGGCGTCGCCGTGATCAATGCCGACGACCCCCATGTGGCGTTGTGGCGGGAACTTGCCACGGCTGCCGGCGTTCGGCGCCTGGTCTCTTTTGGGTTGGAACAAGCGGCTGAGGTTTCCGCGCAATACACCCCGCGTTCTTTCGGCAGCCTGCTGCAAATCGTCACCCCGCAGGGCAGGGCCACGGTCGAATTGCAGGTGCCCGGCATCCACAATGCGCGCAATGCGCTGGCGGCAACGGCGGCGACGCTGGCCGCCTCCGCCAGTCTGGACGCCGTGGTGGCCGGACTGAACGCCTATCGCGGCATCAAGGGGCGGCTGCGGCAATGGCCGGCAGTCAAGGGTGCGTGCGTGATCGACGACAGTTATAACGCCAACCCCGACTCGATGCGTGCCGCCATCGACGTCCTGGCCGCTCAGCCGGGGAAAAAAATTCTGGTGATCGGCGACATGGGCGAGGTGGGTGTGCAGAGCGGCCAGTTCCACGACGAAATCGGCGGCTACGCCAAGAGCATGGGAGTGGATCGCCTGCTGGCGCTGGGCGAGCATGCCGCTGCCGCGGCGCGCAATTTCGACGGCGGCGGAGAGCATTTCAAGAATCTCGAAGCGCTGCTCGCCGCCCTGGTGCCGTTACTGGATGCCGATACCACGGTGCTGGTGAAAGGTTCGCGTTTCATGAAAATGGAACGCGTGGTCGATGCCATCAAGGCCGAATCCGATTTAGGGAACTCACATGCTGCTTGACTTGGCGCTATGGCTGGCGAAGGACATCCACGCTTTCAATGTGATCGGCTACATCACGCTGCGCGCGGTGCTCGCCACGCTGACCGCGCTGTGCATTTCCTTCCTGTTTGGACCGGCGCTGATACGCTGGCTGACCGCAAAGAAGATCGGCCAGTCGGTGCGCGACGACGGGCCACAGTCGCACCTGATCAAATCCGGCACGCCGACCATGGGCGGTGCACTGATCCTGATCGCCATTGTCGGGGCCACCGTGCTGTGGGCCGATCTTGCCAATCGCTTCATCTGGATTGCGCTGATCGTCACCCTGGGTTTCGGCGCGATCGGCTGGGTGGACGATTGGCGCAAGGTGGTGCACCGCAATCCCAAGGGCTTGTCTGCGCGCAGCAAGTTCTTCCTGCAATCCCTGATCGGCATCGTTGCCGCGCTGTATATCGTGTTTTCCATTTCCGCGCCCAACAACGACAAGGTGATCGGCTTGTTCCTGCAATGGGTCGGCAGCGGCTTCACGCTGGAACTGCCGCTGAAGGCCGACCTTATCGTTCCCTTCTTCAAGAACGTCGCCTATCCGGTCGGTCTGTTCGGCTTCATCGTGCTGACTTACTTCGTCATCGTCGGCACCAGCAACGCGGTGAATCTCACCGATGGACTCGATGGACTGGCGATCATGCCGACGGTGATGGTCGGCGGGGCGCTCGGCATTTTCGCTTATGTCGCCGGCAACGCGGTGTACTCGAAATACCTGCTGCTGCCCTACATCCCCGGCGCCGGCGAACTGGCGGTGTTTTGCGGCGCCCTGGCCGGTGCGGGACTGGGCTTCCTGTGGTTCAACGCCTATCCGGCCGAGGTCTTCATGGGAGATGTCGGCGCCCTGTCGCTGGGGGCTGCGCTGGGTGCTGTGGCCGTCATCGTGCGCCAGGAAATCGTGTTGCTGATCATGGGCGGCGTGTTCGTTGCCGAGACGCTGTCGGTGATGCTCCAGGTGGTCTATTTCAAGTGGTCCGGCGGCAAGCGAATATTCCGCATGGCGCCGCTGCACCACCACTTCGAGTTGGGCGGATGGAAAGAGACGCAGGTGGTGGTGCGTTTCTGGATCATCACCATCATGCTGGTGCTGTTCGGCTTGTCGACCTTGAAAATACGCTGAAGATCGGATGAATCTCAACGGCAAACTGGCTCTGGTGCTCGGTCTCGGCGAATCGGGACTGGCCATGGCGCGTTGGTGCGCGCGGCGCGGTGCGCGCCTGCGCGTCGCCGACACGCGCGCCGAACCGCCGGCGCTGGCCGCATTGCGCCAGCGGGTGGCGGAAGCGCAGTTCGTTTCCGGCGAATTCAATAAAACCTTGCTCGAAGACGTCGATGTGCTGGCTTTGTCGCCCGGACTTTCGGGCGGCCTGATGGTGGTTCTCGAAGCGCGTGCGCGGGGCATTCCGGTGCTCGGCGAAATCGAATTGTTCGCTCAGGGCTTGCGCGATCTCGGCGTGCGCGACAGCACCAAGGTAATCGCCATCACCGGCACCAATGGCAAGACCACCACCACGGCGCTGACCGGGCATCTGTGCCGCGCCGCCGGACGCGATGCGGAAGTCGCCGGCAATATTTCTCCGGCGGCGCTGGACGCCTTGATGCAGCGTCTCGACAGTGGCCAGCTGCCGGAGATATGGGTGCTGGAATTGTCGAGTTTTCAGCTGGAAACCACCGAAACCCTGAATGCCGATGCGGCGGCTGTGCTCAACATCTCGGAGGATCATCTGGATCGTTACATCGACCTCGACGAATATGCCAGCGCCAAAGCGCGCGTCCTGATCAATGACAAGGGGAACGCCGGCGCGCAGATTCTCAACCGCAATGACGGCCGGGTGAGGAAGATGGCGCAGCCGGGTCGCGAGCTGTTGAGCTTCGGCTTGGATGCGCCGGGCATGCTGGAAGACTTTGGCTTGCGCGAAAGGGACGGCGAGTTCTGGCTGGTGCAAGGCGACCACTTTTTGTTGCCGCTGTCCGGCCTGCCGTTGGCCGGCCTGCACAATGCCGCCAACGCGCTGGCCGCCCTGGCGCTGTGTCATGCCATCGGCTTGCCCATCGAGCGGCTGGTCGCCGGACTGAAGAGCTTCAAGGGCCTGGCGCATCGCGTCGAAAAAATCGCCGAGATCGACGGCGTTGGTTACTACGACGATTCCAAAGGCACCAATGTCGGCGCCACGGTGGCGGCATTGGATGGCCTGGGCGGCCAGATGGCAGGCCAAAATAGTCGCCTCCCTCCCTCGGGGAGGGAGGTTGGGAGGGAGGGCGATGGCTTGAAGCGATCTTGCGATCAGAATGATCGCAAGATCGTGCTGATCGCGGGAGGCGACGGCAAAAATCAGGACTTTTCTCCGCTGCGCGGCGCCGTCTGCCGGCATGCCCGCGGCATCGTGCTGATCGGCCGCGATGCGCCCAAGATCGAAGCGGCGCTGGCGGATTGCAGCGTGCCGCTGCTGCCAGCGAAAGACCTCGACGAAGCGGTGCGCATTGCTGCCGGCGCCGCCTTGCCGGGGGATGTGGTGCTGCTCTCGCCGGCCTGCGCCAGCTTCGACATGTTTCGCAACTACGTCCATCGTGCCGAAGCGTTTTCCGCTGCGGTCAATGCTTTGAGATCAAGGGGCATGGGGGCATGATGCGGCGATCAGTCACCCCGCTGGGCGCCGCTGCTCCGCACGAGCTCGATGAATGGCTGCTGTGGCCGGTGCTCTCCCTGCTCATGCTGGGCCTGGTGATGGTGTATTCGGCATCGATTGCCACCGCCGAAGGCAGCGCGTTTACCGGCCACCAGTCGGCTTACTTCCTGGTGCGTCATGGTGTCTTTGTGGCGATCGGACTGATTGCGGCGGTGGTGGTGTTTCAAGTGCCGCTGCGGGTCTGGCAGAAAATGGCGCCGTGGCTGTTTGTCACCGGTTTCGTGCTGCTGCTGGCGGTACTGCTGCCGCATGTCGGCCGTTCGGTCAACGGCGCCCAGCGCTGGTTGCCGTTCGGGCTGGTGAATCTCCAGCCGTCCGAGCTGATGAAGCTTTTTGCCGTGCTTTACGCGGCGGATTACACGGCGCGCAAGCTGGCCGATATGGATTCGTTTCGGCGCGGGTTTGCCCCGCTGGCTGTCGTGATGCTGCTGATCGGCGGCCTGCTGCTGCGCGAGCCGGATTTCGGCGCCTTCGTGGTGATCGTCTGCATCGCCATGGGCATCCTGTTCCTGGGCGGCATCAATGCCCGCCTGTTCAGCGCACTGGTGGTCGTGCTGTTGGCCGGCTTCGTGCTGCTGATCTGGATTTCTCCTTATCGGCGCGAACGCATTTTCGGTTTCATGGATCCGTGGCAGGACGCCTACGGCAAGGGCTACCAGTTGTCGCATGCGTTGATCGCATTCGGCCGCGGCGAATGGTTCGGCGTCGGCTTGGGGGCCAGCGTCGAAAAACTGTTCTATCTGCCGGAGGCGCATACCGATTTCCTGCTGGCGGTGATCGCCGAGGAACTGGGTTTCTTTGGGGTGGTCGCGGTGATTGCGCTGTTCGCGCTGGTGGTGCAGCGCGCCTTTGTCATCGGCCGGCAGGCCTTGCAGCTCGATCGCATCTATGCCGGCCTGGTGGCCCAGGGCGTCGGCATCTGGATCGGCGTCCAGGCTTTCATCAACATGGGCGTCAACATGGGCCTGCTGCCGACCAAGGGCCTGACCTTGCCCTTAATGAGTTTCGGCGGCTCGGGCATCATGGCCAACTGCGTGGCCCTGGCCATCTTGCTGCGGGTCGACTACGAGAACCGGCTGCTCATGCGGGGCATCACGCTATGAAGACCCTGCTGATCATGGCGGGCGGCACTGGCGGGCACATCTTTCCAGGGCTGGCAGTGGCAGATGCCGTCAAGGCGGCCGGCTGGAACGTGGTCTGGCTCGGCAATCCGGATGGCATGGAGGCGAAGCTGGTGCCGAGCCGCGGCTACGAAATGGCGCCAGTGCGCTTTGCGGCGTTGCGCGGCAAGGGCCTGCTGCGCAAGCTGCTGCTGCCGTTCAATCTGCTGAGCGGTTTTTGGCAGGCCTGGAAGGTGCTCAAACGGATTCAGCCGGACGTGGTGCTCGGCATGGGCGGCTTCATCAGTTTCCCTGGCGGGATGATGGCGGTGCTGCAAGGCCGGCCGCTGGCGGTGCATGAACAGAACTCCCTGGCGGGGTTGGCCAACAAGGTATTGGCGAGGGTGTCCGAGCGCATCCTCACCGGTTTCCCGAATGTCATCGACAAGGGGGAGTGGTGCGGCAATCCGGTGCGCCGGGAAATCGCTGCGCTGCCTGCGCCGGCGGAGCGTTTTGCCACCCGCATGGAACAGGGATGCCCGATCCGCCTGCTGGTGATCGGCGGCAGCCTGGGCGCGCAGGCCTTGAATGAAGCCGTGCCCAAAGCCTTGGCGCTGCTGGCCGAGGATGAGCGTCCGCAAGTGGTGCATCAGGCCGGCGAGAAGCATCTCGCCGGACTCAGGGACAACTATCGGCAAGCCGGCGTGGCGGCCAACTGCGTTGCCTTCATCGAGGACATGGCCGGCGCCTACGAATGGGCGGATTTGGTGATCTGCCGCGCCGGTGCGCTGACGGTAGCGGAACTGGCTGCGGCCGGCGTCGCCAGCATTCTGGTGCCATTCCCGCATGCGGTGGATGACCATCAGACGCTGAATGCGCGCTTTCTTGTCCATGCCGGCGCGGCCATTCTGTTGCCGCAAAACGAATTGACGCCCGACAAGCTGGCATTGATGCGTAATCTGAATCGCGCGCAGTTGCTGCAAATGGCGGAAAAGGCCCGGGCGCTCGCCAGACCGGATGCCACGGTCACTGTGGCGCAGATCTGCATGGAGTTGGCGAAATGAAACATAAAGTCAAACGCATTCACTTTGTCGGCATCGGCGGTTCGGGCATGAGCGGCATCGCCGAGGTGCTGATCAACCAGGGTTACGATGTCAGCGGTTCCGATCTGGCCGAGAATGCCGCGACCAAACGCTTGGCGGGACTGGGTGCGCGCGTCGTGCTGGGGCATCGCGCGGAAAACGTTGCCGCGGCCGATGCAGTGGTCGTGTCGACGGCGGTCAAGGCGGACAACCCGGAAGTGCTTGCCGCGCGCGAGAGAAAAGTGCCGGTGGTGCCGCGTGCGCAGATGCTGGCCGAACTGATGCGTCTCAAGCAGGGCATCGCCGTGGCGGGCACTCACGGCAAGACCACCACCACCAGCCTGATTGCCAGCGTCCTGGCCGAGGGCGGTATCGATCCGACCTTCGTCATCGGCGGCCGGTTGAATTCCGCCGGCGCCAATGCCAAGCTCGGCCAAGGCGAGTTCCTGGTTGCCGAGGCCGACGAGTCTGACGCATCCTTCCTGTACCTGTCGCCGGTGATCTCGGTGGTCACCAACATCGACGCCGATCACATGGAAACCTACGCGCACGATTTCGGGCGGCTCAAACAGGCCTTCGTCGAGTTCCTCCAGCGCTTGCCGTTTTATGGCGTTGCGGTGCTTTGCGCCGACGATGCCAGCGTGCGCGAGATCATGCCGCGCGTGGCGAAACAGATCGTGACTTACGGCCTCGACCCGCAAGCCAACCTGCATGCCGAAAACATCGTTGCGGAAGCCGGCCGCATGCGCTTCGACTGCGTGCGGGTGAATGGCAACGTCAGCCGCTTTCCGGTGCGGCTCAATCTGCCGGGTTTGCACAATGTGCTGAACGCCTTGGCGGCGATTGCGGTGGCCAGCGAGGTCGGTGTGAGCGACCAGGCCATCGTTAAAGCGCTGGCCGAATTCAAGGGGGTCGACCGGCGCTTTCAGCGTTATGGGGAAATTCCCCTGCCGGAGAGTTGCGGGGGCGGCAGTTTCAGCTTGATCGACGACTACGGCCACCATCCGGCCGAGATGGCGGCGACGCTGGCCGCGGCGCGCGGCGCGTTTCCCGGTCGACGCCTGGTGCTGGCTTTTCAGCCGCACCGCTACACGCGCACGCGCGATTGCTTCGAGGATTTCGTCAAGGTGCTGTCGGGCTTTGAGGCGGTGTTGCTGGCGGAAGTCTATGCCGCCGGCGAAGCCCCGATTGTCGCTGCCGACAGCCGCTCATTGCTGCGTGCGATGCGTGTCGCCGGCAAGGTCGAACCGGTCTTCGTCGAAGAGATCGCCGCGATGCCGCAGGCTATCCTGGATTTTGCGCGGGACGGCGATGTGGTCATCACCATGGGTGCCGGTTCGATCGGCGCTGTGCCGGGGAAATTGATGGACATACAAAAATGAGCGAGTCTGGCTTGAAGAAATTTCGTGGCGTGTTGAAACAGGACGAACCGATGGCTGGCCATGTCTCTTGGCGCGCTGGTGGTTCGGTGGCACGGGCCTATTTCCCCGCCGACCTGGACGATCTCTCAAACTTTCTGTGCGCACTGCGTCACGATGAAGCCTTGCTGTTCGTCGGCCTGGGCTCGAACCTGCTGGTGCGCGACGGCGGTTTCGACGGTACCGTGGTGTTTACCCACGGTGCGTTGAACACTTTGCGGATCGAAGATGATGGACTGATCTATGCCGAAGCCGGTGTGCCCAGTCCGAAACTGGCCCGTTTCGCCGCCGGCCATGGCCGGGTGGGCGCCGAGTTTCTGGCCGGCGTGCCGGGCACGCTCGGCGGCGCGCTGGCGATGAATGCCGGCTGTTACGGCAGCGAAACCTGGCCGCATGTCGAGCGGGTATTGACGCTGGATCGCCATGGCGAACGCATCGTGCGGACTGCCGCCGACTTCGAGATCGGCTATCGCCATGTCGGCATGCGCGCTGCCACCGATGAATGGTTCGCCGCTGCTTGGCTGCGTTTCCCCCCCGGCGATGTACCGGCGGCGCAACGCCAAATCCAGCAGTTGCTGGAGCAGCGCAGCGCCAGCCAGCCGTTGCAGCAGCCGAATGCCGGTTCGGTATTTCGCAATCCGCCCGGCGACCATGCCGCGCGGTTGATTGAAGCGGCGGGTTTGAAGGGATGCACGCTCGGCGGTGCGCGAGTCTCGGAAAAGCATGCAAATTTCATCGTTAATCCAGAGTGCAAGGCAACAGCAACTGAGATAGAAATGCTAATCGGCCGGGTTCAGGCTGTCGTGAAGGAAAAATTCGGCGTGGAACTCCAGCGCGAAGTGAGGATAGTCGGGGAACAGATGGATAACAAAGGTGCGTTCGCATGAGCGATTTTGGCAAGGTTGCGGTGCTGATGGGAGGCAGTTCGGCCGAACGCGAAATTTCTCTGATCTCCGGTCAGGCGGTGCTCCAGGCATTGCGTGCGCAGGGTATCGATGCCCATGCCTTTGACCCTTCCCAGCAACCGGTCTGGGATCTCAAGCGGCAAGGCTTCGCGCGTGCGTTCACCATTCTTCATGGCCGCTACGGCGAAGATGGGATCATCCAGGGCGCCCTCGAACTGATCGGCGTGCCCTACACGGGCAGCGGCGTGATGGCGTCGGCCTTGGCGATGGACAAGTGGCGCACCAAGCTGGTCTGGCAGGCCGCCGGCATTCCCACGCCCAGGTATTGCGTGCTGACACCGCAAAGCGACATGCGGCGCGTGGTGGAGGAGCTCGGTTTGCCGCTGATAGTCAAGCCGGTGCGGGAGGGTTCCTCGATCGGCGTGAGCAAGGTGAATACGGCCGACGAGATCGGCCCGGCCTTCGAACTGGCTTATCGGCTTGATCCTCTGGTGATTGCCGAGGAATTCGTGGTCGGACAGGAACTCACGGGCGCCGTGCTGGGTGAAGATACCCTGCCCTTGGTCAGGATAGAAGCGCCGGAAGGGAAATACGACTACACCAACAAGTATTTCACCGACGTCGTGCGTTATCACTGCCCCGCCGGCATTCCGGCGAGCAAGGAATCGGACATCCAGGCCACGGTGCTGAACGCTTTCAGGGTGCTGGGGTGCCGTGGCTGGGGGCGCGCCGATATCATCCTCAAGGCGGATGGAAGCTACACCCTGCTGGAGATGAATACCCTGCCCGGCATGACCAGCCACTCGCTGGTGCCGATGGCGGCGCGTGCCGCAGGAATAAGCTTCGAGCAGCTGGTGGTGAAGATTCTGGAAGGGGCGCGACTTGGCTAGGCAACCAGGCGCCGGCGGACGGCGTCCCGGACAGGGAGCGCGCCCATCGGCCGACGGCTTCTGGGATCGCCCCCCCTTGCTGAATGTGGTGGCCGACTCGTTGCTCTTATGCGCCATCCTGGCGTTGGCCTATGCCGCGGTCATTGCCGTGGTGCGCTTGCCGTTTTTCCCGTTGAAACAAGTGGTGGTGGTCAGTCCTTTGCGCCAGGTGACGCCGGCGCAGATCGAGTATGCGGTGAACAGTTCCCTGGCGGGAAACTTCTTTACGGTGAATCTCGACGGGGTTCGCGAGGCTTTCGAGAAACTTCCCTGGGTACGCACGACTTCCGTGCGCAGACGCTGGCCGGATGGCATCGAGCTTGCCATTGAGGAGCATGTCGCCGCAGCGCGTTGGCGCAACAGCGAAGATGAAGCGCGGCTGGTCAATGACCATGGCGAAGTGTTCGCCGCCTCGCTGGCGGCCGATCAGGCGGCATTGCCGCTGTTTGGCGGACCGGAGGGAAGCTCGACGCTGATCCTGGCGCGTTATCGCGAGTTCGCCGAACTGCTGGCACCGCTCGGCCGAGTGGCGCGCGCAGTGACTCTTTCGGCACGAGAGGCATGGCAGGTTCGGCTCGATGATGGACTGACGCTGGAACTCGGTCGCGATCAAGCCAAACATCCGCTGCATGAGCGCCTGCAACGCTTTGCCGGTATCTACCGCGAAGTCCGGAGACGCACCAACGCCCCCATTGCCGCGATCGACATGCGCTACCCGAACGGTTTCGCGCTGCGGCTGGGGCGTGGCGAAGCGGGCAGGAACAACGATGTTCAGAATCGGGAACAGCAGGATAAAGGCAATACATGAGCAAGGAAAACAAAGAACTGATTGTCGGCCTGGATATCGGCACTTCGAAGATTGTCGCGATCGTTGCCGAACTGACAGCGGAAGGCGCGCTGTCCATTCTTGGCATCGGCAGCCAGGACTCGAAAGGGCTGAAAAAGGGCGTGGTGGTCAACATCGAAGCGACGGTCAACGCCATTTCGCGCGCGGTCCAGGAAGCCGAGCTGATGACCGACTGCAAGATCAAGGAGGTCTACACCGGTATTGCCGGCAGCCACATCAAGAGCAAGGATTCCAACGGCATGGCCGTGGTGCGCGAGAAAGAAGTCACCCAGCTCGATGTCGAACGCGCCATCGAGGCCGCCAACGCCACGCCGATCTCGGCGGACGACCAGATCCTGCATACCCTGGTGCAGGAGTTCATCGTCGATGGCCAGGATGGCGTCAAGGAGCCGATCGGCATGGACGCGAAACGGCTCGAAGTGCGCGTGCATATCGTCACCGGCGCCGTGACGTCGGTGCAGAACATCGTCAAATGCGTGCATCGCTGCGGCCTCGAAGTGGTCGACCTGGTGCTGCAACCGCTCGCCTCGGGCCACGCCGTGCTGACCGAGGACGAGAAGGACGTCGGCGTCTGCCTGGTCGACATCGGCGGCGGCACCACCGATATCGCGGTGTTTACGCAGGGCGCCATCCGCCACACGGCGGTGATCCCGATCGCCGGCGACCAGATCACCAACGACATCGCCATCGCTTTGCGCACCTCGACCCAGGACGCAGAGGACATCAAGATGCAATACGGCGTGGCACTCCAGCAACTGGCCGATGCCGAGGAAATCATCGAGGTGCCGGGCGTCGGCGAGCGTCCGTCCTCAAAGCTGTCGCGCCAGACCCTGGCCGGCGTGATCCAGCCGCGCGTCGAGGAAATATATCAAAAGGTGCTCGACGAGCTGCGCAAGAGCGGCTACGAGCGCTTGTTGCGCGCCGGCGTGGTGCTGACCGGCGGTGCATCGTCGATGCCCGGCATGGTGCAACTGGGCGAGGAGATATTCCACAACACCTTCAACCAGGGCATGCCGCACTACGACGGCAACCTCAAGGAAGTGGTGCGCAATCCGCGTTACTCGACCGCGATGGGTTTGCTGCTGGAAGGCATGGCGCAGAAGAAGCGCGGCCTCAAGGTGCAGGGACCAAAGAGCTTCGGGCAGATCCTGGCGCGCATGCGCGCCTGGTTCGGGAAGAATTTTTAGACAGTCGATCGATTTATTGCAGTTCATTGAAGGAGGCGAGCATGTTTGAGATTGTAGACAAGGACCCAAGCCAGACCGTGATCAAGGTCATCGGCGTGGGGGGGGCCGGCGGCAATGCCGTCGAGCATATGATCCGCGAGGGCGTGCAGGGTGTGGAATTCATCTGCGTCAACACCGATGCGCAGGCCCTGTCGAAAAGCAGCGCCGGCGAAAAGTTGCAACTCGGCCCAGGCTTGGGCGCGGGCGGCAAGCCGGACAAGGCGCGCGATCTGGCGCAGGCTGAACGCGAACGCATCGCCGATATATTGCGTGGCGCGCATATGACCTTCATCACCGCCGGCATGGGTGGCGGCACCGGCACCGGTGCCGCGCCGATCATTGCCGAGGTGGCGCGCGAGCTCGGCATACTCACCGTGGCCGTGGTGACCAAGCCTTTTGAGTACGAGGGTCGGCGCATGACCCTGGCCGAGCAGGGGCTGCTCGAACTGGCGCAGAACGTCGACTCCCTGATTGTCATCCTCAACGAAAAACTCATGGAAGTGATGGGCGACGAAGTCAGCATGCTCGATGCCTTCAAGGCGGCCGACAACGTGCTCAAGAATGCGGTGGGCGGCATCTCCGAGATCATCAATGTGCCCGGCTTGATCAACGTCGATTTCGAGGACGTCCGCACGGTGATCGGCGAGATGGGCAAAGCCATGATGGGCTCGGCCGTGGCCGCCGGTGTCGATCGCGCCCGCATTGCCGCCGAGCTGGCGGTGGCCAGTCCGCTGCTGGAGGGGATCGAGTTGTCGGGTGCGCGCGGGGTGCTGGTGAATATTACCTCCAGCGAATCCCTGGGCATGAAGGAAGTCAGGGAAGTCATGAACACCATCCGCACCTATGCCGCACAGGACGCCACCATCATCTTCGGCACGGTGTTCGAGGAAGGCATGGAGGACCAGTTGCGCGTGACCGTGGTGGCCACCGGTCTCGGTGGTCCGGTGACCAGGAAAATGCCCAAGCCGGAGATCAGCGTGGTGCCCACGTTGCGTACCGGTACGGACGACCGGACATTCGAGGCGCCGGGCAACGGCACGCTCGAACTGGGCGGCTTGCCGCCGGTATTCCAGTCGGGCCGCAGCAGCGCCCGCAATGCTACGGTGGATGAAATGCGCAACAGCGGCGTGGATAAATACGATATTCCGGCTTTCTTGCGCAAACAGGCAGACTAGTGCCCGCAGTTGTTTCTGGGGTATTGATCGTAGCGGCGCCGGCTTGGGCCATCGTCGTTGGGCGTCATGGTAGAATTCGCCTCTCTGCCATAACGCTTACGTCATGCTCAAGCAGCGCACGCTCAAGACATTGATTCGCGCTACCGGCGTCGGCTTGCACAGCGGCGTCAAGGTCACCGTTGTGCTGCGTCCGGCGGCTCCCGACAGCGGGATTGTTTTTCGGCGGGTGGACCTGGTTCCCCCGGTAGACATCAAGGCCGATCCGCTGCGGGTCGGCGACACGCGCCTGGCTTCCTGCCTGGAAGTCGGCACCGCCAAGATTGCCACCGTCGAGCACCTGATGTCGGCGCTGGCGGGTCTGGGCATCGACAATCTGTTTATCGACGTGGATGCCGCCGAACTGCCGATCATGGATGGCAGTGCCGCGCCCTTCGTGTTCTTGCTGCAATCCGCCGGCATCGAGGAACAGAACGCGCCGAAACGCTTCCTGCGGGTGAAAAAAACCGTTGAAGCGAAGGACGGCGACAAGTGGGCGCGGCTGGAACCTTATGACGGCTATCGCCTCTCCTTCTCGATCGTTTTCAATCATCCCGCGGTTGACCAGTCCGGCACTGCCGCAACGATCGACTTCGCCGAGAATTCTTACATCCGTGAAGTGGCGCGGGCGCGCACCTTCGGCTTCATGCAGGATGTCGAATTCATGCGCGACCAAGGATTGGCGCTGGGCGGCAGCCTGGAGAACGCCATCGTGATGGACGAGTACCGTGTCCTGAACAACGAAGGCCTGCGTTATTCCGACGAATTCGTCAAGCACAAGCTGCTCGATGCGATCGGCGACCTCTACCTGGCCGGCCATCCGCTGCTCGCCGCCTTCTCCGCCCACAAGTCGGGCCATGCCCTCAACAACGTCTTGCTGCGCAAGCTGCTGGCCGATTCGTCCGCCTGGGATATCGTCACTTTCGATCGCGCCGAGGCGACCCCGGCCGCCGTCGCCCATCTTTACCCGCAAGCGGCCTGAAAACCGGGGCAGACATGCTGCTGCTGCGCATCGTCGCGATACTTACCGTGATCGGCATCGGCAGCGGTATCCTGGCTTTCCTGTTTACCCGCGATCGGCGCTATCTGCTTCTTGCCGGCCGCATCGCCAAATACGCACTGATCTTTGCCTTGGTGGTGTTGGTGTTGTTTGCGCTGGAACGCTTGGTCGTGCTTTAGCGCATTATTGGCTTCGCGTGAGGAACCGCCCCAAGGATTGACGCAACGGACCCTCCGGCAGCGCATCGGACAAACGGGCGATGCTGGCGCGAGCGGTATCGCTCAATATCGCGGTTTTGGGCGGGCAGGTGTGTTGCAGTGCAGCATTCAGGGGTTGCACCTTGATGCGAATTTCGGTAACCTGCACCCCTGCTGTACGAAAGTCCTCACAAAGACTAGGTGAAATCTGGCGTAATTTAGTGGCAACCGCGCCATTTTCGGCATGGATAAAGATAACTCCCAGCTTGATATTGGCAATCCGACAAGCCTGCGCTAGCGCAGCCGGGACCGCATCTTCGAACAACCGCTGAAGTTTCAGCAAGCGCCCGGCATGGGCGGCAAGTCGCGACATCGCTTCATCCGCATTCAGGCAGTCTTCCAGGGTGCGTGCTTGCATGGAGCATCGAGGTAAAAGGGGGAACAGCATGCATATTATTCTCGTCTCCGACCGCCTGGCAACGGCCAAGAGCATAAATCTCGGCTGGCGTCACCTGATCTGGGGATTTGCCGGCTTTGTCGGCTTGGTGATCGGCATGTCCACGGTGTTTTCTTATGTCACCATGCGCCATGCAGCGGAGGTCCGTCTTCCCTTCCTGCAGGACATGTTGCGCACCATGACGGCTGCCGAAACCGAGCGCAGCAAGGAGTTCGTGCGCGAGAATCTCAATGCCATGGCGGTCAAACTCGGCCAGATGCAGGCCCAGCTGACCCACCTCGATTCGCTCGGCGAACGGCTGACCAAGATGTCGGGCGCTCTCCCCGCAGAATCGCACCCTCCCGTCAATCATGGCAGCGATCGGCGCGGCGGCCCGCTGGTACAGGCAACGCCGCTGTCGCCGGCAGATTTGCAAACGGCGCTGGAGGAGTTGTCGCGGCAGATCGAATCGCGCACCGACGCGCTGTCCAGAATCGAATCGCAAATGCTCGATGAGCGCGTCAGGAAAAGCATGCTGCCGACCACGTTGCCCGTATCCGGGCAGTGGAGCGCATCCTCCTTCGGCTGGCGCATCGATCCATTCACCGGTGAGCGGGCAATGCACGAAGGCGTCGATTTTGCTGCCGATCCGGGGACGCCGATGTATGCGGCAGCGGCCGGGGTGGTGGTCACCGCCGAACGGCACCCGGATTACGGCAATATGATCGAGATCGATCACGGCAACGACCTCACCACACGCTATGCGCATGCCTCGAAGCTTCTCGTCAAACCCGGCACCTTGGTGCGACGCGGTCAGCAGATCGCCTTGTCCGGTTCCACTGGCCGCTCGACCGGGCCGCACCTGCATTTCGAGGTGCGTTTGCGCGGCATTGCGCAGAACCCCAACCGTTTCCTGGAGAGCGCCAGGGCGAGCGTCGATCTGGTTCGACGCTGATGGAGGTTTGGCCGGGCGGGTCAGCGTGACGCAACTCGCGCCAGCACACCCATGCCGGGCGTCGGCTGGCCGAACTCGCTGCGTAAGATGACGTCAATGCTGCGCAGGAGATCCAGCCCTGCCGTTGCGAGCACCTGCGCGACATAGCGACGGTTGTGGCGATAGCGGCCGCTGGCGTCGAGATGGAAATCGACCTGCTGCTCGGATGCGGCTTCCAGCGTGAAGGCGAATATGCCGCCGGACCTCAAGGTCCGCCGGGTAGCCGCGAATAGCGTTTTCAGGTCGCCAAAATAGATCAGGGTATCGGCCATGGCAACTAGGTCGAATGCGTTTTCCCGCGCCTGCAGATAGGTGGTCAACTCCGTTTCGACCAGCTCGTCGTAGAGCTTGCGCTTTCTCGCCTTGGCCAGCATGCCGCGGGAAAGATCGACGCCGGTGAGGCGCGCTGCATAGGGTGCCAGCGCCGGCGCGCACAAGCCGGTGCCACAGCCGCCGTCGAGCACCGCCAGTGTCCCGTTTGCGTCTACGTGTCCGTCGAGCAAAGCGGCGATAATTTCCGGGCCGCGATAGGACAGCCTGTCTATGAGCTTCTCATCGAAGTTTTCCGCCATCTCGTCGAAGAGCGCCGTGACGAAGTCGTCGGGCGTCCTGGCAGGCACGTTCTCCCCGGTGCATGCGGCCAGGTGGTATCGGGCAAACGCGTTGCCGGGTTCGTCGCGCAGCCATGCGCGGTAGCACTCGGCGGCATCGGCGATGCGACCGAGGCGATAGTAAGCGATGCCCAGCATCTTTGGCGATTTGCCGGCGAGTGGCGGATGGACGAAGGCTAGGGACGAGAACAGCGTCGATTCATGCTCGCGCCCGGTTTCCGCCAGTAGTGCGGCGAGGTTGTTGAGTGCCGGTACGAAACCGGTGTCGCAGCGAAGGGCATCGCGGTATGCGCTTTCCGCATCGGCAAAGTTCTTTTGGTGGTGCAGGGCGGAACCGAGGTTGTTCCAGACATTGGTGTCTTCCGCGTTCAAAGCGAGCGACAGGCGGAATGCTGTCTCGGCATCGGCAAAGTTTCCGGACTGGACGAGAATGTTGCCGAGATCGTTGCAGCGGGATGCGCTGCCGGCGTCCGACTCGAGTGCGCGCAGGATCAGCGAGATGCCTTGCCGTGTGTGTCCTTGCTGGTGCAGCAGCACGCCGAGGTAATGCTGCGCTTCGACATGCTGCGGGTCGGCGGCGAGGATGCGGCGATAAGCGGTTTCCGCTTCCGCCAGTGCGCCCGCCGCATGCTGGCGGAGGACAGCTTCGATTGAAATATGTTCTTCCACGGGCGGATATCCGCTAAATAGAAATCATCCTACAACCGGGAGGAGAGGGACGGCCATTGCGCTCTGCAACCCCCAGTGCCCAGTCGAAGTAAGTCCGCGCTTCTTCCAGGTGCGTCGCGAACCAGCCTTGGGTCAGGCTGTCGGTTCGCACCTTGCCCTGGCTGTTCGGCGCATGCACAAAGCGGCCTTCCCCGATGAAAATTCCGACATGCGAATGCGAACGACTGCGCGTATTGAAGAATACCAGGTCGCCCGGCTTGAGTTCGGAGAGGTTCACCGGCTTGCCTTTCTTGGCGATGTCGGCGGCGCTGCCGCTGACCCGGATTCCCGCCGCCTTCTCGTAGATGTGAGTGACCATTCCGCTGCAATCGAGTCCGGCTTCCGGGTTTTTTCCGCCATAGCGATAACCCGAGTCGATCAAGCTAAGCGCATACAGGACGATATTGCTGCCTTTCTCGGGAGCGACAGAAATATTCTGCGGTTGGCGCGGAGGTGGAGCGGAGTCGGTTGCGGAAGGAAGCATTCCGCAGCCAGCCTGCAGTAGCAGCAATAAAATTGGCACGGCATAACGCATCATGGCAATATGATGCCCGCGCATGCATGCGACAATCCCCTGATCAGCAGAGGAAAACTAGGCCATTTTGCCGTCTTGGCGCCGTCCGCGCCGGCTGTCCAGCCACCACGCCAGCACCGGCAGCATCAGGAACGAGCCGGGCAGGGCGAGTACCAGAAGATAGGGGGAGAGATGCATCAATGCGCGTAGTTGCGCATGCAATTCGTCGCGTTCGCCATGCGTCCAGCGCTTGCCATTGCGGGGTTTCATCAGCAGCGGCATCAGTCCCCTGACGCGGATCGCTTCGGCAGTGATCTGTTTGCGTTCGCGCAACTGGGCATCGAGTATTTTTCTCAGCATGCCGGGTCGCCGCCGGGTGCTGCTGACCGAGGCAACGAGCCGCTGGGTTGCTCTGGCGTGAACGCGGTCTTTCGCGGACATGATTCTCAGCGCGCCATTGGCCGCTGGCCCGAGAGCAGGTCACGCAGTTGGTTGCGCGTTTGCCAAACGAAAAAACCGCGCTTGAGCCAGCGTAACGCCGCCTTCGGGCGAGCCACCAAAAGTGCCGTCATAACCGCCACTGGCAGGGCGGGATGACGTCGCAGCCAGTACAGCCCGGCGTGTACCCGATCGGCAATCGCAAACGCCGGGGTCCAGGCTGCAGCATGGCTAGCCAAAGTCTCCCGCAAGGCCGCGCTGCGTAGTTGCAGACGCTGCTTTTTCAACGCCAGTTCGACCAGCCTCGGGCTCACGTGCCTTCCTTGGATTCAGGCTGCAAGGCGTTGCGGTCCTGCTTCAGTTCGGCCAGGCTTGCCGCAAACAATCGCGATCCGCCGCCGATCTGGCGCCGCGCCAGGCGCCAGGCGCCGATCCCGCCAAGCAGGAACACCAGGGTTGCACTGCCCAATACCAATAGACGATGAGTGTCCCACCACAACAGAGTGAGGAATATCGCCAGGAAGACAGCGCCGATGCTGAGCAGCAGCAAAGCGGCGGCACCATACGCCAATACGCCGAGCAGACGCAGCTTCTCTTCTTCGAGCTCGGTGGCCAGCAACTCGAAGCGCGCCTGCAACAGCGCCAGCGCCGTCGCCAACAGTCCGCGCAGCGAAGCCAGCAATCCTCCGCCAGGCGGCAGGGCGTTCATCCGTAAAACCGCTTAGCGCCGGCCGATCAACAAACCGACCAGAAAACCGACGCCGGCGGCAATGCCGACTGCGCCCCAGGGGTTGTCATGGACATAGTCGTCGGCAACGCGACCGGCCTGCTTGGCTTTGTCGACAATCGCCGCTTCGGCATCGGCCAGCTTGGCCTTGGCGGCGGTCAAGTGATCCTGCGCCTTGGCCCGCAATTCGGAGACCTTCTCTCCAGCCTGGCCGGCCGTGGCGCGCAACAGTTCTTCGGTATCTGCGACGACAACCTTGAAATCGGAGATGAGTTTTTCCTTGCTGACTTGAGACGTGGCGTCCATGATGTTCTCCTAGAAAGGGGGAAACGGTAAATCCTTATTTCACATGCGGGCAGAGTATCGATAATCAAGCCGGCAGGCAATGATCTGCATCACAAGTCACTATCGTAATCGATAACCAGCGGCGCATGATCCGAGAAGCGCCGATCCTTGTAGATAGGGGCCTGGCGAGCAGTGTGCACCAGATTCTGGGTGGCGATCTGGTCGTCAAACCAGCATGATACCCGCTTTCTTCGGGTGGTCAGTCCGTTGTTAATGCTTATGCCCGGACGGTTTTTGCATGGTTTCGTGATGTCCGGTCGATTTTTCAGTCATATTGTTCACTTCCTCCACGAAGTGGACGTACTGAACGTAGTTGCCTACGAATTCACGGCCCTTCTCGACAGACTGGTTGGCGTATTCCTTGCTGTGTGCCGCCTTCTCGAACTTGTCACGGATGGATTTTTCCACCTGCGCCGCAATGTGCTTCGCGAGATGATCGACGTTCTTTTTTTCCAACGCGGCGTCTGCCTCTGCAACGACAGGGGGGATTTGTCCCGCAGACTTGATACCGGTAAATGGAGCGCCTTCGGATTCACGATGGACCCGCACGAGTTTTTCGAATAGTTTCCGGTCTGCAGCCTCCTGGGCCGCTTTCCCGCCCGTTCTTTCCGCCAGTGTTTGTGCAAATGCGTCCTTGATCGCGCGCTCGCCTTTTTCTGGTACCCATTTGAGTAGCGGCGTCACGTCCTTCTTCTCAAGGGCTGATCTGGTTTCGGTAATGACCGGCCCATCGAGTGCGTCGCAGTGCGCCGAGGCCGTTCCCACCATGGCGAAGTTTGCGAGAACCAGCGCGCCTGCTGCCAGCGCTGGCTGAAATTTCATGAGGTTGTTCATGGTAGTGCTCCTTTATCTCGATTTAATGAATAATGCTTATGCCAGTGTCGGCTTGAAGAAATGGTGTCGCATGCTCAACCATGCTATGGCATCGATACGCACAGGCTTCGGCACCAAATATATTCATTTGTGCCGGGATTTTCGTTCGTATGCATGAAATAGAACGTTCGAGCTTGGGAAATCGAACGTTTTCACGATATCAAAGAAGGCATTGACCAGTAGGTTCGTATTTTATGGCCTGCTGCGGTATTCTATGCACCAGACTTTATTGAAGTGGTGGCGGCGCATGCAGATTGACGTGCCTAATTTCCTGCTTGCGGCAAGTGTGACCCAGGCGGTTGTACTCTCAAGTTTTCTCTTGCTGCCGTCGAACATCGGACAAACGAGCAACAAACTGCTTGTCATTGCTCTGCTTTCGATTGCCGCCGAATACGCTGAACTTTTCCTCTACGGCGCTGGGGTGACCGTCCGGTATCCAAATTACGCGTATGTCGGAACCTTGATATCCGTTTTGCAGCCGCCAGCGATTTTCCTGTATACAAAATCCCTGATGTACCGTGGCTTTGAAATTGAGCCGCGCCATTCCGTGCATCTGATACCGTTTTTCGTTGCAGTCGTTGTGTTCTTCTTCAGCTATTACCTACAGCCCGCCGAGGTAAAGACTCATATTCTTATGGATCAGGACCTCCCCGGCATGCCGACGTCGCTTCCGCTGGCGCTCGTCATCCACGGGGTATTCCTCTCTTATCTGATCTATTCCGTGGTCGCCTTGCGGAAGTTTGCCGCGCGCGTCAGGAATATTTTTACTGACATCGAGAGCAAACAAATTTCGTGGCTCAAATTGCTTCTTTCCGGATATGCGGTCGTCTGGATGGTCAGCCTAACCTATTGCCTGTCGTTCTACATATTCAAACGCACCGCCGAAATGGAATATGTACTGATGTTTGCTGGGGTGTCAGGGTTCATATTCATCAATATGTTGGTCATCAATGCATTGAAGCAGTCAGTGATGTTCTCTGGTTTGACGAAAGAGGAGGCTGAACTGCTGGAAGCCAGAGAGGTTGGCGAAGAAAAGGCTCTGCCCACAATCGAGCAGAAGAATCATGTCGAGCAGTTCATGGAAATTGAGAAGCCGTTTCTGAACGCAAACCTGTCGTTAAACCAGCTTGCAAAGCAGATGAAAATTTCTCCCCGCGACCTTTCTTTTGTCATCAATCACGGATTCGACAAGAACTTCTTTGATTTTGTGAGCGATTATCGGATACGTCATGCCGCAGGCCTCCTAGATCTTCGAGAAGAGGGGAAGACAATACAAGAGGTGATGTACGAATCCGGATTCAATTCGAAATCTGTGTTCAATACCGCATTCAAGCAAAAAACCGGCATAACTCCGACACAGTACAGAAAGCGGAACTCTTAACCTTGAAGACGATCATGCGTCATAGGAAGGAAAATGAGCGATATCCAAAATCTATGTTTACTTGATATGGCGAGTTCAACTCGAGTGTTTAACGGGTGCTCACAAGATACAGTCGTAATCGATTATCAGTGGAGCATGGTCGGAAAAACGTTGCTCTTTGAAGACGCTTGCCCGCAATGCTTTGGCGGCGACGCCTGGAGAGGCTATCTGGTAATCGATGCGCCAGCCCACATTCTTGGCCCAGGCCTGACCGCGATTCGACCACCAGGTGTACTGATCCGTTGTGTTCGGGAAAATCCGGCGGAAGACATCGACCCAGCCAATCTCGTCGAACACGCGGGTTAGCCATTGCCTTTCCTCGGGAAGGAAACCCGAATTCTTCTGGTTCGATTTCCAGTTCTTCAGGTCGATTTCCCGGTGCGCGATGTTCCAGTCGCCGCAGATGACGATCTCGCGCCTCTCCTCGCGCAGAGCCGCGAGGTGCGGAAAGAAGCTGTCCATGAAGCGGAACTTGGCTTGCTGGCGCTCGGGCGAGCTGGAACCGGAGGGCAGGTAGAGCGAGACGACGCTGAGCTTGCCGAAGTCGGCACGGATGTAACGCCCTTCGGCATCGAACTCGGGGTTGCCGATACCTTCGACGACGCGTTCTGGCGGGTGCCTGGAATAAATGCCGACGCCGCTGTAGCCTTTCTTTTCGGCGCAGTGGAACCAGCCCTGGAAGCCGTTCGGCGCGCGGATTTCATCGCTCAGGTCACCTGACTGCGCCTTCAGTTCCTGCAGGCAAATCAGATCGGCATTCTGGTTTTGCAGCCAGACGAGAAATCCCTTGCCGGCCGCCGAGCGGATACCATTGAGGTTTAACGAAACAATGCGCAGCATGTAGAATGCACAATTCTTTAAATTCGGATAAGGCCGTGGATTTTAGCCGGGAATTCATCGAATTTGCTTGCGAGCGCAGCGTCTTGCGTTTCGGCGAGTTCAAGACCAAGGCCGGGCGTCTGTCGCCCTACTTCTTCAATGCCGGACTGTTCAACGACGGTGCTGCGTTGGCCCGCTTATGCAATTTTTATGCACGCGCGATCCTCACATCCGCAATTCAGTGCGACATGCTGTTTGGACCAGCATACAAGGGGATTCCGCTGGTTGCGGGCACCGCCATGACGCTGGCACAACTCGGCCGCAACCTGCCTTACTGCTACAACCGCAAGGAAACCAAGGATCATGGTGAAGGCGGCATGACCATCGGCGCACCGCTGGCCGGACAGGTGCTGATCCTCGATGATGTGATCTCGGCGGGTATGTCCGTGCGCGAATCGGTCGACATCATCAAGGCCGCCGGTGCGACGCCGGCCGGCGTCGTCATCGCACTGGACCGCATGGAGCGCGGCAGCGGTGCGGAGCATCGCTCCGCAGTGCAGGAAGTACGGCAAGATTTCGGCATGCCGGTGATCAGCGTCGCCAATCTCGACGATCTGGTAGACTTTCTGCAGGGCAGCCCGGATTTGCAGCAATATTCGTCGGCCGTTACCCAATATCGAGCGCAATATGGTGCCAAGGAAGCCTGATATGACCCGTCACACCGTCCTCATGTGTTTGCTTGTCCTGCAGATTCCTTCGGTCTATGCCGGCAAGACCTATTGCTGCACTGACGAACGCGGCCACCAAGTCTGCGGCGATTCGCTGCCGCGCGAGTGTTTCGGCCATGCCTACCGCGAGTTGAGCGAGCGCGGCACGCTGTTGCGCCAGGTCGACGCGCCATTGACGCCCGAGCAGCAGGCCCAGCGCGAGGCGGCAGCCGCCAACAAGAAGAAGGAAGAGCGTGCCGCCATGGAGGAAAGGCGCAAGAACCAGGCGCTGATCAACACCTACACCAGCGAAAAGGACGTCGATATTGCCCGCGACCGCACATTGGCCGATATAGAGAATCGCGCCAAGGAGGCGCAGGCAAAATACAATGAGGCCGTGAAACGCAAGCAAAAACTCGAAGCGGAGATGGAGTTCTACAAGAAGAAGCCGGTGCCGACGGAGTTGAAGGAACAGATCAAGGCCGCCGAAACCGAGATCAAGGCCCAACAGACAGCGGTCGACGCGAAGAAGCAGGAAATGGATCAGGTGCGCAATAGATTCGAGGAGGAGAAGAAACGCTACCGGGAACTGGTGCGCGGCAGCAATAGCGCGGCTTCACAGGGCAAGTAGCGCGCCGGCCGTCATTCCCGCGAAAGTACCCGGAGCGGTACAAGGTTCGGGAATGACGGTCAGGTGTATAACCAGGCTTCGGCCTGCGACTCCGGTAACGGCTAGTTTCGTTCGGATATACCGCTTAAGGGGTATATCCAAATTTCCTTTCTGATACCTGAAGATCGGTATTATCGAGTACATAATCTTCCCCTCGCATTAATCGGGTATTCCACGGGGTTTGTCTGGCGACTCGGCCAGTTGGTCGGCATTCGACATCCTTGTCATAACCGTTACCGTAAGAAATCTCTCTACCTGAGCTCGACAGGGACTCGAACAAGCATCACCATGAATTACTTATACTCAGGTAACGTCCGTCGCAATGCCGTCATATTTTTGTTGGCTTGGTCGTTGATCATTGCCCTGTCTCTGATCTGGAATCTCACCGAGGTTCATCGACAGTCGCTTGAAGTTGCGCGCCACGAAGCCGCCGCCCATATCAACAAAAATATCGCTATCCGCAACTGGGTTGCCTCTCACGGCGGCGTCTATGTGCCTCCGACCGAACAAACGCCGCCAAATCCGTACCTGTCTGTTGCCGATCGCGACATTACCAGCACCGGCGGCAAAGAACTCACCCTCATGAATCCCGCGTATGTGTTGCGGGAGATGCAGCGCCAGTTCTCGACTAGCTATGGTGAAAAAGAAAAAATCGTCAGCCTCAAACCGCTCAATCCGATCAACACGCCGAACGATGAAGAGCATGCTGCGTTGTTGCGCTTGGAACGAGGAGAGAAGGAGATTCTGGAAATCCGTGAGACCCATGGATCATCCTATCTGGAGTTGATGCAGCCGTTCATTGTCGAGGAACCCTGCCTGAAATGCCATGGGCATCAGGGGTACAGGGTCGGGGATGTCCGAGGCGGCATACAGGTAAGCATCCCGCTTGAACCCTTTCTGGTCACGGAAAGAGCAGCGCACCAAAGCCTGGCGTTGGGCCATGGGTTCATCTGGATGCTTGGCCTGATGGGTATTGGGCTGTTTGGCAGACGTTCGAGCCTGCATCAACGGGAAGTACAGGTGGCGATGCAGACACTCAGCGACAGTGAAGCACGCTTCCGCAGCCTGGCCAACATGGGTGCGGAGTGGTACTGGGAGCACGACAAGGAATTCCGTTTTACCGAAGTTTCCGACGGAAAACGCTTTCTTCAGACGATTCCGGAAAATCTCGATCCGATTGGCAAAACCTGCTGGGAACTGGGCTATGCGGATATGGATGAGGCCGCTTGGCAGCAGCACCGGGAATTGCTGGAGCGTCATGAACCGTTCAGGGATTTCGAGGTGCGTCGCCGAGGAAGGGACGGCCGGATATGCAGCGTTAGTCTCAGCGGAGATCCCATATTCGACAAGACGGGTATTTTTAGCGGATATCGCGGCATCGGCATCGATATCACGGCGAGGAAAAAAGCCAGCGAGGCGCTGCATCTCGCCGCGCTGGTCTATGAGTCCAGCAGCGAAGCCATGGCGGTGACCGATGCCAACAATTTGATCATCTCCGTCAATCCCGCCTTTGAGCGCACCACCGGGTACGGCGCCGCAGAAGTCATCGGCAAAGATCTGCGCATACTCAGGTCGGAACGGCATGAAAACGCCTTCTACCAAGCCATGTGGCATGCGCTTAAGACTGCCGGATGCTGGCAAGGCGAAATCTGGAACCGGCGCAAGGACGGCGAGATATTTCTGGTGCGGCTGACCATCAACACCATATACAGCGAGAACGGTTCAGTGCAACGGTACGTGGCGTTGTTCTCGGATATCACCGAAATGAAGGAGGCCGAGGAACTGATCTGGAAGCAGGCGAATTTCGATGCGCTCACCGACCTGCCAAACCGTCGTATGTTCTACGACCGTTTGGCACAGGAAATCAAGAAGGCCCACCGTGCCGGTAAGAAACTGGCGTTGCTGTTCATCGACCTGGACCACTTCAAGGAAATCAACGATACGCTCGGCCACCACATGGGAGACAACCTGCTGGTCGAAGCGGCGCGCCGCATCTGCGAGTGCGTTCGCGAAACGGATACCCTGGCCAGGTTGGGAGGCGACGAATTCACTATTTTGCTCACAGAACTTGACGACCCCAACAGCGTCGAGCGGGCGGCCATCGCCATCCTTGAGAAACTGGCCGAACCTTTTCAACTTGGGCACGATGTCGTCGTGGTTTCGGCCAGCATCGGCATCACCATGTATCCGAACGACGCGACGGATATCGGCGAGCTTCTCAAGAACGCCGACCAGGCGATGTATGTTGCCAAGAAACTGGGACGCAATCGCTACAGCCATTTCACTCCGGCTTTGCAGGAAGCGGCTCAGAAACGCTTGAAGCTGACCGGTGAATTGCGAAACGCAGTCGCGGGCGAACAGCTGCGTGCGTATTTCCAGCCGATCGTTCATTTGGCCAGCGGCCACATTCACAAGGCGGAAGCCTTGATTCGCTGGCAGCATCCGCAGCTCGGCATGGTCAGTCCGGCTGCGTTCATTCCATTGGCGGAAGAAACCGGACTTATTTTTGAAATCGGCGACTGGGTCTTCAAGGAGTCGGCGCGCTGGGCCAAGCGCTGGAGATCCATCTATCATAAAAACTTTCAAGTCAGCGTCAATAAATCCCCGGCCCAGTTTTACAGGAGCAGCGAAAGCGATTGTTGGCTTGCGCATTTGCAAGACATAGGCCTGCCAGGAGAAAGCCTGGTCGTCGAGATTACCGAGGGTCTGCTGTTGAAATCCGACTCGCCGATCATGGACGGTCTTCTGGCATATCGGGATAGCGGCATACAGGTGGCGATCGATGATTTCGGTACGGGTTATTCGTCGCTGTCATACCTGAAGAAATTCAATATCGATTATCTGAAAATCGACCAATCCTTTACCCGCAACCTGGCGCCGGGCTCCAGCGACATGGCGTTGTCCGAGGCGATCATCGTCATGGCCCATAAATTGGGACTGGAAGTGATTGCCGAGGGAGTGGAGACGCCGGAACAGCGAGATCTGTTGGTTGCCGCAGGCTGCGACTATGCGCAGGGCTATCTATTTTCACGGCCTTTGCCGCCTGAAGAATTTGAAAGCTTATTCGGAATTGGACGTCCGGCGTAGGGGACAAAGGAAAGCTCGATCAAAGGAAAGCTCGATCGGTGGCAGAATTTCCACCGATCGACTTTATACGAAAGGGGGGACATCTTGGTTCGTTCATCTGGCGGGCATCTGCCTGTAACAGCTTGGTTTGCGCATCTTACCTTTGCTTGGAAACTTGCTCTGGCGATGGTACTGGCGTTTCCTTCGTTTGCTGCTGTTTTTTATAGCGCATTCGCCGAATCGCCGCTCACTTTGGCCGAGGCGCTTGCCCTCGGCGGCCTCGCCTCGTTGTCCTGTTACTTGTTGGCCGCGATGTACTTCCGGTCTGCCTATCTGTTCAATCAGTTGCACGAAGTGCATGCCAGGCTGGAAGGCGGAGACTTCGGGGTGCGCATGATCCCGCTGGGAAGCGACGAAGAGAGAGCGCTGGCGAGTGGGTTCAACGACATGGCGCGGGAAGTGGGACGCATTGTCTCGGAGTTGCGCGATGCATCGGCAGAAGTGGCCCATGCCTCCGTGGAAATGAAGCAAAGTGCCGATGTGGTGGCTAGTGCCGCATTGCAGCAGGAGAAATCGGCAACCGACACTGCGGCGGCTATCGAGGAAATGACAGTCAGCATAGCCGAGGTGGCGTCGCAGAGTCACGAGGCCGCACAGGTCTCCATGGCGGTTAGCGATCTGTCGACCGACGGTTGCCGCGCTATCGAGCAATCGTTCAACGAGGTACAGTTGCTAGCCGAGGCGGTGAAAGACGTTTCTGCGCAGATGCATCAATTGGCAAAGCGTTCTCGCGAGGTGACCCAATCTACCGGTCTCATCAGGGAGATATCCGACCAGACCAACCTGTTGGCGTTGAATGCCGCCATCGAAGCGGCGCGGGCGGGAGAATCGGGTCGCGGTTTTGCGGTGGTGGCGGACGAGGTGCGCAAGCTATCGCAGCGCGCTCGTTCTTCAGCCGATGTGATTACCGGGATTGTTTCCGCTATCGAGGCCGAAATACTCCAGGCGGAAATGCGCATGACAGCGGCCAGCGTGCAGGCGCGGGAAAGCGCGGCACATGCCGCAGGAGTGACGGAGACCCTGATGAAAATCGATGGGCAGTCAAAGACCGCCCGGGACAATGTAGATCAAATAGCCGTCAGTACTCACCAGCAGAGTTCGTCCAGCTCGTTGATCGCGCAAAATGTCGAGCAGATTGCGTTAGGCGCGCAACAAAGCAGCAAGGCGGCGGCCGATTCCGCTGGCATGGCCGCCCATCTATCCCGCTTGGCGGAGAGCATGCGCGTCGTTTTGTCGGGTTTGCGCACCTGAGAATAGAGGAGGAGTCGATGCTCAATACAGAACTTTTGTCTTTTATGGCGCCGCTGGGTGCGGTTGCCGGCATGGCTGTTCTCGCTGCCAGGAAGGATGGCTGCTCCTGCCTGTCGTTGCGTCGCAAAGGCATTCTCGCCAACCGACAGATCAAGCAGCTACTGGTGGACTTGCAGCAACACCGCGGCATGGCGAATGCCTATCTGAACGGCGACAGTTCGTTCTGGTCGTCAATGGAAAAGAAGCAGGCCGCGATCAGTCAGGACATCGCGATGCTCGATGATTCATGCGGCAGGGAATTGATGACGCCACGGCGCTGGGATGGCATCAAAAACAATTGGCAAATACTGTGCGAGGAAACACGGGGGCTGACGCAGGAAGAAAGCTTTCATCGCCACAGCATGCTTATTCGCGCCGTACTTTATTCGCTGGGCGATGTGGCGGAACGCAGCCAGATCGTCGGGATCGGCGCTGCCGATCCCGCGTTGGTCAATGCCTTGTGGAGCGATTTGCCCGCTGTCGCCGAAGGCCTGGGACAGGCTCGCGGGCTGGGATCCGGCGTAGCGGCGAAGGGTGATTGCAGCAGCGTGGCCCGCATCAAGCTGCGTTTCCTGGAGGGGCGCATCGGCGAAACCATGAAATGGGTAAGCCGCGATTTAACCGAAATCGGCATTGCCCGAACCATGGATACGTCGATCTCTCGTTCGTGGGAGGAGACCAGCCAGGCCGTCAGCGAGTTTCTTGCCCTGCTGGAGGGGAAAATCATCAACGTGGCGCGACCGGCCATCGATGCCGAGCACTATTTCGGTGCCGCCACCAAGTCCCTCGACAAGGTCTTTCACGTGTACGACGTGGCCTGCGATACCTTGGATGGGGCCTTGGGTGGCGCCTTGCCAAGTCCCGCCTGACGCCGGTGCGGCACCGGGGCCGGTGTTCCCCTAATCAACTTCAGCCGGCGAGTTTCCTGCGCAATAGCTCATTCACCTGCTGCGGATTGGCCTTGCCTTTGGTGGCTTTCATCGCCTGGCCGACCAGCGCATTGAAAGCCTTGTCCTTGCCGGCGCGGAATTCCTCGACCGATTTCGGGTTGGCGGCGAGCACCTCGTCGATGAGCTTTTCGATGGCGCCGCTGTCGGTGATCTGTTTCAAACCCTTGGCATCGATGATGGCATCAGCGTCCTGGCCTTCGCCGTTCCAAAGGGCATCGAAGACATCTTTGCCGATCTTGTTGGAGATCGTGTTGTCGGCGATGCGCCTGACTACGCCGGCCAGCTGCGCCGACGACACGGGCGCGCCGGCGATCTCCAGCGCTTCCTTGTTGAGTCGCGCGGCCAGATCGCCCATCACCCAGTTGGCGCAGATTTTCGAATTGTCGGCGCCCGCAGCCGCAACGCAATTTTCGTAGTATTGCGCGATCTCGCGGCTGGCGGTGAGCGCCACGGCATCGTAGGCGGACAGTCCGTAATCACGCTCGAAGCGTGACTTCATCTCCGTCGGTAGTTCCGGCATGCTGGCCTTGACCGCGCCGATCCAGGCCGGCGCGATTTCCAGCGGCAGCAGGTCGGGATCGGGGAAGTAACGGTAATCCTGCGCGTCTTCCTTGCTGCGCATGGCACGTGTCGCACCGGTGGCCGGATCGAAAAGCACCGTCGCCTGATGGATGCACCCGCCGTCCTCGATGGTCTCGATCTGCCATTTCACTTCGTAGTCGATCGCCTGCTGCAGGAAGCGGAAAGAGTTGAGGTTCTTGATCTCGCGGCGCGTGCCCAGCGGCTCGCCGGGGCGCCGTACCGAGACGTTGGCGTCGCAGCGGAACGAGCCTTCCTGCATGTTGCCGTCGCAGATGCCGATCCAGCGCACCAGCGCATGCAGCGCCTTGGCGTAGGCCACCGCCTCGGCGGCGGAGCGCATGTCGGGTTCGGTGACGATTTCCAGCAGCGGCGTGCCGGCGCGGTTCAGGTCGATGCCGGTCTTGCCGTGACCGAGCACCACGTGCGAGCCACTGAGTTCGTGCAGCGATTTGCCGGCGTCTTCTTCAAGATGCGCGCGGGTCAGATGGACGGTCTTTTCGTAGGCCGACTCGCCGGGTTTCCCGGATGCGACCAGCATCGTCAGCGTGCCGCCCTTGACCACGGGCAGCTCGAACTGGCTGATCTGGTAGCCCTTGGGCAGGTCGGGATAGAAGTAGTTCTTGCGCGCGAACACCGAACGCGGCGCGATTTCCGCACCGATGGCCAGGCCAAATTTGATCGCGCATTCGACTGCCGCCTTGTTGAGCACCGGCAGCACGCCAGGCAGCGCCAGGTCCACAGCGCAAGCCTGGACATTGGGCGCGGCGCCGAAAGCGGTCGCCGCACCGGAGAAGATCTTCGAGCTGGTGCGGAGCTGGGCGTGGGTTTCCAGGCCGATGACGATTTCCCAGTTCATTTCGCCACCTCTGCCGGGCCGCCCCAAAGAGGTGGCAAGTCAACAAACCGGAAGTCGCGTAGCGACTGAACCATAGTCACCCCTGCCCACTGGGCGGGGGTTGGGGGGTGGGGTGTCATATGGACAGCCCCTCCGGCATGCGCAGATGCCAGTCGGTGGCCTGCTGATAGCGATGCGCGACGTTGAGCATGTTCGCCTCGTCGAAATAGTTGCCGATCAGCTGCAATCCCACAGGCATATTCCCGGTCCCGAAACCGCAGGGAATCGACATGCCCGGCAGGCCGGCGAGGTTGGTGGAGATGGTGTAGATGTCGGACAGATACATTTGCACCGGATCGCCGCTTTTCGCGCCCAGTTCGAAAGCGACGCTCGGGCTGGTGGGCCCCATGATGACGTCGCACTGCTTGAAGGCCTCGATGAAATCATTGACGATCAGGCGGCGGATTTTCTGCGCTTGCAGGTAGTAGGCGTCGTAGTAACCGTGCGAGAGCACGTAGGTGCCGATCAGGATGCGCCGCTTGACTTCCGCGCCAAAGCCTTGGGCGCGCGTCTTGCAATACATGTCGGACAGATCCTCGTACTCCGGTGCACGGTAGCCATAGCGTACGCCGTCGAAGCGGGACAGGTTGGAACTGGCCTCGGCCGGCGCAATCACGTAGTAGGCGGGCACCGACAGGCCCGAGTTGGGCAGGCTGATTTCGACCGTGCGGGCGCCGAGCTTGCGGTATTCGGCCAGGGCGGCATCGATGGCGGCGCGTACGTCGTCGGACATGCCTTCGGCAAAGAATTCTTTCGGCAGACCGATCCGCAGGCCGTCTAAGGGGCGGCCTAGATTGCCGGTGTAATCTTGCCTGGGTTGCTCGAGGCTAGTCGAGTCGCGCGCATCGAAGCCGGCCATGGCGTTGAGGAGCCACGCGCAGTCCTCGGCCGACTTGGCCATCGGCCCGCCCTGGTCGAGCGAGGAGGCGTAGGCGATCATGCCATAGCGCGACACCACCCCGTAGGTCGGCTTGATGCCGGTCAGGCCGCACAGCGCCGCCGGCTGGCGGATCGAGCCGCCGGTGTCGGTGCCAACCGTGGCCGGCGCCATGCGCGCGGCAATCGCCACGGCCGAGCCGCCCGAGGAGCCGCCGGGCACACGCCGGGTATCCCAGGGGTTCTTGGCTGGGCCGTAAAACGAACTTTCCGTGGATGAGCCCATCGCAAACTCGTCCATGTTGCACTTGCCCAGCGTCACCATGCCGGCCTGTTTGAACTGCTCGACCACATGCGCATCGTAAGGGCTGACGAAATTCGACAGCATCTTCGAACCGCAGGTGGTGAGCCAGCCCTGCATGCAGAAAATGTCCTTGTAGGCCAGCGGGATGCCCAGCAGCGGCGCGTTATCGTTGCCTGAGGCCGCCGCCAGGCGGGCATCGGCGGTGTGCGCCATGGCCAGCGACTTGTCGCGGTCGAGGGTGATGAAGGCGTTGAGCGTGGGGTTGAGACGCTCGCAGCGGTCGAGGAACAGCGTGGTCAGCTCGACGCTGGAAATGGTCTTTTTCGCCAGTGCGGCGGACAATTCTTTCAACGAGGCGTGGATCATTCAATCACCCGGGGGACGAGATAGAGGCCCGCCTCGGTTTCCGGCGCGACGGATTGATAGATCTCGCGACGATCGGTTTCGGTGACGCCGTCTTCGCGCAGGCGTTGCGCCACATCCTGGGCGTGGGCCATGGGTTCGATGCCTGCGGTGTCGACGGATTGCAGCTGTTCGATCAGCCCGAGGATGCCATTCAGCAGTTCGCTGGTCTGCGCCGCTTCGGGGGGAGAGATTTCGATGTTGGCGAGGCGCGCAATGCGCTCCACCTGTTCAAGGTTTATGGACATGCCGGTCTTCGGAAGGCTTAAATTACAAAGCGTGATAGGGTATCATAAGCCACTTTTTGTTCGCACTATGTTCTCCGCGCGCGGGGCGACCGCGTAGCCTATTACTGATTGGAACTTTCCGATGTTCAGTTTCCTGCGTTCCTATTTTTCCAACGACCTGGCGATCGACCTCGGCACCGCCAATACACTGATCTACGTGCGCGGCAAGGGCATCGTGCTGAACGAGCCGTCGGTGGTGGCGATTCGCACCGAAGGCGGGCCCAATGCCAAGAAGACCATCCAGGCGGTCGGCATGGCCGCCAAGCAGATGCTTGGCAAGACGCCAGGTAACATCACGGCGATCCGGCCGATGAAGGACGGTGTGATCGCCGACTTCACCGTCACCGAGCAGATGCTCAAGCAGTTCATCAAGAAGGTGCATGATTCCAGGCTGTTCTCGCCGAGTCCGCGCATCATCATCTGCGTACCGAGCGGCTCGACCCAGGTCGAGCGCCGCGCCATCCGCGAATCGGCGCTGGGCGCCGGGGCCAGCCATGTGTATCTGATCGAGGAGCCGATGGCGGCGGCGATCGGCGCCGGCCTGCCGGTCTCGGACGCCACCGGCTCGATGGTGGTGGATATCGGCGGCGGCACCACCGAAGTCGGCGTGATCTCGCTGGGCGGCATGGTGTACGCGGGTTCGGTGCGCGTCGGCGGCGACCGCTTCGACGACGCCATCATCAATTACATCCGCCGCAACTACGGCATGCTGATCGGTGAAACCACCGCCGAATCGATCAAGAAAGAGATCGGCTCGGCTTTTCCCGGTTCCGAGGTGAAGGAGATGGAAGTCAAGGGCCGCAACCTGGCCGAGGGCATTCCGCGCAGCTTCACGATCTCTTCCAACGAGATTCTCGAAGCGCTCACCGACCCGCTGAATGCCATCGTTTCCGCGGTCAAGTCGGCATTGGAGCAAACTCCCCCGGAGCTCTGCGCCGACATCGCCGAGAAAGGCATGGTGCTGACCGGCGGCGGCGCCCTGTTGCGCGACATCGACCGTCTGCTGATGGAAGAGACCGGCCTGCCGGTGATCGTGGCGGAGGACCCGCTGACCTGCGTTGTGCGCGGTTCCGGCTTAGCCTTGGAGAAGATGGACAAATTGGGCAGTATTTTCGCTAACGAATAGACCTTGCCCCATATAGGGTAGCAGGTGGCGCGTTGCGTCTGGCGCCGCGTTGCGTTTGATCTTTTCCCTAAACCATCGGAGCAGGCGGTCTACCTTGATGTCAGTTGTCGGCCACCAGCCGCCCCCGTTTTTCCATCGCGGCCCGGCACCACTTGCCAGGCTGATGTTTTTCGTCGCCTTGTCCTTGCTGCTGCTGGTGCTCGACCTGCGCTTTCACACGCTGGAGTGGGCGCGCCAGGGGGTGGCCTTGGTGACTTATCCCTTGCAGCGTCTTGCCTCCCTGCCGTTGGAAGGCCACGAGCGATGGAATGAATACCTTTCCAGCCTTGCCACGCTGGAAAAAGAGAATGTGGCGCTACGCCGGCAACAACTGGTAACGGCCAATCTGCTGCTGCGCCAGGAGCATCTGGAATTGGAGAATCAGCGGTTGCGCGCATTGCTGGACATGAAGTTGCGCCAGCCGGTGAACAGCCAGGTGGCGGAGATTCTTTACTCGGCCCGCGATCCGTTTTCGCGCCGGGTGATCCTGGACAAGGGCGCGCAGCAGAGCATCGCCCCGGGCCAGGTGGTGATCGATGAGATGGGTGTGATCGGCCAGGTGACCCGGGTATTTCCTTTGCTCTCCGAAGTGACGCTGATCACCGACAAGGATCAGGCAGTGCCGGTGCAGATTGTCAGGAATGGCCTGCGTGCCGTGTTGTTCGGCGCCGGTGCCGGCAATCTCGAATTGCGTTTTCTTGCAGCCAATGCCGATGTTCAAACTGGCGACGAGCTGGTGACCTCCGGTCTCGATGACGTTTATTTGCCTGGTTTGCCGGTGGCCAAGGTGACTCGCGTCGATCGCGATACGACGTACGCCTTCGCCCGCATTCTCTGCGAACCCATCCCGGGCGTCGAGCGCCACGGCCAGGTGCTGGTGCTGGGGCGGCGCGAAGCCTTGCCGCCGGCGCCGCCCGAAGCGGAAAGCAAGGACAGACCCGGCAAGGGCAGGAGGGGTGGCAAATGATGCAACCGACCCATGGTTCCAGGCGCATCCTGCGACCGGTGCGGGACTGGTTCATCTGGTTGACCTTGCTGTTGGCGGTATTCCTCGACCTGATCCCGCTCGGGCGCCTGCCGGGATTCCCCGACTGGGTCGCATTGACGCTGACCTTCTGGTGCATCCGCGAATCCTTCAAAGTCGGCATGGGCACGGCATTCGTGCTGGGCATCGTGATGGATGTCAGTTCCGGCAGCGTGATGGGCCAGCATTCGCTGGCGTATGTGCTGTTGGCATTCACTGCCAGCGGCTTGTCGCGGCGCTTCCTGCAGTTTCCTTTGATGCAGCAGGCCCTGCAAATCCTGCCGCTGCTGCTGGCGACTCAAGTGGTGATGCTCATCACGCGCATGAGCGTAGGCTCCGAGTTTCCCGGGGTCGAGTATTTCCTCGACAGCTTCACTGCCGCTTTGCTCTGGTATCCCCTGACCTACCTGCTGCTGCTACCGCAATACCAGCCGGTGGAGAAGGACGAGAACCGTCCGATATGAGAACTGCCCCCTCCATCTCCCCCGCGCGGGGGAGCGCCCGCAAGCGTGCTGCGCACGAAAGTGACGGGGTGCGTTTGAGAAATAGCATTGCTGTTTGCGCCTCCGGCGCGTGCCGCCGCGCCTTGTCCCACGGGGATTTCCTTCGGTCAGGACGGCCCGGCGGCGCGGCTGTATTGTGATCAAATGGAATTCAAGAATCCCGAGCAGGAAATCGAGGGCTTTCAGCGCCGCCTGACTATTGCCGGCGGTTTTGTGCTGTTCGCTTTCTTACTGCTGTTTTGCCGCCTGTTCTGGCTCCAGGTGATTCACCACGAATACTACCGCACCCGCGCCGAGGACAACCGTATCTCGCTGGTGCCGATTCTGCCCAACCGCGGGTTGATCCTGGATCGCAACGGCGTCGTCATGGCGCGCAATTATTCGGCCTATACGCTGGAGATCACACCGGCTCGCGCCGGCGACCTGGAAGCGGCGATCGACGGGCTGGCGCAGATCATCGACATCCAGCCAAAAGACCGCAAGCGCTTCAGGAAACTGCTGGAAGAAAGCAAGAATTTCGAATCCCTGCCGATCCGCACGCGACTCTCCGACGAGGAAGTGGCCAAGTTCATCGCCCACCGCTACCGTTTTCCCGGCGTCGACATCAAGGCGCGGCTGTTCCGACAGTATCCTTACAACGATTCGGCCTCGCACTTGCTTGGCTACATCGGCCGCATCAACGACCGCGACCTCGAACTCATCGAGGAAAAGGATGCCGAACCCAACTACCGTGGTACCGAACATTTCGGCAAGACCGGCCTGGAGCAGAAATACGAATTCGATCTGCATGGCCAAACCGGTTTCGAGAAGGTCGAAATCGATGCCGGCGGGCGGGCGGTCCGGGTGCTTTCGCGCATCCCGCCGGTGACCGGCAACAACCTGACATTGACGGTCGATGCCAAGCTGCAGGGAGTGGCCGAGACAGCCTTCGGCGACCGGCGCGGCGCACTGGTGGCCATCGAACCTTCAACGGGGGGAATCCTCGCCTTGGTGTCGATGCCCGGTTACGATCCCAATTTGTTCGTCGATGGCATCGATCCGCAGAACTGGGAGACTTTGAATACTTCGCCCGACAAGCCGATGGTCAATCGCGCCCTGAACGGCACCTATCCTCCCGGTTCCACCTTCAAGCCCTACATGGCGCTGGCGGCGCTGGAAATCGGCAAGCGTACGGCGCAGCAGACCATTTTCGATCCCGGATCGTACAACTTCGGCGGCCACGTGTTCCGCGACGACAAGAAGGGCGGCCATGGCACCGTGGATATGTACAAGTCCATCGTGCAGTCCTGCGATACCTATTACTACATGCTCTCCAATGACATGGGCATCGACAATATCGCCAGTTTCATGCGCAAGTTCGGCTTTGGCCAACGCACCGGCGTCGACCTCGAAGGCGAATCGGAAGGCGTCCTGCCCTCTCAGGAATGGAAGAAGAAGCACTTCAAGAAGCCCGAACAGCAGCGATGGTTCGCCGGCGAGACCATCAGCATCGGCATCGGCCAAGGCTACAACGCTTACACGCCGATTCAACTGGCGCAGGCGATTGCGACGCTCGCCAACGATGGCGTGATGTTCCGCCCGCACATCGTCAAGTTCATCACCGACGCCCGCACCGGAAACGTCACCCCGATTGAAACCCAGCCCTTGCGAACTATCCCGCTCAAGCCGCAGAACCTCGAGACCATCAAGCAGGCCTTGATCGGGGTTAACAAGGAAGGTACCGGCGCGCGCGCCTTTGCCGGCGCCGAATACGTTTCCGCCGGCAAGACCGGCACGGCGCAGGTGTACAGCCTCAAAGGCGAGAAATACAGCGAAGGCCATGTCGCCGAACACATGCGCGACCATGCCTTGTTCATTGCCTTCGCGCCGGTCGATCATCCCAGGATAGCGCTGGCGGTGCTGGTGGAGAATGGCGGTTTCGGCGCGCAGGCCGCCGCACCGATCGCCCGCCAGGTGCTCGACTATTATCTTCTCGGCAAACAGCCCAAGTCGGCGACGCCGGCCGACACTGCCGAGCCCGAGGAAGATTGAAATGCGTCTCCGCACGCTTTGGCAAAAGCTGATCGACCCGATCGATCCGTCGCTGATGACGATGGTCGCGCTGTTGATGGGTTTCGCGCTGCTGGTGGTGAGCAGCGCCTCCCCCGACCGGGTTGGCGCACAATTGGTCAACATGCTGGTGGCATTGATGGTGATGCGTCTGGTGGCTCAGATGTCGCCGCAGAAGCTGATGTATTTCGCCTTGCCGGTGTTCGTCACGGGCCTGTTGTTGCTGATTGCCGTGGCCGTGTTCGGCGACGTGTCGAAAGGCGCGCGGCGCTGGCTCAATCTTGGCTTCATGCGCATCCAGCCCTCGGAGATCATGAAGATCGCCATGCCGTTGATGCTGGCCTGGTATTTCCAGCGTCACGAAACCCATTTGCGTTTGCGCGAGTATCTGGTGGCGGCGCTGATCCTGGTGCTGCCGGTGGTGCTGATCGCCAAGCAGCCCGATCTGGGCACGGCGATCCTGGTATTGGCGTCAGGCTTCTTTGTGATCTTTCTCGCCGGGTTGTCATGGAAGGTGCTGATCGGCCTGGCGGTGTCTGGCGTCGCGCTGGCGCCAGTGGTCTGGTCGATGATGCGCGATTACCAGAGAAACCGTATCCTGACCTTGCTCGATCCCGAGGCGGATCCCCTCGGCAAAGGTTTCCACATCATCCAATCGACTATCGCCATAGGTTCGGGCGGCATATTGGGCAAGGGCTGGGGGCAGGGCACCCAGGCCCAGCTGGAGTTCATTCCGGAGCGCCACACCGATTTCATTTTTGCCGTGCTGGGCGAGGAGTTCGGTCTGCTCGGCTGCATATTCCTGCTGATACTTTATGCCTTGCTGATCGGGCGCGGGATGATGATCGCCGCGAATGCGCCGACTTTGTTTACGCGTCTGCTGGCCGGCAGCATCACGCTGATCTTCTTCACTTATGCCTTTGTCAATATGGGGATGGTCAGCGGCATCCTGCCCGTGGTTGGAATACCGCTGCCTTTCGTCAGTTATGGCGGCACTTCGCTGACGACGCTGTTTCTCGGCATCGGCATACTGATGAGCATCCACAAGCACCGGATGCTGGTGCAGAAATGACTCCCCACCCCCCACCCCTGTTCCACGGCCGGCTTTGCACAGCCGTCCGGCTCCGGTGGCGCGGAGCTGTGCTCCGCGAAACCCCGCCTTCGCCCCCGGGGCGGGGGAGCCCGCAAGCTCGCTGCGCTCGGTTGTCACGGGGAGCTTCGAATCGGCTGTTGAGCGGGTTGCGCCTTCGGCGCGTGCTGTCCGGACTCGTCCCACAGGGATTTCCTCTGGTCAGGGCGACCCAGCGCCCGGACTACAGCGACTACGTTGGCGCATGCCTGCTGGCCTTGCTGCTGACCGCTTGCGGCAGCCAGCCGCCGCGTCCGGTGGTGGAGCGGTCCGGGATGCCGGCTCCGCAATCCGCCGGCAAACCCCTCGCGGTTGTGCGCCAACCCGCCGTTGCGCTGAAGCGTAACGGCGGGTTTTACCAGGACGATGGCCCTGGCGATTCGCCGCCATCGGCGGAATTTCTGGCGGCCATCGCAGATGCCGAGCCACGGCCGGAAGCGCTTAACAGGTTCGCCAACAAGCCTTATTCGGTACTGGGCCGCGATTATCTGCCGTTGACCGCACTGACGCCATACAAGGCGCGCGGCATCGGCAGCTGGTACGGACGCAAGTTTCATGGTCAGAAGACCTCTTCCGGCGAGATCTACGACATGTACGGCATGACGGCCGCCCATGCCACCTTGCCGATTCCCAGCTATGCACGGGTCACCAATCCGGGCAACGGCAAGAGCGTGGTGGTTCGGGTCAATGATCGTGGCCCATTCCATGCCGGCCGCTTGATCGACCTGTCTTACGCCGCAGCGTGGAAACTGGGCTATGTCGGCAATGGCAGCACGCTGCTGGAAGTCGAAAGCATCCTGCCGGGCGACAGCCAGTATGCGGCCGGTCGCCGCCCGGCCCCGCCGCCTTCGGAAACCGAAGACCCGCTTGCCCGGCTGATCCTGCTAGCCCAACGATCGACGCAGCAGGCTGAACCGGCATTGGCCGAAATGAAGGATGCGCGCGGGGTGTTCCTGCAACTCGGTGCTTTCAGCAATCCCGACAACGCCGAGAACCTGAAGTCCCGCCTGGGGCGCGAGTTGGCCGGGTTGCCGCAGGTCGCCGACGTGAACGAAAAACTCTTGGTGCAAGCCCGCGGAGGGGTCTATCGCGTGCAGTTTGGCCCTTGGCAAGACCACCAGGAGGCCCAGCAAATGGCCGCACGTTTGCGCGAGCGGTTCGAACTGCAGACGGTGGTGGTGCAGCAGTAGCGCTTCAGGCAGGCGAATGCGGGAATCACGGGGAGTTCGCTCAAGCAGCTCCCTACCTAGATGTTTAGTCCCAGGTGTGCTGGTGTAACTTATAGCCAGCTACGGAGGGATGACCATATAATTCGCATCTTCTTGCCGTTTCTGCGATTCCCCATGCTCATGCGTTTTCTTCTTTGTCTGCTGCTCGCGCTATTCTCAGCGTTCCCTGCCCAGGCTCAACTTGCTCCTCAGCTACCGGCGGTTGCCGCGCGTTCCTGGTTGCTGCTGGATTTCAGTTCCGGCCAGGAGTTGGCCGGCATCAACACAACCGAACGCATCGAACCCGCCTCTCTGACCAAGCTGATGACGGCCTACCTGACGTTTTCGGCGTTGAAGCAGGGTAGTCTCAAGTCCGAGCAGATCGTACCGGTCTCCGAGCGCGCCTGGAAGGCGCAAGGCTCACGCATGTTCATCGAGCCCCTGCGCCCGGTGAAAGTGGATGAACTGCTGCGAGGCATGATCGTGCAATCCGGCAATGACGCCTGCATTGCGTTGGCGGAGGCCGTCGCGGGCTCCGAGGAAGCATTCGCCAGCATGATGAACCGCGAGGCGCAACGCCTGGGTCTGCAGAATACCCAATTCAGGAATTCAACCGGCCTGCCCGATCCGCAGCACTATTCGACCGCCCACGATCTGGCGCTCCTGGCGGCAGCCTTGATCCGCGACTTCCCGGAGTTCTATCCGCTCTATTCGCTCAAGGCATACAGCTACAACAACATCACCCAGAACAACCGCAATCGTCTGCTCTGGCTCGATCCGCAGGTCGATGGCGTCAAGACCGGCCATACCGAAGGCGCCGGGTATTGCCTGATCGCCTCGGCCAAACGCGGTGCGCGTCGCTTGCTGGCCGTGGTGCTGGGTGCCGCTTCCGACGCGACCCGCGCGCAGGAAGCCCAGAAACTGCTCAACCACGGTTTTCAAGCTTATGACGGCGTCAGGCTCTACGAGGTCAACCAGACGGTGTCCCAACTGCGCGTCTTCAAGGGCGAACAGAATAGCGTCAGGGCCGGTTTCAGCAGCGAGTTCGCCTTGTCGGTGCCGAAGGGGCAGGCCGGCTTGATCAGGGTGCAGTTGGTCAGTCAGCTGCCGCTGTTGGCGCCGGTTGGCCTGGGCCAGCGCATCGCCACATTGAAATTATTCCTCGGCGACAAGCCGTGGGGCGAGTATCCGCTGGTGGCGCTGGAGGCCGTGCCGGTGGCCGGCGTCTTTGGTCGCGCCTGGGATACCGTGCGGCTGTGGTTCGAATGATGAAGGCTATCTCTCCTTCCTCCTTTCCCGGAAAGGGGGCGACTAAGGTTCGCGATTTTTCGGATCGTTCCATATTCTTTGCTGCGCTTCCGGGCGGCCCTGCGGAGGCGCGATGATCTACCTCAACGGCGAATTCATGCCCTTGGCGGAAGCCATGGTGCCGGTGATGGATCGCGGCTTCCTGTTCGGCGATGGCGTGTACGAGGTGATTCCGGTGTATTCGCGGCGACCGTTCCGCCTGGCCGAGCACCTGCGCCGCCTGGAGAACAGCTTGGCCGGCATCCGTCTGGCCAACCCGCTTAGCGCGGCGGCGTGGGCCGAACTGATCGGCAGGATCATCGACCTTGCGGCAGACGACGACCAGCAGGTCTATCTGCAAGTCACGCGCGGTGCCGATGCCAAGCGCAATCATGCCTTCCCCCAAAGCGTCGTGCCCACCGTGTTCGTCATGAGCGAGCCGCTGCTGCCGCCGCCAGCCGAATTGCGCCGGCAAGGCGTGCGCGCCATCTCCGCCCCCGACAACCGTTGGCTGCGCTGCGACATCAAGTCCATCTCCCTGCTGGCGAATTGCCTGTTGCGGCAAACGGCGGTCGAAGCCGGTTGCGACGAGACGATCATGTTTCGCGACGGTTTCCTCTCCGAAGGCACGGCTTCCAACATATTCGCGGTGCATGACGGCGTGCTGCTCGCGCCGCAGAAGAACCACCTGATGCTGCCGGGTATCACCTACGATGTGGTGCTCGAACTCGCTGCGGCGCACGGCCTGCAGCATACGGTGCGCGACGTGCTGGAAGAGGAAGTGCGCCAGGCCGACGAATTGTGGATGACCTCCTCGACCAAGGAAGTGCTGGCCATCGTCAGCCTCGACGGATCGCCTGTCGGCAGCGGCAAGCCCGGCCCGTTGTTTGCGGACATGTACGCTTGGTACCAGGAGTTCAAGCGCGCCATCATGCGGGGGAAATGAAGCCCCGTGCCGGAAGAAACGCTGCTCGAATTCCCCTGTGCTTTCCCCATCAAGATCATGGGCGTCAACCAGGCAGGCTATGCCCAGGCGATTCTTGAAGTCGTGCTGCGCCATGCGCCGGATTTCGATGCCTCGGGCATGGAGATGCGTCCCTCCGGCAAGGGCACCTACCTGAGTCTGACCTGCACGGTGCGCGCCACTTCGAAAGCGCAACTCGATGCGCTGTACCGCGAACTGACCGCGCATCCGATGGTCAAAATGGTGCTGTAATGAGAAACATGGTCGTGCGCCGCCTCGGCGTGGTGGATTACGAGCCTACCTGGCGCGCGATGCAGCGCTTCACCGCCGAACGCGGCGCGGACAGTGCGGACGAAATCTGGCTTTGCCAGCATCCGCCAGTGTTTACGCAGGGCATGGCCGGCAAGCCGGAACACCTGTTGCGCGACATCGGTGTACCGGTGGTGAAAATCGATCGCGGCGGCCAGATCACTTATCATGGACCGGGACAACTGGTGGTTTATTTGCTTCTCGACCTGAAACGCCGCAACCTCAAGGTGCGCGATCTGGTCACGCGCATCGAGCAGACGGTGATCGATCTGCTGGCGGACTATTGCATCGCGGCCGAGCGTCTGGCGGGCGCACCGGGCGTGTATGTCCGGGGCGCGAAAATTGCCGCACTGGGTTTGCGCATCAAGAATTCCTGCTGCTTTCACGGCTTCAGCCTGAACGTCGATATGGACCTGTCGCCTTACGGTGCAATCAACCCTTGCGGTCATGCCGGCATGCCAGTGACGCAATTAAGCGAGCTCTGCGGCGAATGCGGCGAATGCGGCGACACTCGAATGGAAGAAGTGAGCCGGCGATTGCTCGACAAACTTCAGGAGAAACTGTCATGAGCGACGCCGGGCAAAGAGGCGCGGCCAAGACGGCACGCGCGTATGGCAAGACCGTAATCAAGATCGTCCCGGCGACGGCGGCGGCGCTGCCCAAGCCCTCCTGGATAAGAGTCAGGACCAGTGCCGACGTGGCTCGCTTCGATCAGGTCAAGAGCATCCTGCGCCAGCAGGCCCTGCATACCGTGTGCGAGGAGGCCTCCTGTCCCAATATCGGCGAATGCTTCGGCAAGGGCACTGCGAGCTTCATGATACTCGGCGACTTGTGCACCCGCCGCTGCCCGTTCTGCGATGTCGCCCATGGCCATCCGCTGCCGCCCGATCCGGACGAACCGGCGCATCTGGCACAGACCATCGCCGCGCTGCGTCTCAAGTACGTCGTCATCACCAGCGTCGACCGCGACGATCTGCGCGACGGCGGGGCGCGGCATTTCGCCGATTGCATCGCCAAGCTGCGCGAACTCTCGCCGCAGACCCGTATCGAAGTGCTGGTGCCGGATTTTCGCGGGCGTCTCGAGATTGCGCTGGATATCCTCAGCGCCACGCCGCCGGACGTGTTCAATCACAATCTCGAAACGGTGCCGCGGCTCTATCCGCAGGCGCGGCCCGGCGCGGATTACCGCCACTCGCTGGCGCTGCTGCAAGCCTTCAAGGCGCGCAATCCAACGATCACCACCAAGTCCGGCCTGATGGTCGGGCTGGGCGAGAGCGACGAGGAAATTCTCGATGTCATGCGCGACCTGCGCGCTCATGCCGTCGACATGCTGACCGTCGGCCAGTACCTGGCGCCTTCCGGCCATCATCTGCCGGTATTGCGCTATGTGCATCCCGACGGATTCGCCATGTTCAGCCGGGAGGCGCAAGCCATGGGGTTTTCCCATGTCGCCAGCGCACCTCTGGTGCGGTCCAGCTATCACGCCGACCAACAGGCGCATTCGGCAGGGGTGTCGTTGTGAACAACATAAGTGAAATAAGCGATGTGCCGACAATTCTATCCGCGCGGTGATCGCTCGACTTGTCTTACCCCTGCAAATGGTTGGCATCGACTACCGCCAGCGCCGTCATATTCACGAGTCGGCGTACGGTCGCGGTCGAGGTCAGGATATGCACCGGCTTGGCCGCACCGAGCAGGATCGGCCCGACCGTGATGCCGTCGCCGCTGGTGACCTTGAGGAGATTGAAGGCGATGTTGGCGGCATCGACATTGGGCATGATCAGCAGGTTGGCTTCGCCCTTGAGGCGGCTGTCCGGGTAGAGCCGGCTGCGGATGGCCTCGGACAGTGCGGTGTCCGCATGCATTTCGCCATCGACTTCGAGCGTTGGCGCTCGCTGCTCGATCAGCGTCCGCGCCGCGCGCATCTTGCGCGCCGATGCCGACCGGACGCTGCCGAAATTGGAATGCGAAAGCAGCGCCAGCTTGGGTATCAGGCCGAAACGGCGCACTTCTTCGGCGGCCATCAGGGCGATGTCGGCAACCACTTCGGGGCTGGGTTCCTCATTGACATAAGTGTCGCAAATGAACATGGTATTTCTCGACAGCATCAGCAAATTCATCGCGGCGAAGCTGGTGGCATTCTCTTCCAGCCCGATCACGTCGGCGACATGCTTGAGATGCTGGGCATGCTGGCCGACCGTGCCGCACAGCAGCGCGTCGACGTCGCCGCGCCGCAACAGCATCGTGCCGATCAGCGTGGCATCGCTGCGCATGGCCTGCTTGGCCAGGTCCGGCGTGACGCCGGAGCGCCCCATCAGCTTGTGGTACTCGGCCGCCAGTTCGCGGTAGCGCGAATCGGCGCCGGGATTGACGATCTCGAAGTCGCGGCCCGCGACCAGGCGCAGGCCGGCCTTCTTGAGCCTGGCCGCGATGACATCGGGCCGGCCGATCACCACCGGTTGCGCCAAGCCTTCGTCGAGCACGGCCTGGATCGCATGCAGCACCCGTTCGTCCTCGCCCTCGGCGTAGAGCACCTTGCGCGGCGACTGTTTGGCCGCGGTGAATACCGGCTTCATGACGAAGCCGGAGTGATAGACGAAGTTGTTGAGTTTTTCGCGGTAGGCTGCCATATCGGCGATCGGCCGCGTCGCCACTCCCGAGGCCATGGCCGCCTCGGCGACCTGCGGTGCGATCTTGACGATCAGGCGCGGATCGAAAGGCTTGGGGATCAGATAATCCCGGCCGAACCTGAGGCTCTCGCCGCCATAGGCCTTGGCGACCACATCGGAGGTTTCGGCTTGCGCCAGTTCGGCGATGGCGCGCACCGCGGCCAGCTTCATGGCCTCGTTGATGGTGGTCGCGCCGGCATCGAGCGCACCGCGGAAGATGAACGGAAAGCACAGCACATTGTTGACCTGGTTGGGATAGTCGGAACGCCCCGTTGCCATGATGGCGTCATTGCGCACGGCGCGCACCTGCTCCGGCAGGATTTCCGGGGTCGGATTGGCCAGCGCCAGGATCAGCGGGTTCGGCGCCATCTTCGCCGCCATCTCCGGCTTCAGCACGCCGCCGGCAGACAGGCCGAGGAATACGTCGGCGTCGGCAATGACGTCGGCCAGCGTGCGGGCCTCGGTCTGTTTGGCGTAGCGCGCCTTGATCGGCTCCATTTCCTCCTTGCGACCGGCATAGACAAGACCATGGATGTCCGTCACCCAGATGTTCTCCACCTTGATGCCGAGCGCCACCAGCATTTCGAGGCAAGCCAGCGCCGCGGCGCCGGCGCCGCTGGTGACCAGCTTGACGTTGCCGAGATCCTTGCCGACCAGCTTGAGCCCATTGAGCACCGCCGCGCCGACGACGATGGCGGTGCCGTGCTGGTCGTCGTGGAACACCGGGATTTTCATGCGTTCGCGCAGTTTTTGCTCGATGTAGAAGCACTCCGGCGCCTTGATGTCTTCCAGGTTGATGCCGCCGAAAGTCGGTTCCATCGCTGCGATCATGTCGATCAGTTTGTCCGGGTCGGGTTCGTTGAGTTCGATGTCGAACACGTCGATGCCGGCAAACTTCTTGAACAACACGGCTTTGCCTTCCATCACCGGCTTTGCCGCCAGTGCGCCGATGTTGCCCAGGCCAAGCACGGCGGTGCCGTTGGTGACCACGCCGACCAAGTTGGCCCGGCTGGTGAGCCGGCTGACCTGGGCGGGATCGGCGACGATGGCCTCGCAGGCAATGGCCACGCCGGGCGAATAGGCCAGCGCCAGGTCGCGCTGGTTGGTCAGCCCCTTGGTCGGAACGACCGAGATTTTTCCGGGAGTAGGGAAGGTGTGGTACTCGAGTGCGGCCGTGCTGAGGTCTTTTTCCATGTGCGTGCGGGTGGTTTGGCAAGCGTCGATGATACTCCGCCCCGCGCCATGCCGTCAGTAGGACGGCGAGCCATCAAATTATGAAATAATGTCTGCCGCCGATCACGCTCAATCCTCGCTTATGCTGAACATTCACCGCACCCTGCTGCAGCGCCTGCTGGTCAGTTGGGTTTGCATCTCCCTCGTGGTCGGAGGCGCAGTATCCTATTTCGGCATCGAAAAAATCGACGATCAGTTGATGGAGATCGTCATGGCCGAATCCGCCAAAGTGTCCGATGTCGATCTTGACGTCATCAACAATCCTGTCAGCGATCGAGGATGGCTGCATCAGCTGACCGATGGCTTCATGCACGATGATTTCGTGGTGGTCGAGATCTACAACCGCAAGGGACAGAAAGTCGTGGAACGGGTGAATCCGCGCTTTGAGAGCATCGAAAACCACCTCAAGCAATTCCCCCACACTTTCCCTCTCGACGGCAGCACCAATTACGATCGTTACAAGGTCGAAGGCCAGACGGTACTGCAGGCCTTGGTGCCGCTCAAAGACAAGGAGAGAACGGTCGCCGGATACCTGGAAGGGGTTTTCGTCATCGCCCCGGAGGTGCTTGCCCGCCTGCGCCACGAACTCATCGTGACCCTGCTGATCGCGCTGTGCACCGTGCTGCTGACGACGCTGGTGCTCTATCCGGTGATCATTTCCCTCAACCGCAACGTGATCAAGTTCTCAAACGATTTGCTCAAGGGCAATATCGAGCTGATGGCAGTCCTCGGCGGCGCCATCGCCAAGCGCGATTCGGACACCAATATCCACAACTACCGGGTCTCGATTTACGCGGTGCGCCTGGCCGAGGCTGCCGGGGCGGGCGCGGAAACGATCCGCAACTTGATCGCCGGGGCCTTCCTTCATGACGTCGGCAAGATCGGGATCAGCGACAACATCCTGCTGAAACCGGGCAAACTCACCGCAGACGAATTCCAAGTGATGAAGACCCATGTCTCCTTGGGCATGGACATCCTGACCAAGTCCAACTGGCTGAAGACCGCGCATGACGTCGTCGAATTTCACCACGAAAAGTTCGATGGCAGCGGCTACCTGCGTGGACTGAAAGGCGAGGGCATCCCGCTCAACGCCCGCATCTTCGCCATTGTCGACGTCTTCGATGCGCTGACTTCGAAGCGGCCTTATAAAGAGGCACTGCCGTTCGATGCGGCGATGGCGATTCTCCGCCGCGATAGCGGCAGCCATTTCGATCCGCGCCTGATCGTTGCATTCGAGGCTATCGCCCAGCCGCTTTATCGGGAAATCAACGACGTTCCCGAAACGCTGGTGGAAGCAAAGCTGCAAGAGATCATTCGGCGCTACTTCTTCGCCGGAAGCTCCGCCTAGTCGCAACATAATTACCCCGCCGAATCTTTTCCCATCCCACTCCCGATATAATTAACCGCACGTACAACAATTGACCGATCGGTTGACTTTGTGCTAAGGTTTGCCTATGGTGAATTCAGGGTGAGCGGAAGCGGCCGAATCAGTCTGGACAAGTAGAAACCGACATACAAGGCGTGAGAGACGCGCCGGTCATGCCGGAAGCGCCGAACGAGGACGAAAGAGGAGAGGGAAGAAGCATGGAAGCGAAGAAGTCGGGAACGAAAGGAGCGCTGCGGTGATGACGCTATACGCTGTGCTGGTGGGATTTC
>JBAYVU010000022.1:0-51002 GCA_041674385.1 Sterolibacterium sp.
ATATTCATGTGCTGTCTCTGTCGTTACCCACGACAGAAACCTAACCCCAACGCACGTTCGCGAACAGTTTTCCCTACATAAGGAAATCGTTCATTCCACTATCGAAATTCATGTTTGTCAAAACTCTGATGCAATTGTTTCTGATGGAACCCAACCGTTGAAATACTCGACAATATGACACTAACTAATGAACACCACGCCTATAATTCGAAACCTTGTAGTAGGTACAAACCAACACTCAATGCGGTGAGGCAGAGATCGATGAAGCGCGCATTGCCATGAGTCCAGAACAACGAATCTGGTACCGTGTTTTCGGGGCTTGGCTGATTGCCACATCTTCAACCTTGGGGGCACTGTTCTTCGGAGAGTTCATGAAACTGCCCACCTGCAACCTTTGCTGGTACCAGAGGATTTTTATGTTCCCATTGGCCATCATGCTGGCGTTTGCGCTGTTCCCGCTCGACACCAAAATCAAACGCTATAGCTTGCCGCTTGCCATCGCCGGTTGGTGCTTCGCGGGGTACCATCAGCTTGTTGTTGCTGGGGTGATTCCTGAAGCGCTGCGCCCCTGTACTCAAGGTGTGCCCTGCTCCACGACGGTTGCGGAATGGTTTGGCTTTCTCACGATCCCCATGCTGTCGCTTATCGCCTTCAGCAGCATCATCGCACTGCTACTATTCCCTAACCAGAAATCCTCAAAATGACCAATATCAAGCTTTTCGTAATAGCACTTACCATTCTTGTGCTCGGTTTTGCGGGCGCGGTCCTATGGAATTCCTCCCGCGTCGAACAACAGGCGGGCAACTTGCCAAGGGCAGATCGCACGCTTCTTGAGCGCATGCACTCGCCTTCATTAGGTCCCCGCGAAGCCAAGGTAGTTGTCACCGAGTTCATCGACCCTGCGTGCGAAACCTGTGCGGCCTTTTATCCCTTAGTGAAGGGTTTGATGGCAAGGCATCCCGATCAGATTCGACTGATCGTGCGCTTTTTACCCCTTCACAGCGGCTCTGATCAGGTAGCGGTTATGCTTGAAGCAACTCGCCGGCAGAACAAGCTTTGGCAGGTGCTGGAACTTGTATTAGCCAATCAGAAGGAATGGGCCATTAATCACCATGCCGATCCCGCAATAGTCTTCCCCATGCTGGTGCACCTCGGACTAGACCAGGCTAAATTGAAGGAAGACATGAACTCGAACTCGGTCGCTGACGTGATCATGCAGGACATGGCAGATGCGCGACGTCTCGGAGTGGAGAAGACTCCTGGATATTTCGTCAACGGGCGCCCCTTGGAACCTTTCGGGTATAAGCCACTTGAGGCCCTGATCGAATCCGAACTGAAAGCTAATTACCCGTAGTCAGTCGGAGCTTCAATGAACCGAATTGCCACCGGCGACATACTGCCTGGAGTCACTGTACTTTACCGCAATCGGCGAGCGCTTGCATGCGGTGCAAGCGCTCTCCAAAGCACCCCAAAACCCAATGAAAAAGGGCTTGAAGTTACAAAAAGTGTAACTTCAAGCCCTTTTTATTGCCCCGCATAACTCGTAAGTCTTTGATTTATTGGTGGAGGTAAACGGGATCGAACCGATGACCTCTTGCATGCCATGCAAGCGCTCTCCCAGCTGAGCTATACCCCCACAAGGAGGGTAAATTATACGTAAGGCTGAATTGGGTGTAAAGTGATTTCCGGCAAATGGCACCGGATCAAGCTCACAACAGCTTGCCGGGGTTCATCAAGCCAAGTGGATCGAGGGCCGCCTTGACGGCACGCATCATTTCCATCTCGACCGGGCTCTTGTAACGCAGAATCTCCTCGCGTTTCAATTGCCCAAGGCCATGCTCGGCGGAAATGCTGCCGCCAAGTTCATGCACCAGGTCGTGTACCAAGCGGTTCACGGCCGCCTGCCCGGCAACAAATTGTGCATTGGCCTGTGCCGCAGGTTTCGACAGGTTGTAATGTAAGTTGCCATCTCCGATATGACCGAAGCAAACAATGCGCACCCCCGGGAAGAGCTTGTCCAGCATCGCATCGGCGCGTGCGATGAACTCGGCGATATGCGAAATCGGAACAGACACATCATGCTTGATGCTGCGCCCCTCGATTTTCTGCGCTTCGGCTATGCACTCACGGAGCTGCCAGAGCGATCCAGCCTGCGCCTCGCTCTGCGCGAGCGTGGCATCGAACAGGCGGCCAGCGCCCATTTCAGCCGCAAGAATTTTTTCCAGCATGCCGCCCAGTTTTTTGCTTGTATCCGGTCCGGGAATGACATCGCTGAGCTCCACCAGCACCTGCCAGTCATAGGCTTGGGCGAGTGGATCGCGGGCAGCGGGGATATGCTTCAGCACCAGTTCCAATGCGGACCGTCCGACGATCTCGAATGCGCTGATGCGCTCGCCGCAACTTTCGCGCAGGCGCCGAAGCAATGCCACGGCAGCATCCGGACCGGCCAGGGCAACCCAGGCTGTGGCGCGGGCAAGCGGTTGCGGGTAAAGCTTGAGGACCGCCGCCGTGATCAGGCCCAGCGTGCCTTCGGCACCGATGAACAGATGCTTGAGATCGTAGCCGGTGTTGTCTTTGCGCAAACCGCGTAGACCGTTCCAGACGCGGCCATCGGCCAGAACCACCTCCACGCCCAGAGTCAGATCGCGCATGCTGCCGTAGCGCAGCACTTGCACGCCGCCGGCATTGGTCGACAGATTCCCGCCGATGGTGGCCGATCCTTCGGCGGCAAGCGACAACGGGAACAGCCGGCCCGCTTCTGAGGCGACATCTTGCACCCGTTGCAAGATGCAGCCGGCTTCCACGGTCATGGTGTCGTTATCGAGATCGATGGCGCGAATGCGATTCATGCGTGCCAGACTCACCACCACCTCGCCATTGGGATGACCCGCGCAAGGCGTGGCACCGCCCACCAGTCCGGTGTTGCCGCCCTGCGGCACGATGGCGACCCCGGCAGCGACACAGGCGGCGACGCTGCGCGCCACTTCCTCGGTGCAGCCCGGCCGCACCACGCACAGCGCCTGGCCGCCGTATCGACCGCGCCAGTCGGTGAGGAACGGCATCATCTCGGATGCATCATCGAGCACCTGCGCCGCACCGACGATACTGACGAGGGTGTCGAGCAATGGGCGCTTCACTCAGGACTCCCCAGCGCATGGCGTATCGCTGGCAACATGCGTTCGACTTCGGCCCGCCCCTCGGCGATGGCTTCCGGGCCACGGTGAAATTCCATCATGCCGAGGGCGGCCAGGTGCGGCGTCAGCATCACATCGGCCGGCTCGCCGGCCAGCCGGCTGCGTGCGATACGCACCTGCATGATTTGCAGGCTGGCGGTCAGTACCTCGATCAAGGTCGGCAATGTTTCGGCAGTTGCCGCATTCGTCGATGCCAATCCGACCCTACGCAACAGCCGCTGTTTCCAGCTATCCCCAGGCACCGGATCGGATGGCCGGTGCCACCCGCCCGAACGCTCTGATCCCAGATCCACGGCAATCACCTGGTCCGCACCGAGCGCCCGGCACAAGGATACCGGCACCGGATTGACCAAACCGCCGTCCACCAACAGGCGGCCATCATGCGGCATCGGCGTGAATAAGCCGGGGACGGCCAACGAGGCACGTACGGCCTCGATCACGCTGCCTTCGCGCAGCCAGATCTCGCGGCCGTTTTCGAGGTCGGTGGCAACGCAAGCGAAGGGTTTTGCCAGGGCATCGAAGCCATGGTCGACAAAATGCTGGCGAAAGAAATTGGTCAGTTTCTCGCCCCTGATCAGTCCGCCATTGAAAGTGAGGTCGAGCAGAGCCACCACGTCCTTCCTTTTGAGCGAGGCCACCCAGTTCTCCAGCCTGTCAAGGTCGCCGCTCACGTAAGCGGCGCCGACCAAGGCACCGATCGAACAGCCGCAAACCACGTCCGGTTCGATACCGGCTTCGGCCAGCGCACGAATCACGCCGATATGCGCCCAGCCGCGCGCCGAGCCGGAACCCAGGGCGAGGCCGAGCCTGGACTTGGTCTTGGGCAACCCGCCGTTCATTGCTTATTCCTCGGCACGCCGGGCATACAGGTCATGCACGTCACAATCGGTGATGCTGACGTTGGCAAACTGGCCGACCTCAAGATCCTGACCGTCGGTGATGTACACCAGGCCGTCGATCTCCGGCGCATCGCCCTGGCTGCGGGCGATCGCGCCCTCCTCATCGACTTCGTCCACCAGCACCGTCAACATGCGGCCAATCTTTTCTTCGAGCCGGAGCGTGCTGATGTCTTCCTGGAATGCCATCAATTGTCGCTGCCGTTCTTCGCGCACCTCCTCAGGCAAAGCCCCCGGCAAGGCATTGGCCGCCGCACCCGCCACCGGCGAATAGGCAAACGCACCGACACGATCGAGTTGCGCCGCATCGAGGAAAGACAGCAATTCCTCGAATTCCGCTTCGGTTTCGCCGGGGAAGCCCGTAATGAAGGTGCTGCGGATCGTGAGATCCGGACAGATGGCGCGCCAGGCGTGGATACGTTCGAGATTGTTCTCGCTGCTGGCGGGCCGCTGCATCAGCTTCAAAATGCGCGGGCTGGCATGCTGGAACGGCACGTCGAGATAAGGAAGAATCACCCCATCGGCCATCAGCGGAATCAGCTCATCGACATTCGGATAGGGATAGACATAGTGCAAGCGGACCCAGATGCCGAGTTCGCCCAAGCCCCGGCAGAGTTCAAGCAGCCGTGTCTTGAGCGGCCGACCGCCCCAGAAACCCGTGCGATACCTGACATCGACGCCATAGGCGCTGGTATCCTGCGAGATCACCAGCAGTTCCTTGACGCCGGCCGCAGCAAGGATTTCCGCTTCGCGCAGCACTTCGCCGATGGGCCGGCTGACGAGGTCTCCGCGCAGGCTGGGGATGATGCAGAAAGTACAGCGATGATTGCAGCCTTCGGAAATTTTCAGGTAGGCATAGTGCTGCGGCGTCAGTCGGATGCCCTGCGCCGGCACCAGATCGACCAGCGGGTCATGCAGCGGCGGCAGATGCGCATGCACCGCCGCCAGCACCTCCTGCGCGGCATGAGGGCCGGTGACCGCCAGCACGCGGGGATGGGTTTGCATCACAATGTCGCCCTTGGCGCCTAGACACCCGGTGACGATCACCTTGCCGTTCTCGGCCAGCGCCTCGCCGATGGCGTCCAGCGATTCGGCCACCGCCGCATCGATGAAACCGCAGGTATTCACCACCACCAGATCGGCCCCCTGATAGGAGCTGGCAATGGCATAGCCCTCGCTGCGCAGGCGCGTCAGGATGTGTTCCGCGTCGACCGAGGCTTTCGGGCAGCCGAGACTGACAAACCCCACGGTAGGGATCTTTTTCTTCATGACAAATTGGGTAAGGTCAGGTGTTGAGCGACACGCTAGCTTGAACGGTGTCGTAGGGAGCCCGGATGCCGTTCTCGTCACGCACGATCAATCCCGCATGCGCGAGCGCAGAGACGTCGTCGTGCACTCGCTTGTAATCCCTGCCAAGCATTTTGGCCAATTCCGCCACGGTATTGGCCGGATGCCGATGGACGCGCTTCAACAATTCAAGACGCTTGGGCGAAAGCGTCGACATCATCGCTTCGAAGCTGAAGAAAGTCAGATGGGTTTCCTTGACCGCCTTGCCACGCTCAAGTCGATGCCACGCACCGACGAAACGCTTTCCCATCTCATCGATGGAGCCCACATGAAGCCGGGCAGTTTCGCTCATGACTCACCTCGCATATGCCGCACATCCGACAGAAAATCGGAGACCAGCTTTTCGACAGAAGAAAAGGCATATCGTTCTTCACGATCCTCGATATGCCGGTGATCGCCCTTGCCGCGCTCATTGTCGTAACCGACGAGACGCTTGCCGGGGTATCCGTAAAACAAGCTGTACTTGAAAGCGTGAGCGCTACCCGACACCGCCGCGGAAACCATCCAAATCGTCATTTCGACGATAGCGCCATCCGGATACTCGCCTCGGTCATAGAACACTCGTCTCGCCTTCATATGGCGCACTTTGCCATAGCCAGAATATGGCGTCAAGCGACATACCCGCCAGGCGTATCAAAGAAACCCCTGTGGGGCTCGCGATTAACGGTTAGCGCGTAATCATCGGTTAGCGCAAGCAGTCGCCTTCATCATTCCGGCAACCGCAGCGGGCCGATCCGCACCGCGCAAAGCCGCTGCACCACGGCCGGACGTGGCGTGGCGACCTCGCCCTGTTCGAAGGCGATCAACTCCAGGTGTTTGCGTGTGAAATGCCGCAGCTCGTCCGGACGCAACAGAAAAGCCGGATTTGAGGGTTCGCCGAAACGCTCGTTGCCGAGCATGAAGGTCTCGTAAATCAACAGGCTTCCCTTGTCCATGGCAGCCATCAAATATGGCAAGAGCGGGCGCCAAAGATAATTGGTGACCACGATCCCGGCAAAACGAAACCCGCCATAGGGCCACGGCCCGGCCTCGAGATCGACGCAGCGCGTGGATATGCCGGGAATCCCGCGCAGCGTCTCGAGCGCCGTCGCATCCCTATCCACGGCCTCGACGCCAAACCCAAGGCCGGCCAGGAAACGTGCATGACGGCCCTGACCACAGGCCAGATCCAGCACCATTCCGCCAGGGGCGATCAAGGGAGCAAAACGCTGCACCCACAACGAAGGGATGAGCGATGTTGGCGCTCCTTGGGGAGGTGAGGGGATGGACAGAGTTTCAGCGTCGACTATCATGGATGGGGAGGATAACTTGAATTTCGCTTCATTTCACTCATCGATGGAATACAAAATTTGATTCTTGTATCCAAATATCCCAGAATCAGGGTGGTATTCTGGTGCCCTAAGCTGGACTGCAATTTTCCTGTTCCCAAACGTATTGCAGCCAACGGCGACTCGCATGAGCTACGAACAACACTACCTGACTTCGCTGTTTGAACCCAAGTCGATCGCCATCATCGGCGCCTCGGAAACCCCGGGCTCGATCGGCTTGGCTTTGACACGCAACATGCTGGATACGGACTACAAAGGCCAGTTGTTCTTCGTCAATCCCAAACACAAGAGCATCTTCGGGCAGCGCAGCTACCCATCACCCGAAACTATCCCGCAGCTTATCGATCTGGCCGTGATCTGCACCCGGACGGCGACTGTTCCCGCAATCATCGAAGCCTGCGGCCGGGCCGGCACAGGCAATGCAATTGTCATCCATGGCGGGTTTTCCGAAAGGGGCGAGCAAGAGATTGCGCTGGAGCAAACCGTGCTGAAAACTGCGCGCCATTATCGCCTGCGCCTGCTCGGCCCGGACAGCCTGGGCATCATGCGCCCGAGCAGCGGCATCAACCTGAGCTTCGCCAACAGCAGCGCCAAACCCGGTACCCTCGGTCTAATTTCGCAGTCGGGTGCTTTATGCACTGCTATCCTGGATTGGGCGCTACCCAACAACATCGGCTTTTCCAGCGTGATTTCGCTGGGCACTTCCAGCGACGTAGACTTCGGCGAAGCGCTCGATTATCTGGTCGCGGATGCCAGAACGGAAAATATTTTCCTGTATATCGAGGGAATCAAGAATGCGCGCCGCTTCATGAGCGCACTGCGCGCCGCGGCGCGCTGCAAGCCGGTATTGTTGATCAAGGTAGGCCGCAACCCGGTGGGAAGTCAGGCCGCGCTGTCGCACAGCGGCGCCCTGGTGGGCGCGGACGACGTGTTCGATGCCGCCCTGCGCCGCGCCGGGGTTGTGCGCCTGGACACGGTCGGGCAGATGTACGCGACTGCCAGCGCGCTGTTCTCCCACTTCCGGCCGCGCGGCAACCGCCTGGCGATCATCACCAATGGCGGCGGGCCGGGCGTCATGGCAGCCGATCATGCCGCCGACATCGGTATCCCGCTGGCAAGCCTCAACCCGGCCACCAGCGAAAAACTGAAGCAGGCCCTGCCACGAACCCCTCTGCGCTCCAACCCGATCGACATCTTGGGCGACGCGGGTCCGCAGAGATACGACGCAGCCGTGTCCGCCTGCCTGGCGGACGACAATATCGACGGTTTGCTAATAATCCTGACGCCGCAAGCGATGACCGACCCGACCCAGACGGCGCGCGGGGTCATCGAACTGGCACGCCAATCGGACAAACCCCTGGTCACCTGCTGGATGGGCGAGGAACAGGTGCGCGAAGCGCGCCTGCTCTTCAAGGGTGCGGGGATTCCCACTTTCCGCACGCCAGAACCGGCTGTCGAACTGTTCTCGCACATCAGCAACTATTACCGCAACCAAAAGCTGTTGATGCAGACACCGGCCGCGCTCTCCCACGATCTCGCACCAAGCCTGGATAGCGCCCGCCTGCTGATCGAGACGGCACTCCAGGAAGGCCGGCAAATATTGAGCGAAATGGAATCGAAGGCGTTGCTGGCAGCCTTCCATATCCCGATTGCCCAAACCATGGTGGCGCGTTCCGAGGACGAGGCCCTGCTGCTGGCGGAAGAAATCGGCTTGCCGGTGGTGATGAAAGTCGACTCGCGGCAGATCACCCACAAGAGCGACTACGGCGGAGTCCGCCTCAACCTGACCAGCCTGGATGAGGTGCGTGCGGCCTACCACGACATCATCGAGCAAGTACAGAAGAAGCGGCCCGATGCCCGCATCAACGGCATATCCATCGAGCCGATGATCGTCAAACCGAATGGTCGCGAACTGATGCTGGGCATGATGCGGGATTTGATCTTCGGCCCCGTCGTCACCTTGGAGCCGGGTGGCACAGATTTCGAGTTCGGCAAGTCCGGCAAGGAACGCGCGGTCGCCCTGCCGCCGCTGAACCGCTTTTTGATCGGTGACATGCTTCAATCGGCACGTTCGATGGCCCGTCTCGGCGCCATCCGCAGCATGCAGCCCGTCAACCTGGAAGCCATCGGAGCGGTGCTGTTGCGGCTGTCGGAAATGGTCTGCGAATTGCCGTGGATTCGCGAAATGCACATCAATCCGCTGATCGTCGACGAGAACGGAGCAGTCGCCGTCGATGCCAGCATTTCCATCGCCCAACTGCCGGTTCGCGCCGATCGCTATGCCCACATGGCGATCCATCCTTACCCCTCGCACATGGCCACCAGCTACCTGAGCCAGGATGGACAAACCGTCTCGATCCGCCCGATCAAGCCGGAAGACGCCAAACTGGCGCAGGAGTTCGTGAGAGGGCTATCTCCCGAGTCCCGGTATTTCCGTTTCATGAATACCCTCCGCGAACTGTCCCAAGCACAGCTAAACCGTCTGACGCAGATCGACTACGATCGCGAGATGGCTTTTGTCGCCACCATCCCGCAAGGCGAAGATGAGCTGGAGGTCGGCGTGGCGCGCTACGCCACCAACCCCGACGGCGAGTCATGCGAGTTCGCCATCGTCGTCGCCGACTCTTGGCAAGGCAAGGGCCTGGCACGTCATCTGATCAGCGTGTTGATAGATGCCGCCAGAACCCATGGAAACCTCAAATATATGCATGGTGAATTTCTCTCCACGAATCGGCGCATGATCAAGTTTGTCAGCGAACTCGGTTTTATCCTCTCCGCCCATCCCGACGATCCAGGCCTGAAGCGCGGCGTGCTGGAATTATGAGCCGTTGCCCATGGTGCGGCGATGATCCGCTGTATGTCGACTACCATGACCGCGAATGGGGCGTGCCGCTGCATGAGGAACATGCGCTGTTCGAATTCCTGATTCTCGAGGGTGCCCAAGCGGGGCTGTCCTGGCTCACCATTCTAAAAAAACGCGACAATTACCGCGCAGCTTTCGATGGCTTCGATCCATCCCTGGTTGCGCATTACGGCCAGCGCCAGGTCGCGCGCCTGCTCAATGACGAAGGCATCGTCCGCAACCGGCTCAAGATCGCGGCCGCGATCAATAATGCGGAGAAATTTCTCGCGCTGCAGGACAAGTTCGGCAGCTTCGACAGCTATCTCTGGCGCTTCGTGGACGGACAACCCTTGCAGAACGGCTGGCGCAAACACGATCAACTGCCGGCGCAGACGCCGCTTTCCTGTACGCTGTCGAAAGACCTGGCGCAGCACGGCTTCAAATTCGTTGGTCCGACCATCTGCTATTCGTTGATGCAGGCGGTGGGCCTCGTCAATGATCATTTGACCGATTGTTTTCGCTACCGGGAACTCAACCCAGGCAAGTAGCATTACAATGTCGGCGTACTAAGCAAGTTGATTACCGAAAGCGGTCCCTATCCACGAGGCGAACCTCAATGGATGAAAGCCCTGACGACCACGCCAGCAAGCCCACAGCCAAGGTCGGGGAATCTTTTGCTGACTGGATACCCAGCGCGAATGAGCGCAACGACATGATCGAAGTCGCTGCCTATCACATCGCCGAACGCTCGGGATTCAAGAGCAGCCCGCATGATTGCTGGGCCGCAGCCGAAGCACAGATCAATTTGATGTTCGCCCTGCGGGAAAGCAAGAAAAAACTCCAGACGCTCGTCGATACCGCCCTGGACGCAGTGGTGATGATGGATTCCGAGGGAAAGATTACCGGCTGGAATCGCCAGGCATGCAAGATATTCGGCTGGTCCCAGGAGGAAGCCGTCGGCCGGCAAATGCATGCAATGATCATCCCGCCCCGCTACCGCGATGCCCATATTCAGGGCCTCGTACAGTTTCTTGCCAGCGGCGTGGGCGATTTCATGAACAAGCTGGTCGAAATTCATGCGCTGCATCGCGATGGCCACGAATTTCCGGTGGAACTGTCAATTGCTCCGGTGATGTCGGAGGGGAAACCGGAGTTCAATGCGTTTATCCGGGATATCACCGAACGCAAGTGCGCAGAGGCCGAATTGCGTGAGATGGCCAGCACCGACTTCCTCACCGGATTGGCCAACCGCCGTCATTTCATCTCCCAGATGACCAACGAGTTGGCCCGCTTGCAGCGTCTCGACAGCACGTATGCGGCCGTGTTGATGCTCGACCTGGACCACTTCAAGCATATCAATGACACTTACGGCCATGCCTGCGGAGACGCCATGCTCAAGCACTTTGCGGCGTTGATGTGCAGCGAGTTGCGCAAAATCGATAGCGTGGGCCGCGTCGGCGGTGAAGAATTTGCGATCATCCTGCCCGGGGCAGCTGTAGATGAAGCAAGGATTTTTGCCGAACGTATCCGACAGAAAGTGATGGATACTCCCCTGATGCAGGATGGTCAGGTTATTCCGATTACCGTCAGCATCGGGATCACCACCATGCAGGCCAGCGATGCGAGTGCCGATACCGCCCTGATTCGCGCCGATCAAGCGCTCTATCGTGCGAAGGAAAATGGCCGCAATCGGGTGGAAATCAACGTTGCGGGCGTTGAGGGTGGAGTTCGAACCCCAAAACCGGATTCTGGGGCCGCCGGCATCCAACCCTAGGGACTGAACACCTAGGGCGCTAAAACAATTCGATTTCTCCGGCGACCGGCTTTTGGACCAGCTGATCCACATAGGCTTTTTCCTGGTTGGCGATCATGTTGTTATGCAGGGAGCGCAAACGTTTGACCTTTGCCATGCCAGAGACAGGAAAATAAATCACCATCCTTGGGAAAACATCGCCGACATCCTCGGCAATCACCGGCAGCCCCTCGGTCTTCAGGTATTCATGCACAAAATTGATGTTGCGCTGGCCGACATCGGTCATATTCGCCAGAATACGGCCACCGCCGAATATTTTCACTTCCAGATTCTGGCGCTGGCCGCCATTGCGCAAGATCGCGTTGATCAGGTGTTCCATCGCGTAATTCCCATAACGCGTGGCGGTATTCAATCCGGTCGCCGTCCAGGCTTCCGGCTCGTCCTTGAGCGATGCCGGGAGCATGAAATGATTCATGCCGCCGATGCCCGAGTTCCGGTCTCGAATGCAGGCTGAAATGCACGAGCCAAGCGTGGTGGAAACAGCTTCTTCGGATTTGGTTACGTAATATTCCCCCGGCAGAATTCGTGCCGCATAGGCCGCATAGGTGACATTCCAGGAGCGCCTGACATGCTCGAATCCCGGCAGCACCGGCGGCGGTTCAGTAGGGTCCATATCTTGCGGATTGGCCATGGACTTAGTCAGGGTCGGGGACAGCGGCCCTTAGGTGAAAAGCTGTTCGACCTCAACAATTTCAGCCTGCGCTTCACGCACGACCATTTCAGCGCAGTCTTCCCCGAGTCCGGTCAGTTCCCAGGCCAGCGGATCGATCGGCGATACCTCGGCCGGATCGAGGCTGTCGAGTTCCGCCATGAGCGCGAAGACATTGGCGAGATGCACCAGTGCCACTTCCCTGGGATGCTGTTTGGCACCGGCCAACGAGTGATGATAGGCAATGCATTCTTGCAGCAGGGAAGGCAGGTTCCACTGCCGCGCCAGTTCGCCTCCCACCTCCGCATGATCCAATCCCATGACCTGCCGTTCGGCCTGGTGTATCTGAACCTCGTCCTGACTGTCCAGCACCATTAGCAAAGCCGCTTCGGCCTGCTCCGGCTGACGGTTGAAGATCACCAGTTCGCCCATGTCATGCAGCAAGCCTGCGGTGAATAAGCTATCCGGGTCGCAACGGCGCGCTTCCCGCGCCAAACGCCGGGCGATCAGGGCACAAAACAAGCTGTGTCGCCAAAAGTTTTCCATCGACACCAGGATGTTAGGCAAGCCGGCAAAACTTTTTGCCACCGACATCGCCAATGCCAGACTGCGTATCTGGGCCGTGCCGATTATCGATACAGCTTTCGACACCGTGGTGACAGCCGAAGGGAAACGGTAAAGGCTGCTGTTGGCAACCTGAAGCAGGCGTACGGTAAAGGAGGGATCTTGACTGACGGCTTTGGCGATGTCGGCGGTGGAGCTTTGCGGATCTTCGATCAAGCGGTTGATGCGGAAATAGACATCCGGCAGGGTCACCAGACCGTCAATGTCTTTTACCAATTCGCTCGCAGTGACCGGCATGGGATGCGCAAGCCGATGACTCAGGCTCGACTTCGAGAAACCGATCCGGGTCTAGCCGCGTCCATAGGTATCATCAAAGCGAACGATGTCGTCTTCGCCCAGATAGGTTCCAGACTGCACTTCGATGATTTCCAGTTGTACCTTGCCCGGATTCTCGAGACGGTGCAGGGTTCCGAGAGGAATATAGGTCGACTGGTTTTCCGAAAGAATGAAAACCTCTTCACCCTTCGTCACTCTTGCCGTTCCGGTGACCACTACCCAGTGCTCGGCACGGTGGTGGTGCATCTGCAACGACAACGATGCGCCCGGACTGACCACGATGCGCTTGACCTGGAAACGTTCGCCGGCGTCGAGGCTGTCATACCATCCCCAGGGCCGATGCACCTTGCGGTGTGCGTTCGATTCCGGGCGTTTGTCCGTCTTAAGTTTTGCGACGATGTCCTTCACCTGCTGGATGTGATCGCGATGCGCCACCAGCACCGCATCGGGAGTTTCCACGACCACCGCATCGCGCAAGCCGACGCTGGCAACCAAGCGGGATTGCGAGATCAGCAGGCTGTCTCGGGTATCAACGGCCAAGACATCGCCTTGCATTACATTTCCGGCAGCGTCCTTGCTGCCGATATCCCATAGCGCATCCCAGGCGCCCACATCCGACCACTGCGCCAGCAGCGGGATCACCACTGCCGGCGAATCTTGCCGTGCCTCATCTGCGGTCAAAGGCTCCATCACCGCATAATCGATCGAATCGGACGGGCACGCAGCAAATAGCTCACGATTCACCCGCACGAAATCTCGGTCGATCTCGCTGCCTGCCATGGCTCTTTCGCAAGCCTGCGCAATATCCGGGCGAAAGCGCCGTATCTGCTGCATCCACAAGGATGCCTTGAGCATGAAGATGCCGCTGTTCCAGAAATAATTTCCATTCGCCAAGTAACGCTCGGCCGTTGCCCGATCGGGTTTTTCGACGAAGGCCGCCAGTTCGCTCACGCCATCGGTCAGGCTCGCTCCGGCGCGGATATAGCCGTAGCCCGTATGCGCCTCGGTAGGAGTGATGCCAAAGGTCACCAATTGGCCGCGCTCCGCGCACTCGGCACCGCGCCGTGTTGCCGCACGGAAAGCCGCCAGATCATTGATGATGTGGTCGGCCGGCATCACGGCCAGGACCGGGTCCTGACCTGCGACGAGCGCGCAAATGGCAGCCAGGGTCAATGCTGGCGCAGTATTGCGTCCGCACGGCTCAAGGATCAGTGCCTGCGGCCGGATATTCACTTGGTGCAGTTGTTCCGCAGTGATGAAACGGTACTCCTCGTTGCTCACCACCAGAGGAGCCAGCGGTTCCGCGTTCTCCCAGCCCAAGTCACCATTCAGGCGGAGCGCAGTGTCCTGCAGCATGGAATGATCGCCGGACAGAACCAGCAGCTGTTTGGGATATTGCTCGCGCGAAAGCGGCCAGAGTCTGGTCCCCGAGCCCCCGCACAAAATTACCGGCTGCAATTTCATCGGTTGACCTTGTCCGCCTGAGTGGCCAAATAATCACGGTAAGCAAGCTCGATTCCTTCCCGCAAGCCGGTTTTCGCCCGCCAGCCAAGGGCGGCCAGGCGCGATACGTCGAGTAGTTTGCGAGGAGTCCCGTCGGGCTTGTCGGCATCCCACACCACCTCGCCTTTGAAACCAACCACCGCTTTCACCGTTTCCGTCAATTCGCGGATAGTCAGGTCCACCCCTGTGCCAATGTTGATCAGCGGCTGATCTCTCGATATCAGCGACACGAAACTGGGTTCTGGCAGGTTCATCAGAAAAATACATGCATCCGCCAAGTCGTCGCTATAGACGAATTCCCGCTTTGCCGAACCCGTTCCCCAGGCGGTCATGGTGGCATCGTCGCGCACCTTGGCTTCATGGAACTTACGGATCAGCGCCGGCAAAACGTGGCTGTTCTGTAAATCATAGCTGTCGTTAGGCCCGTAGGAATTTGTTGGCATCACCGCCAGAAAGCGGGTGCCGTATTGCCGGTTGTATGAGCCGCACATTTCTATACCGCTGATCTTTGCCACTGCATACGCCCGGTTGGTGGCTTCCAGCAACCCGCTCAACAGATATTCCTCACGCATCGGCTGGGGACAGTCGCGCGGATAGATGCACGATGAGCCCAGGAACAACAGCCGCTTGACGCCATTGTGCCGTGCGGCTTCGATCACATTGGTCTGGATCGCCAGGTTAGAGTAAATGAAATCACCGGGGTAAGTGTTGTTGGCATGAATGCCCCCGACCTTGGCGGCAGCCAGAAATACATACTCGGGCCGTTCCTGCTGGAAAAACCTTGTCACAGCCGCTTGCTCGGTCAAGTCGAGTTCGGCATGTGTGCGCGACAGAAGATTGGCATGGTCCACAGACAGGCGGCGCACCAGCGCCGATCCCACCAGACCCCGATGACCCGCTACAAATATTTTGCTTAACTTGTCCATGTTGTCTTGTGCAAGGGCAATACGGCCAAGGAGTTACTCATGCCGATCAAAGCTCTTGTAGCCATGATGCTTGATCAACATATCGCACTCGGCTTCCTTGAGATCTTCCCGAGCCATTTCTGCAACTAGTTGCTGGAACGTGATTCTAGGCGTCCAACCCAATTTTTTGCGCGCCTTGCTCGCATCTCCGAGCAGCGTCTCCACTTCTGTCGGGCGAAAATAGCGCGGGTCAACCTGGACTATACAACGGCCATTGCCATCGTAAGCTTTTTCATTCACCTCCGAGCCTTCCCAGCGCAAGCTTATTCCCAATTCAGCGGCGGCCGCGTTAACGAAATCACGTACGCTATACTGTTCGCCAGTGGCAATGACAAAATCCTCAGGCTGATCCTGTTGCAGCATCAACCACTGCACTTCAATGTAGTCTCTGGCATGCCCCCAATCCCGCTTGGCATTGAGATTGCCCAGATACAAGCAATCCTGCATGCCAAGTTTGATGCGTGCCAGCCCCCGCGTGACCTTGCGGGTCACAAAAGTTTCACCGCGAACGGGCGACTCATGGTTGAACAGAATCCCGTTGCAGGCATAAATTCCATAGGCCTCACGGTAGTTTACCGTGATCCAATATGCATATAGCTTGGCGACCGCATAAGGGGAACGCGGGTAGAAGGGAGTGGTTTCCCGCTGGGGGGTCTCCCGCACCAGCCCATAGAGTTCCGAAGTGGATGCCTGGTAGAAACGGGTCTTTTTCTCCAGTCCGAGGATACGGATCGCCTCTAGGATTCGCAAAGCCCCTAAGGCGTCCGAATTGGCTGTGTACTCCGGTTCTTCGAAGGACACCGCCACATGCGACTGCGCGGCCAGGTTGTATATCTCATCAGGCTGAACCTGCTGGATAATGCGAATCAGACTGCTCGAATCGGTCAGGTCGCCATGATGCAAAACCAAATGAACATCCTTCTCGTGCAAATCCTGATACAGATGATCGATACGATCCGTATTGAATAGCGATGTGCGCCGCTTGATGCCATGGACCTGATATCCCTTATCCAGCAAAAACTCGGCAAGATACGAGCCATCCTGCCCCGTTACCCCGGTTATCAACGCGACTTTATTTGCCACTGCAACAGCTCCTTTTTCTGACCATATAATCAAGACAAGCAGGCATTATAGCCATTTGTCGTTTCGCTCAGCCCCTCTGCAGGAAATCTGGCCCGGCACGCAACAACGATGTCAGCCCCGTTCAACCGGCATTGGGTCGAATGCGCCAGCCAAACCACAAAGAAATACTGAAAATGGCATCTATTCGATAGCTCATATCCAGAGCATAGAGAAGATCATGTTCTGAAACTGAGTAGAGGGAATAGCCACTATGCTGATTCATAAACTCCAGCATGCAATGCCGATCATCATGAAGACCCTGGCTGCTTTGACCATCGCTGTTCTGCTCATGCCATTGACGACCGCCGAAGCTACCGAAAAAATCAGCTCTTCGGCAAACAAGCACAAGCGTATCCTGAAAAAGAACCCACACGGGATCGTCAGGACAGCCAGGATCAAGAAAACCAAGGTTCATCCCAAAAGACACAATCAAACCAAGAAGTCTGCGACAAGGCTCGACACTACTTCACTGATTCTGTCAAAAAATATCGGGATTACTCCGACGGCAACAACTTTTCGCCAGCCGCCGATAAGCCAACCAGCCAAAGAAACCAAACCATCCCCGGGCGAAACTGACCCGCCCTTGCAAATAGGGAAAATTCTCTATCAGCGTAATGGTGAGATTCATCTTAGCGAGAGCGGCGGCCATGGTGCGAAAGACCATTAAGAACCATCCATCCTCGAAGGAAATCCGACATGAGCGTACTCAGTCAGGAAGCACTTGCGCAACTCTATACTGGGGCTCGCAGTCTCCACACATTCCGTCCGGAACCTGTCAGCGATTCCACCTTGGCAGCACTCTACGACCTGCTGAAATGGGGGCCGACTGCATTCAACGGACAACCCGGCCGCTATATTTTCCTGCGCACGGCCGCAGCCAAGGCAAGGCTCGCTGCGGCACTGATGCCCGCCAACCTGGACAAAACCATGGCCACCCCGGTGACCGTCATCATCGCTCAGGATTCGCGTTTCTACGAACATCTGCCGAAACTGTTTCCCGCCTATGATGCCAAAGCGATGTTCGAGTCAAATCCGGCGCTCGTCGCCAGCACGGCATTCCGCAACAGCAGCCTGCAAGGCGCCTATCTGATTCTCGCCGCACGGGCATTGGGCCTGACCTGCGGGCCGATGTCGGGGTTCGATGCGGCCAAGCTCAATGCCGAATTCTTTCCTGACGGCCGCAACCAGGCCAATTTCCTCTGCAACCTGGGATACGGCGACCCGGCCGGCGCCAAACCGCGCGGCCCGCGGCTGGCGTTTGAAGAGGCTTGCAGCCTGCTATAGGGCGATCTGAATAATTATGTTTCTGTTGCATTCAATCGGGATTGGGCGTATAAAAAACTACGGGTCTGTATTGCTAACCATATGGGGGAGCGATTATCGAGAATGCGACAAATGCGTGAAGCGCGATAGCTGACCCACACCGGAAGAACCGGTAAACGGTGCGACATGCACCGCAAGAAAACGCCGCTAAACGCGGCGTTTTTACTTGGTGCTGCGTCCGTACTCGATAGCGGATGGCGGTTTTTCGGACTACGACTACGCGACCAAAGTAAGCGGCCAAAGCGCTTGACAGCAAGGTATCACTCTGGTCAAATGTTCGAACAAGTGTTTGAAACGGTCGTTCATGCCGCCATGCCTGAAACTGACACCCGCCTCCGTATCCTAGATGCCTCTGAAGCGCTTTTTGTTGATTTCGGCCTTGAAACAACATCGCTGCGCCAGATCACTGCCAAAGCCGGAGTCAACCTGGCCGCGGTGAATTATCACTTCGGCTCCAAGGAAGCCTTGATTCAGGAGGTATTCCGCCGCCGGCTCAGTTGGCTGAACGATCAGCGTCTGAAAGAACTGGATCGTATGGAAGCCGAAGCAGCGGGGGCAGCCTTGAAGCCGAGCCAGATAGTTCATGCTTTCTTTGGGGTCGCATTGAAGATGGCGGCAGACAAGCATGGCGGAGGCAGTTCCTTCATGCGGCTGCTAGGCCGCACCTATACCGAGCCATCCGAGTTTGTCCGCGGCTTCCTGGCCGAAAAATACGCTGCCGTAATCGATCGTTTCAAGACGGCGCTGCTCAAGTCGCTGCCCGAAGTGCCAAGGGAAGAAATTCTCTGGCGCTTTCATTTCATGCTCGGTGCCATGTCTTATGCGATTTCCGGAGCCGATGCATTGAATATCGTGGACCGGGGAAATATCGACGAAAGCAATGGCGAGGCGTTGTATGCGCGGCTGATGAGCTTTCTGCTGGGCGGGTTGCGCGCACCCTTACCCGACTTGACCGCCAAGACCGGCCACGCAGCAAAGAGGCCGCACATCAAGAAAGCTGCGCATGGAAATTTGGCCGCAACAAGGGCGGCCTCCAAATCACACTAATAGGAAAAAATCATGGGTCAATACAATGCGCCGTTACGTGATATGCAATTCGTGCTGCACGAATTGCTGAACGTCGAGAACGAATTGAAGCAGTTGCCCAAGCATGCCGAAATCGATACCGGAATCATCAATCAGGTGCTCGAAGAGGGCGGCAAATTTACTGCCAATGTTTTATTCCCGATTAATCGCCTTGGCGATCGCGAAGGCTGCCACTTCGATACGGCAACCCATGCCGTAACTACCCCGAAGGGTTTCAAGGAAGCCTATCGGCAATATATCGAAGCGGGCTGGCCGGCGCTTCCCTGCGATCCGGAATACGGCGGCCAAGGTCTGCCGATGGTGCTGTACAACTCGCTATCGGAGATGCTGAACGCGGCCAACCAAGCCTGGTACATGTATCCAGGACTCTCTCATGGGGCTTATGAGTGTTTGCACGCCCACGCTAGCGCGGAGCAGAAGCGCTTGTATTTGCCGAAACTGGTTTCCGGCGAATGGACCGGCACCATGTGCCTGACCGAAGCGCACTGCGGCACGGATCTGGGCCTGCTGCGCAGCAAGGCAGTACCCCAGGCCGACGGGACTTACAAGATTACCGGCAGCAAGATTTTCATCTCCGCCGGAGAGCATGACATGTCCGCCAACATTCTCCATCTGGTGCTCGCGCGTCTGCCGGATGCACCCGCCGGCACCAAGGGCATCTCGCTGTTCCTGGTACCCAAGTTCATCCCTAATGAAGATGGTTCTTTGGGCCGACGCAACGGCATCTTCTGCGGCGCCATCGAGGAAAAAATGGGCATCCACGGCAATGCGACCTGCCAGATGAACCTCGACGATGCGACAGGCTGGCTCATCGGGCAGCAGAACAAAGGCCTGAATGCGATGTTCGTGATGATGAACGCAGCCCGCCTGGGTGTCGGCATGCAATCGCTGGGTCTGACCGAAGTGGCTTATCAGAACGCCTTGGTATACGCCAAGGAGCGCATCCAGATGCGCAGCCTCTCCGGCATCAAGGCACCCGACCAGCCTGCCGACCCGATCATCGTGCACCCCGATGTACGCCGCATGTTGCTGACCGCCAAGGCCTATGCCGAAGGCGGCCGCGCATTCTGCTCCTTCATCGCCTTGCAGATCGACAAGGAACTCAATCATCCCGATGAGTCGGTACGCCAGGAAGCGGCAGACTTGGTCGCATTGCTGACCCCTGTCGTCAAGGCATTCATCACCGACAACGGCTGGATCGCCACCTCGGAGGCAATGCAGGTATACGGCGGGCATGGCTTCATCGCCGAATGGGGCATGGAGCAATACGTCCGCGATGCCCGCATCAACATGATCTACGAAGGCACCAACACCATCCAGTCGCTCGATCTGCTGGGCCGCAAGATACTCATGGATAATGGGGCGAAGCTGCGCAAGTTCGGCGCGCAGATACAGAGTTTCGTCGAAAAGAACGGCACCGATGAAGCCATGAACGAGTTCATCACCCCGCTGGCCGATCTTGGCGACAAGGTGAGCAAGCTGACCATGGAAATCGGCATGAAGGCCTTCCGCAACCGCGACGAAGTCGGCGCCGCCGCAGTCCCTTATTTGCGGGTGCTTGGACATCTGGTGTATGCCTACTTCTTCGCCCAAATGGCGAAGATCGCCTTGGAGAAACTGGATTCGGGCGATCCCTTCTACAAGGCCAAGCTGGCTACTGCCCGCTTTTATTACGCCCGCCTGCTGCCCGAAACCGCCATGCTGATACGCCAGGCACGTTCTGGCGCCGCCAACCTGCTCGATCTCGAAGCCGAACTTTTCTGACCGGAAAGGATTATCGTGAGCAATTTCATCGTGAAGAAAGTCGCCGTTCTCGGTGCCGGGGTGATGGGGGCGCAGATTGCGGCCCATTGTGTCAATGCCAAGGTACCCGTAGTGCTTTTCGATTTGCCCGCCAAGGACGGCCCGAAGAATGGCATCGTGCTGCGAGCCGTGGAAAACCTCAAGAAGCTGAATCCAGCTCCGCTCGGCAACACGGACCATGCCGCGCTGATCGAAGTCGCCAACTACGAAGATCATCTCGAATTGCTGAAGGACTGCGACCTGATCATCGAAGCGATCGCCGAACGCATGGACTGGAAGCACGATCTTTACAAGAAAGTGGCGAAATTCATCTCCCCTACCGCGATCTTCGCATCCAACACCTCGGGCTTGTCGATCGGCGCCTTGTCGGACGGTTTCGATCCAGATCTGAAAGCACGTTTCTGCGGCGTGCATTTCTTCAACCCGCCGCGCTACATGCATCTGGTGGAACTGATCGCGACGACGGCGACACGCTCGGAGGTCATTGACCAACTGGAAACTTTTCTCACCACCACGCTCGGCAAAGGCGTGGTGCGCGCCAAGGACACGCCGAATTTCATCGCCAACCGCGTCGGCATTTTCGGCATGTTGGCGATCATCCATGAGGCGCAAAAATTCAGCCTCTCCTGCGATGTGGTGGACGATCTGACCGGGGCCAAGCTGGGCCGCGCAAAGTCCGGCACCTTCCGCACCGCAGATGTGGTCGGCCTGGACACGCTGGGGCACGTCATCAAGACCATGCAGGACACGCTGGCAGGCGACCCGTTCTTCACGGCCTATCAGACCCCGGAAATTCTCACCAAGCTGATAGCGGCAGGCGCCTTGGGGCAGAAGACCGGCGCGGGCTTTTACAAGAAAGTCGGCAAGGACATTCAGCGCCTGGATTTTTCCACCGGCAACTATGTTGCCGGCGGCGGCAAAGCGGACGACCTGGTGGCACGCATACTGAAAGAGAAAGACCCGGCCAAGCGCATGAAGACGCTGCACGACTCGACCCACCCACAGGCGCAATTCCTCTGGTCGATATTCCGGGACGCCTTTCATTACATTGCCGTGCATCTGGCAACAATCGCCGACAGCGCACGCGATGTGGATTTCGCCATGCGTTGGGGTTTTGGCTGGAACCAGGGCCCTTTCGAAATCTGGCAGACGGCAGGCTGGCAACAAGTTGCGGGATGGGTGAAAGAGGACATCGAGGCCGGCAAGTCCCTCTCCGACGCACCGCTGCCGGCCTGGGTATTCGACGGTCGCGACGGGGTGCATAAGCCGGAAGGGGCATACTCACCCGCACGCAACGCCTACGTCCCACGCTCGGCGCTGGCGGTGTATCAGCGTCAGCTTTTCCGTGCACCCGTCGTCGGAGCAACGTCGACAGACGCCCGCAGCGCGGGTACCACGTTCTTCGAAGACGACGCGGTGCGTATCTGGCACCAGAACGATGATGTGCTGATTCTTTCGCTGAAAACCAAAATGCATGTCATCGGACCCAGCGTGATCAACGGCCTGGCGCAAGCCATCAGGGAAGCCGAGAAGAATTATCAGGGCCTGGTTCTGTGGAACTCGGATGCAGCGGAAGGCGGCGCGTTTTCGGCAGGCGCCGACCTGCAATCGATGCTGCCGCTGTTCATGTCGGGCGGCGTCAAGGCGATCGAGCCGGTAGTCGCGGAGTTGCAGCAGGCGCATCAGACCATGAAATACGCCAATGTGCCGATCGTCGCCGCGGTCGCGGGCCTGGCGCTGGGCGGCGGCTGTGAATTGTTGTTGCATGCCGCCAAGCGTGTCGCCTCGCTCGAATCCTACATCGGCCTGGTGGAAGTCGGCGTCGGCCTGATCCCGGCCGGCGGCGGCCTGAAAGAAGCGGCCGTGCGCGCCGCAGCGGAGGCAAAAGGCAACGACCTGCTGCAATTCCTGAAAAACCACTTCATGCATGCCGCCACCGCAGCGGTTTCAAAATCCGCACTCGAAGCCCAGAAAATGGGCTATCTCTCCGGCAACGACGTCATCGTGTTCAATCCCTACGAATTGCTGTATGTGGCGAAAAACGAGGCCCGCGCCATGTACGAAAACGGCTACCGCCCTCCTCTGCCGGCACTCGTCCCGGTCGCCGGCCGTTACGGCATGGCCACCATCATGGCGCAGTTGGTCAACATGCGCGACGGCGGATTCGTGTCGGCGCATGACTATAAACTGGGCGCGATGATCGCCGAGGTAGTCTGCGGCGGCGATATCGAGCCGGGCAGCCTGGTCAATGAGCAATGGCTGCTGGATTTGGAACGCAAAGCCTTCATGGAACTGCTCAACCATCCCAAGACCCAGGAACGCATCATGGGCATGATGCAAACCGGCAAACCGGTGCGCAACTAATGCCATCCGAACAAGAATCAGGAGAATAGCCATGAGCCAACAATTGCAAGATGCCTACATCGTCGCCGCCACCCGCACGCCGATCGGCAAGGCGCCGCGCGGCATGTTCAAGCATATGCGACCGGACGACCTGCTGGTGCGCAGCATCCAGTCCGCCGTTTCTCAGGTAGCAGGCCTCGATCCGCAGCTGATCGAAGATGCGATTGTCGGGTGCGCCTTTCCGGAAGCCGAGCAGGGACTCAACCTGGCACGCATGGCGGTACTGCTCGCCGGCTTGCCAAAATCGGTAGGTGGTGTGACGATCAATCGCTACTGCGCTTCCGGCATTACTGCCGTAGCCATGGCGGCCGACCGCATCCGGGTCGGCCAGGCGGATGTGATGATTGCGGCCGGCGTCGAGTCGATGTCGATGGTGCCGATGATGGGCCATCACCCGTCCATGAACATGGACATCCTCAAGGACGAAAACATCGGCATGGCCTACGGCATGGGATTGACCGCCGAAAAGGTCGCCCAGCAGTGGAAGATCAGCCGGGAAGCCCAAGACAGGTTTGCCCTGGACTCGCATCAAAAGGCGCTTGCCGCGCAACAAGCGGGAGAGTTCCGGAACGAGATGACTTCGGTCGACATCGTCGAACGCTTCCCCAACCTGGCGACGGGGAAAATCGACACCAACACCCGCAGCGCCGATCAGGACGAGGGCGCGCGCGCCGACGCCAACTTGGCTGCACTGGCCAAGCTGAAGCCGGTGTTTGCCGCCAAGGGCTCGGTCACCGCAGGCAACAGTTCGCAGATGTCGGACGGATCAGGCGCCTTGATACTCGTCAGCGAAAAAATCCTCAAGCAATTTGACCTGACGCCCCTGGCGCGTTTCGTATCCTTCGCAGTCCGGGGTGTGCCGCCGGAAATCATGGGTATCGGTCCGAAGGAAGCGATTCCGGCGGCATGCCGAGCCGCTGGGATCGCCCTGCAGCAGATCGACTGGTTCGAATTGAACGAAGCCTTTGCTGCCCAGTCTCTGGCCGTGATCCAGGATCTCGGCCTCGATCCTGCCAAGGTCAACCCCATGGGAGGTGCGATCGCGCTTGGACATCCCCTCGGCGCGACCGGAGCGATTCGCTCCGCCACGGTCATTCACGCCCTGCGGCGCAGAAAGCTGAAATACGGCATGGTCACCATGTGCGTCGGCACCGGCATGGGTGCTGCGGGAATCTTCGAGCGCCTATGAACTCTCAAACGCCTCGCGTTTCAGCTAAAATATATCCAATATAGATAAATTATATTTGCAACCCAACCTTAACTAGCTGACTAGCACTGCCATGGCGATGCAAAAATTGGGTATTGGGCATGCCGTTTGCGGGGTTCCCTTGCCATGGGACGTCTATGACGAAGTAGGGCAACTGCTGTTGCGCAAGGGCTTCGTCATGGACAACCAGAAGCAGCTCGATTCGCTTATGCAGCGCGGCATGTTCGTCGATGGGGCGAACATATCCCGAGCCAACCTGCCCCAGCTCCCACCCACCCAGCGTTATGCGCCGTTCGAGCTGTGGGACGACATCATTTCCAAACTGGGGCAGCTGCTGCGCAACTACGGCACTGTCGCCAACCTCCCCGCTCAGGTGCAGGAAGTCGCTCAGTCGATCCAGGTACTGACCGAGCGCAGCAAGGATGCCGCGCTCGCCGCCATGATCCTGCTGCCCGAGCAGAGCCGCTATTCGCTAGCACATTGCCTGCATGCCGCATTATTGTGCGACCTGGTGGCGATCCGGCTCGACTGGAACCAGGACCGCCGCAGTAGTGTCGTCTGCGCGGCGCTGACAATGAACATCTCGACTGTGGATATGCAGCAGATTCTTGCCGACCAGACCGAGCCGTTGACGCCGAACCAACGGATAGATATCAAGAATCATCCGAACGCCAGTGTGGAAATTCTGACCCGGCTGGGGGTAAAGGATGCCATCTGGCTGCAGGCAGTGCAGGACCACCATGAAACGCCGCTGGGTAGCGGTTATCCCAAAGGCATCAAAGATGTCGGTGAGGAAGCAGCTTTATTGCGGACCGCCGATGTATTCAGCGCCAAGGTGAGCCCGCGCAAGAACCGCAAACAGATGAATGGCGCCCAGGCCGCGCGGGTGCTGTTCACCGATCCCGGCATGACCGCCGCCAATCCGTTCATTGCGGTATTGATCAAGGAAGTCGGCATCTATCCACCGGGATCCCTGGTCAAGCTCGCCAACGGAGAAACCGGGATTGTCTTCAAGCGCTCCAGCAATGCGCATACACCCGTGGTGCTCAGCCTGACCAATTCCAAGGGAACGCCGGAACTCAAACCCATCCGCCGCGATACGTCACGCCCGGAATTCAAGATACAGTCCGTACTTCCTCGCGATGGCGTCAATCTCAGAATCAATCCAGCGAGCCTCTGGGCGACTTAGCCTATTTCAGTCTTCCATGACCAGGACTGCCGCACCCTGAAATTCTCCCTGGCGAAGCTGCCGCAGTGCTTCGTTGGCCTGCTCCAGCCCGAAGCTCTTGATTTCGGTGCAAACCGGCACTTGTGACGCAAGCTTGAGAAATTCGCTGGCATCCTGACGAGTCAGGTTGGCCACTGAGCAAATGTGTCTTTCACCCCAAAGCAGGGCGTAGGGGAATGCCGGAATATCGCTCATATGGATACCGGCACAGACCACCCGGCCGCCTTTCTTCAGCTGTTGCAACGCGGCGGGAACCAGTGCCCCGGCGGGGGCGAAGATCACCGCTGCATCGAGCTTTTGCGGCGAACTCTGTTCGCTGCTGCCCGCCCAGGCAGCGCCGAGGTGCCGGGCAAAATCCTGGCTCGCTTGGTCGCCGGGACGGGTGAAGGCATAAAAGTCGCGCTCCTGGAATTTGAGCACCTGAACAATGATATGCGCCGCAGCGCCGAACCCGTAGATACCCAGCCGCTGTGCATCACCGGCCAGACGCAGGGCACGGTAGCCGATCAGCCCGGCACAGAGCAAGGGCGCCTGTCGTGCCGCATCGCCGGCATCATCCAAAGGGAAACAATACCGAGCATCGGCCACCGTATATTCGGCATATCCCCCATGAATCTGGTAGCCGGTAAAACGGGCCTCGTCGCAAAGGTTCTCCCGTCCCTTGCGGCAGTAGACGCATGCGCCGCAGGTCCAGCCCAGCCAAGGCACGCCGACACGCTGGCCGATTCGAAAACCGCTGACGCAAGTTCCGGCGGCGACCACGCGGCCAACAATTTCATGGCCGGGGATAATGGGCAATGCAGGATTCGGCAACTCGCCATCGATCAGGTGCAGATCGGTGCGGCAGACGCCGCAGGCTTCCACCTTGAGCAAGAGATCGCCCTTATTCGGGGCGGGGATTGGCAGCTCGACCAGACGCAGCGGGATTGCCGACCGGTCGAGGATCATGGCGCGCATCGTGGTTTTCATGGCTGCCCTGGGCAAGTCTATGCATAAATGATCGCTTGCCAACTATAGCTCTCGACGATATGGGATACAAGCACATACAGGCAGGATCAGGGTGGATTCGTGACGTCTTTCCAACTCAATAAACCGATAGGGATACCCCAGATGGGCTGCGCTTGCTATGATTCGCCTTTTTATCCATTATCTTGGCTGTCCGTCAGCCATCATCGAATCATTCACAGGCGCGCATGCAAACCATCGAGTTCCGGCTGGATCCGCAACATCAATACATCCAATTATGCAATCTGCTTAAACTTGCCGGGATCGCCAGCAGCGGCGGCCAAGGCAAGTTGCTGGTGGCGAATGGCGGGGTGACAGTCGATCATCGGTTGGAAAACCGCAAGACCGCCAAAATTTATGCCGGGCAGGTAGTGGCGTGCCAAGGAGCCTCGATCTCCGTTATTGCCGATGGCGGCACCTGACCAGGTTGCCCATGGCGATTCAATGGTACCCCGGCCACATGACGCTGGCCCGCAAGAAGGCGGCCGAGACCATGGCGTTGACCGACGTGGTGATCGAAGTGGTGGATGCGCGCCTGCCCGAGGCCAGCAGCAATCCGATGATCCATGAATTGCGCCTGCATCGCCAGCGTCCCTGCCTGAAATTACTCAACAAGACTGATCTGGCCGACCCGGCGGTGACCAAGAACTGGCTGGCATACTTCAACCGGCAACCAGGGGTCAAGGCGGTGGCAATATCCTGCAAGAAACCCGGTGAAGTCGCCAAGGTACCCAAGTTGTGTCAGGCACTCGCCCCCCATCGCGACGACAATCTCAAGCCCTTGCGCATGATGATCATGGGCATACCGAATGTCGGCAAATCCACATTGCTGAATGCTCTCGTGAAACGCCGGGTGGCGGCCGTGGGAGACGAACCGGCGATCACCAAAGTCCAGCAGCGCCTCGACCTCGGACCGCGTCTGACCCTGATCGATACGCCGGGTATGCTCTGGCCGAAAATCGAGCATCCCAGCGACGGGCTGATGCTCGCCGCAAGCCATGCCATTGGACGCAATGCCATCCTCGAAGAGGAGGTTGCCGTATTTCTCTGCGACATCCTGCAAGCCCGCTATCGCACCTTGATTTCCGCACGTTACGGTTTCGACTCGGCCGGACTGGATGGCGCAGCCATACTCGAAGCCATTGCCAGGAAGCGCGGCTGTCTGTCGAAAGCCAGGGGCGGCGAACTCGACCTGGAAAAAGCCGCGCTGCTGCTGCTGACGGATTACCGTAGCGGCGCGTTGGGCCGCATCAGCCTCGAAACGCCGGAAAGCCGAAGCGCGATGATCAAAGGACAGGCCGATAGCTTGACTACCCTATCCACATCAACAAACAACCCGAAGACAAATGCCTCTGAAAGTGAATAGACAGGGAATCTGCATACCCAGGTTGCTGTCGTGCCATTGTCGGTAACAACAGAACTCGCAGTCGATTTTGATATCATTACCAAACCAGGCGGCCACTTGGCCGCCTAGATCGAAGGATAGCAATGAATTATGTGGATAATTTCCGCCTGCAATTTGGCAAGAAGCAATTGGTACCAATCATCATCGGCGGAATGGGCGTGGATATCTCGACGGCTGAACTTGCGCTGGAAGCCGCGCGACTGGGGGGGATAGGCCATATTTCCGACGCGATGGTGCCGACGGTTTCCGACCGGCGTTTCAAAACGCACTTCGTCAGGGAAAAGCTCAAACTCTACAAATTCAACGTCGCCAATGCCGACAAGTCCGTAGTTCAGTTTGATCTCGGCCAGCTTGCGGAAGCGACCAAGAACCATGTGGGCCGGACCATGGAAGCCAAGCAGGGCGAAGGACTCATCTTCGTCAACTGCATGGAGAAACTCACCATGAGCGCACCCCGCGAAACCCTGCGGGTACGCCTCGCCGCCGCGCTGGATGCCGGCATCGACGGCATCACGCTGTCCGCTGGTCTGCATCTCGGGTCGTTTGCGCTGATCGAGGATCACCCGCGCTTTCGCGATGCCAAACTCGGTATCATCGTTTCCTCCTTGCGAGCGTTGCAACTTTTCCTGCGCAAGAATGCCAAGCTGAACCGATTGCCCGATTTCATCGTGATAGAAGGACCTTTGGCCGGCGGCCACTTGGGCTTCGGCATGGACTGGGCAAAATACGACTTGCACGTCATTACGGCTGAAATCCGGCAATATCTGCTAGCCGAGAAACTCGACATCCCGCTGATTCCGGCCGGAGGGATATTTACAGGCAGCGATGCCGTATCCTTTCTCGAGAACGGCGCTGCGGCCGTTCAGGTGGCGACGCGATTCACTGTCGTGAAGGAATGCGGCTTGCCGCCAGAGGTCCAGCAAGAATACTTCAAGGCCAGTGAGGATGAAATCGAGGTCAACACCGTCTCCCCGACCGGCTATCCGATGCGCATGCTGAAAAGCAGCCCGGCGATCGGCGCTGGCATCCGTCCCAACTGCGAAGCCTTGGGTTATCTGCTCGATAGTTCAGGCAATTGTGCCTATGTCACGGCCTACAATCGCCAAGTGGCGGCGCATCCGCATGCCAAAAAGATATCGGTGATGGAAAAGACGTGTTTGTGCACCCACATGCGCAATTTCGACTGCTGGACTTGCGGGCACTACACCTACCGACTAAAGGACACCACGCGACGCCTGGCTGACGGCAAATACCAGATCCTGAGCGCGGAACATGTGTTCCGCGATTATCAATTCAGCACCGACCAGAAGATAGCGCTGCCTGCATAACTATACGTGGAGACGATAGCCGGGATTGTGCTGACACAATCCCACAATCCCGCCGGCTGGCTTCGATCAGCCTACCCCGAGCTTGACTACTTGAACGGATGATTCAGGACGATGGTTTCCTCGCGCTCCGGCCCGGTGGAAATCATGTCCACCGGTACCTCGCAAACCTCCTCGATGCGCTTCAGGTAGGCCCGGGCAGCAGCGGGCAGTCCATCAAGAGTCTTCACGCCGACAGTGCTCTGTGTCCAGCCCGGTAGCGTCTGGTACACCGGTTCGCAACGCGAAAGCTCTTCGGCGCCCACCGGTAAAATATCCGTGAGTACTCCCTCGAGCTTATAGCCCACGCACAACTTCAACTCTTCCACGCCATCCAGCACGTCCAGCTTGGTGACACATAAGCCGGAAACGCCGTTGATCTGGATCGAACGCTTCAAGGCGGTGGCATCGAACCAGCCGCAACGCCGCGCGCGACCGGTGGTGGCACCGAACTCATGCCCCTTGGTGGACAGATGCTTGCCAATTGGATCGAGTTTGTCGACAGCGTCGTAAAGCTCGGTCGGGAATGGGCCGCCACCGACCCGGGTAGTGTAGGCTTTGGTGATGCCGAGAATGTAATGCAGCATGCCCGGACCGAGCCCCGCGCCAGCGCACGCCGCGCCGGCAACGCAATTGCTCGATGTGACATAAGGATAGGTGCCATGATCGATGTCGAGCAAGGTGCCCTGGGCGCCTTCAAACAGCAAATTGGCGCCGCCCTTGTGCGCATCGTAGAGCGCACGCGGGACATCGGCCACCATCTTCTCCAGACGCGGCGCGATGGCCAGGGTAGCGTCCAGCACCTGCTGAAAGTCTACCGTCTGGGCATGGTAATAATGTTGCAGCATGAAATTGTGATAATCGAGCAGTTCGGCCAGCTTTTCGGCAAAACGCTTCGGCCGCATCAAATCCTGCAAGCGTATCGCGCGCCGCGCCACCTTGTCTTCATAACAGGGACCGATGCCGCGCCCGGTCGTGCCGATCTTGTTGTCACCCTTGGCGGACTCGCGCGCCTGGTCGATGGCTTGGTGATAGGGCAGGATCAAGGGACAGGCCTCGGAAATTTTCAGCCGTCCTTCGACCTCGACGCCGGCTTCCTGAAGCTCGTCGAGTTCGTTGATCAGCGCATCGGGCGATAGCACCACGCCATTGCCGATATAACAGGTGACGCTGTCCCGGAGGATGCCGGAAGGAACCAGATGCAATACCGTTTTCTTGCCGTTGATAACCAGCGTGTGGCCGGCATTGTGGCCACCCTGAAAACGCACCACGCCTTGCGAATGGTCCGTCAACCAATCGACGATCTTGCCCTTGCCTTCGTCTCCCCATTGAGTGCCGATGACCACCACGTTCTTTGCCATGTGATTACTCTTTCCCGAAAGTTTCAATTTGCCAATGGCCGTCGCGACAGATCAAGCGCCGGTCGCAACCTGCCTCGACCCAATCCTCAGGGACATGTTGAGGGAGCTCATCAATGACGATCTCGCCCGTGGCGCGCAATTCGCCAATCAATGTCTGCAATGCCGCGTCGCCGCTTGCAGTCGAGGAACAAGGTGCCAGGATCGCCCGGCGTGTCTCCGGGCAGGGCGCCAGACGCGCCAGTTCGCGCAGGTCCAGACTGAACCCGGTGGCGGCACGACTGCGACCGAAAGCCTTGCCCACCTGGTCGTAACGACCACCCAAAGCGATTGCACCGGGATGACCGGCACAGTAGGCGGCGAAGACAACGCCGCTATGGTAGTGCAGACCACGCAAATCGGCGAGATCGAAGCTCACTGGCAAATCATTTACCGCACCTGCCACAGCCCGCAATTCGGCCAGTGCTCGAGCGATCCCAGGCAAGCTCGGCAGATGCCCCGCGGCGCGTTCCAATACTTCCATGCCGCCATAGCATTCAGGCAACATGAGCAAAGCCGAGCGATACGGTTCGGCAATATCCGCGACAAGTTCCCGCAACGAAGGCTGATCCTTGGCCTGGAGCGCACCGAACAAATCTTGTTCCCGATCTGCCTCCAATCCCGCGCCAGCGGCCAGGGCGCGGAACACCCCCACATGCCCGATATCGATGCGTGTCGCGGCAAGGCCGGAAAGTTGCAGGGCTTGCGCCAACAGTCGCAGCATTTCGGCATCGGCTTCGCTGCCGCCATGACCATAGAGTTCGGCGCCGATCTGCAAAGGCTGGCGCGTCGCAGTCAATCCTACCGGCAAGGTGTGCAAAACGCTGCCGCAATAGCACAGGCGCGTGACTCCGCTGCGGTTGAGCAAATGAGCATCGATCCGGGCGACCTGTGGCGCGATGTCGGCCCGGATACCCATGGTACGGCCGGACAATTGGTCAACCAGTTTGAAAGTGCGCAGGTCGAGGTCGCGACCGCTGCCGGTAAGCAGCGATTCGACGTATTCGAGCAGCGGTGGAATGACAAATTCATAGCCATGACGGCGGAACTCGTCGAGCAGGCGACGGCGCAGCGTTTCAACCTGCCATGCCTCGGCGGGCAGAACGTCTTCAATCGCTTCCGGCAGGAGCCAACGGCGCATGGAATACCTATTTGAACAGGATCAACAACAGCAACCCGACCAGCATCGAGGACAGTCCGAGAAAACGTAACTGTCCGTCGCTGAGTTCGGCCGCCCGCCGAAAACCTTCACGCCACATTTGTGGCGCAAAGAAAGGCATCAGGCCTTCGAGAACGAGCATCAGCGCGAACGCCAGCAGAAGCGAGGTCAGCATGTCGGTATTTCAGTATCTCAATCCCAGCATTACTTGCCGTTCTTGCCGCTGCCCTTGAGGTACTTGAAAAACTCCGAGCTGGGGTCAACCACCAGCATGTCGCTCTTGTTCTTGAAACTCTGGCGATAGGCTTCCAGGCTGCGGTAGAAACTGTAGAACTCGGGGTTCTGTCCAAAGGACTGCGCATAAATGGCGGAAGCCTTGGCATCGCCCTCACCCTTGGTCTTCTGCGCATCCCGGTAGGCCTCGGCAACAATCACTTCCCGCTGACGGTCGGCATCGGCCTTGATCTTCTCTTCCTCCGCGGAACCCTGCGAACGCAATTCGTTGGCCACACGCTTGCGTTCGGTCTCCATGCGGCGATATACCGAGTCCGACACCTCGGGCGGAAAATCCACGCGTTTCAAGCGCACGTCGATGATCTGCACGCCCATGGTACGGGCATCGGCGTCGGTCTTGCGCTGCACTTCGGCCATGATCTTCTCGCGCTCGCCGGAAACGACGTCATGCACGGTCCGCTTGCCGAACTCCTCGCGCAAACCGGAATTCACAGTCTGTGCCAGCCGTGTCTTGGCAACGAACTCGTCACCACCGACACTGATGTAATACTGTTTGACGTCGCTGATGCGCCATTTGACATAGGAGTCGACCAGCACCGGTTTCTTCTCGGCGGTAAGAAAGCGCTCCGGTTCGGGCGAATCCATGGTCAAGATGCGTTTCTCGAAGAAGCGTACATTCTGGATCAACGGCCACTTGAAATTAAGCCCCGGATCACGGATCACTTCCTTGACCTCACCGAGTTGGAAAACAATCGCATACTGGCGTTGATCGACGGTAAACAAGGTCATGGCCAATACCGCCAGGAAGCAAAACAGCGTGGCGGCAATAAACGGCAAACTGCGGCGCATCAGCGTTCTCCTCTCTCGCGCGAGCGCAGGGCATCGCGGGAACGCGCCATGCTGGCGTCCTGTTTTTCCAATTGCGGCGGCACTTCGTTGGGAATGACAGGATTGGCACGGGCCGCAGGAGCCACTTCGGGCGTTGCGGTTGCGGTAGAAGCAGCAGCCGTCGCGCCAGCGGCCTGCATCAACTTGTCGAGCGGCAGGTAAAGCAGGTTGTTGCCGCCCTTGGCATCGACCATCACCTTGCTGACACTGGACATAACCTGTTGCACCGTGTCGAGATACAAGCGGCTACGCATGACTTCAGGGGCCTTGTTATATTCGACGAGAATCTGCTTGAAACGGCTGGCCTCGCCCTCGGCGTTGGCAATGACGCGGCTCTTGTAGCCATTGGCTTCTTCCGTCAGGCGCGAGGCGGTGCCGCGCGCACGCGGGACGACATCGTTGGCATACGCCTGGCCTTCGTTCTTATGCCGCTCGCGATCCTGGCCCGCCTTGGTGGCGTCGTCGAAGGCCGCCTGCACTTGTTCCGGCGGCTGGGTACTCTGCATGGTCACGGAACGGATCAATACGCCGGTCTCGTAGCGATCCAGAATTTCCTGGATCAGCTTGGCGGTGTTGGCGGCAATTTGCTCGCGGCCTTCGTAGAGCACGAAATCCATCTTGCTCTTGCCAACGATCTCGCGAATCGCCGTTTCGGCCGCACCCGTCACGGCATCGTCCGGATGACGGTTCTTGAAAATGAAGTTTTGCGGATCCTTGAGCAAATACTGCACGGCAAACTGGACCATGACGATGTTCTCATCGTCGGTCAGCATCAGTGCCTCTTTGAGTACCTTGTTCTTTTCCGCACCGCGATAGCCGACTTCCACGGTACGAACGCCGGACAGATTGACGATTTCGTGACTCTCGATCGGCCATGGCAAGCGCATATTGGGACCGGAGGTGGTAATCCGGCTGAAACTGCCAAAGCGCAGCACCACGCCACGCTGGCCTTCATCGACGATGTAGAAGCCGCTTGCCAGCCACACCACCAGGATCAGAATCAGCAGCATGCCAATCCCGCCGCCGAACTGGCGCAGGTTTAACGGCGGCCGCGCATCCCGATTGCCGCCGCCGACGCCGCCGCCCTTTCCCCCAAACAAGGCTGAAATGCGTCGATTGACATCGCGCCAGAGTTCTTCCAAATCAGGCGGCCCGCCGCCCTTGTTACCCCCCGGATCTGGCTTATTGCCCCAGCCGTGGTCATTCATTGACATGAGTATCGCGGCGATCACTTATTTAAACCCTGCTCAGAGGAAAGAAAACCATGTCGATTCCAATAAATGGATCAGGAGAAGGCATCTGCCGGAACCTGATTCCTGGAAGAATGCTCGCGCGCCGCTTCGGTCAGCGCCGCGCGCAACAAATCGAGACCGGCACCAGTACACGCACTCAAACGAACGCGGGAGATTTTAGCATACTCATCGCGCTCAACTCCGGGGGATGCAGCTGTCGCATCGATCTTGTTCCAAACGATGATCTGCGGGACATCGGCTGCGCCAATCTCCGCAAGTACCCGGTTGACCGCATCAATTTGCTGGTCGCGGTCGGGACTGGCCGAGTCAACGACATGCAAAAGCAGATTGGAGCCCGCCGTTTCTTCCAGGGTGGCATGAAAAGCCGCGACCAAGGCATGCGGCAGATCGCGAATAAAGCCCACGGTATCGGATATGACGATCTGGCCGACTTCATCAAGAAAGAGCCGGCGCGATGTCGTGTCCAGCGTGGCGAAAAGCTGGTCGGCAGCATAGCCGCCAGCCTTGGTCAAAGCGTTGAACAAGGTTGTCTTGCCCGCATTGGTATAACCCACCAGGGAGACGGTCAGCATGTCGCCTCGCGTCCGTGCCCGCCGCCGCACAGCGCGCTGTCGCTCAAGCTGCTTGAGTGCTTCCTTGAGTAGTGAGACCCGTTTGCCAAGCAGCCGCCGGTCGGTTTCCAGCTGCTTCTCGCCGGGGCCACGCAGACCGATACCGCCTTTTTGTCTTTCGAGGTGAGTCCAGCCGCGCACCAAACGAGTAGCCAGATGCTGCAGTTGGGCCAGCTCCACTTGCAGTTTGCCTTCATGGGACTTGGCGCGCTGTGCGAAAATGTCGAGAATCAGCGCGCTGCGATCGACAACCCGACAGTCGAACGCTTTTTCGAGATTGCGCTGCTGGCCGGCGCTCAATTCATGATTGAAAATGACGACTTCTGCCGCATGATCGCGGACAGCGGCAGCGATTTCCGCAACCTTGCCCTTGCCGGCAAAGGTTGCGGGGTCCGGCGCCAGACGCTTTCCTTGAATCAGCGCTTTCGGCCAGGTGCCGGCGCTGCTCGAGAGCAGCTTGAATTCGGCCAGTCGTTCGGCATAATCGCCCTCGCCGAAATCCAGTTGCACGAGGATGGCGTTAATACCACCGCTCACAGACGGCTCAAACATCGGATGGCAAGCTACGGTGGCTACGGACAGGCTGTCCTGAACCGGTCAACGAGCATAGGAAGTCCCTCGGTGGGACAACCATTACTCGCTGTCGCCGTCCAGGTCGAGGCTGACGGGGCGAGCCGGCACAACTGTCGAGATGGCGTGCTTGTAGACCATCTGGGTCAGCGTGTTCTTGAGAAGAACAACATACTGGTCGAAGGACTCGATCTGCCCTTGCAACTTGATCCCATTGACCAGATAAATCGCGACCGGAATGTGCTCCTTCCGCAATGCGTTCAGAAACGGGTCTTGTAGAAATTGCCCTTTATTGCTCATAGTGCGGCCCTCTGTTCTAGTTATAAGTATTCACTGTAAAACATTTTTCGACGCCCTGCCAGCGGCATTGCCTATCCTGGCCGATCCTTCCTGTTGGCATATGGATTGGTTGAACTCTTGAACTGTACCCGCAACGGCGTTCCCTGCAGTTTGAACACTTCCAGGAAAGTCCGCTCCAGATAACGCCGGTAAGCATCGGGAAGATGATCGAGGGCATTGCCGTGAACCACGATCAGAGGCGGATTCCGACCGCCCTGGTGAGCGTAGCGCAGCTTGGGACGGAACAGACCATGGCGCGGCGGCGCCTGCTTGGCGACTGCGGCAATCAAGGCACGCGTCAGTTGGGGAGTGGGCAAATTGGCCGAGGCTGCGGCCCAGGCCTTGTCCACGGAAGCAATCACGCCACCGATACCCTCTCCGAGCAGCGCGGAAATGTAATGCACGCGGGCAAAGCCGAGAAAATTCAGCTTGCGTTCGATGTTCATTTTGACAATCCCGCGGCGGTAGTCGTCAACTGCATCCCATTTATTCACCGCCACGACCAAGGCACGCCCGGCTTCGATGGCAAAACCGGCGATATGCGCGTCCTGGTCGGAAATATCCTGGCTCGCATCGACCATCAGTATCACCACATTGCACTCTTCAATCGCCTGCAGGGTCTTGATCACGGAAAATTTCTCGACCGTTTCGAACACCTTGCCACGACGGCGCAAACCGGCAGTATCGATCAGCGTGTAATCGCGGCCATTGCAGGAAAACGGCACTTCGATGGCATCGCGTGTCGTGCCCGGCTGGTCGAACGCGATGACCCGTTGTTCGCCGAGCAGGGTATTGATCAGCGTGCTCTTGCCGACATTGGGGCGGCCCGCCACCGCTACGCGCGGACCGACGCTCTCTTCGTACACTTCGCTCTGTTCGGGGAATAGCGCCAGCGCCTCATCCACCAACTCGCGCACACCGTCGCCATGCGCTGCCGAGACGACCAGCGGCATGCCACAGCCGAGTTCGTGAAATTCCGCGGCCACCACCGGCCGGTTCATCCCCTCCCCCTTATTGACCACCAGCAGCAACGGCCGGCCTGACTTGCGCAAGCGGTCGGCAATCGACTTGTCCTGTGGCGTCAGGCCGGCACGGGCATCGACCACGAACAGCAACACATCGGCCTCGGCGATGGCAGCCTCGGCCTGGAGCGCCATCTCGTGCATGATGCCGTTCTTTGCCGCAGGTTCGAAGCCACCGGTGTCGACCACCAGGTAATTTTTCTCGCCAAGACGGCCGCGGCCATAATGCCGATCCCGTGTCAGACCCGGCAAATCGGCGACCAACGCGTCGCGCGAGCGGGTTAAGCGATTGAACAGGGTGGACTTGCCCACATTGGGACGGCCGACGATGACCAGTGTGGGGTTCATGAAGCTTTTCCAGGGCATTGGGCGACGATGGTCAAGAACTCCTTGCGGCTACCCCCAGGCGCATCGAAACCATCCCGCTGCTTAACGTGTATACGCCAGCCGCCAAAGGTGGCTTCAAGCTCCGCCGTGGTGAACAGATGGAAGTGAGCTGGTTCGAACATGTCCAGGTAAGTGGTGCCCTCAACCAGCACATTGACGATGCAGCAGCCTCCCGGCGCAACGCCGTCGCGCAGCGAGTCAAGCAAGGACAAAGCGCGGTCGCGCGGGAAAAACATGAGCAAGCCAATGGCAACGACGGTATCGAATTTCCGGCTATCCGACCAGTTTGAGAGGTCGGCCAGGCTGGCTTCGATCGGCAAACCCTCTTTCAGTGCGGCTACCCGCAAGTGGTCAATCGCCGTACCGCTGGCATCCAGCGCAGTCACCCGGCAGCCGCGCCGCGCCGCGGCAAGCGCCAGATTGCCCAAACCGCAGCCCAGGTCAAGCAGCGTACCCTTTGCATAGCCGAGCGCAAGCTGCTCAAAAGGATTCAAGGCAAAATCGCCCGACTCAACCTGGCGACGGAACTGGCTTTCAAAGAACCGAACTGCATCGTGTTCAGTATCGGCCATTGCCTTCGACTCATTTCGCAGAAAGTGCGTAAATACTGCCCCTGCGCGTCTGCATCACGAATCCGTCCTTGCTGGGCTGCAAATCGGCCGATACCGCGCTGCCGTCGCTAGCGAAACGTCCCGAGAAACTGCCATCCTCGCTACGCAGCAGATGCACCACCCCTTGACTGTCGGCAACAGCGACATATTTACCCAGCGAACCGCCAAGCGCCAGCGGCCGCGACAAACCGCGCATAAATAACTTGTCCTGTTTCCACAAACTTGAGCCGTTGCTGCGCTCAAAGGCCTGCACCGCACCGTTGTCATCGCTGACGTAGACGGCTTTCGCGTCCATATCGAGGCCGGCACTGCTGGTTATTTCCCGGCTCCATATCTGATTGCCCGTGTTCAAGTCAAAGCAGGCGACGCGCCCTTGGTAGGCAACTGCACAGATTTCCCGTCCACCCACCACAGGAATACTGGTAACGTCGGCGACCCGCTCAAGTTCAGTCGCGCCCTTGGGCAATGCGACAGCGCTCTCCCAGAGCGCTGCCCCATTGACACTGCTGATCGCCACCAGCCTGCCCCCCGGAAAACCGGCAAATACAGTGCGGCCGGCCAGGGCCATGCCAGCTTGGCTGCGCAAGGATAAAGCCGGCGTACTGCGCTGGTACACCCAACGCCGTTTGCCGTCGGCGGCTTCGAAAGCATAAATCCGGGAATCGCCGCTACGCACCGCCACCAGCCCATCGCCTACCGCTGGCGCGGCGAGCACTTCGGAGCTGACGTAAGTCTTCCAGATTTCCTTGCCGGTCGCCGCATCGAACCCCAAGACAATCCCCTTGGGCGTGCCCACCACCACCACCTTGCCATCACTGCCGACTCCGCCAGAGACTACCTGGCCGGCGCTCACTCGCCAAACCTGGCGACCGTCATCGAAGCGCGCCAGCGATCCACCGCGCGCCGCCACATAGACACTGTTGCCAACCACTGCGGGGGTGAATACATATTCGTCGCTGCCACCAATGCTGGCCTGCCAAACAACGCGCAATTCCACCGAGGGGACAAACTTTACCAATTCAGCCGGCTTGATTTTTTGCGGCGTGCTCGAAAACGGGTTGATCGTGTCCAACGCCGAACAACCGCCAAGCAAAACGGCCGATGCTGCCAGAAAACCCGGCAGAAACAATTTCTTCATGACGACTTGCCTCCGAGCGATTCGAGCTTAAGCATAACCAGATCGCGATATTGCTCACCACGTTGATTGTTGCCGGAAGCTTTCTGTATTTCGTCGATTTTCTTCAAGGCTGCCTGATAGGCCGTCTTCGCTTCTTCCTGCTTCCCTTGGGCGAGATAGATATCGCCCTTCATGTCGGCGTAACGTGCCGAGAAAGGCAAAGAAGGTTCGCTGGCCAGCTGCCGCAAAGCTTCATCGTAAGCCTTCTCGTCGAGCAGTACGGCAGCCAGGCGCAAATGCGCCAGATCGCGCATTTCGTCGTCGCGCGCATTATCCACAGCCCAGTCCAATTGCAATTTTGCGCTCTTCAGATCGCCGCTTTCGGCCTGGACTCTGGCAGAAAGCAATGCGGCCATGCCGGCGTATGCAGTGCGTGGGAACTTGTCGATCAACTCGCCGGTGGCCTCGCGCGCTTTCTTCGCGTCATGTTCAGCGGCTGCCCGCTCCACTGCGGCATACACAGCCGCCGCTTGCAGCGCCCGATCACGCTGCCACCAGTTCCAGCCTTGCCAGCCGACCACGCATATGGCCACGACGACAACCGCCGCCGTCACCAGGTTGCCATGCTGCTTCCACCAGGTTTTCAGTTCGTCGAGTTGTTCCTGCTCTTCAAGATCATAGACCGCCATTTTCATCTTCCCATTCAAAAAGCAATTCGCCGATCGCCTCGGCAAGTTGATCGTAAGCTACGCGACGTTGTTCTGAAGCCTCGCGCAGCGGCTTGAGTGTGACTTCCTCGGCGGCTGCTTCATCATCGCCGATGATGAGTGCAAGCATCGCCCCGGAACCGTCGGCACGCTTCATCTGCGATTTGAAACTGCCACCACCGCAATGCAACTGGACGTTGTAGCCATTATCACGCATTCCTTCGGCAACTCTGAAAGCGAAACGTTGCGCCTGTTCTCCCTGATGCACGACATAGATGTCAGCAACTTGGTTTGCCGCTTTGGCGCCCGCCTCCTGCCACAACATCAGCAACCTCTCGATGCCCATGGCAAAACCGCAGGCAGGCTGCGGCTTCCCGCCAAGCTGGGCGAACAGGCCGTCGTAGCGGCCCCCCGCGCAGACCGTGCCTTGCGCACCCAGATTGTCAGTGACCCATTCGAACACCGTGAGGTTGTAATAGTCAAGGCCGCGCACCAGACGCGGATTGATCCGATAGGGAATACCGGAATCCTTGAGCAGCGACTGGACTGCTTCGAAATGCCGCAGCGAGTCTGCCCCAAGATAATCGAGCAGCTTCGGCGCTCTCTCGATCAAGTCTTGCATCGCCGGGTTTTTACTGTCGAGAACGCGTAGCGGGTTGCTGTGCAGGCGCCGTTGCGCGTCAGCATCGAGCAACGCCGCATGGCTCTCGAAATGATTGATCAATGCCTCGCGATGCGCTTGCCGCTCTTCGGACTGGCCGAGGGAATTCAGCTCCAGGCGGATGCCCTTGAGTCCGAGATCATCCCACAGCCGCTGACACATCAGGATCATCTCGGCGTCGATATCCGGTCCGCCGAAACCGAGCGCCTCGACGCCGATCTGGTGGAACTGCCGATACCTCCCCTTCTGTGGGCGTTCGTGGCGAAACATCGGCCCCTGGTACCAGAGCCGTTTCGGCCCATCATAAAGAAGATTGTGCTGAATGGCGGCGCGTACGCAGCCCGCCGTGCCTTCCGGACGCAGCGTCAATAACTCGCCGTTGAGGCTGTCGGTAAAAGAATACATCTCCTTTTCAACGATGTCAGTAACGGCGCCGATGGCTCGCGCAAACAATGGGGTCGGTTCAACCAGCGGCATGCGGATAGGCCGATAGCCATAGCCACGCAACCAATCTCGTATGCCGTTCTCAAGCTGCTCCCATAGTTCGGCTTCATCAGGCAGGATGTCGTTCATCCCGCGGATAGCTTGCAAGATATGGCTCATTATTCGTTCTTCAGGTCTGGCGCCGTGGATATTTGCGCTTCACGTAGTCGTCAATGATGCTGCGGAATTCCCCCGCGATGTTGTCACCCTTCAGTGTCTGCGTGTGTTCGCCGTCCACATAGACAGGTGCTACCGGGGTCTCTCCGGTGCCGGGAAGACTGATACCGATATTGGCGTGCTTGCTTTCGCCAGGGCCGTTGACCACACAGCCCATCACCGCCAGCGTCATGTTCTCTACGCCAAGGTAATGCAGGCGCCAGGTCGGCATCTGGTCGCGCACATAGCACTGAATGTCCTGCGCCAGTTCCTGGAATACACTGCTGGCGGTGCGGCCACAACCGGGGCAAGCCGCTACCAGCGGCGTGAACGCCCGCAGTCCCATGGTCTGTAGGATTTCCTGGGCCACGATTACTTCGCGCGCGCGATCGCCGTTCGGTTCCGGCGTCAATGACACGCGGATGGTGTCGCCGATCCCTTGTTGCAATACGACGGCCAATGCCGCCGTTGAGGCGACAATCCCCTTGGATCCCATGCCGGCCTCGGTCAAACCCAGATGCAGGGGATAATCTGAACGATCCGCCAGGTCGCGGTAGATGGCGATCAAATCCTGCACCCCGGAAACCTTGCAGGAAAGCACGATCCTGTTCCCCGCCAGGCCGACCTCCTCGGCTTTCGCCGCGCTTTCCAAGGCGGATGCGACCATGGCTTCGCGCATGATGGCATTGGCATCTTTCGGTTCTGAACGCCCGGCGTTCTCATCCATGATGCGCGAAAGCAACGCCGGATCGAGGCTGCCCCAATTGACGCCGATGCGCACCGGCTTGTCATGCCGGCAAGCGATCTCGATCAGGCGGGCGAATTGCTCGTCGCGACTTTTGCCCTTGCCCACGTTGCCGGGATTGATGCGCAACTTGTCGAGTGTGGCGGCACATTCAGGCACTTCTTCGAGAAGCTTGTGACCGTTGAAATGAAAGTCGCCTACCAGCGGCACTTCCAGATTCATTTGCAGCAGGCGTTCGCGAATCCTGGGGACGGCTGCTGCCGCCTCGCGAGTATTCACCGTAACGCGCACGATCTCGGAGCCGGCGCTCGCCAACTGCGCCACCTGTATGCTGGTGGCAAAATCATCCGCAGTATCGGTATTGGTCATCGATTGCACCACAATCGGCGCACCGCCGCCGATGGCGACTTGCCCCACCATGACTTGACGTGTGCGTCGCCGCTGCATGGCTGCGACGGGTAATTGCCGATCCACCGAATTCATTCGAGGGTAAGCCGCGCCACGTCGACCTTGGTATGCGGACGCAAGTCAACCTGTTGATCTTCAAACTGCAACTGAACATGCGACGCGTTACCGATGACCAATGCGAAAGGAGGCTTGCCATTGACGATTTGACGGGTGCCTGGCTCATTTATTTGGGCAAAGATCACCCGTTGCGTGGCATCCTTGACCTCGACCCAGGACTTGTCCTCAAACACGAAAATCAGCTGACGGATATCTGTACCAACAGGAGGAGTCTCGGCAACAACCTGTCCAGGCACAAAGGGTGTTGCGGGGGGTTGCTCAATATAGGCCAGCGGCGGTTGCAGGGTCGAGGTCGCATTGCTCGCCACCGGCGCGGGCTTTTCAACCTTGCCAGGCCAGTCGAGAAATACCGCAAGGCCAACGCCTGCCACCAACAGTATCACCAGCAGTATCAGATAGGGATAATAGTTGCGCTGTTCTCCTGGCTGAGGCAAGGCCGCCCCGGTATCTTGCGGCAAATCTATCTGAACAACGACCTGCGGTTTCTGCCGGTCCAGCATCGCCAGCAGCGCCTGGTCATCCAACTTTAACAATTTGGCATAACCGCGAATGAAGCCGCGCACGAAAGTGGTGCCCGGCAGCATATCAAAATCGTCGCGTTCAATAATCTCGATTTGTCTCGGGCTGAACTTTATCGATTGCGCCACATCGGCAATCGAAAGCCCCCGCGCCATACGAGCCTCACGCAGGCAGCCTCCCGGCGAATCGTAGGAAAGCGGAGTGGAATCCGCCGAGCCGGCGGGAGAAACATCAACCCCCTCTGCTGCCGGCGGTTCCAGAGACTCGGGCAGATCAGGTGATTCCGTAGGCTCGCTCACTGGTACTGCCCCTGCAATAGTTTCTGCTGTTCCGGAGTGCCGGGAAACTTACGCCTTAATTGCGATGCGTAACGAGCTTCGGCCTCCCGGTCTCCAAGTTTGCGTTCGATGCGCACTGCCAGCCACAAGGACTCCGAGCTCGGTTCAGTGACTTTGTGCAGTTCGGCCAGATGCAGCCGAGCCACAGCCAGTCTGCCCTGACGATAGGCAATATCGGCAAGAAAGAAAAGCGCCCGGTCGTTGTTGCCGTCCAGACGCAATGCTCTAATGAAATATTCCTCGGCAGACTTGTCATCCCTGAGCCGCAACGAGCAAATGCCGGCATTGGTGTTGGGCAAGCTGGGCGTGGCATACAGCGGGCTCTTGATCGCCGCAAGAAAATACTGAATGGAACGTTGCTCGCGTCCGGTCTGGCAGAGAAACCAGCCGAAACTGTTGTTGATCTCGGGGTCTCCTGGCGCCAGGGTCAATGCATGCTCAAAGCTCTTTTCGGCCGTATTGTCTTCATGCAACTGCATATAGACCAAGCCCATCAGATTATGTGCCGGCGCATAATTCGCATCTGCCGAAATCGCCGCTCGCGCCTCCTCCAGCGCCACCCCCATGTTGCCTCGCTGAAGGTACAGCGATCCCAATTCAGTATGCACCTTGGCGCGCTGACGGGAATCGCTGGTGGGTGTCTGCTGCGACACGGGCTGTTCGGCCTGGCTGGACGGCCCTTTACCCGCAGCACAACCACCAAGAACTCCAACTCCAAGAGCAGCAAGCATCGCAAATGCAAGTGCGGCGATGCATCTCACGGCGAGATCTCCGCAACGGGGATCGGTTTGATTCTGCGAGTCGTCCGATTGGACCGATCAAGCACCTGGCCCGCCAGCTGACCGCAGGCAGCGTCTATGTCTTCACCACGAGTCCGACGAATGGTGGTGACGATGCCGGCAGCCGTCAAAATATCAGCGAAGCGACGCATTCGGGCGAAAGTAGAGCGACGAAAGCCGGATTGCGAAAACGGATTGAACGGAATCAGATTGAATTTGCATGGAACCTCATGCGTCAGTCGCAGCAGCTCGTGCGCATCGCCATCGTGATCATTGAGATTGTCCAGCATCACATATTCAAAGGTGATGAAGTCCCGTGGCGCCACGGCAAGGTAGCGACGACAGGCCGCAATCAGGTCGGCAAGCGGATATTTCCGATTGATCGGCACCAATCGGTCGCGCAATGCGTCGTTAGGCGCATGGAGCGATACTGCCAGCGCCACCGGGCAATCCTCGCCCAACCGATCCATCACAGGAACAATCCCCGAGGTCGATACGGTCACGCGCCGGCGCGACAGGCCATAGGCATTGTCATCAAGCATCAAACGCAGCGCGGGCAGAACATTGTCGTAGTTCGCAAGCGGCTCGCCCATGCCCATCAATACCACGTTGCTGATAATACGCTCAGCCTTGGGATCGAAGCCCAGTATCTTGTTGGCTTGCCATAGCTGGCCGATGATCTCGGCAACAGTCAGGTTCCGGTTGAACCCCTGTTTGCCCGTCGAGCAGAAGGCACAGTCGAGTGCGCAGCCCGCCTGCGTCGAAATGCACAACGTCCCCCGATCCACCTCGGGGATATACACGGTTTCGACGAAATTCCCGGCACCAACGTCGAACAGGAACTTGCGCGTGCCGTCTTCGGACAATTTGTCGCTGACCAGCAACGGCGGCTGCACGCAAGCCTCAGCATGAAGCTTGACGCGAAGCGATTTCGCGATATCGGTCATCGCGTCAAAATCATTCTCCCCGTACCGATGCAACCAACGCAGCACCTGCCTGGCGCGAAATGGTTTTTCGCCTATGCAGACGAAAAAATCATTCAAGCCGGCTGCATCGAGATTGAGGAGATTAGTTGTCATTACCTGGAGTATATGTTCAGCGCTGGGAAAAAGTATGCAATCTCGACCGCTGCAGTCTCCTGCGCATCCGAACCATGCACCGCGTTGGCGTCGATGCTGTCGGCGAAATCGGCACGGATCGTTCCCTTTTCAGCCTTCTTTGGGTCGGTGGCACCCATCAAGTCGCGATTTTTCTGGATTGCGGCCTCGCCTTCCAATACTTGCACCATCACCGGGCCAGAGGTCATGAATTCAACCAGATCCTTGAAAAACGGGCGCTCACGATGAACAGCGTAAAAACCCTCGGCCTCGCGCCGGGACAGATGCACCATGCGGGCGGCGACGATCTTGAGCCCGTTGGTTTCGAAACGGGAATAGATCTTGCCAATGACATTCTTGGCCACGGCGTCGGGTTTGATGATGGACAGGGTGCGTTCAACAGCCATTTTGAGCTCCAATAAGGTTTAGCGAATCAATATAACTTAATATTTTATCGCATTATTCAACCCAATCCCCAAGGTTTTTTCGGCGCTGCAGCAGCATTTCCATTTCATCCAGTAGTGACCTGAGCAGAGATTTTCGTGCCGAGGCAATCTGTAGAATTTGTTACGGCACTAAACATATCCCCAGGAGACTGCGCTCAGAACAGATCATCTATTCGGAATATGACGCGAAATGGAAAGCGAGAAACATCCGTCGCGCCCGAAGCCTGGCCCAGGCGCAAATAATCTCGATTAGAGAATAGGCTTAGTCATGCGTATGCTCGCCACCGACTGGTGATGCTTCAGTCGCTCAGTAAGAAGTGCCAACCCGTCGTTCTTGAACTCTTGAAACGCAAATCCAAGCCGGAAGCATCTCGTCTCTCCAGAATAGACGACATCAAGCTGGCGGGAGTTGATTTCGATGATCCTTGGGCGATCCTTAGGATGAAGGGGTGGCGGCGCCAAAAGGATGATTACCGGGGATGAAGTCTTGCGTACATTGACGTTCGTCAGCATACCGGTGCCTAGTAGCGACAAATCGTGAGTTCTTCCGTGGTAAGTTGGCTTGCGCTCCTGCTCCTCGAAAACGACTGCCATTTTCCAACGAACGCAATATCGTTCGGCATTGCGGCCGTCGATAAGCTCTCTAAGGGATAGTTCTGGAGAACTTTCACTGGGATCCCCGACTGAGAACTGCGATACATCCGCTGTCCCTGGCTCCCCTATAAACCAATCCGACATTTCCACCCTCTTGCTGGATCAGATTGTTGAATCCCCATTGATGCTGACAAAGCTTGTTTCACTTTTCGTTTCTTGTCGAACAACGATACCTTCGCTGTTGGCGCCGACATGTCCGGAAATATTTTCAAGACTCCACATTCGTCATATTGATAATTATCGCGATCGGAAAGAACTCTGTCTGCGAGAAATTTCTGATTTTGAGTTCAGGATATCCTGAACTCAAAAGATGAAAGGATTCGACTGCTTTGGGCGGATTTTCCGATTTGCCGGAAAGCTATGGCAAAAAATTTGAGGGCACCATTGCGGTGCCCTCATTTAATGGGTGGTTGGCGGAAGGTCAGGGATTCGAACCCTGGAGTGCCTTGCGACACTGCCGGTTTTCCTTGCCACTATAGCTTTCGCTACCTAGCCGAAGCTTGTTTGTGGTCTGGACTTTGTCTTCACCATAGCTCACAGGGGGCCTTAGGTGGGAGCCGTCAAGTCTCTACACGTTCCTAACGTAAGCTAGGCTTCGCTCGGCGTTACCTCGGATTATCCAGGGGCTTCACCGAATTTGACTCCTTACATCTGCCATGTTTCCACGGTAGCGCTCGATTTAACAAGACCGGTGCATTCAACCGCTCTGCCAACCTTCCTTGACGCGTATTATACCGGCGAGTTCACCTATCTCGATGTTGTGTTGCATATGTGACTGTTCAGCGTTATGTTTTTTAGTCGGACGATCTCAAGCGAATTGCGAAAAATCCGGTTTGCGCTTCTCGAGGAAGGCGCTAAAGGCTTCTTTGGCCTCCGGCGAGACTAGCCGCGTCTTGAAGTGGCGGCCTTCCTCTTGCATCGCTTGCTCGATCAGAACCATCTGGGCACGTTTCATCAACTGCTTAATCAGCCTCACTGTAGCGGCGGGTTTGGCCGCCAATATGCGAGCCTGCCCCAGTGCATAATCGAGCACATCAGCATCAGGCATCACGGCATTAACCAATCCGATCTCACATGCTTTCTGGGCACCGAAGGGTTCCCCCAAGAGTAGCATCTCCGCTGCGCGGACATGCCCCGCGAGTGCCGGCAGCAATAGGCTGGAAGCGGCTTCGGGACACAAGCCGAGATTGACGAAGGGCAACTGGAATTTCGCGCTTTCACCGGCATAGACCAAGTCACAATGCAATAACATGGTTGTACCGACACCGACGGCAGCACCCGAAACGGCTGCGATAAAAGGTTTGGAAAGTTTCTGGAAGGCATGCAGGAAACGGGAAACCGGGGCGTCTTCGCTGAGCGGGGGATCGCCAAGAAAGTCGCCGAGATCGTTGCCAGCGGTGAATACGCCGGGTTGCCCATGGATCAGAACAACGCGAACTTCTTTGTCGCGATCGGCGGCTTCAAATGCTTCGCACAACTGAGTGTACATTGCGCCTGTCAGCGCATTTTTCTTCTCCGGACGACAAATTTCCACGCGCAGCACACCTTGCCGACACTCGCTGATGATGCGTGGTTGGGCTGCGTTCATTGCTTCCACCTCGCCATGCGGAACTGGCAGCTACTCTAAACCAAAATCCGCGCGGCGGACGTCTGCCCAACAGTTGGGAGTTTCGTAGAGGCGCACATGTTCAAGGCGCAAGTGGCTACCATAGGTATCCAGGTAAACGGCATTGAGTTTGGAAAAAGCGAGGATCGCGAGATTTTCTGCTGTCGGCACGACTTCCAGCAACACTGTTTTGTGGTTGCTCAGGGTGGCCAGAAAATCGACTACCGGGGTATCGCCGCGATAAGCCAGGAAGGCATGATCCCAGGCATCGATCAAATGCTGTATTGCCAAGGACTTGATTTCGGAGAAATCCATGATCATGCCGTTCATCGGCAGGCCGTCGGATTGAATGACGTCGCCCGCCATGGTGATTTCGATGGCATAACGGTGCCCGTGCAAATGGCGGCACTGGCTCTGGAGGTCGGGGATGCGATGGCCCGCGTCAAACTCTATGCGTCGGGTAATCTGCATGGAATATTTTGTCAAAGGCCTTGCGGCAAGACCGGATTGCAGGAGATTATAGCATCCACTCAAAATCCTCAAAGTGACGATGGACCACACCCGACACCAGATACCGCCAGCCTCACAACTCGACATCGGCGATCACAGCCGCGATAGCGTTGGGATGCGTTATGTCTATCCGGTCGTTTCGCGCCGTGCCGGGGGTGTTTCGATTGGCATCAATCTGAATCCCAACAACGCCTGCAACTGGCGTTGCATCTATTGTCAGGTACCTAATTTGACGCGAGGAACTGCGCCAGCCATCGACCTGGCACTGCTGGAAATCGAGTTGCGCAGTTTCTTGCAGGAGCTGCTGGATGGAGATTTCATGGTCACACGCGTGCCTGAAGCGGCAAGGCGCATCGAAGATATCGCCTTTTCCGGAAACGGCGAACCGACCAGTTCGCACGATTTTTTTCCGGCAGTTGAACTGGCCATACGGCTCATGGACGAGTTCAACCTGCGCGGAAAAATCATGCTTCGGCTGATCACGAACGGCAGCCTGATCGACAAGCCGAATGTGCGCCGAGGCATCGAATTGATCGGTCAGGCCAAGGGTGAAGTGTGGTTCAAGCTGGATGCGGGAACAAGCACGGGGATTATGCGCATCAATAACGTCGATCTCGACCCGGCGAGGATCATTCAAAGAATGCGCGATTGTGGCTCACTCTGCGCAACCTGGGTGCAAACTTGCTGTTTCGCATACGACGGTTTCGCGCCGAACGAAACGGAGATAGTCAGCTGGCTGGAGATACTGCGACAAGCAAAGGAAAATCTGGCAGGCGTGCATCTGTATGGTTTGGCACGTCCTTCATTGCAAACGGAGGCGCCCCGGCTTGCGCGCCTGCCGCAAGCATGGCTGGAAACACTGGCAGAAAGAGTGCATCAGATGGGGCTGAGAGTGCAAATCAGCCCCTAGTGCTACGTGTATCTTGGTGGGGAACCAGGCCCGCACCTGGTTCTAGGGGATCTAGGGGACTGGCGGAAACTAGGCTTTTTTGGGTTTGGCGCGAGCCAGCTTTTTCAGGGACTTGAATTTCTCGGGCTCGTGTGCCTTCAGATATTCGATCACCTCAAAGTCTTCACGTTTGACTTTGGAAATATCAATATTTTCCACATGTACCAGGCGCAGTAATTGTTGAACCGGACGCGGCATATTGCGCCCGCTTTCATAGCGTGAGCCGCCACTTTGGGTAACACCGAGCTTCGACCAGAATTGCTGCTGATTTATGCCCATCTTGCGGCGAATTTCGCGTGCGTCAATTTTTTCCACGTTTTTCATGGGAGCCTCTAGAGTAAATACGACATGTTAACAACAATGGCTTATTGACCTTTACCAGATTCATGGTTAGCGAAGTATAGCCAATATACTAACAACATACAAGATTTATGTTGAAGGCGTAACCTGCGCTGAGCGCACTTCTTGGACAAACTACCGAGCACGGAAATCGGCTACAATTCGTTTTTTTCGATAAGCAGTCGGGACATGGCACTGATAGTTCAAAAATACGGCGGCACTTCGGTCGCCAACCCAGAGCGTATCAAAAACGTTGCGCAGCGAGTGGCCAAGTGGAAACGAGCAGGACACCAGTTGGTGGTCGTCGTCTCGGCGATGAGCGGTGAGACGAATCGTTTGATCGGATTGGCCAAGGAGATTCAGGCCTCGCCCGACCCCCGCGAACTCGACGTGATGGTTTCCACCGGAGAGCAAGTCACGATCGGACTGCTGGCGATGGCCCTGAAAGAAATAGGCCTTAAAGCCAGAAGCTATACTGGTACGCAAGTCAAGATACTTACCGACAATGCGTTCACCAAGGCGCGCATTCTCAGCATCGATGACCATGCGATGCGCACAGACCTCGACAACGATACCGTTGTCATTGTAGCTGGCTTCCAGGGCGTTGATGCCGAAGGCAACATCACTACGCTTGGCCGAGGAGGATCGGACACCACCGGAGTGGCGCTGGCGGCGGCTCTCAAGGCGGATGAGTGCCAGATATATACCGATGTAGACGGCGTATATACCACCGATCCACGCATCGTACCCGAAGCGCGCAGGCTGAACACGATTACGTTCGAAGAAATGCTCGAGATGGCGAGCCTTGGCTCCAAGGTCTTGCAAATCCGTTCGGTGGAATTTGCCGGCAAGTACAAGGTCAAGCTGCGCGTGTTATCGAGTCTCGAGGAACTGGGCCAGGAAGGTCCCGGTACCCTGATTACATTCGAGGATGAAAAAAACATGGAACAACCGATTATTTCCGGCATCGCCTTCAGCCGTGATGAAGCCAAACTGACCGTTCTTGGCGTACCCGATCGCCCAGGCATTGCCTATCAGATACTCGGTGCGATCTCAGCAGCCAATATTGACGTCGACATGATCATCCAGAATGTCGGCCACGACGGCACCACCGACCTTTCGTTCACCGTGAATCGCAGTGACTACACCAAGGCGCTTGCCATTCTCGAGCAGGTCAAGGGCAAGATTGGTGCACGGAATATCACCGGCGACAACAAGATTTGCAAGGTCTCGGCGGTAGGGGTTGGCATGCGATCGCACCCGGGCATCGCCAGCCAGATGTTCCGGTCCCTGGCGGAGGAAAACATCAACATTCAAATGATTTCGACTTCCGAAATCAAAATCTCAGTGGTGGTCGACGAAAAATACCTGGAGCTTGCAGTGAGGGCCCTGCACAAAGCTTTCGAATTGGATCAGGCAACTGCTTGAGTTTGACCGTTATGAAATGAAGCGAGTATCATCGCACGCTTCGGAGACGTGGCCGAGTGGTCGAAGGCACTCCCCTGCTAAGGGAGCAT
>JBAYVU010000023.1:0-50295 GCA_041674385.1 Sterolibacterium sp.
AAAGGATCGCTCACAATATCAACCCCGCGTCGCTGCGCTCCGATGATGTCCAGGTGCACGTGGAATAGCCGTCCAAGTGTTTGCGGAATCACTGTCCAAGTTCGGTGGAATAGACAAATTTCCAAGCCGCTCGCCTAAAGAACCTGCGCAACTGCGGATTTCCCATTGAGAGAGTGATAGCGACCGCCGCGGAAGCGGAGATGGGAATCAGCCCCAAGGTAGAGGCGTTGGGCAAGGTGCAACCAGTCGCATTTGTCGACGACTATCTACCGTATTTTCGCGGCATCCCAGACGGAATCCATGCGGCGATCGTTCTGCGCGAGCCCAATGGCAGCCCGAATACCGGCGAAGAATTGGAGCTTCTTACACACTCCCAACACTCCGACCTCGCCAGCTTTGTGTCCTGGTGGCTCCAGCGCGGCGAATAAACAATAGCTCAGTATCCGATTTCAGTGATTGATTTGGCGTTGTGGTGCGGTAACGAAAGCGCCAATTATCAGGCAGCTACAAACGAGCGCGCGTGGCGCCAAACGTGCAATGTCGAAGGCTATCGCATCAGTCAACGCTACAAACCGCAAGCTTGCGACGAAGCGGCGCAAATCGAGATATTCTCTTGACGAAATGTTGGAAGGCTTTGACACAAAGCGCCATCGCGGCGAGCTAATGGCTTTCGCGCCGCGCGGTCGAGAAAGCGGTACGCCACTCTGACGAATTATTCTCGCCGCCGTTATTGTGTAAGGCAACATATCGAACTGACATAAATCAGAGAAATCGGATAGCCCAATGAATATTCGTCGTCAGCGCGCTGAAGGCTACTGCAAAGTTGACATTGCCTCCCCATTTGTCCCTACGGCGCAGAGAATGCCGGCCAGTGGGTCCGCGATACGCCACGGCGCTAGCCAGTTCGCCGCTGCGGCATGAATTTCTTCCGAGAACTGACTCCCAATTACGAGGCCCGCTTGGAGTGCTGCTGAGCCGGTTGAAAGATTAATTCTGCATAACGCCCGACGGAAAACTTGAATGTTCCTCGGAAATTGATATGGCCGAAATGAGCTGGTCCCATCCGCCGTATCCATGCATCGTCAACCTCAATGCCGGACTTACGCCAACCGTTTATTATGGACTGCATCTGGTGGGTATTCCAGGCGATAACGAGATTGGTTAGTAGCGTGTGCGCGCCTGAAATCGCGATCATTTCATCCTTTCGCCGCCCACGTTCGGGAGGAATCTTGCCGTAATAGACTGCGCGCTGAAGTTGATGAACGGATTCGCCCCGATTCAGGATCGTGTGAATCTCCCGGCGGAATTCCTCATTGCTGAAATAGTCGCAGAGGAAAAGGGTTCTCAGCAGCTTGCCGAGGTTTTCTGCGGCCCGATGCAGCGGGTCTCCCTGAGCAGCGCTACCGAAACGTTGGAGGGCGACATTAGCACTCACCCGGCCACTATGAATGGATGCCACCAGGCGCAACAACTCGTCCCATCCCGCCCGAATCGCCTTGATGGATACTTCCCGAGCAAGAATACCTTCGATCCCCTCTGGAGCGTCGAATCCTCTCGGCAAATAGAGTTTGCGCTCGGCAAGATTACGTAAACGAGGGCAGAGGTCGAAACTGAGAAGATTCGCCACCGCCATTCCCACGTGGCTATAGCCGTGCGTATCGACCGCCAGCATCGACAGTCGATTGCGCTCCCTGCTGTTGTTGTAACGGACCAAGCCCTCTATAGCTGGACCATTTTGGCGTTCGTTGAGGACGATGGGCTGGTTGTAGACGATGCCGTGCTGATCCAGAACATGGGTATATATTCCCGCCGCATGCTGACGGCGACGGGGATCCACTCGGGCATTCCAGAGGTGCTTGGAGGCATCCAGGCTCATCATATCGGCCGAGGCGGACTCGCCCGTGCCCCAGAGTTCCGTGATCGCGTGCTTACGCTGAAACTCGACAACTCGATTACTGGCGCGATAAAGGCGACTGGGGGTTTCCAATATCCGCATCGCCGCAGAAATCTGGGCGGCATCTAGCTGCGGTGTCATGGCAGCGACGCCCTTTGCATCCACCTCTGTGCCGTGAGCGAGCAAAGCGCCATACAGGCCGATGAGTTCGTTTTCGTCGCGGGGGCGGCGCGCCAGCAGTATCTCGCTAAAATTAGTCAGGGCATCCATTTGTAGCATCAGATCAGGAAGCTGGATGTCTCCGATCTGTTTAAATACCCGATCACGAGTATGTTTGGGGTCGATATCGTCTGGAAGGGATGCCAGTGCCGACAGGTGTAGCATGCCATCGCTACCAATATCAATCTTGCCCGCCTCGCGCGCCTCATTGACGGCTGTGAGGCCGGCCTTGATATTTTCCAAGAGGCGCCCAAGAAACGGCTCGGGATCTCGCTGGAGGCCAAGCACTGTTAGATAGCTGTCGGATTCGGCCGTCCACTGTTCCGGCGGAATGAGCATCTGGTTTCGTTCCCGGAATGAAAGACTGTGACGAACCCATATCGAGCCACCCCGAAGTCCTTTGCGCAAATTCATCATGGCGCACGCTTCCAGTGCCCGGAGCGCACGTTTTCGATCTGGGTCGTCGACCATATGCTGCCAGGCCTTGCCTACGTTCTGATCCGTTCCCACAGGAAGTTCGGTAACTCCAGCGGCATGTAATTGGCGCACGGCTGTCAATTGCTTGAGTCCCTTATCTGTCATTGTTCCCGCAAATTCCAGGTCGGAAAGCCCGTTCAGCAAGGCTTTGATGCGGGTACCGTCTTCCGCTAACGCCTCGCGAACGATTGCAGCATGACTAGCCGAAGGTACGGATTCCACGTCGCTCAGCATCTGCCGTATCGCCGCCAGTCGCGCTTCGGCCGGTAGCTCATCGTTTTCCACCACGACCTTGATATCCACCAGCCGGCGTCGGAAATCTATTGCATTGCGTGCCTGCTTGGATTGCGCCTTGGTGTATGCGCCGCGCACCAAATCCCTGACTCGTCTGCCGCTTTGATACAGGGCGCTATCGGTCAATTCAAGAAGGGTAATTCTGAGGAAACACACTAGTTCGAGCGTGAGGCGAGATTCCTTGAGTTCTCGTGTCTTGGCGGGGCGGCGAGCCTGCAATAGCTGTGCATACGCCCGTTGCTTGTCCAGCGGAACGGTTTCAAGGATCCAGTCGTGAACACCCAGCCCCTTGAGGTAGCGGATTTTTTCGAGGGTTTCGTTGAGGGTGCTTGGGCTATGGCGTTTTGGCGCGGATTTCAACCACTCCAGTCGGGTCATGGAGGAACCAGTCAGGATTTCACCAAGCTTGGTAATTACATCGGCAAGCGCCGAACTCGGTATTGCCTGCTGCACAACGGATAGCAAGTCTTTTTCGATGGTTGCCCAGGCAGATCGAGCCGTGTCCCGCAATGTCCGTTCCGCAGGAATTACGATGCGCTGCTCATAGAGCCAAAGCACGGCATCCTGGAGAAGTTCATCGAGAGACAATGCCTCCTGGGCGCGTTTGCACATCCATTGATTCAGGTCGTCACGTGTGACGTCGTCAAGGACGCTCAGTCCAAGATACTCGCGTGCCCATACTTGATGATCGTAAAGGGTCTTGTAACGGCCATAGATGGTTTTGAGCGATGCGATAGTCGGGGTGACAACACCCAAGCGCATTCCCACGTAATGCAATAATTGGCGGGGGATTGTGCCGAAATGATCAAGAGGGCGACCGCTGGCGCGCAAAAAGACCAGTTGGACGGATGCACCTGCACGGCGGTCAGCCCGGAATCGCTCGCTGACCGCCGCAATGTCAGCGTTGGTCAGAGAAAAGTAACGTTCGAGGTCGAAGTCTGAAAGCTTGCTGGGAAGTCGGTCGAGTCCGACATATCGCATTTCATAGCTTCCCATTTTCCAGTCTCCCTGACCAAGTCAAAACAAAGACGAAGCTTTTTACCACACTTGTAATATTGATAGGGTGACTAGGCATTCGTCACCCGTGTGTCATAAGATGGAGCCCGCTAATCAAAGGAGACAGAGGAAACCGCCAGAAATTGCACGAAAAGTACGATTACCCCAGTATGGCGAACGACATAGAGCAAAAATTGGGCCTCGGAACACGGCCAGCGGCGCGAACCTCAAATCCGCATAAGTTCAAGAGTACGCTCGCCTTTAAGGGCGTGCTGACCCTGACGGTCATGGTTGTCTATTTCGTCGTGGTGTCTATCGTCATCGCGTACGAGAGAAACTCCCTGATTGACTCCGTCCAATTGCTCAATGAAATCCACAAGCGCGAGGAACACGTGGTCGCCCTCAACATCATGGTGGCCCGCGCCATTCTGACGGTCAACGAAAACTACTTCTCGCCCAACGTCGGCATCTCCTCGAAGATACTCGTGCTGGAAATCGAAGGCGTATTGACCGGCTTGAAGAAGCTCGGGCTGCACTACTCGCCGATCGCCGAAGACGCCGCGCTGTTAAGTAAGAGCATGGCCGAGTTGCAGGACAATCCAAAGCTGACTGTCGTTGCCGACATTCGCGGCATATTTCATCGTATCGTTGTCGATCTCGATGCCATCGCCAGCGATATCCGTAGCCGCAAGCAGTGGCTGCTTGAGGATTACGAACACACGCACAACCGCCTGACCATCAATTGGATTGTCTTCGTTGTCGTTGGTCTGGGGTGCTTGAGCGGGCTGATGATGTGGTTCTTCCGCCGTCTCGCCGCCGATATCCAGAACGCCCAGGAGCGCGCCACCGAGATCGTCCGCGGCTACCGCGGCACCCCTCTTCCGGTCAAGCGTCAAGACGAACTCGGCGACCTGATCGGTGCCGTGAATAACATGCAGGAAGAACTGCGCAAGCGCGAAGCCCAGCTTGAAATCAGTCGCCAGCAACAGTTCCACAAGGAAAAGATGGCCGCCATCGGTTCCTTATCGGCTTCGGTCGCCCACGAGATCAACAATCCGCTGTCGGCCATCATAGGGATCGCCCAGTCGATGGTTGATGCACAGGACTGTGGCTGCGCAAAGACAGGTGCTCCCTGCCAACCGCAGTTGGTGATAGAACAAGCCAAGCGCGTTATGCAAATCACGCGGCAGTTGGGCCAGGTTTCGATCCCGCAGTCGCAGAACCCCGAACTAATCGACATCAACGGTCTGGTGCGCAGCACCTGCAATTTCGTCAGTTTCGACCAACGTTTACGTCGCCTCGAACTTGTACAGAATCTCGATCCTGACCTGCCGGCGGTATATGCCGTGGCCGACCACATCGTGCAGGTGCTGATGAACCTCCTGATCAATGCCGCCGATGCGCTGGAGAACTGTACGGACAGCCCGCCGCGCATTGCGATTACCACCGACTTGCGCGATGGCGCGGTAAGAATCTCCGTCAACGACAATGGTTGCGGTATTTCCCCAGAGAACCTCGGCAAGGTGTTCATCGAGCATTTCACGACCAAGGCCCCGGGACGAGGATACGGGCTTGGCCTGGCGTTGTGCCGTTCCTTGATCAACAGCGCCGGGGGCCTCCTCACTATAGATTCGCACGTTGGCAAGGGCACGACCGTGGCAATATCCCTGCCGTTGCCCTTGCTGGGCATTCAAGCAGAACGAGGGAACGAAAGGGAACCACCATGCATGTCCTGATCATTGACGACGAAGCCGCGCTGCGCCAGATACTGCTGAATACGGTGACACGCGCCGGCTACACTGCCGATACCGCGACTGGCGTGCGCGACGCCGCCGCAAAACTGGTGCGCGGCGACGTTGACATCGCCCTCTGCGACATTCGCATGCCCGACGGCGACGGTGTCGAACTGGTGCGCAGCATGCGCGCGGCCGGTATCGACACCCAGTTCGTCATGGTGACTGCCTATGGCTCGATGGAAACCGCAATCGAGGCATTGCGCGCTGGCGCTACCGACTACATGGTAAAGCCGATCAACAACGAGGACCTGCTGCATCGTTTGGGCAACATCGACGCGCTACGCGGCTTGAAGGCCGAGAACCGCGCCTTGCGCCGCTTCGTCGGTGGAGAAAAAGGGGTTTTCCGTTTCGATGCGCCCAAAATGATCGAGGTCGAACGTCTGGTCGCGCGCGTTGCGATTACTGACAGCACGGTGTTGGTCACCGGCGAGAGCGGCACTGGCAAAGGTGTGATTGTTCGCTCGATCCACGAGCAAAGCCCGCGCTCCGAAGCGCCCTTCATCCCCATCAACTGCAGCGCAATTCCGGAGCACCTGCTCGAGAGCGAACTGTTCGGCCACACCAAGGGAGCTTTCTCGGGCGCCGACCGCGCCCGTAAGGGATTGTTCGCCCAAGCCGACCATGGCACCTTGTTCCTTGATGAAATCGGCGAAATGCCCTTGCACATGCAGGCGAAGATACTCCATGTCATTGAGGATAAGGAGGTACGCCCAGTCGGTGGCGAGCAGGCGCGCCATATCGACACGCGCATCATCACCGCCACCAATCGTGATCTACTCGAAATGGTCAAACAGGGAACATTTCGCGAGGACTTGTATTTCCGCCTCTCAAAGTTTGACATCGCCATTCCACCGCTACGCGAGCGGAAGGAGGATATCCCCCGACTAATTCGCTATGTCATGCAAAACATTGCCGGTGTAGGGAAAACTCCGCTGGGGATCGATCCCATCGCAGAGGAAATACTCACCGAATACCAGTGGCCCGGCAACGTGCGTGAACTCGAGAACGTCATCAACCGCGCTTACATTCTGGCTGATGGCGGGCGCATCACCCTGTCCGACCTGCCGCCCGACATAGCCCGCCACGGACCCGCTCAAGACAATGGCAGCAGCGTGCGTATCCCTGGCGGTAGCCTGCGCGACCAGATGCGCAACATGGAAGCGGACGTGGTTTTCCGTGCTATGGAGATATGCGGCGGCGACCGCCGACTGGCGGCACAGCAACTCGAAATCGGGCTATCCAGTTTGTATCGGAAGCTAGAGGAATTCAACGCGATGGGAATCACCCAGGCACGCAACTAACGCAAAGGTTTATCGACAATGAAGATTAACTGCCACTCCATTTTTGCATCCGCCACTGGCATGGCGGCCAGTTTGGTCATCCTACACGCCGGCCACGTCCAAGCCGGGCCGGCAGAAGACTACGCTGAGGGAGCCAAGCACTACGCCACTGGCGATCTGGTTACCGCCATGCCGTTGCTGACCCGCGCTGCCAAGGCGGGCAACGCCGCAGCTCAGGCAGCGCTTGGCGCAATCCTCGATCAGGCCGATGCGGATGAGGAAGCTATCGGATATTTCCGCAAGTCTGCCGCGCAGGGAAATGCCGACGGGCAGTTCGGCCTCGGCGTCATGCTGTCCAGCGGCGAGGGCGCTCCAAAGAACCTCACCGAAGCGCGCAAATGGATCACGTTGGCCGCCGAGCAGGGCCATAAGGGCGCAATCAATGAACTGGCGCTAGCCTATATCAACGGCGGGCTGGATATTCCGGAGAACGTTCGGCAGAGTGCCGAAGCCTTGCGCTGGATCCGCGCAGCGGCCGACAACGGCTACCTGACAGCCATGGAGAAACTGGCAGTCGCCTACCGTAGCGGTGAGTTGGGTTTGAACGTCGACCCCAAACTAGCCGAACAGTGGACCGATAAAATCCGCAAGGCCAGCGGCGCACCCAAGGGGCGCCGCAACAAGAGGAGCACTGAAAAGTGATCAAATCCATCCGTCTTGCATCGATCTCTCTGTTGCTGGTCGTTGCGTCTTTTCCGACCTCCGCCATTGACTTGGCGCGCGGCCAGCAGCTTTACAATCTGCACTGTGCTTCCTGCCACGGCATCACAGGTATTCCGGTAATGCCGGGAACCCCCAACTTGGCGATGCGCGAGGGCATGAGCCAGCCAGATGTCGTTATTATTCAAGCTCTCAAAATGGGAAAGAACAATAAGCCTCCCTTCTTAGGCCGTCTCAATGACCTGGAACTCCTGGACGTCATCCAATACACCCGGAATATCCGTTAAAGACCATGAGAGGTAGACTCACGCTGGTTCTTCTGTCCACACTATTCCTGCCGTCCATTGCAGCTTCAGCAGGCAGCGAGCGAGTGCTGGAGTCGTTTGAGGTCGGTAAGAATGTTATGGTTCGTGCCCTCACCGTCGATCCCGCCGTCAATGCGCTCTGGGTCGGCACATCGGCCGGGGTGATGGAAATTGACCTCAAGACACGCCAGCCGCGCAACATCTACACGCGAATGCACGGTCTGACCAACGATACCGTCCTCGCTGCCGGCGTCGACAGCCAGGGCTACAAGTGGTTCGGCACCGATGCCGGTGGCGCTTCGCGCTTCAAGGACGGCAAGTGGAGAACCTACTTGCCGATGCACGGTCTTGCCGACTACAGGGTCTCCGCCTTTGCCAGTGACCGCGATGGCAACCTCTGGATCGGGGCCTGGGGGGGCGCCAACAAGTTCGACATCAAGACCGGGAAATTCACAACCTACGCCAAGGAACTCATCAACAAGCGGGTTTATGCTATCGCAGGCGACGCCGATGGGCGCGTCTGGTTCGGAACCGAGGGTGGGATTTCGATGTACGACGGCAAACGCTGGAAACACTGGACCCACAAGGACGGAATCGGCGCTGCCAACCTCGCCGGATTACCGGGAAGTCACAACGCCGGGAAAGGCAAACACTTGCGATACGACCTGACGCCCCAACTCTCCGACAAGAATTCCTACCATCCAAACTATATTTTTTCGATCCTGGCGGCACCGGACAAGAACGTCTGGGCTGGTACCTGGGGCGCCGGCGTTAGCCACTATGACGGCAAGTCCTGGAGCAACCTCACCACCAAGGACGGACTAGCAGGTAACATCGTGTACGCCATCGCCCGCGATGCAAAGGGGGTATTCTGGTTCGGCACCGACAACGGCGTGTCGCGCTACGACGGCAAGTCGTGGAAGAATATCGGGCGCAAAGATGGCCTGCCCGACAGTCACGTTTACGCCGTGGCGGTCACCCCCAACGGCGAAGTCTGGGCCGGAACCAAGAAAGGGGCCACACACATCGGTATCGAACCACAACAGAGGCAAGCAAAATGATCATCAAGCCACGCAGTATTTCCCGGACATTCGCTGCCGCCACCGGCGCCCTATTGTCCGTTCTCGCCATCGCCGAAACACCCACACCATACCAACCACCACAGGATATCAAGCAAACGCCGCCACGCGATGGCAATATCGCGGCAATCCCGACGGCCAAATTCACTCATTTCCGTGTTGGCAACAAGAGTATCAAGTCGATATTCATTGACGGCCAGCTGGTCTGGATCGGCACCTCGGGTGGCGTCGTGCGCTACGATACCCGCGACGATAGCTACAAGCTGTTCGATATCAAGAGCGGTCTGCTATCGAACGGCATTTTTTGGGTCGGACGCATCAACGGCCAAATCGCCGTCGGCACTTACGGCGGCGGACTGTCGCTGCTCGATGAGGCCGGCAATACCTGGAAAACCTACAATATCCCCGAAGGACTGGGCGATGCCTTCATCTACGGTGTACTAACTGCTGCCAACGGCGATCTTTGGATTGCCACCTGGTCGGGTGTCAACCGCGTGCGCGGCGGAAACCTCGACGATCCCAGCAAGTGGGATCTCTTTACCGTCAAGAACACCAATGGAGGTCTGATCAACGACTGGGTCTATGGACTCGACGAAGACAAGAATGGCGACATCTGGCTTGCCACCGAGGGTGGCATGGTGCGTTTCAGCCAAGGCCGCTGGGAGAACTGGAACCACGCCAAGGGGCTGGGCGCTCCCTACGAAAAGGTCAAGGACAATATTACTTTCACCAATGACCCCAGCCGGACTTCAACCCACCACGCCAAGCAGAAGGAGGAAATGGGCCTTACCGGAGTCGATGTTGCCTACAATCCGAACTATGTGATCGCGCTCAAGGTTGATCGTCAGGGGCGCGTATGGGCTGGCACCTGGGGTGGCGGGCTGGCATCCTACGACGGCAAGCGCTGGACCAACTACACCACGGCGGATGGTCTGCCCGGAAACCACATCTTCATGCTCCACGAAGATACCCAAGGGCGTCTTTGGATCGGCACTCAGAGCGGTATCGTGACTTGGGAGAAGGACAAGTTTTCCAAGCCACTGACGATAGCAGACGGCCTGTTTGCCAACAATGTCTTCGCCATGGCGACCACGGCGGAAGGCAACCAGTGGATCGGCAGCTTCGGTGGGATAGCGTACATGCGTTCGGGTAAATGAGCCGTGGCGCATGGTGCAAAGGACTCATGGCGTTTCTGACCTTGGCCTGTGTGGGTGTCGGCGCTACCGAACCGGCACTGCAACTGGCTTACCTGCGCGCTGCGCCACAGGTAGAAAAAGTAGAAAAAAACCAAGAACACACTCCTCGTGCGCCCTATTCTCCCGAACATGCGGCGCACAGGTCGCTGGGGGATATCAACTTCTACGATCCCCAAAACCCCGACTTTAACCGTTTGCAGCGCTACGAGGAGGCCGTGGCAAATTTGCCGATGGATGCAAACGGCTTCCCCGATTGGATGCGCGCTCTGCGGGAATCGAACATTCAGCCACGAACGGGACTGAAACCCAACGCCGCGATGAATATCCTCAATTTGGATATCATCATGAAGAACACTAGGGAAATGCCCTTCGTCCGCTTTCCGCACTATACACACACGCTCTGGCTCGACTGCAGCAATTGCCACCCCGCTCCTTTTGCAACAAAGGCCGGTTCCACCTCGATCGTCATGGCCGATATCTTTCGCGGCAAGTATTGCGGCATGTGCCACGACCGGGTCGCTTTTATCACCTTCTTTTCATGTCAGCGTTGCCATAGTGTGCCGCAGCCTAACGGCGTCGTGCTGCCCGAATAGCTGATTTCACCGCTGGGGAATACCGACAAGTTCCCATCGGACGGCATGATCCTTGCTGACGCAAAAGTGACGACAAGAAGCATTTCAGAACTCCAACCGCAGCCGGCAGAATTCCCGGCGAATCGATCAGAAGGAAGCTGGATTGACGAACGATATAAAGCAGGACAACAAGTCGGTGTAATTTTAACCATGACTCTCCAGAACAAACTCGGCGCTTTTTTCAGCATCCTGGTGATCTGCCTGATCGCTGCGGTGCTGGCGATCGGTTTGTATTCCTTCCGCGAGTATTCGATCAAGACTGCCACCGAGCACATCCGCTCGGCCGCCGAAATTGTTCGCGTCAATCTCACCGAAGCCATGATCAACGGTGTCATCGACAAGCGCGAAAGCATGCTGCAACGGTTGGTCGAAGTCCCGGGGCTGAAATCGGTGCGGGTGGTGCGCGGTCAGCAGGTTGAACATCAGTTTGGCAAAGGACTGGCGCGTGAGCAGAAGGCTGATGCTCTGGAGCTTCAGGTGCTCTCCGACGGCAAGGCCGTCTTCGAGTTGCTCGACGACGATAATGACGCCACCTTTCGTGGCACCATCCCCTACGTTGCCACTTCGCTTGGTAAGCCGAATTGCCTACAGTGCCACCATGTCGCTGATGGCGCGGTGCTCGGCGCGGTGACGATCACCATGTCCGTCCAGCAACTCAAGCGCAATGTGTTGACCACTCTGGCGATGATGATCGGCGCCGTCACGCTGTTCTCGCTGGTGACGATGCTGGTGCTAATGCGTCTGACACGACCGATCGTATCAACTGCAATCGAAGTCGAGTGTGCCGTACGCCGTGCCATCGAAGGCGACTTCACGGCACGCGTGGAAGTCAGGACCGGCGACGAGATCGGCAAGATCGGCGCCGACCTGAACCGTCTGCTGACTTATCTCAACGACGGTCTCAACCGCATCGGCGACATGATCACGCAACTGACCAACCACAACCGCAACAGCGACGGCGGCAACCTGCTCAACACCACCATCGAAATGGTCGAGACCCTCACCGAAGCCGCACACTTCAAGCAGGCGATCGAAGAGGATGAAACCAAGGCGGAAATCTATTCGCGTCTGGCGACGACGATTCAAAGTACCTTTGGTATTAAACACTATTCAATCTACGAAGTACTACCGACATGCACACAGATGCTGCCAATGATCGTTGATGGCGAACTGCAGACGGCTTGCCACTGGTGCAATCCGCAGACCTTGGTGCGCAACCAGGTCTGTCGCGCTCGCCGTACCGGCCATATTATCGACGGCATCGCCACGCCGGGCATATGCTTCGCCTTCACTCCGCCCGCCGATGCTGCCAGCTACCGCCATATTTGCTTTCCGATCATACAATCGGGTGGGGTCGGTAGCGTACTGCAGATTGTGACGCCGCCGGAACAGCAGGCGCATGTTGCCGCGCGGGTGCCGGACATCGGTATTTACCTCCGCGAGGTGGCGCCGGTGCTCGAAGCCAGACGCCTGATGGAAACGCTGCGTGAGTCCAGCCTGCGGGATCCGATGACCGGCCTGCACAATCGCCGGTTCCTAGAGGAGTCGGTCGATACCCTGATTGGCCAGGCGAAGCGCCACAAGCTTTCGCTAGCCTTCATGATGCTCGACCTTGACTTTTTTAAGATGGTCAATGACTCTTATGGCCACGATGCCGGCGATGCGGTGTTAAAGGCATTGGCCAAGCTGCTGAAGCATTCGGTTCGCTCCTCCGACTACATCGTGCGCTATGGTGGCGAGGAATTTCTGATCCTGCTGCATGCGACCGATGCGGAGACGGCTAACGAGGTGGCGGAGAAGATTCGTGCCGAAGTCGCCGAACTCAAGATCCAGACTGCGGGCGGCATCGTGCAGAAAACGATCTCCATCGGTATTTCGAGTTACCCCGACGATAGCGACACCTTTTGGCAGGCACTCAAGTTTGCTGACGTTGCGCTTTACCATGCCAAGGAAACCGGACGCAATCGCGTCGTCCGCTTTACTAAGGCGCTCTGGCAAGATGACAAGAAGGACTACTGAGAGCATGAACAACTCAGCCGATTCCTTGCATGCCTAAACCAATGATCCAGATCGGACCATGGCAACGTCTGGCAGAGAGATTTTTCCCGGTCCTACTATTCGGGGTGCTCTGCGTCGTGAACACGGCAGGTGCGGATTCCAAGACGGCAACGAAAGAGGCGAGCCGCGTTTATCTAGATTGCGTGACCGAGACGACCGAGGAGTATGCCGGGGTTGAGTTCAAATACACGATAGACGAAGCCGCCAACACGGTGAGTGTGAGTCGCTGGGGAGAGGCAATCGACGTGAGGTTTGGCCCCGCGTACATCACCTACCGCACGCTGGGTATGGCACTGAAGATGAATGTCTCGATCAATCGCGAAACTTGGCAATTCACCATGCTGCATGAAGGCGGTGTTTTTGTGGTCAATGGCACCTGCAAAGACGCGACAAGACAGTAACAGATTCGCGCTTGCGCTGAGCGAATAGCAATGAATCGATGCTTGCCAGTCTCGAAAAATTGCGTGATTAACTTACTTGGTCAAACCGGGAACTTCTGAGCAAAGAATACTATTTCCCATTCACGGGAGCCATTCCCATATTTGAGAGGTGCCGGGAATTCATTCACCAGCCTATCAAGCGATAGCGCGTCGTCAAGTGCCCGCCTTTTGGTGGCGTATAACTTGCTAGCTTGATTTCGATCCCCTATGGGTAGGGGACTTTACTGGAGAAGAAAAAATGAATCACTCTCGTCGCACCGTGCTCAAACTTGGTGGTATTGTCCTGGCAGTTATGCCCGTCGTCGCATTCGCCGCAAAGAACGATGCCATGCGCACTACGATGAAATACAAGGATGCCCCGGAAGGTGACAAGAACTGTTCAAGCTGTCAGCAGTTTGTTCCCGGCAAGACAGCCGCCGATCTGGGCGGCTGCAAGATTTTCCCAGGAGATACGGAAGTGTCCCCCAAAGGCTATTGTGTCGCTTGGGCGAAAAAGGCGTAATTCGAACCATAGAAAAAGGAAGACCGCATCGGCGGGCACTATCGAATGACTCAGTGCGCTCGCACTGAATTGGATCATGAGGTTAGGCATGTCCGTTTTCGTAAAAGTGGCTGAAGGTGCGTTCTTCAAGGGATTAGACTAACTATGTCCAGACCAAAGCACAGATGTGGCTCAAACCTCCGGCTGATAGGCCTGTTGCTAATGGCTGCGTGCACTGGCGCGCTGGCCGATAGCGGTAGCGGCGCAGTGCGGCCGGCTGCCCTCTATCAAAGAAACTGCGCGGCCTGTCACGGTGAAAAAGGCGATGGCGACAGCCGCGCGCGTAAGGCGCTGTCGAAGGAACCACGCAACTTCACAACGGAGAAGGCGCGCCAGGAACTGCCGCGCGAGTTTATGATCGCGATTATTCGCGATGGCAAACATGAGACGCCTATGGCTGCACGCAAGTCGCGGCTCAGTCAGGAGCAGATCGAAGCTATCGTCGACTTCATCCACGCGTCCTTCATGCCGCCCGAGCCTGGATCTGTACTCGCTCATGGCCATGAGGTCTATCGGGAGATTTGCGCCGGTTGCCACGGTGACCGCGGACAAAAACAAGGCGAATCCAAGTCTCTATCGCTGACGAGCATCGGCGCCACTTTGACAAGAGACCAGATGCTGGCCGTCCTTGATCGCGCAGAACATGCGAAAAGCAAGGGCAATACGATTGCCGGTTTCGCGACCCGGCTCTCGACGTCCGACCGCGAAGCCGTTGCGGACTACATCCGCAGCGTGTTCGGCAACACAACTGACACGGGCAGGTCTTTTCCGCCGGCGCCAGCCAAAGCGAACTAATCCGGCCAAGATGTAACGCCGCGCAGCTATCCATGAGGTGTTCCGTGTCAAAACATATTCTCCCATTGCTCAGTCGGATATTCTCCACCCTGCTTCTCATCATGCTGGCGCGTTCCGCGCTGGCGGTTCCCAGCTTTGCCCGTCAGACCGAACTCGACTGTTCCTCCTGCCACCTGAGTTGGCCGGAGCTGACTGCGACCGGCCGAAAATTCAAGCTCAGCGGTTATACTTGGGGCGAACGCCAACTCGCGCCAATCGCCGGAATGCTGGAGTTTTCGTGGACCTCGACACGCAAAGCCAATCGGGGTACTCCGGACGAACTTGATAATGACAAAGAGGCCCTCTTCCAAGAGGGCGCTGTCTTTGTCGCCGGCAAGATCACCGATCAAGTTGGCATTTTTTCCGAGTGGGCTTACGATGCCATTGAGCACCACAGTAAGTTGGAGGGCGTCGATATCCGTTATGCCGGCAAGATTGGCGAAGGCGACCGGGGACTCCTTTACGGACTGACACTGCACAATAAACCGGCAATCCAGGATATCTATAATACCGGTCTCGCCTGGGGTTTCCCGTTCGCCGCGTCGGACGTCGCCATCACCCCCAACGCTGAATTGGCCATCAACGGACTAGGCGAGCAGGTCGCTGGTTTGGGTGCCTATGGAATGTGGCACAATTTGCTGTATGGCGAAATTGCTGCGTACCGAACCGCAGATAAGGGGTTTTCTGTCTTGCGCGCCGGTACGAACCGGGCCGAGGCCGCCGCGCTAAAAGGCTACAATCCATACTGGCGCTTGGCTTTGCAGCACGAATGGGACGGTGCGCATTCGGCCATGGTCGGCGCGTTCGGGATGAAAATCGATCGCTATCCGGATAACAATTATTTGCACGGGCCGACCAACCGATTTAACGACATCGGTATTGATGCTCAGTATCAATATCTCGATCCTGGCGATAAGCACCGTCTGTCGGCCCAGTTCAGCTATGTACGCGAGAAGCAGGACTGGAACGCCACCACCCAGAGCAATCCGTCGGACACCTTAAAGTCGGTGCTGGCAAAAGTAACCTATTACTACCAACTGAAATATGGGCTGAGTCTCGGCTATTTTGGTGTGCGAGGAACAGCGGACGACGCCATTTATAATAATGGCGAGCCGCTCACGGGGAGCGCAACCGGTAGCCCGAATAGTAGCGGCTACATCGTCGAGCTGAACTACCTTCCGGTCAGGGATATCCGTCTTGCGCTACAGTACACCGGGTATACCAAGTTCAACGGCGCCACGACAAACTACGACGGACTAGGCAGAAACGCCAAGGACAACAATACGCTGTTTCTGCTCGGCTGGTTGCTGTTTTAACGATCAGGGTGATGGGGGCCCACCCCTGAAGCCGCACTTAAAGATTCCACTTGCTTTTCGATCATGCAAATGGAATCAGTGTCCCCCGTACTTTACGTTGATAAGTTTGTACGAAGTATCAATAAATTCGCAGATCTGCCGATAAAGAGACATCTTTGTTCGACAGGAGGCGTACGATGGAAATGTACGACGACGACTTGCAGAGATATCTTGGCCGATTGCGACCATGTGCTTGATTTTGCTGGCTTGGCAGGCTCACCCAGACTTTCCGTTGGTTGTCGCGGCTAACCGTGATGAATTCTTTGTCCGGCCAACTGCCTCTGTTCATTTTTGGGATGATGCACCGTATATTCTTGCCGGTCGTGATCTAAGTGCCGGCGGAACCTGGATGGGTATTACTCGCCAAGGACGTTTCGCCGCCTTGACCAACTTTCGTGAAGCCAAAAAATTCCCGACGAATGCCCCCACACGCGGAAAGTTGGTGAGCGATTTTCTGGCCGGGACAATGACATCCCAGGATTATCTGGCTGACTTGAGTGTCAAGGCAGACGCCTACAATGGATTCAATCTCCTTTGCGGAACCTTGAATGAGGGGCTCTGGCACTTTTCCAACCGGACCCAGGCGTATCGCAATACTCCCCAAGCACTCGAATCCGGCATTTATGGCTTGAGCAATCATCTACTCGATACGCCCTGGCCCAAGGTTGCCCAGGGCAAGTCGAATCTGGCGAAAGCGCTGACCGCACTACCGCGGGAAGCACCGCTGTTCGAACTGCTGCATGATGAAAATGTTTATGAGGACAGCAAGCTCCCGCGTACGGGCGTCGACCTGGATTGGGAACGCACCCTTTCGGCGGCCTTTGTGCGCAGGCCGGACTATGGCACGCGTTCTTGCACCGTGTTGCGCGCGGATCGGCAGGAATTCGTGTCTGTGGATGAGCAAACCTGGTTGCCCGGGGCTCGCCCCGGAAATCGCAAACGTTATCGCTTCAGACTCGAAGGCTGACTCTCATTTGGACGTATGCGCTTTCCGCCTCGGTAAATTCAACTCCTGCGGGACTGAATCCGAAGCGGGAATAAAAACGGGCCTCACTGGTTTGCGCATTCACAAACACTTGATGGATACCCTGTGAACCCGCCGCTTCCAGCAAATATCTCACTATCGCGGTGCCTACCCCTTGATTGCGCCATTCTGGCGATACCGCCATACGGCCGATTTGACCCTCTGTCAGCAAGCGGCCGGTGCCAATCGCCTTGCCTGCCGCATCGCTGGCCAAGGCATGAAGCGAGTCGGGATCGAATTCATCTGGTTCTCGCAGGGTTTGGGCACGCGGCGCCAAAGTAAGCCAAGCGCCGGTTTCAATCCGGTAGTCGCCCAGATTCACCGGCGTGTAAGGATGAACCCGATCGTACAGTTCAATGATATCGCGGTTGCGCATACGAATGCAGCCGATCGATCCGGTTTTGCCCATTGGCACAGCGTCCGGACTGCCGTGCAAATAGATGTAGCGGCGCATGGTATCCACGGTGCCAAGCCGGTTGAATCCGGGCTGCATGCCTGACAGCCAGAGAATACGGGTCAGTATCCAGTCGCGATCAGGATATCGACTCGCCAAATCCGGAGTCCATATCTCGCCGGTAGGTCGACGGCGCACAAAAACAGAGTTTTCCCGACAGCCAGCACCGATCTTGGCGCGAATGATGTGCTTGCCACGAGGAGTGCAATAACTCCCGTTTTGCTCGCCCACGCCATTTTTTGCTGTAGACACCGAATAGCGATGGAGCAACAAGCCTTTCTCGTAGAGTTCCAGCGTCTGAGCCGGCAAACTGATGAAAATATCCCTATTGGAGGCTGGATTCATGTCAGTGCCGTTCTTGAACGTCGCGCCGCAAAAAATCCCGACAGCAATGCACCGCACTCTTCCGCCAATACGCCGCCTATGATTTCGGTGTGATGGTTAAGGCGGCCTTCGGCAAATAGATCGATCACGCTGCCAGCGACGCCGCTCTTGGGATCGGCCGCACCGAATACCACCCGAGCCAGGCGCGCGTGCAACATGGCGCCAGCGCACATGGCACAGGGTTCCAAGGTAACGTAGAGCGTGCAGCCTGGAAGACGGTAATTTTTCAAATACTGGGCTGCATTTCGTAGTGCCAGAACTTCGGCATGGGCGGTAGGGTCACGGTGGCCGATAGGCTGATTAAAGCCGCGTCCAATGATCATGCCCTGTGGGTTCACTACTATTGCGCCCACCGGGACCTCATCGCTGGCTGCCGCTTCGCGCGCCAAAGACATGGCCTCCTGCATATACGTACGATCATCTGCCATATGGTTAATTCTGCGCAGAGCCTTATGCGGTGGGCTCAGTATTCCCTCAGCATGGTCATTTCGGTATCGGCATGACGCAGACGCATTGCCAGCGTCCGTGCGAGTGCCGTGATCAGATTGAAGGCCAGCTTCTTGTGTTCCTCGGAGATGCGATTGAACTGTTCGCGGGAAAGGACATAGACTTCGACTTCGTTGAAAGCAACGGCATCATTGCTGCGCGGGTTGCCATCGAGAAAGGCCAGACCGCCAAAGAAGTCGCCTCGACCGAAACTGGAGATATGGCGGGTCCTGCCGGCGCCCAGTGGAGCGAAGATACGCACCGTGCCGCGCCGGATCCAATAGACTTCATTTCCCACTTCACCACGGGAATATATCGTTTGGCCGGGCTGGTAGATACGTAGTTCCATGCGTGTTTCGAGATCTTTCAGGGTCTCGTCCTTGTTATGGCGGAAGAGATCCATCTCTTGCAACTGCATGGGAGTCTCGATTTCCTTGGCCGTCTCCCTTTCGCCAAGGATGCGGTCCTCGACCCATTCGATGGCGCTATCCAGTTCAGGGAAGATGCGCACCGACTTTTCCTCCGGGCCTGTCACCCCTGTTTGTTCGAGAAACTCTCTCAGGTTGCGGCCGTTGGGCAAATTCTCTCGGATATCGCTCAAGAGCAACATCGCATCGCGTTCTTGCAATGCATCTCGAACATTGCGCAGCATGTGGGCAGCGGTGACGTCGAGCGACTGGACGCGCTTGAAATCCAGAATGACGTAATTGCGGGTGGAGAGTTCTGCTTCGATGTCCGCATAAAATTGCTGTGTGGTACCGAAAAAAAGGCTGCCCTGCAATTCAAAGATGACCGCCTGATCGCCCTTCTGTTCGAGAATGCGCATTTCCGACTCAGGGCGATACCAGTTGGACGACATCTGGTTGACATAAACTTTGTGCCGCACCACCGAACCGCCAATCTGCTCGCGCAGGAAAAGGATGATGGCCATCGCCACGCCGACGGCCGATGCAGCGATGAGGCCGATGGTTAATGCCACGATCACGACCGCGAGAACCACGGCGAAGTCGAATACCGTAGCCCGCGATTCGATGAAGCGCAGGGGTTCCCGGTCGATCATGCGCACGCCGATCACGATCAGGGTACCGGCCAAGGCGGCCACCGGAATCCAGGCGATGAAAGGACCGAGGATCAGGGCGGCGATCAGCACCAGCACGCCCTCAATCACGCCGGAAACGCGCGTCTGCGCGCCACTGGAGAGATTAATCAGGGAAGCGCCCATGGTGCCGGCTCCAGGGATGCCGCCGATGGCAGACGAAGCGACGTTGCCTATGCCTTGCGCAACCAACTCGCGATTGGAATCGTGGAGACTGCGCGTCATTTGGTCGAGGACCACGCAGGTTTTCAGCGTATCGATGGAAAGCAGCGCCGCGAGCGTTAGCGCGTTGCCGAACAAACCGGCAATCTGGGCCAGGCGTAATTCGCCGATTTCGATCCAGCGTTCGCCGGTGGCAGCGAAATACCCTTCAGTGGTGGCGCCGAGTGGGCCAATCACCAGCGGATTTCCGCTCAAAACCATGAGCGACGGATCCTGCAATGCGAGACCGTAGTAAGTGCCGAGCCCGGCCAGAATACCAAGCAGCGTACCTGGAACCTGCTTGATCAGTTTAGTGGAAACGATGCCTACTGCTACAGTTGCACCACCGATGGCGACACTGCGCCAATCCCACAAGGATTGAGAGAACAGGACATGGTGCCAATGGGTACCATCAGGCGCGCCGATGAATTTGGGAATCTGGCTGCCGATGATGATGAGCCCGACGCCACTCATGTAGCCACTGACCACCGGGTACGGAATATATTTGATGAGCCGCCCGATGCCGATGAATCCGAACAGGATCTGCATGATACCGGCAAGGACACCCAGCATGACAAGCATCAGCACGATCAGATTGGATTCAACGCCCTGCTCCACCAGTTCAATGGCAAAAGCTGACAGCACCGCAGCAGCGGGGGCGCATGGTGCGCTGATGAGGCGGTCGGTACCGCCGAGTATCGAGGCCAGCAGACCGATAACGGTGGCGCCGATAACTCCAGCCAATGCGCCAGCTGCCGCATAGGACGGGCCAATGGCCGCATACACGGTGACGCCGAAGGCAATCGCTGCCGGCAACGCGACCAGCATGGCTGTCAGACCGCCCCAGAAGTCTCCCGGCACGTGATTGCGACCGAAGAAGTTTTTAAAACCAAAAGTCGTTGTGACTTGTGCCATGGTTTGATTATTCACTCGTTTGTCTGACCGGATATAGTATCCGCAACCAAGTCTCGATTCGTCGCAATAATACCTTGCATCCCCATCAGTGAATACCACTATCCATAACTTCCCCAACTGCATAGCCAATCACAAGGAAGGTCAAGGCGCCGGACTCCATTAACCGCAGCAACTCGTGATATTATGATATCTGGATCAACGACATGTGCCTGATGAAACATTTACTTGAGAAAACCGTAACGATCGTTCTGTCACTGATCGTGGCCGGAAGCGCATTTGCCTTGGGGCTCGGCAACAGCTCGGGACAGGCAATTCTCGGACAATCTCTGCTGATCGAAATTCCGCTGCTGGGAAGCGAAGACGGCATTCCCGCAGTCGAGTGTTTTAAAGTTCGTCCCCCGATGGCGGAAATCGAGAGTTCCTTCGTGCTGCGTAACGCACAGCTCCGGGTAGTAGCCGAACGCGGCCGCGCCAAGTTGATTGTCGCTTCCCCCTCGCCCGTGCGTGAGCCTGTGGTCGAGTTTGGCGTAACGATAGGTTGCGGTTTCGAAATCTCGAAAGATTACCTGCTCTTGACGGCGGAACCTGCCAAGATCGTGTTGCCACCCGAAGCGATCAAGCTGCCAGCTCAAACGCCGGTGGAGTCGCAAAGCAACTTGGCGGCATCGGCCAAGCCAGCGAAATCAACCTTGCCTGCCATCCCAGCTGACGAATTCTTGCGTGTTGAAGGCGCTGTCACCCTGAAACAACTTGCGCAGCAAATTTATCCGTTGCAACCCAAAGCGCGCGAAAAATTCATCCGCATGATGACGCAGGCCAATCCCAACCTCAAGCAAGGCGATACCCAGATCACTACCGAAACCGAATTGCGGGTTCCGTCCGGATTGCCCCTGCGTCGCCAAGGCGCTTACCATCCACTTGCCAAGAGCGTTGCGGTAGCCGGTCAATCAACGGTCAAGCCGGTAATCGTATCGCCCACAAAACACCCGGCAGTAGCGGCAAAACCCCATCAAGATCTGTTGGTCTTGGGGGCACCTGCGCAAAAGAATGCGGCCGAACTACTGGCCGAAGCGGAACGCCTGACTGCCATACTGATGGAGCAAACCGAGGCTCAGAGCGCTGCTTCAGAGAAAATCGCCCAACTGGAAGGAAGCCTTAATGACTTGAAGAAGCATGTCAGCGGTCTTGAGAATCGCATCAATGCAATCGAAGTCGCAAGACAAGCCGAGAAGTCGGCGGCCAAGCCGGCTTCCCTCGATTTCCTCGAGTTATTGCTGGCGGTTTTGGCCGGAGGCGCGATTGGCGGTTTGACGCTCCACTTTTATAACCGATTGCAATTTCGGCGAACTCCCGGTCCGCACAAGCGCCAGCCTGAAGGTCTGCCATGGGAAAAGAGCCACGAACCGGTGGGGATGAAAGCTGCCAAGGGAGCGAATACTGATTCGCCGACATTGGCGAAGAAAAAACTTGCCGAAGAAACTTTCGAACCCGCTAAGCAACCGCCATCGCCACAGAACGATTTCGACTTCGTCGAAAGACTCTCGCGTTAGCCGTGTTTTACTACCACTCGATTGTAGACGGTGAGGCGGGGAAGGCGGAAGATCATGTCCATTTTGCATTGATTCCAGGACATCGTAGTAATCCTTTCACTCCTGCTGGATTTGCGCTGAAAGACTGTCGTAGCGCCTATGCATTTGCTCTGATCGTGACAGAGCCATGTCGTCAAGATCAGCTATCCTGCTGCGTTCGGCTAAGGAGTACTGCTTGCGCGGCAGAGGGTCTTCGTAGTGACGTTAGCGTGTAACTGAAACAGGGTTCTGCCTATGTTTGGAGCTGAGAGAATCCGCCTCATTTCTGACAGGAGCTGCACCATGGATACATTGACACCTGCCATATCGCCGCTGCGAGCGTATGATTGACGACATGCGGATGCGCCGCAAGTTTGATGAGAAGGCGCAAAGCGACTGCGTGCTCGGGGGATACCGAACTCTACCAACTTAAGTGATGACGACCTTGTGGCGTTGCAACACATACATCCGTATGTGTGCTGATAAAGAACTGGAAGCTGAGCAAATAACGAAGCAATGAAACTTTGTTAAGGCGAATGGGGTGCCGAGCTGTTAATCGGTGTCGTCATCGTCTCTCTAGGTGAAGCCTTCTAGGCGGGGTGAGACATGAAATTAATCGAACTACAAAATAAATTATTTATCGGTGGAAAGTGGGTTGCATCGAAGGGCAACGAATGGATCGTCGCTATCAACCCGGCTACAGAAGAAGTGGTGGGGCGAGTACCTGCTGGGGTTGAAGCAGATATGGATGTGGCAGTAGCTGCGGCTCGAGAAGCTTTCGATAATGGTCCGTGGCCACGAATGAGTTTTCAGGAGCGTTCTGATGTGATCCTGCGCGCGACCAAATATCTTCGTGATTATCTCGAAGATATTGCTTTTACGATTACATCTGAAATGGGGTGTGCGATTTCGCAATCACTCGCAGTTCAGGTTCCTCGCGCCATCGATATTTGGGAATACTACGCAGAACACGCCGCACAGTATCCGTGGACTGAACGCCGTGCGACCTATGACAAGCTCAATCAGGATTTTGAGATATTAATTGAGCGTCAGCCTATCGGGGTCGTGGCAGCAATCGTGCCTTGGAATGGCCCCCAGATTGTGACGGCACTGAAATTGGCACCTGGTCTGATGGCGGGGTGTACTGCTGTGCTCAAACCGTCCGAAGATGCTGCGCTTTCATTCTGTGCGTTAGCCGAGGCGTTTAGTCGTGCAGGGCTGCCGGAGGGGGTGTTGAATATCGTGCCAGCCCAGCGTCCGGTCAGCGAATATCTTGTAAAACACAGGGGTGTCGACAAGGTTTCGTTAACAGGCAGCACGGTAGCCGGTCGTCGGGTTAGCGAAATCTGTTCGGATACAATGAAACGTTGCACGTTGGAGTTGGGGGGCAAATCAGCTGCAATTCTTCTCGACGATGTCGACCTACCGGCCGCGCTTGAGATATTGGCGCCGACCATGGCGTTCCTTAATGGTCAGGCATGCAGCGCTCCCACCCGTATCTTACTTCCGCAAAGCCGGTACGACGAGCTGAGCAAAGGCATTATCGCGGCGTTTGAGGCCATGCAGCTGGGCGATCCAATGGATCCAGAGACATTTGTAGGGCCATTGGCCGGCAAACGACATAAAGACCGAGTCATGGGCTATCTGAAGCTCGGTTTAGAAGAGGGAGCAACTGTTGCACTCGGTGGCGGCACGCCAAAGGGCTTTGATAAAGGTTTTTATGTCGAAAAGACGATTTTCACGAACGTTAAAAACTCGATGCGTATTGCGCGCGAAGAAATTTTTGGCCCCGTATTCTGCTTGATGCCATACAAGGATGAAGCGGAAGCTTTGCGTATCGCCAACGACTCCGAATATGGGCTGGCGGGTAGTGTGTGGACGAGTAATCCAGCACGTGGGCTCGCAATAGCGCGCCAGATCCGCGCCGGTTCGCTGGGTGTTAATATTCACACGCTCGACATGGCGGCGCCATTTGGCGGCATGAAAATGTCGGGTTTAGGTCGCGAGTGCGGCGACGAGGGCCTCGATGGGTATACCGAGATCACTTCGTGCATTGTGCCTATAGGGACGCTCTAACATTTATCGCTCACGTGATATCCAATCGTTAGATCCAATCATCGCGTTGTTTGGACTCCGCTTTGCCAGTCACTCCCACTCGATGGTCGCCGGTGGCTTGCCGGAGATATCGTAGACCACCCGATTGATGCCGCGGACTTCGTTGATGATTCGGTTCGATACTTTGGCTAGCAGGGTGTGCGGCAACTCGGCCCAGTGCGCCGTCATGAAATCCTGTGTCTGTACAGCGCGTAGCGCCACCACGTATTCGTAGGTACGGCCGTCGCCCATCACGCCGACCGATTTTACCGGCAAGAAAACCGCAAAGGCTTGTGAAGTCTTGTCGTACCAGTCGGCACGGCGTAGTTCGTCGATGAAAATGGCATCGGCCAGGCGCAGCATTTCGGCAAATTCTTGTTTCACTTCACCCAGTATGCGCACCCCCAACCCCGGCCCCGGGAATGGATGGCGGTACACCATCTCATGCGGCAAGCCCAGGGCGATGCCGAGTTCGCGGACTTCGTCCTTGAACAATTCGCGTAGCGGTTCAAGCAATTTCAGATGCAAGCTATCAGGCAGGCCGCCGACATTGTGATGGCTCTTGATGTTGTGCGTCCGTTTGCTCTTGGCGCTAGCTGATTCGATCACGTCCGGATAGATGGTGCCCTGCGCCAGCCATTTAGCTTGAGGCAAGCTTTTGGCTTCGAGCTGGAACACTTCGACGAACTCGCGGCCAATGATCTTGCGTTTCTGCTCGGGATCGCTCACGCCTTTGAGATGCCCCATGAACTGTTCGGTTGCATCGACGTGGATGACTTTGACGCCAAGATTGCGGGCGAACGTCTGCATCACTTGCTCGGCCTCATTCAGGCGCAACAGCCCGTTATCGACAAAAACGCAGGTGAGTTGATCGCCAATCGCGCGATGAAGTAGCGCCGCCACGACGCTGGAATCGACGCCTCCGGACAAGCCCAGGATCACTTCTTCCTTGCCCACCTGCTGGCGCACCTTGGCGACTGCTTCGGCCACATAATCCGGCATGTTCCAGTCGCCGCGACAGCCGCAGATTTCACGCACGAAACGGGCGAAGATGTCTTTTCCCCTAAGGGTGTGGGTAACTTCCGGGTGAAATTGCACGCCATAGAAACAACGCGCCTCGTCGGCCATGGCGGCGATCGGAGTGGCATCGTTGCTGGCAATCAGCTTGAATCCCGGGGGAATCTCCGTCACCTTGTCGCCATGACTCATCCAGACATCCAGCAAGCCGTGGCCAGACGGATTGCTCCGGTCCTGAATGCCTTCGAACAACTTCGAGTGGCCACGCGCACGGATTTCGGCATAGCCGAACTCGCGCTTCTGGGCATTTTCGACTTTGCCGCCCAGTTGAGCAGCCATGGTCTGCATCCCATAGCAAATGCCCAACACGGGCACGCCCAGTTCGAAGACCAGCTGCGGTGCACGCGGGGTTTCCTCGTCATAGACGGAGTTGGGTCCGCCGGAAAGAATGATTCCCTGCGGATTGAACGCACGGATGAAATCGTCTGAAATATCGTTCGGGTGCAGTTCGCAGTACACCTGCTGTTCGCGCACGCGACGGGCGATCAGTTGGGAATATTGAGCGCCAAAATCTAGGATGAGGATTTTTTGATGAGCCATGTCTCTATCACCTGAGTGAAAAGGGCGGCATTCCGCCGCCCTTGCTGAAGCTGTGTCGTTCAATCGACGTGATAATTCGGTGCTTCCTTGGTGATCTGAACATCATGAACGTGGGATTCGCGGATACCGGCCGCAGTGATTTCAACGAATTCGGCCTGGGTGCGCATCTCGTCGATGGTACGGCATCCGACATAACCCATGGATGAACGCAGTCCCCCCATCAGTTGATGGATGACCGCGATGACCGGCCCCTTGTAAGGAACTCTGCCTTCGATACCTTCCGGCACAAGCTTTTCGACATTCGCGTCGCTGTCCTGAAAATAGCGATCCGCCGCCCCATCTTTCATTGCTCCCAAACTACCCATGCCACGATAGGCCTTGTAGGATCGCCCCTGGTAGAGCACGGTTTCCCCTGGTGCTTCCTCGGTGCCGGCGAACAACCCGCCCAGCATGACGGTGTTGGCGCCGGCAGCAATGGCTTTGGAGATGTCGCCCGAATAGCGGATGCCGCCGTCAGCGATCATGGGCACGCCGCTGCCGGCAAGAGCGCGGGAAACATTGTCGATGGCGGTCATCTGCGGTACCCCGACACCGGCGACGATGCGCGTGGTGCAAATGGAACCGGGGCCTATCCCGACCTTGACGCCATCAGCGCCATGGTCCACCAGCGCCTTGGCCGCAGCCGCAGTAGCGATGTTGCCGCCGATGACTTCAACCTGCGGAAAGTTCTTCTTGACCCATTGAACCCGCGACAGCACGCCTTGGGAATGGCCATGGGCAGTATCCACCACCAGTACATCGGTACCCGCCTCGACCAACAATGTGGCGCGTTCCTCGGTGCCTTCGCCGACACCGATGGCGGCACCCACGCGCAGATGGCCGAGCTCATCCTTGCAGGCGAAAGGATACTCGGAAGATTTCAAAATATCCTTGACCGTGACCAGACCGCGCAACTCGAAGTCAGCATTGACCACCAGCACCCGCTCCAGCCGATGCTTGTGCATCAGTTCCTTGGCCTCGTCGGCCGAGGCACCTTCCATGACCGTAATCAGCCGTTCGCGCGGCGTCATGATGTTGTGCACCGGCTGGTCGAGGTTGGTTTCGAAACGCAGGTCGCGATTGGTAACGATACCCACCACCTGTTTCCCTTCGAGAACCGGCAGTCCGGAAATTCTGTGCAGACGCGTCAAGGCCAGCACCTCACGCACAGTCATAGAGGGCGGGATGGTGATCGGATCTTTCAGCACGCCAGACTCGAAACGCTTGACCTTGGCCACCTCGGCCGCTTGTGTCCTGGCAGGAAGGCTCTTATGAATAATGCCGATGCCACCTTCCTGCGCCAGTGCGATAGCCAGGCGCGCTTCGGTCACTGTGTCCATGGCGGCTGCCACCAGGGGCAGATGCAGCTGAATCTTGCGAGTCAGGTGCGTGGTCAGGCTGACTTCGTGGGGCAATATGGTCGAATGGGCAGGAATGAGCAGGACGTCATCGAATGTCAGCGCCTTATTGAGAACTCGCATCTTCTTTCCTTCATTGCCAAAGGAGCATTATACGCCAGCGTCCGCATGTGTTTCTGGGGTAATCAAAAGGCCTCGGGATGTAATTAGCTCTCCTGGGCGCCCAGTTTTCCCTTCTGCGCCCTGCTCTCGGCAGCGCGCTGCTTGCGGGCTGTTTTCGGATCTGCGATCAAGGGTCGGTAAATTTCGATGCGGTCATGTTCGCGCAAGACAGTATCAGTCGTGCCCAGCTTGCCGTAAATACCCAGCTTGTTTTTCGCAAGATCGATCTCCGGATATTTTTGCAGCAGTCCGGAGGCTTCCACCGCCTGCCGAAGCGTACTGCCTGAGGGTAGTTTCAAGCGAATCAGCTCTTGGCGCTGCGGCAAGGCATAGACCACTTCCACAGGCAACAAGTCCGAGTCCTGAACCGCGCTGGTCGCGTTTTGGGTCAGCGGTTTAGCCATAAATCTGCCGTGCTCGCTTCACGAAGGATTCCACTAAAGTTCCGGCAAGGTGATCGAATATCCGCCCCAGCGCTTTTTCCAGCAACTTGCTGGAAAACTCGTAATGCAGCCTGAACTCCACTTTGCAGGCTGATTCGCCCAGCGGAGTGAAACGCCAGCCACCGTCCATGCTTTTGAATGGGCCGTCACGCAGAGAAATATTCATCCAGACTGGAACTTCCTTGGGGTTTTCGGTAGAGAAGTCGGTCTTGATGCCCTGGAAATTGACGTGGATGCGCCCTGCCGTCTTGTTTTCTGTACGTTCAAGCAGTTCGGTGGCACTGCACCAGGGAAGGAATAATGGATAATCTTCAACCCGATCGACAAGCTCGAACATTTGGGATGCTGTGTAATCGATCAAAACGGATTTTTCGATAACGGTCATCTTGGGGCGTGCTCTCAATCGATCGGCGCGCGCGTCGATCGATTGAGAGCACGCCCTGCACACTGCGTTAGAATGCCGCATTGTACCTGTCGCGACACACCATGAGCATCGTCGAAAACAAGAAAGCCTTTCACGATTATTTCATCGAGGAGCGTTTCGAGGCCGGCCTGGCTCTTGAAGGCTGGGAAGTGAAATCGATCCGGTCGGGCCGTGCCCAGATCAAGGAAGCCTATGTCGTGCTGAAGAACGGAGAGGTTTACCTGATCGGCGCCCATTTCAGTCCTTTGGCGACCGCCTCCACCCATATCCATCCCGACCCGGTCAGGACCCGCAAACTCTTGCTGCACGCGAAAGAGATCAACAAGCTGATCGGCAAGGTGGAGCGCGCCGGCTATGCCTTGGTGCCGCTCGATCTGCATTACGCGAAAGGCCGTGTCAAACTGGCTATCGGCTTGGCGCGCGGCAAGAAACAGTATGACAAGCGGGAAGCAGAGAAGGATCGCGACTGGGAACGGGAAAAGGCTCGCCTGATCCGTGCCAAGGGCTAGCAGTCTTAGAACCTGTCTCATAAAATCACGTGACCGCGATTTTATGAGACAGGTTCTTAGGGTTCCTGGGGACGGGCGCGGCCGAGGATGCCGCGCAGGGAGTCCTGAATATCCGCCGGCAGCACGATGGTCTTGGCATTCCCCGATTCCGCCAGCTTGCCCATTGCGGCCAGATAGCGTTCCCCGAGCATATAGCGCATCGGCGCATCCTGGTTGCCGATCGCCACGGCGACACGACGGATCGACTCGGCGCTGGCTTCGGCCAGGGTAATCTGGGCTTCGGCATCGCGCCGTGCGGCTTCAAGGCGCGCTTCAGCCTGCAGAATGGTCGACTGCTTGGTCCCTTCGGCCTTGGTCACCATGGCTTTTCTTTCGCGCTCGGCCGAAGCCTGGGCCTCCATCGCTTTCACCATCGAATCCGAGGGCTTGATGTCCTGGATTTCCACCGACTTGACCGTCAGTCCCCAGTCGATCGCCTCGTCGGCAATGCTCTCGCGCAGTTTGGCCTTGATCTTGTCGCGGCTCGAAAGCGCTTGGTCGAGATCCATGTCGCCGACGATGGAACGCAACGTGGTCATGATCATGTTGCGGATCGCCTCGGAAAAATCGGTGACGCCATACACCGCCTTGATCGGATCGGTGATCTTGATGAAGGCAATGGCGTTGATGAGAATCACCGCGTTGTCGCGGGTGATGACTTCCTGTTCCTGTACATCGAGGATGATGTCCTTGGTCACCAGTTTGTAGGCAACTTTATCCAGGTAGGGAATGATGAGGTTGAGGCCGGGATGCAGCGTGGCGCTGTACTTTCCCAATCGCTCGACGATCCATTCCGTGCCCTGCGGCACGATGCGCACACCCTTTGCCAGTGTGACGATGGCAAAGACCAGCAGCGCGATGACGAAAACTAGACCTGCACCCATGGCGGCCCCCATCAGATTTTCCCCACCTTCAAAAAACTGCCCTCGACGGTCAGCACCTTGACGCGCGCACCTACCGGGATGGCTTCATCGGCCATGCACGGCCAGACCTCGGAGCCAACCATCGGTTTTTGAAATCGCACTTCCCCCTTCTGAAACGGCGCGACTTCGTGCGTCAGCAAGCCGATCTCGCCAATCACGTTGGCATCGGACATGCCTACCCGGGTTTTGTGGATGTTCGGCTTGAAAAGCCTGAACCAGAGGACAACCATGGCGACAGACACGACCAGCCATATCGACAGCTGGGCGGTCATGCCGATTTCCGGCAACACGGCAATAAGCAGTGCGACGAGGAGTCCGCCCAGTCCAAACCATACCAGCACAAAAGCCGGCACCGCCAGTTCGGCAAGAATCAGGACAATTCCGGCGACCGCCCAGTGCCACCATTCAAATTGCATTTGCTTAGCCCCTCAATGCGATCAAGCATGGCAAATCTGCCGTCATTCGGCGGCAACAAACAATAACAGGATTCCGCGATATTGTCAGGTTGTCGGCATGATGGATTCTCGGTTTCTTGCCTTGCAAGTCAACCATGCGAATTTTGTCTGACCTGCTCAAACAGGCAGATGGCCGCTGCGGCAGCCACATTCAGCGATTCACTGCCCCGTGCCAAAGGAATGTTGACACGCTTAGCGGCAACAACTTCCAGCGCTGGTGAAATTCCACCACCTTCGTTGCCGAATAGCCAGGCGACATTGCCGCGGAGATCTTGCCGATAAAGCGGTTCAGCCGCATGTGCCGTTGCCGCCAGAGTTGTTCCGGGAAAATTCGCCATAACTTCTCCCAGATCCGCCTGCTCGTAAAGATGTAGGTCGAAATGGGCGCCTTGTGCCGCTCGCAGCACCCGCGGCGTCCAAACACCCGCACAACCCGCGCCAAGAAAGATGTTCGCGATGCCGGCCGCCGCCGCGCTGCGCAAAATCGAGCCGACGTTGCCCGCATCCTGCAAACCATCGAGCAGAACGCAAGAACCAGTCACCGCCGGTGTCGAAGCTTTGGGAATACGGATCACCGCAGCGATACCGGCCGGTGTCGCCAGTCCGCTGAGTTCGCGATGCAAACTGTCATGCAGCAGGAGCATCTCGACGCCGGACAGCGTGCTGCAGAGGGATTGGATTTCCGGCTGTGCAGCGCCGTGTTCGCTGACGATCAGCCGCTCGGGCAAGCCGATCTTGTCGCAATAGCTGGCGACAAGATGATAGCCTTCGAGCAGTGTCATTCCCGTGCGACGTTGTTCACGAGCATCTTCAGCAAGCGACTTCAAGGTTTTGAAGGTTGGGTTGGCGCGGGAAGTAATCTGCTTCATGCTGAATTCGACTGGTGAGCCGCTTGAAACCGGTTTTTCAAATAGACGCCGAGCGGCATCGGATTCACGGGTTTTCTCCCACCAGCAGTTTGCGCACTGGAGCAAAACTGCGCCGGTGGATTATGGCCGGCCCATGGGCATGCAAAGCAGCAAGATGCGCTGCGGTCGGATAGCCCTTGTGGCGATCCAGGCCGTATTCCGGATAGGCCGCATGCAGGCGCAGCATCTCGGCATCCCGCAAGGTCTTCGCCAGGATCGAGGCGGCGGCAATGCAGGCTTCGGTCGCATCGCCCTTGACAATGGCCCGGGCCGGCATGCTGACGGTCGGGCAATACAAACCATCGACAAGGATCTGGTCGGGTACCAGGCTGAGCGCCTCTACCGCCCGACGCATGGCTAGCAGGCTGGCCTGCAGGATATTGATGGCGTCGATTTCGCTGACGCTGCTGCTGGCGATGGCCCAGGCCAAGCTGTTTTCCTTGATTTCTGCGCTGAGCCTGCTGCGGGTCCTTGCCGAGAGCTTCTTCGAATCGTCCAAGCCTGCAATCGGCCTGGCGGGATCGAGGATCACTGCTGCCGCAAACACGGGGCCGGCCAGTGGTCCGCGCCCGGCTTCGTCGACACCGGCAATCAAGCGTTGCATGCGTCGCTTGACGGAGGAGATGCGGCCTGTCTGCTAAGCAATGTGGGCAAAATCGCCAGCGCCGCCTTCTCTGCCGTGTATTGGCGCAGTTGCCTATGCAAATTGGTAAACAACGCAAATAAACGGCTACGCACTTCCCGATCAACGACCAGGTTGCCCAAGGCCTGGGCAAGATTGGCTGGCGTCGCATCGTCTTGCAGAAACTCCGGGACGGCGAAACGGCCGGTCAGGATGTTGGGCAAACCGACCCAAGGCTGGTATTTCATTCGGCGCATCATCACCCAGGACCAAGGCGACATCTTATACACGATGGCCATTGGTTTCTTGAACAGCGCCGCTTCCAAAGTTGCTGTCCCGCTGGCAACCAGTACTGCATCGGCGGCGTTCATGGCATCGTGCGCATGGCCAAACAGCAAGGTGATCGGCAATTCCTGCGCATCCAGCCGCCATATTTCATTTTCGAACTGCAAGCGGGTTTCACGCGAGATCAGCGGCACCAGGAAGCGTGCCTGAGGAAAACGTTGTTGCAGCAATTTTGCGGTTTCGATGAAAGTTTCTGCCATGTAATGCAGTTCGGATTGTCTACTGCCCGGCAACAGGGCAAACACCAGACTATCCTGTTCCAGATTGAGACGCTCCCGTGCCGCTTCCTGATCCGGCTCCAACGGAATCACATCGGCCAGCGGGTGGCCGACATAACTCGCCTGGACGCCTTGTTTCTCGTAGAGTGCGGGCTCGAACGGAAACAGGCAAAGCATCTGCTTGACCGAGCGGGCAATCTTGTGGATACGCGCGCCGCGCCAAGCCCACACCGATGGGCTGACAAAATGGACGGTGGCAACGCCGGCGGCTTTTAGACGTGCTTCCAGCCATAAATTGAAATCCGGCGCATCGACGCCGATAAACACATCGGGAGGTTCCGCCAACAACTGCTTCAGCAATTTGCGGCGAATGCCGGCGATCTCCCGGTAGTGCCGCAATACTTCGGCATAACCGCGTACCGCCAATTTTTCTGCGGGCCAACCGGCGATAAAGCCGGCTGCCTCCATTTTTGGTCCGCCGATACCGAAAAAACAGGCTTGCCGGTCTTGCGGCAGATGCTGCCTGAGCGCCTCGATCAGATGACTGCCGAGCATGTCGCCGGAGGGCTCTCCTGCAACCATGGCGATGCGTAATGGCTTCACCTCGTTCATGCTCATGTTGGAAGCTAGTGCCCGTATTCGAGTCAGGGGGACTACCGGATGATGCCGCGTCCGGCAGCGGCGAGAAACTCGGCCAAGGGTAGAAGCTCCTTGTTGGTCGCACTGCCGGCTGCAATGGCGGCTTGCGCCTCCTCCAGCTTCAAGCCGGATTTATACAGCGTCTTGTAAGCGCGCTTGATCGACAGGATCGAGGCGGGCGAGAAGCCGCGCCGCTTCAGGCCTTCGCTGTTGATTCCGTGTGGAGTGGCAGTGTTGCCAGCGGCCATGACATAAGGCGGCAGATCCTGCAACAACATGCTGCCCATCGCCGTGAAGCTATGGGCGCCGATGCGGACAAACTGATGAACTGCGGTAAAACCGCCAAGGATGGCCCAGTCGCCGACCTGGACATGCCCGGCGAGCTGTGCATTGTTGGCGAAAATGGTTTGGTTGCCCACCTGGCAATCATGCGCCAGGTGCACATAGGCCATGATCCAGTTGTCGTTGCCAAGGCGGGTAACGCCGGTATCCTGGGCAGTTCCGCAATTGAAAGTGCAGAATTCCCGGATGGTGTTGCGGTCACCGATCTCAAGGCGGGTGGGTTCGTCGGCATATTTCTTATCTTGGGGAATTTCCCCGATCGAGCAGAACTGGAAAATGCGGTTGTCGCGACCGATGAGGGTATGCCCGCTGATCACGACATGCGGCCCGATACGGCTGCCGTCGCCGATCTCGACATGCTCTCCGATGAGGCTGTATGCCCCGACTTCGACGTCACGGCCCAGCTTGGCGCCAGGGTGAACGATGGCGGTGGGGTGTATCGCTGCGGAATTCATTCAATGCTGCGTACTGTACACATTAATTCGGCTTCGGTGGCAACCTGGCCATCCACCAATGCCCGTGCCGCGAACTTCCATAAGCCGCGCCGGTTTGCCAAGAGTGAAGCTTCGAGCATCAACTGATCGCCGGGGGTGACCGGTTTCTTGAAACGCGCGCCGTCGATTCCGACAAAGTAATATACCGATTTGTCGTCGGGTTTTGCGCCCATGGTCTGGAACGACAATATTGCCGCCGCCTGAGCCAGGGCCTCCAGAATCAGCACACCGGGCATGACCGGATGGTGGGGGAAATGGCCAGGGAAGAAGGGTTCGTTGATGGTGACATTTTTCAGCGCCAGGATGCGCTCCCCGGCGACACAGTCAACAACGCGATCCACCAATAAAAAGGGGTAGCGGTGCGGCAGCCGCTCAAGAATTTGGTGTATGTCCAAGCTGTTCAAGATTCTTCCTCCGGTTTGGCAGTCATGGGCGCAAGATTTTTCAACTGCGCTTCAAGGGCGCGTATTTTATCCGCCATCGTATCCAGTTGGCGCAGACGCGCAAAATTTTTCAGCCATTCTGAATGTTCCAGGAACGGCACGGCACCGGTGTAACTGCCGGCCTTGCGAATGGACTTGGCCACGAGCGTGCCGGCAGAAATATTCACATCGTCGGCGATGCTCAGGTGACCGAGGATGACGGCGCCACCGCCAACGGTGCAGCGGCGTCCAAGCGTGGCGCTGCCGGCAATCCCCACGCAACCGGCCAATGCGCTATGCGCGCCGATTTTGACGTTATGGCCAACCTGTATCTGGTTGTCGAACTTGACGCCGTCCTCGATGATGGTGTCGTCAAGCGCGCCTCGGTCAATGGTGGTATTTGCCCCGACTTCAACATCGTCGCCAATCAGGACACGGCCGATCTGCGGAATCTTTAGCCAGGCGCCGGCGTTTTCCCCCTCATGTTCGCGCGCAAATCCGAATCCATCGGCACCGATGACCGCTCCCGAGTGCAGGATGGCACGAGCGCCGATACGGCAACCGCCATAGATGGTGACGTTGGCATGCAGCAGCGCATCGGCGCCAAGTTCTGCTCCTGCGCCGATGACGCAGCCTGGCCCGATGCGGGATCGTTCACCAATCCGTGCCCCCGGACCGATGTGGACCCCGGCCGCAATGCAGACATTATCCGGAAGTTCGGTTTCAACCGTGGCACTGGGATGAATACCGGAAGTGAGTGCGGCAACGGGATTCAAATATTGAGCCACACGGGCAAAGTACAGGTAGGGGTTGGCGCAGGCGATGCATGCCGTTGGGCACTCCTGTGCCACCTGTGCCGCCAGAATGACTGCGCCGGCATGCGTCGCGCCAAGTTTTTCACGGTACTTGGGATTGGCAAGGAAACTGATCTCGCCGGGACCCGCCCGATCCAGGGTCGCTACTTGGTGAATCAAACGGGCGCCATCGCCGATCAGCTCGCCACCGAAGCGTGCCACGATTTCGTCGAGACGCATGGCTGACACGGCAGACCAGGAGCAAGTGGTTAAGTTCGCCTTACTTGGCAGTCTCGCCGAGCGCTTTGATCACCTTGTCGGTTAGATCGATGCGGGGGTTGGCGTAGACCGCTTCCTGGAAAATAATGTCATATTTTTCGACTTCGGCGATACCCTTGATTACCTTATTCACCCGCTCGTAGATGGCGGCCATTTCTTCGTTTTGGCGCAAGTTGAGGTCTTCCTTGAATTCGCGCTGCTTGCGCAGAAAGTCCCGGTTGAGGTCGTTGAATTCGCGTTCTTTGGTACGGCGTTCGGTTTCCGTCATGGTGACGGAATTTTTTTCCAGGGTTTCCTGAAGTGTCTGCAACTGTTTTGAGAGCTTGAGCAACTCCTGATCGCGCTTCTCGAATTCCTTTTCGAGTTTCTTCTTGGCTTTGGCTGCCTGCGGAGCATCATTGAGGATGCGCTGGCTGTTAACAAATCCGATCTTTACCTCAGCGCAGGCGGAACCAGCCATGAATATGCAAGTAACTGCCAGCAGGGAAGCGAGGATCTTATTCAAGATGAATCTCCTGGAAGCGAAAAGTTAGAACACTGTGCCCATCTGGAATTGCAGATGCTGAATCCTGTCATCTGGCTTGGCGTTGAGTGGCTTGGCAAGGCTGAATTTGAGCGGACCGATCGGCGAGGTCCAGGATATTGAGAAACCGGCGCTGTAACGCATGTCGCCCAAGGATATCTTCTCGCCCTTTCCCCAAACTTGCCCGCCATCGACAAAAAATCCCAAGCGCAAGGACTTGTCCTGGCCGGCGCCGGGTAAGGGGAACAGAAACTCCGCATTCCCGACCAGGCGACGGTTGCCTCCCACGCTATAGAGTGACCCCGTATACGAGTCCAGAGTTTGGGGGCCAAGAGAGCTGCTATCGTAGCCACGCACCGAACCGATGCCACCCGCATAGAAATTCTTGAAGAACGGCAGGGGCATGCCGCCATAACCGTTGGCATAACCCGCCTCTGCGTTGAGCATCAGGGTGAATTTTTTGGAGAACAGCGGGACGGGGATGAAATTCTGGTGCTGGTAGGTGGCTCGATAGTAGTGCAGCAAATTACCGCCTGGCAAGCCGATTTCGCCGATCACCCGATTCGATGATCCCTTGGTCGGGTAGAGACGGCTGTCGATGGTTTCCTTGAGCCAGCCCACCGTGGCAAGCACCGTGGTACTGTTGGAACCGAATTTGTTCACATATTGCTGGTAGATTGCCGGGCTGTAGGAATCCATGGTCAGCTCGGTCGAATCGACCGAGAGTCCCAAACTGATGTAGTCGTCCTCGGCTATCGGCAATCCGTAACGGACCCCTCCGCCCAAGGATGAACTGCTATAGGCCCCCACACTGGTCAGTGAAGTGGTATTGGTCTCGCGTTTGTAGACGTCAAAACCGCGGCTGATGCCATCAATGGTGTAATAGGGATCGGTGTAGGAAAACGAATAAACTTTGTTGACTTTGCTGGTATTGACCTGCGCACCGATGGTCTTGCCGCTGCCAAACAGGTTTTGTTGCTGGATTGCGGCAGATAGCACCAACTTTTCCGAACTCGAGAAGCCGGCGCCAATCATGACGCTGCCCGTAGGCTTTTCCTTGACATTGACATTGACATCGACCTGGTCGGTTGTGCCGGGAACAGCCGGAGTCTCCAGGGTTACGTCCTCGAAATAACCGAGGCGGTCAACGCGCGTGCGCGACTTATTGATTTTATCGCCATCGTACCAGCTTGACTCGATCTGGCGCAGTTCGCGACGCACCACTTCATCGCGGGTCCGGTTATTGCCGGTGACGTTGACCTCATGGATATAGACGCGGCGGCCTGGATCTATGAAAATAGTAAAGCTGGCCTGATTGTTTTTCTTGTTGAGTTCCGGCGCAGCATTCACGTTGGCAAAGGCATGCCCTTCATTGCCCAATCGCTCGCTGATCCGTTTGGTCGTCTCGGTCAGTTTCTCGCGAGAAAAGGTTTCGCCTGACTTGAGCGAGACAAGCTTCTTCAGTTCCTCTTCCGGCAGCAACAGTTCGCCCGCCAGCTTGATCGTGGATACGGTGTATTTTTCGCCCTCGGTAATATTTACTGTGATGTAGATATCGCGTTTGTCCGGGGTTATCGAAACCTGAGTGGAATCGATGCTGAACTCGAGATAGCCCCGGTTGAGATAGTTGGAGCGCAGGTTCTCGAGGTCGCCCGATAGCTTCTGCTTCGAATACTGGTCGTTCTTGGTATACCAGGTCAGCCAATTGGGCGTACGCAATTGGAAGATGTCGAGAAGCTCGCTTTCGGAAAAAGCTTGCGCACCGATGATGCTGATCTGCTTGATCTTGGCGACTTCGCCCTCATCGACATGGAAGTTGATGCCGACCCGGTTACGTTCCAGCGGGGTAACTGTTGTGGTGATATTGGCCGCGTAATAGCCGCGTGTCAGATACTGCCGCTTGAGTTCCTGCACGGCTTTGTCGACCAGGGAGCGGTCGAATATTCTCGACTCTGCCAAGCCTATTTCACGCAGGCCTTTGGTAAGCTGATCCTTTTCGAAAGCCTTCAAGCCGACGAATTCGACTGCGGCAATGGCAGGCCGTTCCTCGATCAGCACAACCAGCAGGCCACCTTCCACTTCGAGCCGCACATCCTTGAAGAAGCCGGTCGAAAATAGCGCCTTGATAGCCTGGACAGCCTTGTCGTCAGTCATGGTATCGCCGACCTTGACAGGCAGGTAGCTGAATACCGTGCCGGCTTCCGTGCGTTGGATGCCCTCGACGCGAATATCTTTGACGACGAACGGCTCAAAGGCGGAGGCCGACGTCGCAAACATCGCAGCGACCAGTCCAGCGATCAGATTTTTTTTCATTCTGCTATCCGGAAACAAAGCGGTTGATATCGTTATAGAAGGCACATGCCATCAGAATTATCAGCAGGGACAAGCCAATTTTCTGACCGATTTCCATAACCCGCTCGGAGAGTGGGCCGCCTTTGATAATCTCGGCAATATAATACAATAAATGACCGCCATCTAATATCGGTATCGGCAGCAGATTGAGCACGCCGAGGCTGATGCTGATCAGCGCCAGGAACTTCAAGTAGTAAGTCCAGCCGAGTCGCGCCGACTGGCCGGCGTAGTCTGCGATCGTTACCGGGCCACTGAGATTTCTCCAGGAAACATCGCCGATCATCATCCGGGCGATCACTTTCAGGTTGAATACGGACATGTCCCAAGTCTGCACGCTTGCCTTGCCTAAAGCAGCCATAGCAGAATATTGGACTGTGACCACCAGTGCCGCACGCAGGTCCGGATCATCCTTGGCCATGATGCCGATACGGCCGATGCGCCGACCTCCCTCCGCCGCTTCTGCCGGCGTAACTTGCAGGGATATGCGTGCCCCATCGCGCTGCAACTCAAGCTGCAATGGCACTCCCGCCGCCTGGCGAATCCGGGCGGCAACCTCGCTCCATGAAGCGATCGGCTGCCCGTCGATGTTCACGAATACGTCGCCAGCCCGCAGCCCGGCCTGTTCTGCCAGAGAGTTGCCGGCCACCGCACCGATGATCGGCTTGAGTTGCGGACGAAATGGCTGCAGGCCAATTTTCAACGGCAAGTCGGCTTCGAGGTCAGCCGAGCCGAAGTCCCGGGTATCCAGATAGCGGTAGCTGATCTCCTGGCGCAAGTTGATGACTTCCAGCGTCAGCGGTGTCCGGTCGAGCGCTGCTTGCAGCAGTTCCCAGCGCAGTTCCGGCCAGGTCGCTACGGGTTTGCCGTTGATACTGCGGACAGTCTCGCCATCCTGGATTCCGGCGCTTGCCGCCACGCTTGCCGCAGGCGGCGTGGCGAGCACGGGACGAAGTTCCTCCACTCCCTGCATGAACAGCAACCAATACAACAGCACTGCCAGCAACAGATTCGCCGTGGGCCCCGCCGCGACGATCAGGATGCGTTTCCAGACGGCTTGCCGATTGAAAGCCCGGTGCAGTTCCTGCGGCTCGACGGCTCCCTCACGCTCATCGAGCATCTTGACATAGCCGCCCAGCGGAAACGCCGATATCACCCATTCGGTGTTGTCTGTGCCGCAGCGTTTCGACAGCAAGACCCGGCCAAAACCCATCGAGAAGCGCAAGACCTTGACTCCGCACAAACGCGCGACAAAGAAATGTCCCAGTTCGTGCACCACGATCAGCACGCCTAGCGCCACGGCAAAGGCGCCGAGGTAATAGAGGAAATTGCCGCTCATCAATGCCAGTTCGCAACGATGGCGGCGGCGCTGGCACGTGCCTCGGCGTCAATATCCATCACCGTTTCCAAATCGGGCAGCGTCGCGATGGGAATCTGATCCAGTACGGCGCTGATCACATCGGCTATGCGCAGGAAAGGCAGCTCTCCTCGCAAGAAAGCTGCCACTGCCACTTCATTTGCGGCATTCAGCAAGGTCGGCGCACTGCCGGCCGCGCGCAGGGCGCGGTAGGCCAGCGGCAAACAAGGGAAACGTCTCTCGTCGGGACGCTCAAAATTCAATTGGCCGATAGCGAACATATCGAGCGGTGCCACACCTGCCTCGATGCGTTCGGGATAGGCCAGGGCATGGGCGATCGGTGTGCGCATATCGGGATTCCCGAGCTGGGCCAGGACCGATCCATCGGCATATTCGACCAGGGAATGGATGACGCTCTGCGGATGAATCACGACTTCGATCTTGTCAGCCGGCGCGTTGAACAGCCAGTGCGCCTCGATCACTTCGAGGCCCTTGTTCATCATGCTGGCGGAGTCGACTGAAATCTTGCGGCCCATGACCCAGTTCGGATGGGCACAGGCCTGCGCCGGCGTAACAGACTGCATCTGACTCAGCGGCAGGGAACGAAACGGTCCGCCTGAGGCGGTGAGCAGGAGGCGGCGCACTCCCTTGGCCTCGAACGACCCGGCATAATCGGCCGGCAACGACTGGAACACCGCATTGTGCTCGCTGTCGATGGGCAGCAGGGTCGCCGCGCTGCGCCGTACTTCAGCCATGAACAACGCGCCGGCCATCACCAGCGCTTCCTTGTTGGCAAGCAGCACGCGCTTGCCGGCACGTATCGCCGACAAGGTGGGTAACAGGCCGGCAGCGCCCACGATCGCGGCCATGACCGTGTCAACCTCACCCAAAGCCGCAACTTGCGTCAAAGCTTGCGGTCCAGCCAGCACTTCAGTGATGAGACCGGCGGCACGCAGTTCGCCGGCCAGTTTCCGCGCATCTGCTTGGTTTGCCAGCACCGCATAGCGCGGCCGGTGGAGCCGGCACAGGTCGGCGAGTTCCGCCAGCCGCGCATGGGCCGTCAACGCAACCACCTCGAAACGCTCGGGATGACGCGCAACCACATCGAGCGTGCTTTGTCCGATCGAGCCGGTCGCGCCGAGGATGGTCAGGCGTTGTTTCGCCGGCATATCAGTTGATCAACGCCGCTGCTAAGCCGGCCAGCGGCAACGCCGAGGTGAGGCTGTCGATACGATCAAGCACGCCACCATGTCCGGGAAGCAACCCACTGCTGTCCTTGAAACCAGCCTGGCGTTTTGCCAACGACTCGAACAGATCGCCAAGAATGCTGACGGCTGTCGCCAAGAGCAAGCCAAGAACCGCAAGCAGAAGTTGCGGAATATCCAGGACTTGCAATTTGTCCGTAACCCAGCCTAACACGGCTGCATAGGCCAACACCCCAACTGCGGCACCGGCTGCTCCTTCCCAGGTCTTTCCCGGACTGATGGTCGGTGCCAGCTTGTGGCGACCGCAAGCGCGCCCAGTGAAATAGGCGGCGATGTCGGCAACCCATACCAGCGCCAGCGCCGCCAACAGTATCCATGGGCTGTATGCATGCAACATGACCATGCCGGCCCAACTCGGGACCAGCAACAACCAGCCGATGAAATATCCTGTCGCATCGGCCCGCAAAGGCCAGCGTTGGCGTAGCCATAGCGGCACCAGAAGTAGCCAAAAAACCAGTGCAGTAGACCAAAGGGCAATCAGCAGCGGCCTAGGCATACCGGCAACAAACAAAGCGCCGCAAGGCAGCAGGGTGACTAGGCCGAACAGCCAGCGAGAGTGAAAGCCGGCTTTCAACAAGCCGGCCCACTCCCAGGCGGCGAGCGCCACAACGCCGGAGAATACCGCGACCGTGGCTATCCTTGGCGGCAGAAACAACACGGCGAGGAGTCCTGCGGCAAGGATCAGCGCGGTGATGACCCGCGTCTTAAGCATCTTGGCCGTGCACTGAAATTTCAGCTGCTACAGGGACGGACTTTGGCTCGCGATCGACATTCAGTTGTTCGCTGGTGCGGCCGAAGCGGCGCTCGCGGCTGCGGTAAGAGGCTATCGCCTTATCCAGAACGGCAGCGTCGAATTCAGGCCAGAGCAGATCGGTGAAGTAAAACTCGCTGTAAGCCAGCTGCCATAGCAGAAAATTGCTGATCCGCTGTTCCCCGCCGGTACGAATGAACAGATCCGGTTCGGGCGCATAGGACATGGCGAGGTAGGGGGCAAAGTCGGCTTCCTGAAAATTCTCGCGCTTGTCGGGCCGAGCCGCCAGCATGCGTTCGATGGCTTGCAGGATATCCCAGCGCCCGCCGTAATTGGCGGCGATGGTCAGCGTCAGGCCGGTATTGTTTGCCGTCAAGGCTTCTGCGCGGCGTATCAATTCGACCAGTTTAGGCTCGAAAGCCGAGAGGTTGCCGATGATGCGCAGACGGATGCCGTTGGCGTGGATCTTGGTCACTTCTTCTTCGAGGGCGCGCATGAACAAGCCCATGAGGAAAGACACCTCCTCGGGAGGACGACGCCAGTTCTCCGAACTGAATGCAAACAGCGTCAGGTATTCGATGCCCCGCTCGCTGCATGCCTTGATGACGGTGCGCACCGTCTCGACACCAGCTTTGTGGCCGGATATCCTTGGCAGGAAACGTTTCTTGGCCCAGCGACCGTTGCCATCCATGATGATCGCAACATGCCGAGGGATAGCCCCGACAACCGGAACAGCCTGGGTGGTACTGGAGAACAAACTCACGTCATCACCCCTCTGGAAAGCCCGAATGATGCGCCGTTCAGACGACCATCAGATCCTTTTCCTTGTCAGCAATCATATGGTCGATCTCGATGACGAATTTATCGGTCAATTTCTGAATCTCATCCTGAATCCGACGCTCGTCGTCTTCGGAAACTTCTTTTTTCTTGAGCGCCTCTTTCAGGTGCGCGATAGCGTCGCGACGCTGGTTGCGTACCGCAATCTTGGCGTTCTCCCCCTCATGCTTCACGACTTTGATCAGGTCGCGGCGTCTCTCTTCGGTCAGCGCCGGTGTCGGAACGCGGATCAAGTCTCCCTGACTGGACGGATTAAGCCCCAGGTCGGAGTCGCGGATGGCCTTCTCCACCTTGGCAATCATGGGTTTTTCCCAGGGCTGCACACCTATGGTGCGCGCATCGATCAGCGTGATGTTGGCAACCTGGCCAATCGGCACCATGGAACCGTAATAGTCGACTTGGACATGGTCGAGTATGCCAGGATGGGCGCGTCCGGTGCGCACCTTGGCCAAGTCATGTTTCAACGATTCGATAGATTTGAGCATCTTCTGCTCAGTGGTTTTCTTGAGTTCCGCAATCATCCTGGTCTCCTCAACAATGCACCATGGTTCCTTCATCCTCGCCCAGCACCACGCGTTTCAATGCGCCTTCCTTGAAGATCGAAAAAACGACAATAGGCAACCGCTGATCCCGGCACAGCGCCAAGGCTGTGGCATCCATCACTTTCAGGTTGCGGTTGATGGCATCATCGAAGCTGATGCGGGCATAGCGGGTAGCCTTCGCATCCTTGAGCGGATCGGCGGAATACACGCCATCGACCTTGGTCGCCTTCAACACGATTTCGGCGCCGATTTCCGAACCGCGCAAGGCGGCGGCCGTATCGGTGGTGAAGAAGGGGTTGCCGGTGCCCGCGGCGAAAACCACCACCTTGCCCTCTTCCAAGTAGCGGATTGCCTTGCCGCGGATATAGGGTTCGACCACCTGTTCGATGTTGAGCGCCGATTGCACGCGGCTGTTCAGCCCGGCCTGGCGCATCGCGTCGGCCAGCGCCATGGCGTTCATCACGGTAGCCAGCATGCCCATATAGTCGGCAGTGGCGCGGTCCATGCCGGTCGAGGTGCCGGCTACGCCGCGAAAAATGTTGCCGCCGCCGATCACCACAGCGATCTCCACCCCCATGACGGCCACCGAACCGATCTCGGCAACGATGCGCTTGATCATGTCGCGATTGATGCCGTAGGCATCATCGCCCATCAGGGCTTCGCCAGAGAGTTTGAGCAGGATGCGATGGTAGGCTGCGGCGGGCATATGGTGTACTTTGCGCGACTAGTCCTTTTTGGCGGCGGCTGCCGCAGCTTGAGCGGCAACTTCTGCGGCGAAGTCGTCTTTTCTCTTCTCCAGCCCTTCACCGACAATGTAGAGCGCAAAGCTCGAGACTGCGGCATTCTTGCTTTTCATCAGTTGCTCGATGGTCAGCTTGTCGTCCTTGACAAAAATCTGGCCGAGCAGCGTGACTTCCTTCAGATATTTTTGCACGCTGCCCGCAGCGATTTTCTCCAGCATCGCTTCCGGTTTGCCAGCTTCGCGGGCCTTTTCTATGGCAATGCGCCGCTCGGTATCTACCAGATCGGCGGAAACCCCTGAGGCATCCAGAGATTTCGGCTTGGATGCGGCGATGTGCATCGCCAGATCCTTGCCCAGTTGTTCATCGCCGCCGGTGACATCAATCAGCACGCCGATCTTGCTGCCGCCATGAACGTAGCTGCTCAGCTTGCCTTGCGCCGCAATCCGCGTGAAGCGGCGGATCGACAAGTTCTCGCCGATCTTGCCGATGAGCGCGGTGCGGGTCGCCTCAACCGTCGTTCCGCCAATACTCAGATTGGATAGTGCGGCGATATCGCTCGGATTGTTGTTGGCGACCAGCTCAACCAGGTTCTTGGCAAAAGCCTGGAAATCTTCGTTCTTGGCAACAAAATCCGTCTCGCAATTGACCTCGATTAGCGCCCCCAGTTTGCTGTCGGCGGAAAGATAAATGCCAACCACGCCTTCGGCAGTGATACGGCTGGCAGCCTTGGTGGCTTTGCTGCCGAGCTTGACGCGCAGGATTTCCTCGGCTTTGCCGAGATCGCCATTGGCTTCCGCCAGCGCCCTCTTGCATTCCATCATTGGCGCGTCGGTCTTTTCGCGCAGTTCCTTGACCATGCTTGCGGTTATTTCCGCCATAGCTCTACTCCAGATTCAATCATTGGACTCAGATATGCAAACAGGGAGAAAAATCGCTCTCCGCGCCAACCCCCTGTTTCCGCACACCATCCTTACAAAAGCGTACGGTACGTTACGTCAAGGTGCCGCTTCTTCCTCGACTTCGACGAATTCGTCTTCGCCGGCCATGACCTGCACCAGATCGTTGATGGACTGACTGCGGCCCTCGAGAATGGCGTCGGCGACGCCGCGGGCATACAGCCGGATGGCGCGACTGGAATCGTCATTGCCGGGAATGACATAATCCACGCCTGCGGGCGAATGGTTGGTATCCACCACCCCGACGACGGGTATGCTGAGCTTGCCGGCTTCCGTCACGGCAATCTTGTGGAAACCGACATCGATCACAAAAATGGCGTCGGGCAAGCCGGGCATGTCCTTGATGCCGCCCATGCTCTTTTGCAACTTTTCGAGTTCGCGGCGAGAGTTCAGCGCATCCTTCTTGGTCATCTTGTCGAAGGAGCCATCGTTCATCATTTGTTCGAGGTCCTTGAGGCGCTTGATGGACAGCTTGACCGTCTTGAAGTTGGTGAGCATGCCGCCGAGCCAGCGCTCGTCCACGTAGGGCATGCCGGCGCGTTGCGCTTCCTCGGCAATGATCTCGCGCGCCTGGCGCTTGGTGCTGACGAAGAGGACGGTGCCTTTCTTGGCTGCCAGTTTCCTGACGAAGGCCATTGCCTCCTGGTATTTGGCCAGGGTTTTTTCCAGGTTGATGATGTGAATTTTGTTACGGTGTCCGAAGATGAAAGGCGCCATCTTCGGATTCCAGAAACGTGTTTGGTGGCCGAAATGGACACCCGCTTCCAGCATTTCGCGCATGCTTGTAGACATATTGTATCTCCGATAGGGTTAAGGCCGCCGCCTGGCCGTGTTGCTCCCCTAAAACGAGAGCCACCCTTTCGGCGCCAGGCGTGTGGATTTTGTACATCAAAAGTCACGCCTAGCCGGAAAACTCCGGACTCGTGCGTGACCGGGCGAATTATAGCGGTTTTTCTCCCCATCCTTCAAGCCAATTACATCGGCAGCAGGTAGAATTCCCCGATTCTTTCTCACCCAAGCCGACGATGAGCATCAGCATCAAGACCCCAGAAGAAATTGAAAAAATGCGGATTGCCGGGCGTTTGGCCGGTGAAGTTCTCGACTACATCGAACCTTTCGTGGTCCCCGGGGTGACCACTGCCGAACTCGATCGTCTTTGCCATGTTTACATGGTGGACGTGCAAGGTTGCATCCCCGCGCCACTCAACTATGCACCACCCGGCTATCCGCCCTTTCCCAAGTCGATCTGCGCTTCCATCAACCACCAGGTCTGTCACGGCGTACCGAATGAACGTGCGCTGAAGAAAGGCGATATCGTCAACCTCGACATCACCACCATCAAGGACGGCTACCACGGAGACAGCAGCCGCATGTTCGTGGTTGGCAGCGAAGCCTCGATCCTGGCCAAGCGTCTCTGCGCTGTTACCCACGAATGCCTCTGGCTGGGCATCAGCAAGGTGCACGCTGGGGCAAGGCTGGGCGACATTGGCGCCGCCATCCAGAAGCATGCCGAAGCCAACGGCTTCTCGGTGGTACGCGAATTCTGCGGCCACGGAATCGGCCGCAACTTTCACGAAGAGCCGCAAGTGCTGCATTACGGCAAGCCCGGCAGCGGCATCGAGCTGCTCGCCGGCATGACGTTTACTATCGAGCCGATGATTAATGCTGGCAAAGCGGCCATTTCCGAATTGCCCGATGGCTGGACCATCATCACCAAGGACCGCAGCCTTTCCGCCCAATGGGAACACACCCTATTGGTGACCGAAACCGGCCACGAGGTGTTGACACTATCCCGTGGCGCACCGTCCAAGCCCGACTTCATCCCCGATTCATGAGTTCGTCGCTCGCAGTCATTGAACCTGCCGGCACACCCGACCTGACGCGAACCCTGCTGACGAATCTACGCAAGGAGCTGCAGGAAGGGCAGGACGCCTTGCGGAGCGCTTACGAAGTCAGAGGAAACGCGGTCGCCATGCTGCGTGGGCGCGCCTTGCTGGTAGATAAACTGCTGCGCCAGATCTGGCGCCACTTGTCCTTGCCCGACTCGCTGAGTTTGGTCGCCGTGGGCGGCTATGGGCGCGGCGAGCTTTACCCGGCCTCGGATGTTGACGTCCTGCTGCTACTGCCGGATGGCATGGACAACAAGCATGATTCCCGCATTGAGCAGATCATCGGCCTGCTTTGGGATATCGGCCTCGAGTTGGGCCACAGCGTGCGCAGTATCGCCGATTGCATCGAGGAAGCGAGCCGCGACATCACGGTCCAGACCAGCCTGCTGGAAGCGCGGCTGATCGAGGGCAGTCGCGCGACCTTTGCCGATTTCACCGCCAGTTTGCATACCCACCGCGACGTGCAAGCCTTCTTCAAGGCCAAGCAGCTTGAACAGGAAGAACGCTACGCACGCCATAACGACACCGCTTATAGCCTGGAGCCAAACTGCAAGGAAAGCCCGGGCGGGCAGCGCGACCTGCAGGTCATTCTCTGGATTGCCCGGGCGGCCGGCCATGGCGCCCGCTGGCGCGAACTGGCCAGAAACGGATTGATCACGCATGCCGAAGCACTGCAACTGGAACGCGTCGAGAATTTCTTGCGGCATGTCCGCATCTGGTTGCATTACCTCGCCAAACGCCGTGAGGACAAGCTCATATTCGACTACCAGGAAGCGCTGGCAAAGGCCCTGGGCATCGAACGCAGCGCTACCAAGCGTGCCTCGGAATTGCTCATGCAGCGTTACTACCGCAATGCGAAACAGATCTTGCAGCTCAACACCATCGTGTTGCAGAACCTGGGCGAGCGGATTTTTCCGGCTAACCGCACCGCACCGATTTTCATCGATGAGCATTTCCAGACGGATCGCGAAATGCTCGATGTGCGCAATGAAGAAATCTTTGAACAGCACCCGGCGGCCATTCTGAAAAGTTTCTTGCTCTTGCAACAACGTTCCGAACTGAAAGGCATGACCGCCCGCACCCTGCGCGCCCTGTGGCGCGCGCGCGGGCATGTCGATGCCAAGTTCCGCCGCGACCCGGTCAACCGTGCGCTGTTCCTGTCGCTGTTCCAGCAGAAGCGCGGTCTGGTGCATGAACTGCGGCGCATGAACCAATACAGCATTCTCGGCCGCTACCTGCCAGCCTTCGGCAAAGTCGTCGGACAGATGCAGCATGACCTGTTTCACGTCTACACCGTCGACCAGCATATCCTTCAAGTCGTGCGTAACCTGCGGCGCTTCACCATGCCGGAGTTCGCCCACGAGTACCCGCTGTGCAGCCGCCTGATCGCCGGTTTCGAGGGCCACTGGCTGCTCTATGTGGCTGCGCTGTTTCATGACATCGCCAAGGGGCGCGGCGGCGACCATTCCAAACTCGGGGTCGCCGACGTACGGCGTTTCTGCAAGGAGCACGGGGTTTCCCCCGAAGATACCGACCTGGCGGGATTTCTGGTCGAACACCATCTGACCTTGTCGGCGGTGGCGCAAAAACAGGATCTCGCCGACCCCGAGGTGATTCGCCAGTTTGCCGCCGTGGTCAAGACCGAGCGGCGCCTGATTGGGCTCTATCTGCTGACAGTGGCCGACATTCGCGGCACCAGTCCCAAGGTCTGGAACGCCTGGAAGGGCAAACTGCTGGAGGATCTCTACGCCATGACCCGGCGACTGCTTTCCGGCACGGCGCCCCAGCAAGCTCTCGGCTTGGCGGAGCGCCAGGAAGAAGCGCGCAGCATCCTGCGTTTTCACGGACTGCGACCGGGGGTCGAAGAAGCTTTCTGGGAGCAGCTCGATACGGTGTACTTCATGCGCCACACCGCCGAAGAAATCGCATGGCATACACGCGTACTCTACCATCGCCCCAGCGCCGAAGAACCTGTCGTCAAGGCGCGTCTCAACCAGATCGGCGAAGGCTTGCAAGTGATGGTCTATGTCCCCGATCAGCCAGAGCTCTTCGCGCGGCTCTGCGGTGTTTTTACCCGCCTGGGCTATTCCATTGCCGATGCCAAGATACACACGACACGTCACGGCTATGCGCTGGACAGCTTTGTTCTGCTCGATCTGGGGCACCAATTGCTTTACCGCGATATGGCCGCCTTGCTTGAACACGATCTGGTCGAGCGCTTGATCAAACGGCCGCCGCTTGAACCGCCCGTCGGCGGCCGGCTGTCGCGCCAGGTACGGCACTTCCCGATTACCCCGGAAATCAGTATCCGCCCCGATGAGAAAGGCGACTATTACGTCATGTCGGTGATGGCCGCCGATCGGCCCGGACTGCTGTATTCGATCGCGCTGATACTCTCACGTCATGGCGTCGACCTGCATACCGCGAAGATCGCCACGCTCGGCGAGCGCGTCGAGGACACCTTCCTGATCAGCGGCAAGGAACTGTCGCAGACAGCAACGCTGGTACGGCTGGAGCAGGAATTGCTGGAAGCGCTTCAGGTCTGATCGAGCCGCCTGCTCATCCTCACCAACAGCTCTTTTTCACTCACCCAGGTATTTTCTATCTCTACTTGATTGCCCTGAGCCCATTTTCGTACTAAATCCCTTTCATGGTTGCTATCCTGCCACATCGATCCAGGCAACAGCCGGTCAGTCTTTCAGTTTGCCGATCCAACGGGCGAAATTTCCGCTTTTGACACGTTCAACTATATTGGCTATTGCCAATTCACCCCAATGACCGTCGCAAGCACATCCTGGTAGCTTTGCGGCAGAGTGGTCTGGCCGAGAGCCGGTGGCGTAAAGGCGGCCATTGCTTGTACGAGATTTTCCACTTGGGTGTCCAGCAGCAACTTGCCATCGGCGGTCTTGAACTGTTCGATGTGATAAGTCGAACCGACGTACCAATTGTCCAGTATCAACTTGTCATTGGTACCGATAATGCTGACCTCGAGATTGTTGGCAACATGTCGGAACCACAGTTGGTCGGTCGCTATTCCCGCTGCAAGCTTCACCATATCTGTGTTGCCCACCGTCGTGCCATAGTCGTTGACATGATCCTGTCCTGCACCCGTACCGAACAAATACGTGTCGTTGCCACTGTCCGAGCCGTTATATCCATAGACTGTGCTGTTGGCGGGATTACGCAGATCGAAGCTGTCGGCACTGGCTGTGCCGTAGGTCGTGCCTGCTGCAGGAATTGCCATTGCTGTATCCAGCTCGGTGGTCGTCCATGTGGTGCCGTTGTCAAACTTCGCTTGCTCAATCTTGTAGCTACTTGCCACAAAGTAGTTCTGCACCGTCAGCTTGTCGGTCGTACCGTTGATTGCGATGACCAGGTCGTTGGTCAGACTGGTGCCGCTGATGCCCCGGCCCAATGTCACTTCCGATGACAACTTGCCGACGATCTTGATTGTGTCGAGGTTGCCGGCAGTCGTGTCGTTGTCGTAGATGATGTCCTGCCCTGATCCGGCGCCGAACACGTAGGTATCGTTACCAAGATTGTTGCTGCCGCCCGAACCATAGACCGTGGTATTAACCGCGTTCCGCAGATCAACAGAGTCATTGCCGGAGGTCCCGTAGAGCGTGGTTCCCGTGGGCAGCGCCATTGCTGTATCCAGCACCGTGGTATCCCACACCGTACCATCGTCAAACTGCACTTTCTCGATCTTGTAG
>JBAYVU010000024.1:0-48914 GCA_041674385.1 Sterolibacterium sp.
CATCTCGAACAGGACCGTGAAACACCTCCGCGCCAATGATATTGCACACCCCGTGTGAGAAAGTAGGTCAGCGCCAGACTCCCCCTCAACCAAAGCCCTCTCCGGAGGGCTTTGCCTTTTATGGGAAAACAAAACCCATCCCACCCATCCCTCATCCCCTGATGGGACAAACGCTCAGGTAGAATGACACTATCCGCATTAACGCTACGCCTATGAAAACCACTTTTCTCGATTTTGAACAACCGATTGCCGAGTTGGATGCCAAAATTGAAGCGCTGCGCTTTGCACAGGAAGACTCGGCGGTGGACATCTCCGAAGAGATCGGTCGGCTGGCAAGCAAGAGTCAGACTCTGACCAAGGATATCTATGCAAAGCTGACGCCTTGGCAAATTGCCCAAGTAGCACGTCATCCTCAGCGCCCCTACACGCTCGATTATGTAGAGCACATATTCACCGACTTTGAGGAACTGCATGGCGACCGTGCCTTCGCCGATGACAATGCCATTGTCGGGGGCATGGCTCGCTTCAACGGCCAGACAGTGATGATTATTGGCCACCAGAAAGGGCGCGATACCAAGGAGAAGATTTCCCGCAACTTTGGCATGCCTCGCCCCGAGGGCTATCGCAAGGCATTGCGCCTGATGCGGCTGGCGGAAAAATTCTCAATCCCGGTATTTACTTTCGTGGACACGCCGGGTGCGTATCCGGGGATTGATGCCGAAGAGCGCGGCCAGTCCGAGGCCATCGGCCGGAATTTGCTCGTCATGGCCGAACTCAAGGTGCCGCTGATTTGCACCATCATTGGCGAGGGCGGATCCGGTGGCGCGCTGGCAATCGCCGTTGGCGATATGGTATTGATGCTGCAATACGCGACATATTCGGTGATTTCTCCGGAAGGCTGTGCATCCATACTCTGGAAGAGTTCCGATAAGGCCAACGAGGCAGCCGAGACCATGGGCATTACCGCCGCCAGGCTGAAAACGCTCGGACTCATCGATCGCGTCGTCAATGAGCCGCTCGGCGGGGCTCACCGAGACCTGCGCAGCATGGCGAGTTCTCTTAAGAAGACCCTGCAAGACGCATTGCGACAAGTGTCCGACCTGTCGCCGGCGGATTTGATCGAGCGCCGCTTTGCACGCCTGATGGGCTATGGCAAATTCAAGGAACAGCGAGTCGCCTGATCTGCTGAGTGATGCCGTGGCGGCATGCCTGTGCCGTCATCCGACGCGAGCCCAGACTCTTGTTGTGGGGTTTTCCGGAGGGCGCGATTCCGTTGCGCTGCTGCATGCTTTGCATGGACTGCAAAGCCGGTTCGAATTCCGGCTCGGTGCCTGTCACGTCAATCATGGCCTCAGCTCAAACGCGGAAGAATGGCAAAGCTTCTGCCATCGCGTTTGCAATGACATGCGCGTTCCCTTGGACATCGTCCCAATCGATATTCCTCGTGGCTCGGCAGAAGGCCTCGAAGCCGCGGCAAGAGCCCGACGTTATGCCGCGTTTGGCGGACTCTCCGCCGACTGGATAGTACTCGCTCAACATCGCGGCGATCAGGCTGAAACTTTACTCTTCAACCTGCTGCGGGGTAGCGGTCTGGGTGGAGTCGCAGCGATGTCCGAGACACGCGAACTTCGATCCGGTCTGGGCCTGATGCGTCCCTTGCTCGGCGTTGCGCGTTCCGAGATCGACGCGTATTTGATGAAACACGGATTGGAATGGGTAGAAGACGAGAGCAATCAGGATACCGGCTTTTCGCGAAATTTTCTCCGGCATAAAGTCATCCCGTTGTTGCAGTCGCGTTTCCCCGCAGCAGAAAAAAAGCTTGCCACCGCCTCAAGGCATTTTTCCGAGGCACAGGCGTTGCTGGATGAACTGGCCTTGCTCGACCTGGGCGATCGCCCGCCGCTGTTTCCGTTACCGGTTTCCTGTCTTTCGCGTCTGCCGGAGCCGCGCGCGCGCAACTTGTTGCGTTTCCTCTTGGCACGCCACGGTATTCGAATTCCGAGCGGGGAACGCCTGCTCGAATTCGTGCGGCAATTACTGGAAGCGAAGCCGGATAGGCATCCGGCAGCGGTCTTCGGCAACATGCAGGTGCGTCGGCAGCGTGGCAAAGTGTATCTGGAGCCTCTTGCAAAAGAGGCCGGCAGGTCTCAGGATGTCTAGCGATCATGTGAACCGAGGTGAGCGAAAAATGCGACTGACCAATCTATCCAGGAACATCATGGCGGCAGCAATGCTCGCCGCATCGCTGGTGGCTGCTGCGCAGGTCGACAACGCAGCCAATCTCCAGCCGAGGCAGGATCACGAGATATTGTCGGAAGCCTGCGGCATGATCAAGAACGCACAAAAGCTAGCCGCTTGCCTCGACGCTCTGGCGCGCATGGAAGACGTCATCGCCCAAGTTCCCGAGAAGACTCCCGCTGAACAGGCGGCGGCCAGAAAGCGCTACTTGAAGAAGAAATATGCGGCAGTGACCCGCGCTTTTGAGGCGATCAAGTCGGCGACAGCCAATCGAGTGAGCTTCGAGAAATATGTGGCGTTGATCGATTCGGCGGCGAACGAACTGGCCCCGGCCCGACCTAGAACCGCCTTCGAGTCGGAGCGCCAGGCCCTTCAGTCATTCGACCTTGCCATCGAGGAATACAGACAGGCTGCGAAGAATTGGGAGGCGGCCGAAAAATTCGGCTTGCCGGCAAGTTCTTTCGTTGTCCCCAAATGGCGTCTGGCCAGGGATGCGGTCAAGCAGGCGGAGAGTTTGCTGTTCGAGCCTGCCCCGCGATCTTTGCCCTGAAGTCCGATCGGATCAGTCCGGCGGCAATGTCGTCTGAAAGCAATGCTTCAACGATGATAGCGCCCGATCAGTTCGGTATGAGCGATCACGTGTCCTTGCATGGCTTTTTCCAAAGCGGCCTTGGAAAGATTTTTCGAATCGGGCAGCAGCGTATCTAGAGAGTACAGCTTGTGGAAATAGCGGTGTGTTCCGATGGGTGGGCAAGGACCACCATATCCCGCGCGTTGCCAATCGTTCAGACCCTGCAAGGTGACGGCGGGAAGCGCATTCGTACTGGCGCCTTCCGGCAGACCGGAAAGGCTGGGCGGGAGGTTGTACACCAGCCAGTGTACCCAGGTCATTTTGGGCGCGGAGGGATCCGGCGCATCGGGATCGTCGACGATGAGAAGCAGGCTTTTCGTTCCGGCAGGCAGATCGGACCAGGAAAGCGGCGGTGAAACATTCTGCCCGTCGCAGGTATAACGGGCTGGGATCATGCCATTGTGGCTGAATGCCGATGAAGTCAGGTTCATGGTTTTCTCCTTGCCGGTTTGAGAAACACTATCCCCGGCCAAGACTCCGGACAGGGAAACCAGGATTAGCGCGCAGATCGTTTTATGCGGCATAAACGCCTTTCGCCTGCGACTTGCCAGCCGTTCGGCAGGCATCACGACGGAGCCGGCGCTACGCGCGCTTCCTCTTCCATGGCGGTGCTGCTGCCTTGCTCGGCGCGTTCGAGCAAGGCTAGCAGGCCCTTGAGCAGCGCCTGCGGAGAGGGCGGGCAGGTGCCGATATGCAAGTCGACAGGCACTACGGCTGAAACCCCGCCGACACAAGCATAGCTGCCCGAAAAAACGCCGCCGTCGCGCGCGCAATCGCCGACTGCCACGACCCATTTCGGGTGGGGCGTGGCCTGGTAGGTCCGTTCGAGGGCCTGGCGCATGTTGGCGGTGACAGGACCGGTCACGAGCAGCACATCGGCATGGCGTGGGGAGGCGACAAAACGCATGCCGAAGCGTTCCAAGTCATAGAGCACATTTTGAAGCGCATGGATCTCGAGTTCGCAGCCATTGCAGGAACCGGCATCGACTTCGCGGATCGACAGCGTTCTTCCCAGTCGCCGCCGCGCCTCACGATCGACCTGCGCCGCCAGCTCGGCGACTGCCGCGTCGTCCTTGTCGGGCGCCGCCTCGGTTAGCGGCCCATGTACTAGGTTCTTGAACAATAATCTACGCATTAGAGGTCGTGACCCGAGTAAGAGCAATTGAACGACTTGTTGCACAGAGGGAAGTCCGCAACGATGTTGCCCTCGATCACGGCTTCCAGCAAGGGCCACTGGAACCAGGAGGGATCGCGCAAGTGGCAGCGCGCGATCTTGCCTGCGGCGTCGAGTTTCAGCCAGACCAGGATGTCGCCCCGAAAGCCTTCGACCAGCGCCACGCCTTCGCGCTCCTCGGCGCACGCCGGCACGGGCCGCATGGTCGCACCGGACGGCAGTTGCCGCAACATCTGCTCGATCAGCGCCAGGCTCTGCTCGACTTCGCGAATCCTGATCCAGACGCGCGCATCGACATCGCCTTCGGCGAGTAATGGCACTTCGAATTGCAGTTGGTCGTAGGGTGCATAGCCCGGCATGCGGCGGGCATCGAAGGCGCGTCCCGATGCTCGCCCAACGTAGCCGCCCGCACCGAACTGCCGCGCCAGTTCCGCGGAGAGGATGCCGGTGCCGACAGTGCGGTCCTGCAGCGAAGCGGTGTTGTCGTAAAGCTCGACGAGTTCCGGAAAGCCTTGGCGCACCTGGGCGAGGAGACCTGCTATGGTTTCTGCGCCGTTCCCCGTCAGGTCGTGGCTGACGCCGCCAGGCACGATGCGATCCATCATCAAGCGGTGGCCGAAGCAGCTTTCCGCCACGCGCAGCACCTGCTCGCGCAGCCAGCCGAACTGCGCATGCAGGATGGCGAATGCCGCATCGTTGCAGATCGCGCCGATATCGCCGAAATGGTTGGCGAGCCGCTCCAGTTCCGCCATGAGCGCGCGTAGCCAAACCGCGCGGGCAGGCGCGTTGACGCCCAGCGCCGCCTCGACTGCCCGCGCGAACGCCAGCGCGTAGGCGACCGTGCTGTCGCCCGAAACGCGTCCCGCAAGCCTCGCCGCCGGTTCGATCGGCTGACCGGCCATCAGCGTCTCGATGCCCTTGTGCACGTAGCCCAGACGTTCCTCCAGGCGCACGATGGTTTCGCCGCTGGCGGTGAAGCGGAAATGGCCGGGTTCGATGATGCCGGCATGCACCGGGCCGACCGGGATCTGGTGCAGGCTTTCGCCTTCCACCGCCAGGAACGGGTAGGGGCTGGGCTCGGGGGCGGCGTTTTCCGCATCACCCAACGGATGCCGGATCTGCCACCGGCCATGATCCAGCCACGGCCGCCGATCCGGGAGTTTCTCCGCCTCCAGCCCAGACAAGTCGCGCAACGCCCGTTCCAGGCGGATGGCGGGCGCATGCAGATGTCCCACGGATGGGTAGCGCCGATCGGGGCAGGCCAGGCTGAGGATGCCGGCTTCCTGGCTGGCCGCATCGAGCAGCGCCATGTGCACCAGGTTTGGTTCGCCCCACAGCCCAAGCAGCGTGCATTGTTGCTGTTGCAACAGGGCGGCCGCTTCGAGCCAGCCGGCTTGGCCTACCAGCGCACGCGGCCAGGGCGCGTGCTGCGCGATCAGTTGTGCTGCGGCGATGAGCGTACGCAAGGTGGCCATTTATCCGAGCAGCCTCGCGACATGTTGGAACCAGTTCACCAGCGCCGGCGGAAGATATATCCCGGCCGCCAGCACCAATGTCAGATGGGCGAACATCGGCACGAAGGAAGCCTGCGAGGGGGCTTCCTTGCCGTGCGGAGCGCCGAACGCCAGACCGTTGAGGCGTAGCAGCAGCGCGCCCAGCGCCACCAGCAGGCCGATCACCAGTGCCACGGCGAGTACCGGCTGGCGCGCGAAAGTCGAGGTGATGATGAGGAATTCGGTCATGAAAATTCCCATCGGCGGCAGGCCGACGATCGCCATGGCGCCAAGCACCAGTCCCCAGCCGAGCAGCGGATGCGATACCGTCAGCCCGCGGATTTCCGCCATGTTCTGGGTGCCCTTGACCTGTGCGATATGGCCCACGGAAAAGAAGATCGCCGATTTGGTCAGGCTATGGTAGGTCATGTGCAACAGGCCGGCGAAGTTGGCCAGCGCGCCGCCCATGCCAAAGGCGAAAGTGATGATGCCCATGTGTTCGATTGAAGAGTAGGCGAACATGCGCTTGATGTCGTGGCAGCGGTACAGCATGAAAGCGGCATACAGCACCGAGAGCAGGCCGAGCGTCACCATCAGCGGACCGGGCGCCAGCGCGCCGGAGTTGGCGGACATCACCATCTTGAAGCGCAGCACCGCGAACAGCGCGACATTCAGCAGCAAGCCGGAAAGCACCGCCGAGATCGGTGTCGGGCCTTCGGCATGGGCGTCGGGCAGCCAGGCGTGCAGCGGCACCAGACCGACTTTGGTGCCGTAGCCCAGCAGCAGGAAGACGAAAGCCAGGTTGAGCAGATGCGGGTCGAAGGCATCGGCATGCCTGACGAGGACATTCCAGGCCATCGCATTGAGTCCCTCGCCGACCACCGCGCTGGCGGCAAGATAGACCATGATCGTACCGAACAGCGCCAGCGCGATGCCGACGCTGCCCAGGATGAAATACTTCCAGGCCGCTTCCAGCGCCGCCGGGGTGCGGTAGAGGCCGACCATCAACACCGTGGTGAGCGTGGCCAGTTCGACGGCGACCCACATCAGGCCGACATTGTTCGCCAGCAGCGCCAGGTTCATGGCGAACATCAGCGTCTGGTACATGGCATGGTAGAAACGCAGGTAGGTCGGCGTCAGACGCCCCGTCTCGACCTCGTGGGCGATATAGCTGGCGCTGAAGACACTGGTGGTGAAAGCGACAAAGGTGTTGAGCACGATGAAGACGATATTCACATCGTCCACGATCAGGAACTGGCTGGGATCGGGACGGATGCGGAACAGCGAGGCCGAGGCCAGCAAGGTGAAGAAAGAGGCCAGGGTGTTGAGCTGGCCGGTCAGCCGTCCGTCCGGGAACAAGGCCAGCAGTGCCGCGCTGCCCAAAGGTACGAACAATATCGCCATGACCAGCAACGGGCCGGTCTCGATCATGGATGGCCTCCGCGAAAGCGTTCCAGTTCATACACATCCACGGTATCGAAACGTTCCCGGATGCGGAACAGGAAGATGCCGATGACGGTCAGCGCCACCAGGATGGAAAACGCCACGCTGATCTCCACCACCAGCGGCATGCCCTTGGCGGCGGTGGCCGCCAGGATCAGGCCGTTTTCGATCGACATGAAGCCGATGATCTGGCTGATCGCATTGCGGCGCGAAATCATCATCAGCAGGCCGAGCAGGATGACCGCCAGGGAAAACGCCAGATCCTCGCGGGTCAGCGTCCCGGCCTCGGCAGTGATCGGCAGCATCACCATGATCGACAAGGCCACCAGCCCGATGCCGGCCAGCATGGTCAGGCCGATGCCGCCCACCGTCTCGATGGTCCGATGGATGCCGAGGCGCACGATGATCCGGTGCAACGCCACCGGGATGATGATTGCCTTGACGACCAGCGCAATGGCGGCGGTGATGTACAGATGCGGCGCGAACTGGATGTAGGCCTGCCAGGCCACCGACAACGATACGACAACCGCATGCAGGGCGAAGATGTTGAGCAGGCCGAACATGCGGTCCTGGTAGAGCAGCATGAAGCTCACCAGCACCAGGCCGCCGGCGAACATGTGCGCGACATCGAGAGACAGATGATCCATCACACGCTCCGCGAAACGAACAGCAGTAACGCCGCCAGCAGGCCCAGCATCAGCGCCGCACCGAGGAAATCCGATACCCGGAAAACCCGCATCTTGGCGGTCCCGGTCTCGAACACGGCCAGCAGCAAGCCGCCTGCCGCCAGCTTGGCGATATAGCTGGCCACGCCGATCGCCATGGCGACGACGCCCTGGCCGGCCGTCGCGATGCCCCAGGGGGCGAACAAGCAGGCGATCAGGGAGAAATACAGCAGCAGCTTGAGCGAGGCGGCCGCTTCGATGACCGCCAGATGGCGGCCAGAATATTCGAGGATCATGGCCTCGTGGATCATGGTGAGTTCGAGATGGGTCGCCGGGTTGTCGACCGGAATCCGCGCGTTCTCGGCGACGGCCACCATGATCAAGGCCACCAGCGCCATTCCCAGGGAGACGCGCAGTCCGACATCCGGCCCTTGCATGAAGGCGGACACCGAAGAAAGTTGGGTCGAGCCGGCCAGCAGCGACAGCGTGAACACGATCATCAGCATGGCCGGCTCGGCCAGCGAGGCGATCATCATTTCCCGGCTGGATCCGATGCCGCCGAAACTGGTGCCGACATCCAGCCCCGCCAGCGCCAGGATGAAACGCGCACTGCCGAGCAGCGCCACGATCGCGATCAGGTCGGCCGCCGAGCTGAACACCAGGCCGGTGGCGAAGGTCGGCACCAGCGATGCGGCGATCAGGGTGGTGGCGAAAACCAGGTAGGGCGCGACCCGGAATATCCAGGAAGCATTTTCCGCCAGCACCACTTCCTTGCGGATCAATTTGAGCAGATCGCGGTAGGGTTGCAGGAGGGGCGGTCCCTGGCGGCGCAGCAGGTTGGCCTTGATCTTGCGGATGTAGCCGGTCAGCAAGGGCGCGAGCGCCAACACCAGCAGCAGCTGGGCGACCTGGACAAAGAGGTCGTATATCAATGCCATATCGACAGCACTACCAGCAGCCCCACCAGGGTGCTGAACACCAGCGTCAGGTAGGCGCGGATGGTCCAGAACTGCACCTTGCTGAGCCAATCGGCAACAAAGCCGACGACGCTCTCGAGGGGCGCATACAACGCATCCCAGATCAGGTCGCGAATATGTACATGGAATTTTGCCGGGCGGCAGTCGCCCGGCGCCGGCATGTCGACTTCCTCGCGCGCGCGGAACACCACCGCGCCGTATACGCGCCGGATCGGCTGGGCAAAGCTGCCGGCGCTATATTGGGCGGCCGGGCTGTCGTCCGGGAAGCCGCAGTCCCAGATGGCCGAGCGTCTCACCGCATGCGAAGCCCAGCGATGGATCACATACACGGCCAGGAATCCCGCCACGGCGATCATGGCGAACAGCAGTAGGCCGTTGTATGAGCTGCGGCCGGTCGCGATCGGTACGATGGTCAGCCACTGCATCTGTTGCTGCAGCGGCAGTTGCGCGCCAAGCAGCTGCCGCGTCACCGGCGCCAGCGCGTCCATGAAATAGCCGGGCAGGATGCCGGCGAGCAGGCACACCAGCACCAGCAGGAACATCGCCGTCAACGAAGCGGCGTCCGTCTCCTCGGCGTTTTGCGCCGCTTCGCTCCTGGCCCGACCGAGAAAGCTCGCCCCGAACGCCTTGACGAAGCAGCCCGCGGCCAGCGCGGCGGACAGCGCCAGCATGGCGCCGACAGCCGGCACCAGGAGTTTCAGCAGCCATTGGGGCAGCTTGGGACTCAGCAGAATCGCCTGGAAAGTCAGCCACTCGGAGACGAAGCCGTTGAACGGCGGCAGCGCCGAAATGGCGATCGAGCCCACCAGGAAGGCGATGGCGGTGAGCGGCATACGATGGATCAGCCCGCCCAGGCGTTCCATGTCGCGTTCGCCGGTGGCGCCTAGTACCGCGCCGGCACCGAAGAACAACAGGCTCTTGAACACCGAGTGGTTGAACACGTGAAACAGCGCTGCGGTCAAGGCCAACGCCGCCGCCAGCTGCATCTCGTTGGCCTGGAAGCACAGCGCCAGGCCCAGCCCGATGAAGATGATGCCGATGTTCTCGACGGTATGATAGGCGAGCAGCCGCTTCAGGTCGTGCTGCATCAGCGCATACAGCACGCCCATCACGGCGCTGACGCCGCCGAGCACGAGCACCGCGCCGCCCCACCACCAGTCCGGCGGACCCAGCAGGTCGAAGACGATGCGCACGAATCCATACACGGCGACCTTGGTCATCACTCCGCTCATCAGCGCCGAAACGTGGCTCGGTGCCGCCGGATGGGCCAGCGGCAGCCACACGTGCAAGGGCACCAGCCCGGCCTTGGAGCCGGCGCCGATCAGGGCCATCGCCAGCACGGCGGCGGCCAGCCCTGCCGAGGGCGTGGCGGCGCGCATGGCGGCGAAGTCGTAGCCGCCGTCGGCGCCGGCCAGCAGGCCGAACGCCAGCAACAGCGTCAGCGTGCCGAAGCTGGCCATCAGCAGGTAGATGTAGCCCGCCTTGAGGTTGGCGCCGATGCGATGGTGCGCCATGACCAACGCCCAGGAAGCGAGCGACATGAACTCCCAGGCCAGCAGGAAAGTGAACGCATCGTCGGCCAGCACCACCAGGTTCATGCCGGCCAGGAAGGTCGGATAGAACGGCAGCACGCGGCCGGGTGTCTGCTCGTGGCGCCCGTAGCCGAGCCCGTACAGGCTGGCGGTGAGGCTGCCGAGGTTGACGACGACGATGAACAGCGCGGAGAGCGCATCCAGCCGAAAATGCGCGCCGAGCCACGGCAATCCGATCGGCAGCTGCAGGGTGGCGGTCGGCGCCTCGGTATCGATCAGCGCCACGACCGCGACGCATAATGCCAATGTACTTCCCGCCAGCGAGAACGAATAGACCCAGAAACTGGTTGAACTGCTGCGGTTGCCGAGCACGGCCCAGACGCCGCTGCCGAGAAAAACGCCAACGCAGATCAACAGGACAGTCAGAGCCATGGCTGCGGGGCACTCATCTTTCAGCTTGGAGCGAAGTCGAGGAGTCTGGCACGGCTATGACACATAAGCGCGGTTGTACAGCGCGTCTGTCCCTCACGGCGATCAGGTTGCGATGGGCGGATTATGAATCATCGGCAGCGAAGCTGACAAGTTCATTATGTCGAAATGTTAGCCCAAAGTTGTACACGATTCGGAGCAGTTCTGGTTTTTTAAACCCTACCTCTATACATAGAAGGTAATTCTTGTTGCCTTGATTGGCATATGCGGAGTTCTATAATCGATAGAAAACTGATTTTGCGAACTGCTCCTAGCAGACCAATTGGCAATGACGACACTAAATGAGTATCACATTCCCTCCTACTGTCGCGCCCCCGACCAATTGCCTCCTTGATCCGGCATCTCCTGGACCTTCCAGGTTCCGGCAAACGAAGCCAGATCGCCCTTAAACTCTACCTCTAGGATGCCAGAGCCATAAGGGTCTTTCCATTTGAAGCTGCCCTTTCCTGGACCAACAGCCTTGAAGTCTTCGAGGACTCCGTCGGTTTTCCCTCCCGGTTCAACAATTGTGTAGGTGCCAAATAGTTTGCCGTTCATAAAGTCGAAGCGTGTCACAACCGGATCAGGTTGACGCACATTATTGCCAATGGCTCCCTTGTACAGTCGGCCTATCTTCTTGAACCATGGCGCTTCAAGCGATGACATGGGGACATACCCTACACCCTTCCCCTCCAGCGCGACACGATAGCGATCCAGGCTCGGAATACGGCCGGTCACACGCACCCAGTCTCCCGTCTGCAAACGAGAAATATCCTCGGTTTTGGTGCCCAGTGCGCGGGCGGCAGTGGTCGCAGCAGTTACCAGCATTTCCTCTTCAAGTACGTCAATTTCCAGCGTCGTCGTTGCGGCTCCTTCACTAGGGGTTGCTACAGCCTGTATGCTGGCCTTGCTTGGGTTGAAGTAGAAATCACCAACCATTGAGGAGGTTTCCCATGGCAGTTGTTCGTCGTTTGTCTCCTTCGCCACATTCAGGCGTACCCGCTTGAAGACGTCCTCGATGCGCAAGCCGGGCTCTTCGATGAGCTTGAGGATTTCTGTGGTGTATAGGCCATTGCTACCACTACCGTCTGAGGCCACTCGCCCCGGGCCGGTAGCGTAGGCAATCAGCGTGCCCTTGGGGGCGTCCATCGACGCTAGCCCACCGCTAGCCCCGCGAAAGCGCCGCTCAAAGGGATTGTTGCGACAGGCATCCAGGATGACAATATTGAGGCTGGTCCTTGCCCCCTCCATCTGTTCCAGAATCTGATCGACATCGACAGTTTCGCTGCGCACTGCGGCTTCGGAACGGATTTCTGCATCCACTGGAATTAGGTAATTGTGCCCCTTGACCTGCATGCCGTGCCCCGCATAGAAGAGCAGGCTCACACCGCCTCCCGTCAGCGCCTCGCCGAATTTGGTGATCGCACGGTTCAATTCCTTCTGGCTGAGGTTCTCAAAAGCCAGGACCTCGAAGCCGACCGCGCGCAACTTTGCCGCCATGGCCCTTGCGTCGTTGACAGGGTTTACCAGAGGGGAAAGTTTATAAGCGGAATTTCCGATCACAAGGGCAACTCGCTTTTCACTATGGTCTACTGGCCCGGCGCCTGTCACGGCGAGGTTGCGATCGTCTACCGCCCATCCGACCAGTGGAACTAGAAGCAGCGCAAAACACCAGTAACTTATCGACTTGTTAAGAAACTGCGCCATCGTCACGCCCTAAGCGGGTTTATTTCCACGCATTGACGATCTGGACAGTTTGCGCACGCCCGTAATAGCGCTGGGCAGAATAACTCACTGTCTCTGCCAAGTAACGAGAAAGTTCTTCACTCGTAACCTTGCCGTCGCCGTTGCCATAGGGCTTCTTGTCTGCCGCACCGGCCATGCCCAACAGGAAGTGCTTGGTGAATAAACCATGGGATTTGTCTTGTTCCCAGGACGCAATCTGGTTGCCCGAGCCGGCGCTGATTACGGTAATGTTGGTTGGCACAATTTCCTGCAGCGCTTTCTGATAGATCGGCGAGGCATTCTTGACCAGCATGCCAGCCTGAGTTGCACCCGAGAAGCAGGCTTCGAGCACCACCGTCACCGACTTGGCTGGCAGTTTCCCCAAGTTGGCGTAGAGCGTCTTCAGCGAATAGCCAGACAGGTCAATCAGCGAAGCCGTTGCGTCTACCGGAACAAGATAGCTTGATGCGCCGTCACCACTGGGTGCGCCGTGACCAGAGTAATAAATGAACACCTGGCTGCGGTTGGGCTTGACCCAGTTCCACAGTTTGCCTTTGGGATTACTTTCATTGCCGAAGGTGGCGATCAAGTCGGCGAGCCTGGCATCCTTGATCAGGATGATGTTCTCTTCTTTGATTCCCAATGCCTGGGTTGCATAGCGCTTCATACCTTCGGCGTCCGCATAGGCCGGCACGGCATCAGGAATGTCCTTGGCGGTGGCTTTGTAGTTTGCGCTGCCGATGATCACGGCGATGTCATCCGAATTGGGTCTGCTGCGGGCGAAAGCCACGGCCATGGGATTGATGGGAAATGCTGCCGTGGCTGACGGCGTCGATGTGGCACTCGCAGCTTGAGTGACAGCCGGAGCAGGCGAGGGTGGTGCGTTGATGGCCACGACCGAACTTTCCTGTATCCAGCCAATTGGTTCGCCTTCCTTCGCAACTTGCAACCATCCGTTGGGTAATTGGCCAATGATCTGCAGAATGCTACCGACTCCAACTTTACGCACCAAGGGCGATTTGGAATCGGGGCGCTTGCGAATAGCTGAATCTGCTTCTGAAACTCGATACCGTGCTTCGATCAAATTGAGGCCAGCCAATATATCAACAGCTGGGGGATTGATTTCCTGTTCCGCTTCATCAATGGCTATCAACAATTTCTTATCAGAAGGCAGCGAAGTATGAGCTTTCTTCAGCACTCGAATAAGATGTAAAGTCATATCACTGTATGCATCTTTCATCAGGTCCTCGCACTGAATACGGAATTTGCCGGGGAATGTCTCAGTATCGAGGTATGAATTGGTCCATATTTTCTTCTCACCAGAAAGAATCGAGACTGAAAGTTCAAAGGTACTATCGAAGGAGGTATCAAAGAGCGATGCCCACCGCCATTTTGCAGAGACACGGGTGATATCTATCGTGATTAACAAACCGGATGCCTTGGCCTTCTCTTCTTGCTCGGCGGTCCGAGCTACCCCAACGCTGCCAAACGTTGCTCCCAGCAACTTCGGAGCTGCAGTTTCGATGACTTCTCCGAAATTAACATCTATACTTACTTTACCGCAGGTCGAACCAGGGTTATCTCCCCGCCACATATAATTGGGGCGATCCGGCGAAATGGCGAGGCTGATCGGCAGTGACGTAATAGGCGCAGCCGAAGAGGGTAGAGCTTGGGATACTGGAGCGCTAGTCGCGTTTTGTATTACCTGCTCACCAAAGACAGCCCCCAGGCTGACATTGGGTAGCAGGCTGCACAGGAGGCAAATGGCGTTTGCAGCAAATAGCAGATAGCCGCTATGCTCTTGTCGCATTTGGCCGTTCATCGTAGAGTCTCCTTGTGTAAGGTATCCCCTTGGTAGCTGGCATCACTTCAGTGAAGTATTATTAAAGTGATAGGGATGGGCTATGGTTAGCACATCCTACACCCAATAACCACATTTCTCGTAAAGTCTTACATACCCTTTCTTGAGGTTCAATTCAGTGCGAACCCAGAGAGAGAGGTTTCATCATCAATCTAAGTAAGGTTTGCCTTCAATGATGATCGCCGACGGCTTCGGGTCGAATTGCGACAATCGGCGTTTCTTGCATAGAGTTGATCCCGGCCGTCAGCGCTCTACGCCGCAACATGCAAAATGGATATCGGCCAGTAAATGCGGATACCCTATTCTGGATTGACAGTTCATTATCTCGAACTCGCAGCAAATCCCCAAGACCGTCCGCGAGGAACAGCATTGGGATGCGGGTCAGGGACTCGTATCCATTCCCCAAGGCTGGGCTGCGGTCGAGTTGGCTTCGCGACAGCCAGGGCTAACCGGGCTAACCAGGCTAACGTTGCGTCGGCGTTGGCAACTCGACGAGTTTCTCGAACCAGGCCAACTGGTCGCGCAGTCTGACCACTTCGCCGACGATGATCAGCGTCGGCGCTTTGAGGCGGGCGGTGTCGGCGAAGTCGGGGAGGGTGGCGAGGGTGCCGGCGACGCAGCGCTGATTGGCGGTGGTGCCTTGCTGCACGATGGCGGCGGGCCAGTCGCCGGGGAGTCCGTGGGCGATGAGTTCGCGGCAGAGTATGGGCAGTCCGAGCAGCCCCATGTAGACCACCACGGTTTGGCGTTTGCGTGCCAGACCGACCCAATCCAGGTCCATGCTGCCGTCCTTGAGGTGGCCGGTGACGAAGACGCAGGCTTGCGAGTAGTCGCGGTGCGTCAGCGGAATGCCGGTATAGGCGGCGACGCCTGCGGCGGCGGTGACGCCGGGCACAACTTCGAAGGGCACGCGGTGTTCCGCGAGGGTTTGGACTTCTTCGCCGCCGCGGCCGAAGATGTAAGGATCGCCGCCCTTGAGCCGCACCACGATCTTGCCGGCCTGCGCCAGCTTGACCAGCAATTGGTTGATCTGCTGCTGCGGCAGGGTGTGGTTGCCGCGCTGCTTGCCGGCATAGATGCGCTCGGCGGCGGCCGGCGCCATGTCGAGGACCGCCGCCGCGACCAGATGGTCATACACGATCGCCTCGGCTTGCGCCAGCAGATCCGCGGCGCGCAGCGTCAGCAGTTCCGGGTCGCCCGGGCCGGCGCCGACCAGGTATACCGTCCCGGCTTCGGCACGCCGGTGGCGCGGCAGGGTTTTGGAAAAGATGCGGGTGCGGTCCATCATGGTCGGGGTTCTCTGTATGTATTCGGCATTTCAACGGCGGCCGCCATTCTGGCGGTAGGGCATTGCGCTGTTTCGCACGCTGTTGACGAATTGTACGAACTGCGCGGCCCAGTCGCAAGCCGGGGTGCTGCGCAGGTGGGCGTATGAGGCCAGCAGGTTTTTGTGGATGATGCCGTCATGCCGGCCGTCGCTGCCGTGGCCGCGCTGCATGCGGTAGACGAAGCGCGTTTGCGGATGGATGTTCTCCAGGCTGGAGTAGTGGAATTCGTGGGCCGCAATTGGGGCAACCGGCGCCGCATCTGGCCGGGCTTCGGCGAACTGGCGCAGCCAGGGATGCGGCGCATTGGGCAGCAGCTTGACGTAGCCGCGTCCGACCGGCTTGTCGTGCATCGCCACGTCGGCCTCGATCGCGCCGACCATCTGCCGCGTCCGGCCCTGCCAGCTGATGCTGCGCGCAAGGTACATCAGGCCGCCGCATTCGGCGTAGGCGGGCAGGCCGGCTTCGATGGCGGCGCGGATATCGCCGCGCAGGCTGGCATTGGCTTCGAGTTCGGCCAGGAAGCATTCGGGGAAACCGCCGCCGATCAGCAGGCCGTCCACTGCGGGCAGCCGGGTATCGCGCAGCGTATCGAAGGGCACCAGGTCGGCGCCGGCGGCGCTGAGCGCATCGAGATCGTCGGCGTAATAGAAGCCGAAGGCGGCGTCGCGGGCGATGGCGATGCGCACGCGGTTCTTGCGGGAAGCCCGCGCCGGCAATGGTTGGGGCAACTGCGTCTGGGTTGCGGTGAGTTCGAGCAGGCGGTCGAGGTCGACCTGCGCCGCGATCGATTGCGCGATTTCGCCGACCTGGCGTTCGGCAGCCGCGCTTTCGTTGGCCGGCATCAGTCCCAGATGCCGCTCGACCAGTTGCAGGCGCGGGTCGGCTTGCACCGCGCCGAGCACCGGCACGTCGGTGTAGTGTTCGATCACCGCGCGCAGCTTGGCTTCGTGGCGTGCGCCGCCGAGCCGGTTGAGGATCACGCCGGCGATGTTGAGTTCGCGGTCGAACGCCTGGTAGCCGAGGATCAGCGGCGCGACGCCACGCGTCATGCCGCACGCATCGAGCACCAGCACCACCGGCAGATCGAGCAGGCGGGCCAGCGCGGCATTGCTGTTGCTGCCGGCCAGGTCCACGCCATCGTAAAGTCCCTTGTTGCCTTCGACCAGGCAGACATCTGCGCCGTGGCCGTGACGGGCATAGTGCGCCTTGAGTTCCTCATGCGGCGAGAGATAGAAATCCAGGTTGCGGCAGGGACGTCCGGCGGCCAGGCCGAGCCAGAGCGGGTCGATGTAGTCGGGTCCCTTCTTGAACGGCTGCACGCGCAGACCGCGCGCCTTGAGCGCGGCGCCCAAGCCGATGGAGAGCGTGGTCTTGCCGGAAGACTTGTGCGCTGCCGAGATCAGGAAGCGGTGCATGGCCGGTCAGTCGGTGTGCTGCGGCGCCAGCGCGGCGTCATCGAGTTTCTCCGGCAGTACGTGCAGCAGTTTCAGCGCAACGATCACGATCGCGGCGGCGACGGCGAAGCCGCCCAGTCCGAGCAGTGTTTCCACCAGGCTCGGCGCGTAGTTGTGGATCGCGCCATCGAAGAAGCTGGAACTGGCCGTGTAGCCGGGGAACAGGTCGAGCGGCCAGGCCTGCCCGCCGATGATGGTGACATACATCTGCGCCAGGCCGCCGATCACGATGGCCACGCAAGCGACCAGGATGCGGCCCAGCGTCGCGGCGGGCATCAGTAACAACAGCAGCGGCAGGATGTAGCCGATGGCGACCTGGCCGATCCAGAATACGCCGCTGACGATGCCGCCGTCGACCAATGTGAATTGCTCGACGCCGTGGTTGCGCGTGAAATAGAGGTTGGTGATATGGAACACCGTCACGAAGTAGAACGAGGCGGCGACAAAAGTCGCCAGCAGGTTCTTGAGTCGTCCTACCGTCACGTCGCCCAGCGGTCGTTGCGCGGCGCTGCTGGCGGCGGCCAGCGTCAGCAGGAACAGCGCGGTGCCGTAGGCGAACGAGAAGACGATGAACATCGGCGCCAGCAGTGCCGACTGGTAGGCCTCGCGCGCGATCAGGAAGCCGAACACGGATCCGGTGCCGGTGGTCAGCGTCAGGCGCCAGATGAAGGCTGCCAGGCCGGCGTGCGAAGACCAGCGGTTCATGCGTCGCTCCAGCATGAACCACAGGTAGACGCCGACGATGGTGAAGAATCCGGTGTACAGGAACAGGTTGAGGGCGAACAATGACTTGAAGTTCAGGTGGGTGGCGGCGACGATCATGCGGTCGGAGCGCCCCAGGTCGAGCATCAGCACCACCAGCCCGCCCGCCATGAGCGCGATCGCCAGCAGCGCGGAAAGCGGCGCCAGCGGCTTGTAGATGCTCTTGCCGAACACCGAGGCGGTGGAAGCCACGTTGAGCGCGCCCGAGGCGGCGACGATCAGGAACAGCGAGAGGACATGCGGCAGGCCCCAGACCATCTGGTTGTCCATCCCGGTGATGACGTGGCCGTGGTGCTCCATCTGGAAGTAGCCATAGGCGCCGAGCAGCAGGAACAGGCCGCAGACGGCGAGCAGCGCGTAGTAGCCATAGCCGCCTTTGGCTTCGATGGCGCGGAAGGTGGTGTTTGCCATGCTGGTGGCCATGTTCAGATTCCCTGGTAACGCACGCCGGTCCCGAGCCGCAGGTCGGCGCGCACTTGCGAGGTCGCCGTGGAGGCGATGCGTTTGGCGATTTCGCTGGCCGGATCCTTGAGATCGCCGAACAGCATCGCGTCGTGGCCGGCCTGCTTGCAGGCTTCCACGCAGGCTGGCTGCTTGCCTGCGTCGATGCGCTGGACGCAGAACGTGCAAGCCTCGACGCAGCCTTTGCCGCGCGGCACTTCGGGGTTCTGCCGGGTCAGCGGTTCATGCACGAAGGAGCGCGCCTTGTAGGGACAGGCCATCATGCAGTAGCGGCAGCCGATACAGATGTGCCGGTCGACCAGCACGATGCCGTCGGCGCGCCTGAACGATGCGCCGGTCGGACAGACATCGACGCAGGGCGGCTGTTCGCAGTGCTGGCACATCATCGGCAGCGAGACGGCGCGGCCGCTGCTTTGTTCCACGAGTTCGATCTTGCGGATCCACTGCGAGTTCTGCGCCGGGCGGCCCGAGCCAGGCTCGATGGCGTTCTCCGCGTTGCAGGCGGACACGCAAGCCTTGCAGCCGCTGGCGCAGCGCGTGGTGTCGACCAGCAGGCCCCAGCGCACTTTGCTGGATGCGCCGTGGTCGTGCGCCGCTGCCGGCTGGATCAGCTGCACGCCGGGCGCTAGGGCGACCAATCCTACCCCGGCCAGTCCGGTGGCCACGGTGGCCACCGTGGCAGAGGCGGCGAGGAATTCCCGGCGGCGGTTCTTGTCGCTTGCACTCATGGCATGACTCCCGCCGATTTCACCAGGCCGGTCCTGGGCTGGTGGCATTCGAAGCAGTCCAGCTTGACGGCGACAAAGCTATGGCAGCCTTGGCAGAAATTCTCCGAGCTGCCGAGCACCGAGCCGGTCTTCTTGCTGGCATGGCATTCGATGCAGCCGCGCAGGCTGACGCTTTTGCCCTCTTTGGCGCCGTGCTCGCCGAAGCGCAAAGTCTTGTCGCGCTGGTGCTTGAGCATATCCATGTGGGTACGGCGCATCACGTCCGGTGCCGCCACGCACTCGCCGGGGTTCTCGATGGCGATGACCGGCTTGGGCACCTCGGCGAACGCCAGCGATGCAACCAGGGACAGCATCGCGATCGGGAGGCAGCGCAGTCGTTTCATGGCGTGCTATTCGCCCAAGCCCATCTGGATGTAGCCGGTCGGGCAGACATCGGCGCAGATGTGGCAGCCGATGCATTTGTCGTAATTCGTGTCGACATAGCGCCCGGTGCTGGCGACGTTCTTCTTGACCTTATACACGGCGGTCTGCGGGCAATACACGACGCAGTTGTCGCATTCGAAGCACATCCCGCAGCTCATGCAGCGCTTGGCTTCGGCGATGGCGCCGGCTTCGTCGAGCGGCTCCAGGCGTTCCTGGAAGTTGCCGAGCGCGCTTTGCCGGTCGAGCGTGATGATCTTGCGCTTGTTGCGCGGCACGTACTGGAAATGGCCGAGGAACAGCTTGTCGTGCGGGATGATGTAGCGGTCGGCGCGGTTTTCGTAGTTGTGCACCCCGACCTTGCTGCTGTCGGTGCCGCGCATGGGCTGGTGGTTCTCCTGTATCTCCCAGCCTTTTTCGACGACCAGCTTGTGCACCATGTCGAAGCCATGTACGTCGATCTTCGGCCGCTTGTCCTGTTCCTCGCCGCGCAGGAAACGGTCGATGCCGTCGGCGGCGATGGCGCCATGGCCGACCGCCGTGGTCAGCAGGTGCGGACGCAGCACGTCGCCGCCGGCGAAAGTGCCTTGCTTGCCGGCGACCTGGTAATTCTTGTCGGCGCTGACCGCGCCCTTGCCGTTGTCGAATTCCTCCAGGCCCGTGAAATCGACGGCTTGGCCGATGGCGGAAACGATGAGGTCGGCCGGGATATCCCGCTCGGTGCCCGCAATATTCTTGATCTCCAGCTTCGGGCCGACGAACTTGGCTTCGCACTGGACGATGCGCAAGGCCGTGGCGCGGCCGTCCGGCCCCCGCACCAGCCCCAGCGGCGCGTAACTGCCGAGGATGGTGATGCCTTCGGCTTTGGCTTGTTCGATCTCATGCTTGTTGGCTTGCATCTTGTCGATGCCGAACACCGAAGTCAGCGTGACCTCGGCGCCTTGCTTGGCCGAAATGTCGGCGACATCCTGGGCCATCCGGCCGGCAATGGCTTGTTCCAAGTCGGTCGGCTTGGCATGCTCGATATGGCCGAGACGCCGCGCGACCGTGGCCACGTCGATCGAAGTGTCGCCGCCGCCGATCACCACCACGCGCTTGCCGACATGCTGCAAGCGTCCGTCATTGAAGGCTTTCAGAAAGGCGGTGGCAGTCACCACGTTGGGCGCTTCGCTATCCGGGATCGGCAAGGCGCGTCCGGACTGCGCGCCCAAGCCGAGGAACACGGCCGAGTAATCCTTGCGGATCTGGTCGAGCGCGATGTCGGTGCCGATGCGGCATTTCAGCCGTGTCTTGACGCCGAGGTCGAGGATGCGCTGGATTTCCGCGTCGAGCACGGCGCGCGGGGTGCGGAAGCCGGGGATGCCGTAGCGCATCATGCCGCCGAGATATTCATGCTCGTCGAATATCGTGACCTCGTGGCCTTTCAGCGCCAGTTGATAGGCGGCCGAAAGCCCGGCCGGGCCGCCGCCGATCACCGCAATTTTCTTGCCGGTCTGCTGTGCGGGCTTGATGAAGCCGAACTGGTGGGTGATGGCGTATTCGCCGAGGAAGTGCTCGACCGAGTTGATGCCGACGTGGTCTTCCACCTCGTTGCGGTTGCAGCCCGATTCGCAGGGCGCCGGACAGACGCGGCCCATCACGGCGGGGAAAGGGTTGGCTTCGGTCAGGCGACGCCATGCGTATTCCTGCCAGGCCATGGGCTTACCGTCGGGCCCGGCCGGCGGTTTCTCGATGCCGCGCGCAATCGACAGATAGCCCCGAATGTCTTCGCCGGACGGGCAACTGCCTTGGCAGGGCGGGGTGGACTGGACATAGGTGGGGCATTTGTAGGAAGCGCCGGCCTTGAAGATTTGCTCCTGCCAGCGGCGGAATTTGGCGTCGCCTTCCTGGTAGCGGCGGAAGCTGAGATTGGCGTTCGGTTGGGCATTTTGTTCCATGGGGGCCGATGTCTGCGACATGCTTGTCTCCAAATATCTTTATTTATCGCCGAGCTTGATGGCGGTGCCGACCAGCTGGTGCACGCCGCCGATCATGCTCATTTTGAAGCCGTAGTACGGCACCACCTTGGTGAATTGCGCCTTGCAGATGGCGCAGATGGTGGCCATGAAATTCACGCCGTCGCTGTCGACCACCTGCTTCAGCGCTTCCATGCGCGGCAGTGCGCCCTTGACGCGCAATTCGAGCATCTCGTCGGTCAGGATGCCGCCGCCCCCGCCGCAGCAGAAGGTCTGTTCGTGGGTGGTGCCGGGCGCCATTTCGACGTAGCGGTTGGCGACTGCCTTGATGATGTTGCGCGGGATCTCGAACTGGCCGCCGGGCGTATCGCCCATGCGGGAGGCGCGCGCGACGTTGCAGGAATCGTGGAAAGTGATGACGCGGTGATCGTTGGCTTCCTTGTCGAACGACAAGGCGCCTTTCTGGATCAGTTCCCAGGTCAGTTCGCAGATGTGCATCGGCTGTTTGTAGCGGTGGTCGAGCTGGCTTTGCAGCTGGACCGCAAAGGGATCGCTGGCGCCGGCGCCGATACCGGTCAGGGTGTTCCAGAAACTGTAGGCGACGCGCCAGGCATGGCCGCATTCGCCGACCACGATGCGCTTGACGCCGAGTTCCAGGGCGGCTTCGCGCACACGCAGGGCGACCTTGCGCAGTTGTTCGTAATTGCCGATGAACATGCCGAAGTTGCCGGCTTCCGAAGCCTTCGAGGACAAGGTCCAGGAAATCCCGGCGGCATGGAATACCTTGCCGTAGCCGATCAGGCTTTCGATGTGCGGCTCCGCGAAGAAGTCGGCGGAAGGCGTGACGAGCAGGACTTCGGCGCCCTGCACGTCGAGCGGATAGCGCACGTCTATGCCGGTGTCTTCCTTGACATCCTCTTCCAGTCCCTCCAGCGTGTTCTCCAGCGCCGGGCCGGGCAGGCCGAGGTTGTTGCCGATCTTGTGCACCTTGCCGATGATCTCGTTCGAGTACTTCTGTCCCATCCCCACCGAGTCGAGGATTTCGCGGGCGGCCATGGTGACTTCGGCGGTGTCGATGCCGTAGGGGCAGAATACCGAGCAGCGTCGGCATTCCGAGCACTGGTTGTAATAGGTGTACCACTCGTCGAGCACCTCGCGGGTCAGCTCGCGGGCGCCGACCAATCGGGGAACGAGTTTGCCGGCGAGGGTGAAATGACGGCGGTAGACGCTGCGCAGCAGATCCTGGCGCGCCACCGGCATGTTCTTCGGGTCGCCGCTGCCAATGAAATAATGGCATTTGTCCGAGCAGGCGCCGCAATGCACGCAGGCATCCATGAAGACTTTGAACGAGCGGTACTTGCCGAGCAGCTCGCCCATCCTCGCGATGGCCTTGTCGTGCCAGTCGTCCACCAGCTTGCCGGGGAAGCCCAGCGCCTCCTGGATCTTTTCGTTGGCGATGTAGGGCGTGGCGGCCGCCATCGCGCCGGGTTGCAGCGCCGGGATTTGCGAATAGTTGCGCGGGTCGCGCAGGGCGGGGGCGGTGATCTCGGGGCCGGCCATTATTTCCGCTCCAATTGCGCCGCCCAGGGCGCCAGGTGCCGCGCTTCGCGCGGGTTGTCGGGCTGGTTGCGGGTCGGCGAAAAGAATATGCCCGGCGCATGGAGCAGCTTGCTGACCGGGAACACCAGCATCAGCAGCGCCACCAGCGTCAGATGGACATACAGCGGCGCATCCGCCGGCAAGGGCTGGGGAGTGAAGCGCATGAGGCCGAGGAAAAACACCTTCACCGCGACGATGTCGGTGTGACTGACGAACTTCATGGTCAGTCCCGAAGCGGTGATGCCGAGCAACAGCAATAGCATCAGGTGATCGGAGGGCGTCGAGAGGTAGCGGATGCGGGGAAGCCACAGGCGTCGCGCCCACAGCCCGGCCAGCCCCACCAGCATCGCCAGGCCGGCATAGATGCCGAACGGCTGGATCATCACTACCCAGTCGCATACCGGTTCGGTGAAGTAGCGCAGGTGGCGCGCCAGCGCCAGGGCCAGGCCGACATGGAACAGCATGCCGAGGATCCACAGCCACAGGTTGGACTTGAACAGGCTTTCGAACAGCGCCACTTCGCGCAGCATGCGCAGCCACACGCCGCCTCTGGTGGTCGGCGCCGGCGTGGTGGCGATCAGCAAGGGCGCCGGCGTGCGCGCATAGTCCGCAATCTTCCTGCCCACGCCGATCAGCAGCACGGCCGTGGCGACATAGAACAGCAGGGCGAAGAACCAGCTGGCGGCGCTCATGGGAGTTACCTATCCATCATCACACACAGCCCGTCGGCTTGGGCAGTCCGGCGATCTTGCACGCCTGCTTGGCCGGGCCGTAGGGGAACAACTCGTAGAGATACTGGCTGTTGCCTTTGTCCGCGCCGAGTTTCTTGCCGATGGACTTGGTCAGCACGCGCACCGCCGGCGCGATCTGGAACTCGTTGTAATACTCGCGCAGGAAATTGACGACTTCCCAGTGGTTCGGTGTCATGTCGACGTTCTCCTGCTGTGCGATAAATTTGGCGACGTCCTCGCTCCAGTCGTCGAGGGTGGTCAGATAGCCTTCTTCGTCCGTTTCCAGGGCCTTGCCGTTGACTTCGATTGTTCCCATATTGATCTCCTGATGAAAAAATTAACGCCCAACACGGGCAACGTCATAGCCATGACTGGCAATTCTTGCTATTCGCGACAAGCTCGACGAAACCGCCGTAATCCACGGGGCTGACGCCTTCGATCAGCCTGTCCCCCATGCCGCGCGCATCCAGATCGGGTTGCAGGGCGCACAGCTTGAAGCGGCCTTGCGCTTGGCGCAGCTTGGCTTCGGCGGCGTTGCCGCGGGTCGCCGCATACACGGCATCCTCGATCAGCAGCAGCGTGTCGTCGGCTTGGGCGAAAGCCAGGCAGGCATCCAGGGCGTTACGCTCCAAGGGGGACTTGTTGATGATGTGCAGCATGTCTTCTGTTCCTCCAGCTAAAAGCTCAGCACTACGTCCTGCTCGTTCATCAGCGCGCCCATCTCGGCGCGGGACAGCACGGTGACGTCGACCAGCAGGTCGTCCTCGGTCAGGCCGCGCGCTTCGAGCGCTTCCTTTTCGACATACAGCTTCTCGATGTCATAGCCCTCCAGCGCGCGATAGGTCGGCGAGAAGTTCTTGGTCTCGATGCCCTTGGTCTGCTGGCCTTTCTTGAGCTGATAGACGCCGTCGTCGAGAAACGCCAGGCTGACATCCTGGTCGAAGGCCGCCGAGATCAGCACCACCTCCAGGGCCTCCAGCGCGTAGATCGTGCCGTAGGGCGCCTTGCGATTGACGAACATGAATTTTTTGACGAGGCCTTCCATGCTCAGTCTCCGAAAGTGACCACGCGATCGGCTTCGATGCCGGTCTCGACCAGTTGCCCCAGGCCGGAGATGCGGAAACCCGGCGCCAGGTTCTCTTCCTGGATGCCGCGGCGCAGGGCTGCGGCGACGCAGACGACCAGGTCGATCGCGTGTTCTTCGGCCAGCTTGGACCAGCGCTTGACGATGTTGCGGTCGTCCTGCGGCGGCTCGGTGAGACGCGTCGCATTGTTCACGCCGTCGTGGTAGAAGAACACCCGGTGGATTTCATGTCCCTTTTCCAGCGCCGCCTTGCAGAACAGGTAGGCGGAATCCGCCGCCTGGTGCTGGTAGGGACCTTCGTTGATGAGAATGCCGAATTTCATTGCGACCCCGGTGGATTTCAGAAGCGGATATGCGTCGACGCGTTGAGGTTGGCGCGGGCGCCGCGCCAATCGTCGATCAGGTACTTGGTGAAGGGCAGCCCGGTCTTCTCGAAGAAGCGCGGCCAGCCGATGCGCTCGACCCAGTCGGCGAGGCGCTCCCAGGGCCGCGCATCGTTTTTGTAGACATGCAGGATGTTCTTCACCACGGCGGCGACTTCGGGCCAGCGCGGCGCATTGTTGGGCAGGCCGGAGGTGACCATTTTCATGAAGGTCGGCTTGCCGCGCGCATTGGCGTTCTTGCCGCCGACCCAGATGGCGAGTTTGGAATGCTCCGGGTCGTTGATCTGCATCGGCGGACAGGGCGGGAAGCAGGCGCCGCAGCAGATGCATTTCTTCTCATCGACTTCGAGCGAAGGCTTGCCGTTGACCAGCGCCGGGCGGATCGCCGCCACCGGGCAGCGCGCCACCACGGTCGGACGCTCGCAGGCGTTGGCCACCAGGTCGTGGTTGATGACCGGCGGCTTGGTGTGCTGCATGATGATGGCGATATCGGCCTGGCCGCCGCAGTTGATCTCGCAGCAGGAGGTGGAGATATGCACGCGGTTGGGCATTTCCTCGCGGCGGAACTCGTCGTAGAGTTCGTCCATGAGCGCCTTGACCACGCCCGAGGCGTCGGTGCCGGGGATGTCGCAATGCAGCCAGCCCTGGGTGTGCGAGATCATCGACACCGAGTTGCCGGTGCCGCCGACCGGGAAGCCGCTCTTCTCCAGCGCCTCGATCAGCGGTGCGACCTGGGCGGCCGTGCTGACCATGATCTCGATGTTGGAGCGGATGGTGAAGCGCACGCGGCCTTCGCCGAACCGGTCGGCGATGTCGCACAGCTTGCGGATGGTGTACACGTCCATCTGCCGCTGCGTGCCGGCCCGCACCGTCCACACTTCGTCGCCGCTGTGCGAGACATGGTGCAGCACGCCGGGACGGGGCCGGTCGTGGTATTTCCAGTTGCCGTAGTTCTTCAGCAGTTTCGGGTGCAGGAAAGGCTGGTGGTCGGGTACGCCGCTTTCGATCGCCCTACGCGCAGGTGCTTGTGCCATGGTTTGTCTCCGGTGTATTCGGGAACCGCCGCCAAGCTAGGCGGCAGCCTTCTTGGCGTTGAGCTTGGCCACCTCGTCGTCCCATCCGTCCATGCGCACATAGGGGTTGGTGCGGGGTGCCGAGACCATATTGACATCGATGTCGACACCGATGCCTTCGAGGAAATTGACGAGGCCGATGCGCTCGATCATCTCGCCGGTGCGTTCGTGTTCGAGCGCATTCTCGGCGAAGAAGTCGATGACCTTTTGTCCCAGGTCGACCAGCTGCTGGTAATCCTCGTCGGTCTTCAGGCTCATGAAGGGCACCACCACGGTGCCCATGAGGTCGCCGATCTTGAGCGTGCGCTTGCCGCCGATCAGCACCGTGCAGCCCTTGTCGGTGCCGGCCGCCAATGCGCCGGTCATGACGTTGATGCAGTGCATGCAGCGCACGCAATCCTTGTTGTCGATTTCCAGCGCCTGCTTGGCGTCGAGCGCCACCGACGAGATGTCGGCGCCTTTATTGACCTTGCCGATTTCCTTGATCTGCATGGCCTTGGTCGGGCAGCGCGAGACCACGTCGTTGACCAGTTCGTTCATGCCGTGCTTGGCGAACCACTTCTTGGCCAGGGCTTCGTCGGTGCGCATGTTGTCGCGCCAGGTGCCGATCACCGCCATGTCGGAACGCTGGATCGAATTCATGCAGTCGTTGGGGCAGCCGGAAAACTTGAACTTGAACTTGTAGGGCAGGGCGGGGCGGTGCAGGTCGTCGAGGAAGGCATTCACCACCTGGCGCATCGCCTTGGCTTCGTCGTAGCAGGACTGTTCGCAGCGCGCCGCGCCGACGCAGGCCATCGAGGTGCGCACCGATGGGCCGGCGCCGCCCAGGTCGAAGCCCATCGCGTTGATGGCGTCGAAGGCGGGCTGCACGTTCTCGGTGGTCGCGCCCTGGAACATGATGTCCCCCGACTGGCCGTGCAGGGCGATCAGTCCGGTGCCGTGCTTTTCCCAGATGTCGCAGAATTTGCGCAGGGTGCCGGTGTCGTAGTGCATGCCTGCCGGCGGCATGATGCGCAGGGTGTGGAACTCGGCGGCGTCGGGGAAGACCGGCTTGCCGGTTTCATCCTTGATCTCGGTGAAGCGCGGGATCACCCCGCCGCCGTAGCCAATGACGCCGACCGTGCCGCCTTTCCAGTAGCCTTTGCGGGTCTGATAGGAACGTTCCAGGTGGCCGAGCAGGTCAACCACGTAGTCCTTGTCCGCGGCCAGACGCTTCAGACCGGTGACGAAGCTGGGCCAGGGGCCACTCTCGAGCTGGTCGAGATTCGGCGTGGGGTGGAGTTTCTTGGCCATCGTGAAAGTCTCCTGTTGTACGTATATAAGCTTTCGTTCATGCTAAGTATTAGTGCGGCGCACAAGCCATACCCTTGGCAGGTAGTGAGGGTTCTTCCGAGGGCGTAGGCGACCCTACCCAAAGGGAGTAGATCGGACCAAGCCAACGTGGTGATGGTCGTCGCGGCGGCTAGGGTGCGATAGTCTTAAATAAAGAGGAGCGAGCCGTGGACAACATCATCAGCCTGGACAAGTTCGAGGTTCCGGTCGGCAGACAGCAGATCGAACTCCAGCAAATCGAATACGCTGCCGGCGGCATGCCGCAACTGCGTCTGCGCATCCGCGAGGGAAGCCGTTTCACGGTGTTCGATATCGACCCGCAAACCGCGGAGCGCTGGGGGCGCAGCATGCTCGCCTGGGTTCAGGCGCAAGCGGCGCAGGAGCGGGCTTGAACGGCTCGGCAGGCAGCGCTGAGGAAGTCGTCGATGTCGTGTTCGCCGTGCACGGCAGCGCCATCGCACCGGATTACGCCGTGCCGTTGTGGCAGGCGTTACGCATGAATCTTCCGTGGCTCGCGGAGGAAGCGGACGCCGCCGTGCTGCCGCTGGCGCGCGTGGCGCATACCCAGACAGCATTGTTTCTCGGCCGTCATTCGCGGCTGGAACTGCGCCTGCCGCAACGGCGGGTTGCCGCGGCCCAGGCGCTGTGCGGCCGCAGCCTGAATCTTGGCGAGGTCGTCGGCTATTCGGGGACGCTCGAGATCGGCGCCGCCAGCCTGCGTTCATTGCGGCCAACGGCGGTGCAGTATTCCTCCTGTGTCGCGCTGAGCTGCGCCGTCGAGGCGGATTTTGTGTCGGAAGCCGGGCGTTTGCTTGCGCAGCAGGGCATCGATGCGCAACTGATCTGCGGGAAAGCGCAGACCCAGTCGGGTGCCGAAGGAGAAAACCCATTGCAGGGCTTCAGTCTGATGCTGCACGGCTTGTCGCGGGAGCATTCGCTATGCATCCAGCGTAGCGGCCTGGGTGCCGGGCGCAAGCTCGGCTGGGGGATTTTCGTGCCGCACCGGTCGGTGGCGGCGGTGGCGAATTAGCCGACGATGGCGGCGATGTGGCGATGTGGAATTGAAAGGTGAATCATGACAAATGAAAACTCAACGGTCACGCTCGACATGTCGGGCATGACTTGTCCTGCGCCGCTGGTGGGCGCCAAGCGGGTGGTCGACGACCTGCAGCCGGGACAGATGCTGGTGCTGATCTCGGATTGTCCGGGGACTCCGGACGATCTGGCGTCCTGGGCAAAAGTCACCGGCAACGAGGTGCTGGCCACCGAGAAGCGCGATGGCCGCAAGGTGGCCTATACCATCCGCAAAGGCGGAGCCGGCAAGCGCCATGTCAATATCACGCTGGATATCCGCGGCGTGAGTTGTCCCGGCCCGATCCTCGAAGCGAAGAAGCTGCTGGATGCGATGCAATCCGGCGAAGTGCTGCTGTTGATCAGCAACTGCCCCGGCTCGTCGGCCGACATCAAGGCCTGGTCGAAAGCCGGTTCGGTCGACCTCGATGCCGTGGTCGAAGCCGGTCGCGGCACCCATGAATTCTATTTGCGAAAAAAATAGGGAGGAACATCATGAGTTACCTCATCAATGGCGAAGACAAGCCCACCGACGCGGACGGTTACCTGTTGGAAGCGGATTTCAGCGACGAAGCCGTACAGGTGATTGCCGCAGCCGAAGGGCTGGCACTGACCGATGACCACTGGAAGATCATCAGCTTTCTGCGCGACAAGTATCGCGAAGACGGCCACACCCCGAACTTTCGTGCCATGCTCAAGGAGGTGTCCGAGGACATCCTGCCGGGGTGCGACAGCAAGGGACTCTACGACCTGTTCCCGGTCGGTCCGGCCAAGCAGGGCTGCAAGGTCGCCGGCCTGCCGCAGCCGTACGGCAAAGGCGGTTATTGAGGGGAGCAGGTCACTTTCTACCCGCCAAAAATATCATCAGCTTCTTTGCTTTTCGGGAGAGTCCATATCCATATAGGACGGCTCAGGGCTTGGTCGGCCAGGCAATTTGTACTTGGCGGTGTTGTGTCACACTGTGAGCACGCTTCGCCGATTAGGTCATGCAGCTATAAATCCCGGCAACTTGGAAGCCTTCACATCGAAGGTTGCCGTCGCTCGACATCCAAGTCGTCGGTTTTGGACGCCAATCAGACAATCAGCGAAATCGGCAGTCGTATCCTTCCAGATGAAAAGAGCCTCCTCGATGGCCGGTTCATCCTCGAATCGAACATCGGTCGCATCGAGCAAGCCCGAGATGGCCTCAATGATCACATTCTTCGGCAGGCTGTATCGGCTACGCAGCACCCATTCGGTTTCCAGGAGAACCAGCTGGCTTATGAAAACGCAGCGCTCTGCCGCGACCTCACGTTTGATCAGCTTGCGTGCCTTTTCAAACTGAGCTTCGTCATCCCGAACCAGAAAGCGAACGAGAACGTTGGTATCAAACCCCAGCATCACCGCGACAACTGCTCAACCGCAACGGGCTTGCGGCCCTTCTTGTGTAACACGCCCGCCAGTTCGGTAACACTCTTGGACTTCACCCGCATGACCACTGTGGCATCTGGCATCAACGTGAATGTCATCCGGTCTCCGGCCTTCATGGAAAGGCTATCCCGAATTTCCTTGGGGATCGTTGTTTGACCCTTGCTGGTAAGCGTAGCCTCGTTTGACATCGCAACCTCCTTTTGCCCTTACGATTATCATTATAGTAAGGCGGTTGATTGCTGGCAACATGTGGGTGATTGCTTACCTGGACGGCTGTTATCAGGCGATACTCCTGAATGTCTTCTGCTGGCCCAGACACGGTGGCAATCGTGTCGTCAGCGATGTTTGAATCGCTTTGAAGCGTTCAGCAATCGGCTCTCAAGACCTGCGCTTGGAATACAATGAGGAACCCATTTCGGATCAGCCATGGCCATTCGCATTCGCAGCAGCTTCCATTCCCGCGACCGGCAGCGCACGCCGCAGGAGCTTGCCAGCGTAGCGGCGATGCTCGGCTGGAAGCTGGCGATCGACTCGATCAAGCGGCTGCGCGAGGCCAGTTTCGAGATCGACCTGGGTCACGCGTATTTCGATTTCGTTTGCGAATACCTGGCCTTTCTTGCGCATGCGGCCGACCGCGTCGCGCATCGCGATTTGTCGGCTGAGCGGCGCCAGGCATTTACCCAGGCGCTGGTGCTGCGGCTGGCCGAGGTGATCGAGGACAATGCCGAGATGCGTTTGGTTGATGGCGCGGCGGGTGAATGCCGTTCGCATTTCATCGCGTTGTACAACCTTGTCGGCGAAGATTATGCGCAGTTCGAATATGCCGCCGATGGCCCCGACTTCGGCTTTCGCCGCTGCTTCGCCGCACGTGTCCGCGAACTCATGCCGGAGAAGGATCGCTTGTGGACCTATGACCAGCTCATGGAGGTCGAGATTCCAGAAGCGATCAAGGCGTTGGAAAAGACCCTGCCCGGCATGTTTGCCGCTGCTGCGCAATTCGTTTCCTGAAAGGCCTGGACTGCTGTCCTGACTGAAATACATCCGGGTGGTCCGCGTCCGGGCGTCCGGGCGTCCGGGTCTCTTCGCTTGCCGCTGGTCTTGCACTTGACTACAATTCCCCAGGATTGTGCCACTGAGAGGAGAAGCATGATGTCCGCACTCAACGCTCCCAAGCAACACGAAGACTCTCCCCGGTTCACCCTGACCAGTGCCGATTTCAAGCCAAACGGTACGATCCAGATGGAACAGGTGTTCAATGGTTCCAGTTGTACCGGCAAGAACATTTCGCCCGCGCTTGCCTGGTCCGGCGCGCCCGCGGGCACGAAGAGTTTCGCGCTGCTAGTCCATGATCCCGATGCGCCCACCGGCGGTGCCGGATGGTGGCACTGGCTGGTGGTCAATATCCCGGCCAGCGCGACGGCGTTGGCGAAGGACGCGGGCAAGGCGGATGGTTCGAACCTGCCCGCCGGTGCGGTCCAGGTTGGCACCGACTTCGGCAGTCCCGGGTGGGGCGGCCCTTGCCCGCCGGTCGGCGACGAACCGCACCGCTACAACTTTACCCTGTACGCCCTCAAGACAGATCGTCTCGACGTGAGCGGCGCGAGCGCGTCGCTGGCGGGCTTCATGGTCAACGCCTATGCGATCGGCAAGGCGACGCTCACCGGCATGTTCGGAAGGAAGTAGCTTAGCTCAACAGGAGGTAACCAACCATGCTGGACCAGAACACGATTGAAGCCCTGAAGCAGTTGGGGATCAGTGCCGAGTCCGCCGAGGCGGCGATGTCCGGCATGCTTTTCCTGACGCTGCTTAGTGTGGCGACGGCCATTCCGACGGGGATACTGGCCAAGCGCAAGGGGCGCTCGGTGGCCTTCTGGGTGATCTTCGCCCTGACGATTCCGGTGATCCCTTTGCTGCTGGTCTGGCTATTGCCCAAGCTTTATTCCGATCCGGAGAAATAGAAGACGAAATAGAAGACGAAATAGAAGACCCTATCCGAAGCATCCTGTCGGCGATCGAGGCGCAGAAAAAGCCGTGACAGGATGCTGTCATCCCGGGTTCGGATTTTCCCTAAGAATTTCCCTAGGGTTTCCCCTGAGATTTTCCCTGAGGGAATGCGGCTAGTCGATTGGGTTTCGTGCGCTTTTCCGTATTCCGCCGCATATAATGTAGTCAGATTGATTTCTCCACGGTGCAGTAGTTATGCAGCAGATATCCGCTGAACTGGAAAAGCGCTTGGGCAGTGCCGTCGAACGCATGCCGCCGTTTCCCAAAAGCGTGCAGCGCGTGCTGGAACTGACGCGCGACATCAACTGCCGCCCCAAGGACTTGGTCGAAGTGATCGAGAAAGATCCGGTCATCACCATCAAGGTACTCAAGGTGATCAACTCGGCTTATTACGGCTTGACCAACAAGATCACCTCGGTCAACCAGACGGTGATCTATCTCGGGGCGAATACCCTCAAGAATCTGGCGCTGTCCTTTTCCACCATCGGCATGCTGCCGAACAAGAACGACGCAGGCTTCGATGTCCATCATTACCTGGTGTCTTCCCTGGTCACCGCTGGCCTCGCGCGGCTGCTCGGCGCCAAGTATGCCCCTGGCGAAACCGATCCGACCGATTGCTACGTCGCCGGCCTGCTGCACGATTTCGGCAAGGTGGTGTTTGCCCTGAGCATGCCGGAAGAGTTTCGCCAGGCGCTGGCGCTCTCGGCCAACGACAACCTGCCGCTGCACAAGGCTGAAAAAGCCGTTATCGGCGCCGATCACACGGTGGTGGGGGCAATGCTGGTGAAGCGCTGGCAGTTCCCGGATGCGCTGGTCGAATGTATCGCCGGCCATCACAATCGCACCCAGACGTCGGCGATGGGCGAATGCCTGCATGTCGCCGACCTGATCGCCGAGCGCTTGGGCTATGATTCGAACGGCAGGGTCAGTGCGGAAAGAGCCGCCCTGGCGCTGTCCAGTCGCTTTGGCGGCAATCTCGATACGGTGATGGCCAGTTTGGGTGATTTGAGCAAGGTCATCGAAGAAGCGCAAATGTTTTCCCGCTCGGAGGCGGCATGAGACAGTTTCCAAGATGAAGTTCAAATTCTGGGGCGTGCGCGGCTCGATTGCTGTACCTGGTCCGCATACCGTCCGTTACGGCGGCAACACCACTTGTATCGAAGTGCGTGGCGACGACGGCACCTTGATCGTGCTGGACGGCGGCACCGGGATTTTCGCATTGTCGCAGACGCTGTTGCGCGAACTGCCGATCAAGGCGCATCTGTTCATTACCCACAGTCACTGGGACCATATCCAAGGCCTGCCCTTTTTCATTCCTTTGTTTATTCCCGGCAATCGCGTGCGTTTGCATGGGGCTTTCGACCCGGTTTCGGGCAATGGTATCGAGCAGGTGATGGCGGTGCAGTTGCAATACAGCTACTTCCCCGTGCGCGAAGCGGAGATGAAAGCGGCCATAGAGTATGAAACCCTCACCATCGGGCAGACGGTCGAGATTGGCGATTGCCGGGTGACCAATACCTTGCTTAACCATCCGGTCATCGATTTCGGCTACCGCATCGAATGCAACGGCAAATCGCTGTTCTTCACCGGCGACCACGAACCCTACTACAACATCTACGATCCGGGCGACGAGGACTATGCCGAATACCAGGCGCTGATCGAAGAAAAACAGGTCGCTGTGGACCAGGCGATGCGCGGTGTGGACGCCCTGATTGTCGACACTTCCTATACGCGCGAGGAATATCCCTCCAAGAAGGGTTGGGGACACGGCTATTACGACGCTTCGATCGCGATGGCCTTGCGTGTCGGGGCCAAGCGGCTGTATTGCACGCATCATGAACCGACGCGCAGCGACGACGAGCTCGAAGCCGTGTTTGCCGATGTCATGGCGCGCCATGCCGCGCAACTGCAAGGTCTGGAAATCATTCTGGCGCGCGAGGGACTGGAGATCGAGCTGTAGAGCCTTCGGCAAAGATGCCGTCCGCTCCCGGCGCATATCGTTCTCCAGCATAAGCAAATAAGCCATCGGTCTTTGTCGTTCCTCGCACTTCGGCTATATTCGCGGCATTCGCCAATCTGGAGTATTCGCCATGTATTGTTTGCCCCGTGCGCTTGCCGCGCTCCTGCTTGCCGCTGCCGTCAGCCTGCCGGCGCTGGCCGATACGGCCCTGCTCAATGTTTCCTACGACGTGGCGCGCGACGTCTTCAAGGACTACAACCCGCTGTTTCTGAAATACTGGCAGGCCAAGACCGGCGAGAAGGTCGAGATCAAGCAGTCGCACGCCGGTTCGACCAAGCAGGTGCGCGCGGTTGCCGACGGGCTGGAGGCCGATGTGGTGACGATGAATTCTCCCAACGACATCGACTTCCTCGCCGACAAGGGGCTGGTGAGCGAGCACTGGAAGAAGGCGTTCCCCAACCTTGCCTCGCCCTATACCTCGACCATGATCTTCATCGTCCGCAAGGGCAATCCCAAGGCGATCAAGGACTGGAGCGATCTGGTTAATCCCGGCATGCAGATCATCGTGCCGCACCCGAAGAATACCGGCAATGGCTGCAACACCTACCTCGCCGCCTGGGCCTATGCGCTCAGGCAGCCGGGCGGCAACGACAAGACGGCGCAGGAGTTCGTCGGCAAGCTGCTCAAGAATGCGCCGCTATTCGCCTCGGGCGGGCGCGACGCGACCACCACATTCATGCAGCGCCGCATCGGCGACGTGCTGATCACCTTCGAGTGCGAGGCCGAACTGATCGCCAGGGAGTTCGGCAAGGGCGAATTCGAGCTGGTCTACCCCAGCCTCTCGGTGCAGACCGAGTTCCCGGTGGCGCTGGTCGAAAAAGTCGTCGACAAGAAGGGCACGCGCAAAGTGGCACAGGCGTACCTCGACTACCTGTGGTCGAAGGAAGGACAGGAAAACGCCGCGCAGAATTATTTGCGGCCGCGCGATGGCGAAGTGTTCAAAAAATATGCGGTGCAGTTTCCGGCAATCAAGACCTTCAGCGTCGATGAGGTTTTCGGCGGCTGGGGCAAAGCCTTCTCCACCCACTTCAAGGACGGCGGCAGCTTCGATCATATCTATCAGCTCAAGTAACCCGCTGCAACTTCCGGCACTGGCGGATTCCGGCAGGGTTTGCGCGATCTCATGAATCAAAGTTCCTCACGCCGCGTGCTGCCGGGTTTCGGCCTGTCGCTCGGCTACGCGCTGTTCTATCTTTCGCTGCTGGTGCTTCTGCCGCTAGGGGCGCTCATCGCCAAGAGCGCGACGCTTTCGCCGCCGGCATTCTGGGAAATCGCCACGAGCCAACGGGCGCTGGCCGCCTATCGCGTCAGCTTCGGTTGCGCGCTGCTTGCGGCGATGGTCAACGCCGTATTCGGCCTGATCGTGGCCTGGGTGCTGGTGCGCTACCGCTTTTACGGCAGACGCCTGGTCGATGCCCTGGTCGACCTGCCTTTCGCCCTGCCGACGGCGGTGGCCGGGATCACCCTGACCACGCTCTATGCCGGCACGGGCTGGATCGGCCGCCATCTTGAACCGGCCGGGCTGAAAGTGGCTTTCACGCCGCCGGGCATTGTCGTCGCGCTGATTTTTGTCGGCCTGCCGTTTGTCGTGCGCACCTTGCAGCCGGTCATCGAGGACATCGAGCCGGAGATCGAGGAGGCTGCGGCGATGCTCGGCGCCACGCGTTGGCAGACCTTCGTCAGGGTGCTCCTGCCGAGCATTTCCCCGGCGCTGCTGACCGGGTTTACGCTGGCCTTCGCGCGCTGCATCGGCGAATATGGTTCTGTCATATTCATCGCCGGCAATATGCCGCTGATTTCGGAAATCACGCCGCTGCTGATCATTTCCAAGCTCGATCAGTACGACCTGCCGGGCGCTACCGTGCTGGCGGTGGTCATGCTGGTGATCTCGTTCCTGCTGCTGCTGGCCATCAACGGCTTGCAATGGCTGGGGGCCAACCGCCATTCGGGCCGGAAAGGCGGCCAGGCATGAATTTCCGCGCCGCCACTGCCGAGCCGCGCGGGGTGCGCCTGGCGCTCATGGCGGTGGCGCTGGGCTTCCTGTTCTTCTTCCTGGGCCTGCCGTTGCTGGCGGTCTTCGTCGAAGCCTTCGCGCAGGGCCTGCCGGCCTACTGGACGGCGCTGGCCGAGCCGGAGACGCGTATGGCGATCTGGCTCACCATGCTCATCGCCGTCGTGGTGCTGCCCTTCAATATCCTGTTCGGCATCAGCGCGGCCTGGGCTGTCGCCAAGTTCGAGTTCCGTGGCAAAAGCTTGCTGCTGACGCTGATCGATCTGCCCTTCGCGGTCAGCCCGGTGGTTGCCGGCCTGCTCTTCATTCTCATCTTCGGTGCGCAGGGTTGGCTCGGTCCATGGCTGGCGGTGCACGACATCAAGATCATCTTCGCCCTGCCCGGAATGATTATCGCGACGCTCTTCATCACCTTTCCCTATGTGGCGCGCGAGCTGATCCCGCTGATGCAGGCGCAGGGCAGGGACGAGGAGGAGGCGGCCGTGTCGCTCGGCGCCACCGGCTGGCAACTGTTCCGCCGCGTCACCCTGCCCAACATCAAGTGGGGGCTGCTCTACGGCGTGATCCTTGCCAACGCCCGCGCCATGGGCGAGTTCGGCGCCGTATCGGTGGTCTCCGGCCATATCCGCGGCGAAACCAACACGCTGCCGCTGCACGTCGAAATTCTTTACAACGAGTACAACGCCATCGGCGCTTTTGCCGCCGCCTCGTTGCTGGCCTTGCTGGCGATCGTTACCCTGGTTGCCAAGACGCTGGTCGAGTGGCGCATGCAGCAGGAAACCGCGATGTTGAATGCCAGCCTGCCGCCGGAAAAAACGGAGTAAGTCATGAGTATTGGAATACACGGCATCAGCAAACGCTTCGGCAATTTCGTCGCGCTCGACAACATCCAGCTGGAGATTCCCACGGGGGAACTGGTGGCCTTGCTGGGTCCCTCGGGTTGCGGCAAGACGACGCTGCTGCGCATCATCGCCGGCATGGAAAGCGCCGATGCGGGACAGATCCTTTTCTCCGGTGCCGAGGCCACCCACCTGCATGCGCGCGAGCGCAAAGTCGGCTTCGTCTTCCAGCATTACGCCTTATTCCGGCACATGTCCGTGTTCGAGAACGTCGCCTTCGGCCTGCGCGTAAAACCGAAGAAGTCGCGTCCGGCCGAGGCCGTCATCCGCAAGAAGGTCATGGATCTGCTCGGCCTAGTGCAGCTGGACTGGCTTGCCGACCGTTATCCCTCGCAACTTTCCGGCGGACAGCGCCAGCGCATCGCACTGGCGCGGGCGCTCGCCGTCGAACCCGAGGTGTTGCTGCTCGACGAGCCCTTTGGCGCGCTCGACACCAAGGTGCGCAAGGAACTGCGCCGCTGGCTGCGGCGCTTGCACGACGAGATGCACATCTCCAGCGTTTTCGTCACGCACGACCAGGAGGAGGCGCTGGAGGTGGCGGACCGCGTGGTGGTCATGAACCACGGGCGGATCGCGCAGATCGGTTCGCCCGACGAAGTCTATTCCAGTCCGGCGACGCCTTTCGTCTACCAGTTTCTCGGCAACGTCAATGTCTTCCACAATCGCTTGCACGGCGCCTGGGCCGAGGTGACCCGGGATCAGCCGGCGATCGAAGGCGAGGCCATGGCTTTCGTGCGGCCGCACGACATCGACATTGAGCGTAGCGCCGTGGCGGGCGGGCTGGAGGCGAGGGTGCAGGATGTGCATCCGATCGGGCCGGTCGTGCGCGTCGAACTGGCGCATGCCAGCGAGTTGATCGAAGTCGAATTGACGCGCGACCGCGCGACCGAACTGGAACTGGTCAATGGGCAGCAGGTGTGGCTGAAGCCGAGGCAGCTGAAAGTGTTTGCGGTGGACGGGGTGGCCTTGGAAGAGGGCGGGTCCGGGATTTAGCCGACATGCGGGATAGTTGGCATTGAGACTCATCCATAATAAAGCCTGGATTTTGTCGAAGACTGGAAATGACGATGGAAAACCGGCAGACCGAACTCGAAATCAAGTTGAGCTACCTCGAAGACCAGCTGGAAGAACTGAACCGCACGGTCTTTCGCCAGCAGCGGCAGATCGACGAGTTGCAGCGCGAGCAGCGCAGCTTGCGGCAACAATTGCAGAACGTCCAATTCGATGAAGCCGCCAGCCTGAAAGAACAGATTCCTCCTCACTATTAGGGGGGCTAGCGCATGCACGCATCTCGAATAGCCCGTCGTTCCGGCGCAAGCCGGAACCCAGTACAGTACGCTCATGAAGCAACCATGTGTTTATATCCTTGCCAGCCGCCGGAACGGTACGCTCTACGTAGGCGTGACATCCAATCTTGTTCAACGCATCTGGCAACACAAAAACGACCTCGCGGCGGGTTTTACGAAGAAGTACCGTGTCCATACCTTGGTTTGGTTCGAGCAGCACGAGACGATGGAGTCGGCCATTGGCCGCGAGAAAGCGATCAAGGAATGGCAACGCGCATGGAAACTTGCACTTATCGAGGCCATGAACCCGCAGTGGCGCGACCTCTACAATGACATCATTTGATGCGCTAGACTGAGCCCCGGCCTCCGCCGGGGCGACGTTCTTTCTCCGGAATATGACGAAGAAAATGTGTGCAGACGCTAGATTAGTGAAGGTGAGGATACAGGGAGGAGCTTTGGGCTTAACCGACAGTGCCAACCGCTACGGCGAGCATGCTTACATCGTAGAAGTGAGGGGGCGAGCGGCCTTATCGCGAAACTCTCCTCGACTGCCGGGTTGGACGTTACTTCGGACTCGCGCCAGAATTCAATCGGCATACTGGCCATTGTAGAAGCGGCAGCTATGTGCGCCAGGCGGGTATACCTGGCCTATCTTCAGCCACTTTTCACCAGCTACGGTTTGAATCTTGACAATTGGATCTTTGCGCTCGATTACCATGCCGCAATGGGTTTCGTCTCCAACCGCAACCTTTCTTCTGAATTGCGCTGCATAGGCATTACGCTGCTGTTGCTCGACGCGCTCTTGAGCCTCGCGTACTTGACGTAGCTTTATCTCCTGTTCTTCCTGTGTTTTGCGGGCTGCCTCTTTTTCTAAACTGACACGCACACGCTCCTCGGAGGCCGTCCGAGCTGCAACCAGGCGTTCTTCCATCTGCTTCTTGAATTCAGGTGGCGCAACTGAATGCATGTAATCGAAGAAAGGCTGAGGATAACGTTCTACGGCCCCTATCGATTGGTTGCGCTGTCTCATCACCATTCCCGCGTCGACAAGCTCCTTGAGAAAAACAAGCTTCTTCTCAACATTGGAGGGAGTAACGCTGGATGGAGATATTCTTCCATACCCAGTAAATGGGAAGTCCTTTTCCCTTACTCCCTTGGCGTCGTACTCAGGCTTGTTTGGATCGGCACCTGCACCTATCAACAGACGGAGAGTGCTTAATGCCGTGTCTTCATCGACATAATCTCTAGGATGCACATTCTCGGTACGCAGCAAATGGTGAATGGGAGTGTACAAGTTCGAGTCGCATGACTTATCAGAGGCCAGTTTTACCATGCCTCTTAGCGATCCTCCTCTAACGCCGTAGCCGCAGCAGCCGTAAGCGTTAACATCCGCGCCTCTTGCGATCAGTTCCGGCACACGACCATATACGCCGCGTGATTCGCAGTTAGTGAAAACATTGATGAGTTCTTTCGTAGCGGCGTCGTCAGCACTTGCTGAGTTAATCCAAGACACTGCGAACAATATGGCGGCAACAAATCTTAGGTTACGCATTCTCATCTTCCAATTAGTCATTGCAGGGCGCTGAAGAACGAAAGTGTTGTGGAAAAGAGCGATGGTTCTTGTGACGCCCAACTATATATTAACGACAAAATTCTGAAGGTTTGAATCTATGGGTAGTATGTTGCGCCTCGCGTTCGATGGCGTGCAAACGCATTGATTCCCATGCATTGATGTCATCGCCAAGGTCCATTACCACCTTCTGACCTGGCTGAATGTTTTGGAGGGATTGCTGCAAGGCTGATACGCACTTTTGCACCAGCTTCTTGCGGTTGGTCGGAATTACGATTGACGAAAGCCGAATTCCTTCAAAGCTCTGCTGGTAGTACATGTTTTTGTCGGCAGTAACGAGCACATCAAATTGTTCCTCGTTGGCCGCTCGTAACAGCTTTCCGTTCTTGACGTTTGCCCAGCCCATTTCCTGGGCAGTCGAAGCTTCACAAAACGAGGCAATCCAGCCTTTCAGTTGCCTTGGCAGGCACTCGTCAATCAGAACTCGCATCAGGCTGCTTTCCTAAGTTCAAGCAGCGATTCAGCCTGTTCGAGAGCGGCCAGTGCCTGTTCGCGCTTAAGCGTGGGGTAAGAGTCAAGGATTTCATCCAGCGTCAAGCCATCGGCCAAGTTCTCGAAAAGAACAGCGATGGGAACGCGTGTACCGGTAAAGACTGGCGTTCCACCAAGGATCTCAGGGTCGGTCGTTACAATGTTGGTATCCATTTCAACCTCCTTCATAATCACATGACACGGTTTCACAATACCATTGCATCGGCGCGAAAAACAAGTAAACAATCACGGAAATCGGATACCCGGTTGGCTTAGGTCGAACAGGCCATTGGTAAAGCGCTTACTGGCAAGAAGAGATAGAACCGGCATTACTCGCGATCACCGCAAGCATGCTTAACGATCCCATGTCGATCCCCTCGACAGGAAACGTGACGGCATCGTCCGGCTGTTGCGTGCCGATGACGGCGAGCAGCGGCAGGTAGTGCTCGGGCGTCGGCACCGCCAGCCGAGCTTGCGGGTCGAGGTGAGGGTAGTCGATCAGCGCGGCGTGGCCATGCTGCTGCAAATTCGTCTTGACCTGTTGTTCGAAGCGGGCGGCCCAGTCATAGGGTGCGGCTGGCGTCTCCCACTGGATCATCCCAAGGTTGTGCACCACGTTGCCGCTGCCGAGGATCAGCACGCCTTCCTCGCGCAGCGGGGCCAGTTGCTGGCCGAGCCGGTAATGGAATTCGTGCGGCTGGCGGCGGTCCAGCGATAGCTGCACCACGGGAATATCCGCGCCGGGATACATCTGCGCCAGCACCGACCAGGTGCCGTGATCCAGCCCCCACGCCTGGTCCGCAGTAACGTTCAAGGACTGGAGCAGTGCCTGGATGCGCGCCGCCAAAGTCGGGCTGCCCGGAGCCGGATATCGGAATTCGAACAGCGCCTGCGGAAAGCCGCCGAAGTCATGAATGGTTTCGGGCGCCGCCATCGCGGTCACCGCGAGCTTGGGTACATACCAGTGCGCCGAGATCGCGAGGATCGCCCGCGGCCGCGGCAAGGACTGGCCGAGCGCCCGCCAGGCCCGCGTGTAGCGGTTGTCCTCGAGGGTGTTCATCGGGCTGCCGTGGCCGACGAACAGGGCGGGCTGGCGGGTTGTCTGCATGCGCGTCAGTAGCCTGGCATTAATACGCTAGACCCAACTTCGGGCACTAGTGGCTGATCGGCTTGTAGCGGATGCGTTTGGGGCGCGCGCCTTCCTCGCCCAGCCGCTTCTTCTTGTCCGCCTCGTATTCCTGGTAGTTGCCGTTGAAGAAGACCCATTGCGACTCGCCTTCGCAGGCGAGAATGTGCGTGGCGATGCGGTCGAGAAACCATCTGTCATGCGAGATCACCAGCACGCAGCCGGCGAATTCGAGCAGCGCGTCTTCGAGGGCGCGCAGGGTTTCGACGTCGAGGTCGTTGGAGGGTTCGTCGAGCAGCAGCACGTTGCCGCCGGCGATCAGGGTCTTGGCCAGGTGCAGGCGGCCGCGTTCGCCGCCGGAGAGGGTGCCGACGATTTTCTGCTGGTCGCCGCCTTTGAAGTTGAAGCGTCCGATGTAGGCGCGCGAAGGGGTCTGGTATTTGCCGACGGTGAGGATGTCGGCGCCGCCGGAGATTTCCTCGAACACCGTCTTGTCGCCGCTCAAAGCTTCGCGGCTTTGGTCGACGTGGGAGATTTTTACCGTCGGGCCGATTTTCACCGTACCTGAGTCGGGCTGTTCCTTGCCGGTGATCATTTTGAACAGCGTCGATTTGCCAGCGCCGTTGGGGCCGATGATGCCGACGATGGCACCGGGCGGAATGCTGAAGCTCAGCTTGTCGATCAGCAGGCGATCGCCGAAGCCCTTGCCGACGTTCTCGAACTCGATCACCTCGTTGCCGAGGCGTTCGGCGACCGGGATGAATATTTCTTGCGTCTCGTTGCGCTTCTGGTATTCCTCGGAACTCAGCTCGTTGAAACGCGACAGCCGCGCCTTGCTCTTGGCCTGGCGCGCCTTGGGGTTCTGCCGCACCCATTCGAGTTCCTGCTTCATCGCCTTGATGCGCGCGCCTTCCTGTTTGGCCTCGATTTCCAGGCGTTGCTCCTTCTGCTCCAGCCATGACGAATAGTTGCCCTTCCAGGGGATGCCCTGGCCGCGGTCGAGTTCCAGGATCCATTCGGCGGCGTTGTCGAGGAAGTAGCGGTCGTGCGTCACCGCCACCACGGTGCCGGGGAAGCGGGTGAGGAATTGTTCCAGCCATTCCACCGATTCGGCATCGAGATGGTTGGTCGGTTCGTCCAGCAGCAGCATGTCGGGCTTGGACAGCAGCAGCCGGCACAGCGCCACGCGGCGCTTCTCGCCGCCGGACAGGATGCCGATCTTGGCTTCCCACGGCGGCAGGCCGAGCGCATCGGCGGCGATCTCGAGCTGATGTTCGACATCGCTTCCGGCGGCGGCGATAATGCCCTCGTACTTGGCTTGCTCCTCGGCGAGCTTGTCGAAGTCGGCATCGGCTTCCGCATAGGCGGCGTAGATTTCCTCCAGCTTCTGCTTGGCGGTCATGAGTTCGCCCAGGCCGCTCTCGACGGCTTGGCGCACGGTGTTTTCAGGATCGAGCTGCGGCTCCTGGGGCAGGTAGCCGATGGAAAGATTCGGCATCGGCCGGGCTTCGCCGATGATGTCTTGATCTATGCCCGCCATGATGCGCAGCACGGTGGACTTGCCCGAACCGTTGAGGCCGAGCACGCCGATTTTTGCGCCGGGGAAGAAGGATAGCGAGATGTCCTTGAGAATTTGACGTTTGGGCGGGACAATCTTGCCGACGCGATTCATGGTAAAAACGTATTGAGCTATGTGTGCTTGATAGTGTGATGAGTGAAAGAGCGCAAGCTTAACCGACCTTGAGGATTCTTTGGGTGGGCTTTATCTCGAATTTGATGGGTTGGCGCGACAAGCCGCCACCGCTCGACGCAGCCGAGTCGCAGGCGCTCGAGCATGCCGTGGCGGTGGTCGATCCCTTGCTCAAGACGGTTTCCGCTTACCAGCGGCGCATGGCGCCGGCGCTGCGCCATGCGCTGGCTTATTGCGACGGGCTGGTGGCGGCAGTGCCGGGACCGATCGAGGTAAATGCCCATGCTTTCGCCGCCGACCCGCTGGTTCATGCGCTGTTTGCCACATCCGGCGACATCGCCATGACCTTGGGCAAGAGCCGGGCGGTGAAGGAGTATCTGGCCGAGCCGGCCGGTGCGCTGGCCGATGATTTCTATGCCTTGCTGGGCATGCGCCTGCATGAAAAGAAAGTCATGGGCATGGCGTTGCGCGGCGATATCGTGTGTACCGACATGCCCCAGAAGCTGCTTTACTTTTCCGATCACACCCTGCGGGAATTGACTCCCGACCTCGATGAAACCCGTCGCCGCCTCAGGACCGCCGCCTTCGACAGTCTGGCGACCAGCTTTGCCGCGCAGTTGGCGGATATGCGCAAAGAGCGGCAGGAGTTGCACGACCGATGGGAGATGCAGCGCGCCTTGTCCTCCCGGAGGCAGCAAGCCGCTGCATCGACGACCGACAGCCGCGTTGCCCAGCGTCGCGAGGAACTTGAAGAAAGCCTGCGTCTGGCCGCCGCGGCCCTCTCCCCTGAACGCGTGCTCGATGCCTTGGTGGCATGGCTGGCCGCGCCCGAATTGCATCTTCATCTGGACCCGACCACGGTGTCGGTGGATCGGATGGGCGTCATACTCGACACCGCCTCGCCCGATGCGCAGGCCAGCACGCTCAGTTTCCCCGAACTGATCGGCCGCGACCGGCGCAACTGGATCGTCCTGATCGCGCGGATTTCCCGGGAAGAGGCGCTGCGCGGCGTGGCCCAGCAGCAGGAAGCCAGCCGCTACCTGATCATCTGAGCCATCTCTTCCCATCCCTGCCCATGCCGACCCTGGACGAAACCGACCGCCGGCGTATCGCCCATCCCAAGGGGCGCCGCGTCGAAGCCGCCGCGCGCGACGAACTGGCCAAGCTGCTTGGGCCGCTTGAAGCGGGCGAATTGCGCCGCGAGCGTTTGCTCGAATACTTGCATGTCGTCCAGGATGCGCGCGGCCACCTGCCTGTCGCGTTGCTGGCGGCACTGGCCGAAGCGCTGAAGCTTTCCCAGGCGGAAGTCTTCGAGGTCGCGAGCTTTTACCATCACTTGGACGTCGTCCAGGATGGTCAGGCGGCGCCGCCGGCGACGACGTTGCGGGTATGCGCCACCGGCGCCTGCGCGCTGGCAGGGGGCCAGGCCTTGGCGCAGCGATTGCGCGATCTGCTCGGCCCCTCGGTACGTGTGCTGGCATCGCCCTGCATCGGCCGCTGCGAGTGCGCGCCGGCGGCGCTGATCGGCGGCGAAGCGCTGGGGAATGCCACCCACGAGCGCATCGGCGCGGCGCTTGCCGGCAGCTTGCCGCTGCCCGAGCTTGCCGCTGTGCCGATGTCGCTGGCGGAGTATCGTCGCCAGGGCGGCTATCAAGTGCTCGATGAATGCCGGCAAGGAAAGCGCGGCGCTGAGGCTACCATCGCGCTGCTGGAACAGTCCGGCTTGCGCGGCCTGGGCGGGGCGGGTTTCCCGGCCGGGCGCAAGTGGCGCGCGGTGCGCGAGCAGCCCGCGCCGCGCATGATGGCGGTCAATATCGATGAAGGCGAACCCGGCACATTCAAGGATCGCTGGTATCTCGAACGCGATCCGCATCGTTTCCTCGAAGGGATGCTGATTGCCGCCAGTGTCGTCGGCATCGATGTCATCTACATTTACCTGCGCGACGAATATGCCGAGTGCCGGCGCCTCCTCGGCCATGCCCTGGCCGAGCTGGCGGGGCTCGCCGACGAGCTGCCGGCGATCGAATTGCGCCGCGGCGCCGGCGCCTATGTCTGCGGCGAAGAGTCGGCCATGATCGAATCGCTTGAGGGCAAGCGCGGCATGCCGCGACTGCGGCCACCCTATGTGGCCGCAGTCGGCTTGTTCGGCCGGCCTACGCTGGTGCACAATTTCGAGACGCTCTACTGGGTGCCCGCGATCCTCCGGGACGGCCCGCAGGCCTTTGCCAGCCATGGCCGCCATGGCCGCAGCGGTCTGCGCTCGTTCTCGGTGTCGGGACGGGTGCGCCAGCCCGGCGTCAAGCTGGCGCCGGCCGGCATCACGCTGCGCGAACTGGTCGATGAATATTGCGGCGGCATGGCGGACGGGCATGAACTGTATGCCTACCTGCCCGGCGGCGCCTCCGGCGGGATACTGCCGGCGAGCCTGGCCGACTTGCCGCTCGACTTCGACGCCTTGCAGCCGTACGGCTGCTTCATCGGTTCGGCGGCGGTGATCGTCTTGTCGCGGCACGACTCGGCGCGCGAGATGGCGCTGGGCATGATGAATTTCTTCGCCGCGGAATCCTGCGGCCAGTGCGCTCCCTGCCGCCTGGGAACGGCCAAGGCCGCGCAGTTGATGACCGCGCCGCGCTGGGATGAACCGCTGCTGCGCGATCTGGCGCAGGCCATGACGGACGCATCGATTTGCGGACTCGGTCAGGCCGCGCCCAATCCGCTGCTGTGCGTACTCAAGTATTTCCCCCATGAAGTCGGGGCGGAGAACCCGTCTCGCGAGGATACCGGCCGATGAGCCGCATCGAGTTCACCCTCGATGGCCGCAGCATCGGCGCGCAGGACGGTGAGACCATCCTGGAAGCGGCGCAGCGGCATGGGGTGGAGATCCCTCACCTGTGCTGCCAAACGGGCATGCAGCCCGCCGGCAACTGCCGCGCCTGTGTGGTCGAAATCGACGGCGAACGCACGCTGGCGCCCTCCTGTTGCCGGACGCCGAAGGCCGGCATGGTGGTGCATGCCGAGAGCCCGCGCGCGCGCCACTCGCAGAAGCTGGTGCTGGAACTGCTGAGCGCCGGGGCGAAAGATTTTCGCGAGCACAGCCAGTACAGCCAGTCATCGGCACTGGCGCTCTGGTGCGAGCGGCTGGGTGTGAATGGATCGCGTTTTCCGGCTGCCGCCGAATCCGTCCCGCCGGATTTGTCGCACCCGGCCATCGGCGTTGACCTCGACGCCTGCATCCTCTGCACTCGCTGCCTGCGCGCCTGCCGCGACGTGCAGGGCAACGACGTGATCGGACTGGCCGGGCGCGGCGCGCAGGCGCGGATCGTCTTCGACTGCGACGCCTTGCTGGGCGGCTCTTCCTGCGTCGCTTGCGGCGAATGCGTGCAGGCCTGCCCGACCGGTGCGCTGATGCCGGCGCGCCAATCGGCGCAAGCGCCCGCCGAACGCCAGGTGGTTTCGGTCTGTCCCTACTGCGGCGTCGGCTGCCAGCTGACCTACCACGTCAGCGACAATGTCATCCGCTACGTGACCGGCCACGACGGTCCGGCCAATGCCGGACGCCTGTGCGTGAAAGGCCGTTACGGTTTCGATTACATCCACCATGCGCAGCGCCTGGACATGCCGCTGGTGCGCCGCAATGACGTTCCCAAGCGGGCCGGCGAGCGGATCGATCCGGCCAATCCGTGGACGCATTTCCGCGCGGCGAGTTGGGAGGAAGCCCTCGACCTCGCCGCCGGCGGGCTGCGGCACATACTTGAACGTCATGGATCGCGAGCACTGGCCGGCTTCGGTTCGGCCAAGTGCAGCAACGAGGAGGCTTACCTGTTCCAGAAGCTGGTGCGCACGGGCTTTGGCAACAACAACGTCGACCATTGCACGCGTCTGTGCCACGCCTCTTCGGTGGCCGCACTGCTGGAAGGCGTCGGCTCGGGCGCGGTGTCCAACCCGGTGCGCGATGTCGAGCACGCGGCATTGATATTCGTGATCGGCGCCAATCCCAGCGCCAACCATCCGGTGGCGGCGAGCTTCATCAAGAATGCCGTGCGACACGGCGCCAGGCTGGTCGTGGCCGACCCGCGTCGCACCGAGCTGATGCGCCATGCCGCCTGGAGCCTGCAATTCCGCCCCGATACCGACGTGGCCCTGCTCAACGCGCTGCTGCATACCGTGATCGAGGAAGACCTCTGCGACCGGAACTTCATTGCCGCGCGCACTCACGGCTATCCGGAACTGGCCGACAAGGTCCGCGCCTATTCGCCCGAACTCATGGCGCCGATCTGCGGCATTCCGGCACAGACCATCCGCGAGGTGGCGCGCGCTTATGCCACATCCAGGGCTTCGATGATCTTCTGGGGCATGGGCGTTTCCCAGCATACGCACGGCACCGACAACGTCCGTTGCCTGATCGCCCTTTGCCTGGCGACCGGCCAGATCGGCCGTCCCGGCACCGGCCTGCATCCGCTGCGCGGCCAGAACAATGTGCAGGGCGCCTCCGACGCCGGTCTGATCCCGATGATGTATCCGGATTACCAGCGCGTCGACAACCCGGTCGTGCGCAAGAAGTTCGAGGAGTCCTGGGGCATGGCGCTCGACCCCGAACCCGGCCTCACCGTGGTCGAGACGCTCGATGCGATCCATGCCGGAGATATCCACGGCATGCTCATCCTCGGCGAGAACCCCGCCATGTCCGATCCCGACCTCAACCATGCCCGCGCCGCGCTGGCGAAGCTGGAGTGGCTGGTGGTACAGGACATCTTCCTCACCGAAACCGCGATGCTGGCCGACGTCGTCCTGCCCGCTGCGGCCTTCGCCGAGAAACGCGGCAGCGTCACCAACACCGACCGCTTGGTGCAATTCGCCCGCCCGGCCGTGCGTCCGCCCGGCCAGGCCAAACCCGACTGGTGGATTACCCAGGAAATCGCGCGTCGCCTCGGGCTGCCGTGGGCGTATGCGGACATTTCCGAGGTATATGAGGAAATGCGCCGGACCATGCCGTCGATCCAGGGGATCAAGTGGGACAGGCTGGAACGGGAAGGGGCGGTCACTCATCCCTGTCCCGACGAGCATGCGCCTGGGCAAAGCGTGGTGTTCATCGAACGCTTCCCGACCGCCGACGGGCGTGCCACGTTCAAGCCTGTGGATCTGCAAACGGCAGCGGAATTGCCGGATACGGACTTTCCCTGGGTGCTGATGACCGGCCGCCAGTTGGAACACTGGCATACCGGCGCGATGACCCGGCGCAGCCGCGTGCTCGATGCCATCGAACCGAGCGCCACGGTTTCCATCCATCCGCTCGACTTGGCCGCGCTGGGTCGCCAGCCCGGCCAAACTCTGCGCCTCACCAACCGGCGCGGCAGCATTGTCATGGCCGCCCGGGCCGACGACGCGATCCCGCGCGGCGCGGTCTTCATCGCCTTCGCCTACCATGAGGCCGCCGCCAACCTGCTCACCAACCCGCAGCTCGATCCGGCCGGCAAGATACCCGAGTTCAAGTTCTGCGCGGTGAACGTCGAAGCGTGCTAGTACATAGTTATCGAAATAATGATGGATAAAACCATTGCTTCGTCATTCCGGCGAAAGCCGGAATCCAGTACGTTTCTGTATCCCGGCTTTCGCCGGGATGACGCATTTATCCATCAATTCACGCATGATTGACCACTAGCCTAACAGGGGAGACCCCCCGGCTCTGCCGGGGAGGCAGTAACAGTTTGACAATTTAGGGAGTCCATCGAAGAAACTCCCAATCGTGAGCCGCCAAGCACACGAAAGGAAATTTCACGA
>JBAYVU010000025.1:0-48819 GCA_041674385.1 Sterolibacterium sp.
CAATGCCGGCCATGGCGAGTTCGCTGGCATGGCCGACCAGCCAGCGTTCGATCTGGCGGGCATCGACCTCAAGGTGGAACTGCAGGCCTAGCACGTCACGGCCAACAGCGAATGCCTGGTTTTCTCCGGTCGCGGTGCTGGCCAGCCGTACTGCCCCGATCGGGATGTCAAACTGGTCGCCATGCCAATGCAGCACTGGCGTGTCGCCGACGGCGGCCAACGGCGACAAGCGACCTTCGGCTGTCAGCGTTAGTGGTGCAAAGCCAATTTCCTTAACGCCCATTGGGTAGACTTTGGCACCCAACGCGCGGGCGATCAGTTGCGCGCCCAAACAGATGCCCAGGATCGGAGCCTTGCCGGCCAAGCGGCGGCGCACCACGTCCAACTCGTCGGCCAAGAAGGGATAGGTGTCCTCGTCGAAAGCACCGATGGGACCACCCAGGATCACCAGCAGGTCGGGCGTCAGCGCATCCAACGCGGCGAGGTCATCCACGCCGGCGTTGACGTAGCAGATTTCGTAGCCGCGATCACGCAATAGCGGTTCCAGGGTGCCGAGGTCTTCAAATTGAACATGGCGGATGGCGATTACGGAACTCATGCGAGTTTCTCCTTTTCATCGGATTCAGTGGGCCAAAAATGGCTGTTTGGCAAAGCGCGCGCGCCGTAAATAGCCTGCCCGACACGCACAATAGTGGAGCCTTCCTCGATGGCGATCTCGAAGTCGCCTGACATGCCCATGGACAGCTCATCCATGCCGATACCGGCGGGAGCGTCCTGGCGCAATTGGTCACGCAGGTTGCGCAGCAGAATGAAACATTCGCGTACCCGCTTGGCTTCGGAGGACAATTGCGCCAGCGTCATCAAGCCACGTACTCGCAGCGACGTGAATGTCGGCAGCTCGCGCATGAAGGCCTTCACTCCATCGGGATGCAGTCCGTACTTGCTGGCCTCACCCGATGTATTGACCTGCACGAACACATCCAGCGTGCGACCTTCGGCCTGCAAACAGCGATCCAGTGCCTCGGCCACGCGCAAACTGTCGAGCGCCTGAAACTCGGCGGCGAAGCGGGCTACCAGCTTGGCCTTGTTGGTCTGCAGGTGGCCGATCACCGCCCAGTTCAAGTCGGTCAAGTCCGCCATTGCCTCCCATTTTCGATGGGCTTCCTGCACTTTGTTTTCACCCAAGAGCCGACAGCCGGCCGCATAGGACAGACGGATACGCGCTTCATCGACGGTCTTGCTGACTGGAAGCAGTCGCACGCTGGCCGGATCGCGTCCCGCACGCTGGCACGCGTTGGCAATGCGTTTGCGAACCGTAGCGAGATTACGCTCCAAGTCTTCGAGCGTGTTGGCCAGCGGAAAGGTGAGTTCCGTTGTTAGTGATGGTTCAGTGTGCAAAGCGTTCAACGTCAAACCTTACATTACAAGAAATTGGGCAAACCCCAGGAGCTTGCAAACCAAGTAGGGAGACACAGGTTCATCAAGCGATGTAGAATTGTCATGTGCCTAATTATATATTGTCATAGGACAAATGAACATAGCCGGAAAAACTGCCGCAGAAATTTTTGACAGCGTCCGCCTGTTGGCTCGGTCGCGCCAGTTACTGCCGGGCCAGGCGTTGCCCTCCGTGCGGGAACTGGCAGTTGCGCTGGACGTCAACCGGAACACGGTGGCATCCGCCTACAAGCGTCTCGTAACTGTCGGTATTGCGGTGACGCAGGGGCGCCTGGGTACGGTTATCCGTGCCGATCAGGGACCGGGCGAGCAGGAAGGTGCGCTGGTCGGCTCACCGCTGATTGATCTAGCCAGCGGAAATCCCAACCCTGCCTGGCTGCCAGATCCGGTAGCGGCCTTGGCACAGCGGCCTCATCGAGCCCGGTTGTATGGGGAAGCACCCGTCAACCCGGAACTCGACGCGCATGCCAGGCATTGGTTCGCAGGCGACTGTCCGGCAGCCATGGAGATCGACCTAGCCCACGGTGCAGTGGATGCCATTGAGCGATTACTGGCGGCCTACCTGGCAGCCGGTGACAAGGTCGCAGTGGAAAGTCCATGCTTTCTGGGCAGCATCAACACACTGCGGATCGCCGGCCTACAGGCGGTGGGTGTGGAAATCGATACCGCAGGAATGAAACCCGAGGCTCTGGAGCAGGCTCTGGCTTGCGGCGTACAGGCGGTGCTGATTACCCCTCGTGCGCATAACCCCACTGGCTGCAGCTTGACGAAGGTCCGCGCCAAGGCGTTGCGGCAAGTGCTGGAACGGTATCCGCATGTGTTGGTGATCGTGGACGATCACTTCTCGCTGTTGTCTGAAGTGCAGTACCACTCCGTCATCCCGGCTTCAACACAGCGTTGGGCGCTGGTGCGTTCGGTGTCCAAGTGCTTTGGCCCGGATCTGCGCTTGGCCTTCGTCGCAAGCGATGCTGAGACCTCGCAGCGCTTACGGCTACGGCTGGCTTCGGGAACGACCTGGGTCAGCCATCTCGTGCAAGACATTGTCGGTGCATTCATGGCTTCACCCGATGTGGCCGCGCAGACTGCGCTGGCGCGGGCGGACTATGCATGCCGCCGCACCCTGCTGATGGCCGCATTGCAGGAACAGGGTATTTCCGCTCTGGCGCCCTCCGATGGTTTGAATGTTTGGGTGTCGCTGATGCAGGAAAGCCAACCCGTGGTACTCAGTCTGGCTCAGAAGGGGTGGCTAGTGCGAAGCGGCAAGGCCTTTTGCGTCGAAGAAAATTTCCAGGCCATCAGGATTACGATCTCGACGCTCGACGAGCCACAGGCTCGGCGTCTGGCCGAAGACCTGCGACGTAGTATCCGTTCCGCGTAGCGTTAAGTTCAGGAGAAAGAGTTATGGAGAAGTCTGAAATTCAGTTTTCTAAAGAGCTTCGTGAGTACGTTTTGTCATCCTTGCGAGAGTCGGATGTACTACGGCGCCTGAGAAAAGAAACAGATAGCGACCCAAACGCCATAATGCAGATACCGCCTGAGCAAGGGCAGTTCATGTCATTTCTTGTGAAGGTCTTGAGCGCAAAGAAGGCACTGGAAATAGGTACTTACACCGGGTATAGCACCCTATGTGTTGCTTTAGCGTTGCCGAAAGATGGTCGGGTCGTGGCGTGTGACATAAACGATAACTGGGCCAGTGTCGGGAGGAAGTACTGGAAAGAGGCCGGTGTAGAGCAAAAGATTGATTTCCGCTTAGGTCCGGCACTCCGCACGCTTGACTCTCTTATTGAATCTGGCGAGACGGGTAGTTTCGACTTTGCGTTCATCGACGCAGACAAGGGCAATTACGATCATTATTATGAGAAATCGTTGTCCCTTCTTCGGCCTGGTGGAGTCATTGCGATCGACAATGTTCTTCTGTTCGGCTCGGTGGTTGATCCGAGCGTACTCGATGCCGATCTCCGGTCGAGGATCAGCGATGCGGACATCGACGCAATGCGGAAACTAAACGAGAAAGTCAGGGACGATCCTCGCGTTGATGCAACTATGCTTCCTCTAGCGGACGGACTGATACTGGTGCGTAAGCTATGAATCCATTGGTCCTGCAAATCGACACGGCATCGCAGTGGACGCTCCACCTATCGGTGGCACGCGTTCAGAACTTGAACCTTGGCGTGAGCCATACCCGCACATTTCGTCAGCAAAAGTAGGTTCTGGGAGTGGTTGCCCGATTGAGCAACCGCTCAATCTACGTTCGCGCTTTGCGATTCCTGGCCTGCGGCTCATTGCTGTTCCTTCACTAGATTTGGGCTGCCCTCTTGCGCGGGCATCATATTCTGATAAGATAGTAATTGATTACTATCTTTTGAAGGTGACAACAATGAGTACCCACGTAAAGCATCTACCCGCAGATGAGCGGCGGGCCGTTACCGTCGAGGCGGTGGTTGAACTGGCTGCCGAACAGAATCCCAACGACATCACCACCTCCGCCATTGCCAAGCGCATGGGCCTGACCCAAGGCGCGTTGTTTCGCCATTTTCCGACCAAGGACGCCATCTGGCAGGCGGTCATGGAGTGGGTGGCGGAACGTCTCCTGGCACGGATCGATCGCGCCGCTCAAGGTATTGAATCGCCTCTGGCCGCGATGCAGGCCATGTTTATGAGCCATGTTGAGTTCGTGGTCGAGCACCCCGGAGTTCCACGGATGATGTTTGGCGAACTTCAGCGCGCCGAATCGACTCCGGCCAAGAGGATGGTGCAGACCCTGATCCATCGGTATGGAGAGCGCTTGCATCAACTCATTGAGAAAGGCAAGGCTAGTGGCGAGTTGTCCTCCACGCTGGATAACCAGGCGGCGGCAACGCTGTTCATTGGCACGATTCAGGGCCTAGTCATGCAATCGCTCTTGGCCGGAGACGTTGAGCGCATACGACGCGATGCGCCACGGGTATTTGCGATTTATCGGCGGGGAATCGGGAGCTCGCAATGAAACGTCTACCTTTGCAAGGCCGTACCTTGGCGCTCTTGGCCGTTATAGTTCCGTTACTTGCACTCCTCATTTATGTCGCCCTACGATCCGGACCGCTGGCGCCGGTGGCCGTGACGGTTGCGACGGTGGAATCGCGGGCGGTCACACCAGCCCTGTTCGGCATCGGTATTGTCGAGGCGCGTTACACCTATAAGATCGGCCCCACGTTTGCCGGACGCGTGAAACGGCTGGATGTGCATGTGGGTGATCGGGTGAAGGCTGGACAGGTACTCGGCGAGATGGAGCCGGTCGATCTCGATGATCGCGTTCGCTCACAGGAATCGGCATTCAAGCGTGCCGAAGCAGCGTTGCGCGAGACGGAAGCACGGCAAGCCTTTGCACAAACCCAGACGCGCCGCTATGAGCAATTGTTTGCTGTGCGCTCGACCAGCGAGGAAATTGTCACCACGAAACGGCAGGAACTGCAGATCGCCGATGCCGCGCTATCGGCAGCGCGGGAAGATATCGCTCGTGCCCGGTCCGACCGCGACGCATTGGTGGCGCAGCGAAGCAATCTGCGCCTGATCGCGCCGGTCGAGGGGGTGGTTGCCGTACGCGATGCCGATCCCGGCACAACTATCGTCGCAGGCCAAGCTGTGGTGGAAGTGATTGACCCCAAGAGCCTGTGGATCAATGTGCGTTTCGACCAGATCAGTGCATCGGGGCTCGCTGCGGGATTGTCAGCGCGCATCGTGCTGCGTTCGCGTAGTGGTCAAACGTTGAACGGCCATGTGCTGCGTGTGGAACCTAAGGCCGATGCTGTGACCGAGGAAACGCTCGCCAAGGTGATCTTTGATAACCAACCTGAGCCTTTGCCACCGGTAGGTGAACTAGCCGAAGTCACGGTCGATTTGCCGGCACTCCCCGCCGCTCCGGTGATTCTCAACCCTGCCGTCCGGCGCGAAGGCGACAAACTCGGTGTATGGCAGATCGTGGATGGCGATCTGCACTTCACACCGGTCAAGCTCGGGGTCTCCGACCTCGATGGCTGGGTGCAGGTGCGCGAAGGGCTCAAGAACGGCGATCAAGTCGTGATCTACAGCGAAAAGACACTGACTGTGCGCAGCCGAATCCACGTGGTTGAGCGTATCCCGGGAGTTTCGCAATGATTAGCCTGGCCGGTCGCGACATTCTCCATTCTTGGGGAAAATTCGTCTTCACCGGCATCGGCCTGGGCCTTCTGATCGGTGTAACCCTGATTATGGCCGGAGTGTACCGGGGCATGGTGGATGATGGCAAGGCGCTGCTCGACAACAGCGGCGCCGACCTTTGGGTGGTGCAAAAAGACACGCTGGGCCCTTACGCGGAATCGTCCAGCCTCAACGACGACGTGTACCGCAGCATCCTCGCCATGCCGGGAATCGCCCAGGCTGCGAACGTGACGTACCTGACCATGCAGGTACGCAAAGACGAGAGCGATGTACGGGCCATGGTGGTCGGCATCACTCCCGGCGAGATGAGAGCTACACCCGGATGGCCAGCTTATCTCGTGGCAGGCCGCCAGATCACGCGTGGTCACTACGAAGCGGTGGCCGACATTGCCACGGGTTTCAAACTGGGGGATCGTCTCGTCATCCGTCGCAATCACTACACCGTCGTGGGATTAACCCGACGCATGGTGTCCTCCAGCGGCGACCCTATGGTATTCGTCCCGCTCAAGGACGCTCAGGAAGCGCAATTCCTCAAAGACAACGATGCAATCTGGCAAAGCCGCCGTCGTACCGAGGCCAACCCGACTTTTAACCGGCCCGGCGTCCCCGGCTTGCTGGATGCCTTGATTGCTTCACAAAGCACCAATGCGTTTGTCAATGCTGTGCTGGTCACGCTAAAGCCTGGTCATGCGCCAGACGATGTGGCCGAATCCATCCACCGCTGGAAGCGCTTGACGGTGTACACCCGATCGCAGATGGAAGGCATCCTCGTCGGCAAACTGATTGCCACCTCGTCCAAACAGATCGGCATGTTCTTGGTGATCTTGGCCATCGTCAGTGCCGCCATCGTCGCCTTCATCATCTACACGCTGACCATGGACAAGATCCGCGAGATCGCAGTCTTGAAACTTATCGGCACGCGTAACCGCACCATCGCCGCAATGATCATGCAGCAAGCTCTCGCACTCGGGGTGATCGGTTTCGTGGTGGGCAAGATCACTGCGACGTTTGCTGCTCCGCTTTTCCCAAAGTACGTGCTGCTCATTCCGTTTGACTCCGTCGCTGGCTTTTTCGCAGTGATGGTGATCTGCGTGCTGGCCAGCATCGTCGCCATTCGCATGGCGCTCAAGGTCGATCCGGCCGAGGCCATTGGAGGTTGATATGAGTGGCAAAGGCATCCGCATCGAGGGACTGAAAAAACGCTATGGCAAGGGCGATACCGCTGTTGATGCCTTGAAAGGCGTCGATATGCAGGTAGCACCTGGCGAGGTGGTGGGGCTCATCGGGCCTTCCGGTTCAGGCAAGAGCACCTTGCTCAAATGTCTGGGCGCGGTGATCGACCCTACCGCTGGGCGCATGGTTTTAGGCGACGAGGTCATCTACGACAATGGCTGGAAGGTGCGTGACCTGCGCGCCTTGCGGCGCGACAAGATTGGCTTCGTGTTCCAGGCGCCGTATCTGATCCCGTTTCTTGATGTCACCGACAACGTTGCACTGCTGCCAATGCTAGCAGGCATCTCCAATGGCGAAGCGCGTTCGAAGGCGCTGGAACTGTTCACCGCACTGGATGTGCAACACCGTGCCCGTGCCATGCCCTCGCAGCTCTCCGGCGGCGAACAGCAGCGAGTTGCCATCGCTCGCGGATTGGTCAACCGCCCGCCTGTGATCTTGGCCGACGAGCCGACTGCACCGCTCGATTCAGAGCGGGCCATGGCAGTCATCCGCATCCTCAACGACATGGCGCGCAAGTTTGAGACCGCGATCATCGTCGTTACCCATGACGAAAAGATCATCCCCACCTTCAAACGTATCTACCACATCCGTGACGGCGTGACCCATGAGGAAGCTGGTGAAGGACGGGGATTCGAGTGAACGGTTGCTCCCAGAAACCCGACAGAATCGCTGCTTTGGCATGCAACGCAACGAGTCACTGCTGGCCCATGCGACTGTTCAGGAAGGGGGCAGCACTCTTGCTATTTTTTCGGGCTGTGCAGGCTTTCCCCATGGCGTTGAAGCAAACGGGAAAAGTTAATCTGTAGGAGATAAATATGACAATACCAATACAACGCGGAGTCTGGAGCTGGACGATTTCTCTGGTTGCCGTTGGTTTCGGCGTGCTTACCATCAAGGAAGGCGGCTCGATCCTGTTTGGCGGAGAAGCAGCGCTCGAAGCTGCCGGAAACTATGTGCCATTCGTGCTCTGGTTCAACTTTGTGACGGGGTTCGCCTACGTCATTGCTGGTGCCGGGCTGTGGATGCAGCAGCGTTGGGCCGCGAGGTTGGCCGTCGCCATCGCCGCGGCGACGACACTTGTGTTCGCAGCCTTCGGCGCGCATGTGTATTCCGGTGGCGCATACGAACAACGCACGGTGGTTGCCATGAGCCTGCGTACGCTGGTGTGGATAGTAATTGCGGCCATTGCTTGGCGCCAGCTGTTACGGAGCAAGACGTGATGCCATGAAAGTTTCCGTCCCCAAGTGACTCGACATTAACGCCGGCATCAGCACAAGGGCAAGCGCAATGAACATACATTACTTCCAGCACGTGCCGTTTGAAGGGCTTGGCAGCATCGAGGATTGGATTCGAGGTGGATCGTACGTGCTCGGCGCGACACGCTTCTATCGTGATGAGCCGCTGCCTGCGGTCGAAGGTGTTGACCTGCTGGTGGTTATGGGTGGGCCCATGAATATCTACGAAGAGGCGAACTACCGGTGGTTCGCGGAGGAGAAGCGCTTCATTGAGCGGGCGATCACCGCCGGCAAGCGGGCGCTGGTCGCCTTTCGGGGCGGATACGGCACGCTCGACGAGCTGTTCGAGGTGCTCACCCTGGTGCAGACCGGCAAGATGGCGCGCATCCCCATCGTGCTGGTCGGCAGCGAATTCTGGCGCCGCGCCGTCGACTTCGACTACCTCGTGGACGAGGGCTTCATCAGCGCGCAGGACGTGCGGCTGTTTACGCGCGTGGAAGTCGCAGAAGAAATCGTGGTCGTCCTAGAAGCCTTTTATGGCGGTAAGCCACCGGGCTCCGAAGCCGCGCAGGGGTGAGCATGCGCGCACGCCGTCCCCTCCGCGAACTCGTTTGTCCGGCATGGCCTGGGACGAACCGCACTGGCGCTGGCGATGAGTGCTCTCTTTCTCTCGCCGGCCCTGGCGCAAGCCGTCAATGAAGGCACTGCTGGCGCCGGGGATTGCGCAGCGGAAGAAACACTCAGATTCCGCGGCGGCACGGCAAGGCTGGAAAACGACCTGTTTACCGGCACCGACCAAAATTACAGGAATGGCGTGGCGTTCACCTTGGTTTCGCACGACATCCCCGGCAGGCCGCGGTCCGAGTGCCTCCCGGCGCCGATCCGGCTGCACGCGCAACTCATCCAATTTATGAACCCCGGATTCTGGGCCGATGCGGATAATTCCGCAGATACGCAGAACGTGGTGGTCAGATTCGGCCAGTCCATGTACACGCCGGAGGATTACACCAGAACAGACTTGATCCCCGACGATCGGCCCTACGCTGGATTGCTCTACATGGGGTTGGCGTGGAACCGGCGAAAACACGAACCCGAGTCGAATCGTGAAATGCTCGACACGCGCGAGATCACTCTCGGCGTGATCGGCCCCTGGTCGCTGGCGGAACAAACCCAGAACCTGGTGCACGATGCGCGGGGCATCGACAGGTTTCAAGGCTGGCAGCACCAATTGAAGAATGAGCCGGTTTTTCAATTGGCCCTGGACCGCAAATTCAGGGAGTTTCGTGGGGCCGGGGCAATCATCCCTGGTTTCTCCGCTGATTCGATACGTTCGTTGGGGCTCAGGCTCGGCAACATCGAGACATCGGCCACGTTGGGCATCGAGGGTCGCATCGGCTGGAATCTGCCGAATGATTTCGGAAGCTATCCCCTCAGGCCGGGCGCCGAGAACCGCCCGCCATCGGCCGCCTCCATCCACGGCAAATCCAGCGATTCCGTCCCGGCCGCCAGCCGGCCACGCCCTGGCGTTCACCTCTTCGGAATATTGGAAGCGAAGGCTGTCGCCTACGATTTTTCCCTCGACGGAAACCTCTTTCGGTCCAGCCACAGTGTCTCGCGACGGCCGTGGGTTGCCCAAGCGGCGGTGGGTGTCAGCGCTCAAGGCATTCTGGCAGGGCATGGTGTCAGATTGGCCGTGATGCGTGTTTACCGCTCGCGAGAGTTCGAGGAGCAGAGCACGAATCAGGCTTACGGCTCCGTCGCCCTGAGCATCGAGTTCTAGTGGGGCGCAGGGAGCGTTACACGCACTGAATACTCCCTCAAGAAACACTGACCAACTATTTCAAGGAGATTTCCATGCAACACCGACATCGCTTCAAAGCTTATTTCACAGCCACAGTCATCGGCACGCTTCTGGCGAGCACCTGCTCGCAGGCTTGGGCCGATGACGCTGGCAAGGCCAAGCCGCTGGCGCTACGCAAGATCATGCAAGACATGGGCAAAAACATGCAGGTCATTACCGATGGCATTTCTCGCGAGGACTGGGAAATGGTGGCAAGAGTGGCGCCCTTGATTGCCGATCACCCTCAGCCACCGCTGGCTGAGAAGATGCGCATCCTGAGTTTTGTCGGCTCCGATGCGGGCAAGTTCAAGAGCCACGACGAAAAAACGTACCAGGTGGCGCGGGCACTGGAGCAGGCTGCCGTGCGCAGCGATGGGCAAGCCGTGATCTCGTCCTTCGCGACGCTACAAAACAGCTGTCTAGCCTGTCATCAGAGCTTCCGTAAACCGTTTGTGGAGCATTTCTATGTGCAACGCTGAAGTGACGCGCAGTCTCGGCGTTCATCGCACGAAGACCGATTACAACCTCGTTCGCGCACTCGCGGCATTGATCCTTGCCGGATTGCTGGCCGGCTGTGCCGTCGGACCCGATTTCAAACGGCCGGCGGTCCCAGATGTACCCGGCTACACAGCGGCGCCTTTGCCGGCGCAAACGGCATCCGCACCCACGACCTTGGGAGATGCGCAGCACTTCAGCGCTGGTGCGAGCGTGAGTGCGCAGTGGTGGCATGGTCTGGGTTCATCCAAGCTCGATGCGCTGATCGAGCAGGCTTTTCAGGCCAGCCCAACACTGGCTTCTGCCAAGGCCACCTTGCGGCAGGCGCAGGAAATTTATGCGGCGCAGGCGGGATCGACGCTTTATCCCCAGGTGGATGCGGGCATCGGCGCCCAGCGCCAACGTCTGAATCCCAGCACCTTGGGGCAGACCGGCGATGCGCGGGAATTCAGTCTGTACAACACCAGTATCGGCGTGCATTACCAACTCGACTTGGCCGGTGGCAACCGGCGCGCACTGGAAGCACTGGCCGCCCGCGCCGAGTATCGGCGCTACGAATTGGAAGGTGCGCGACTGACCTTGGCGGCGAACATCGTTACCACCGCCATCACCCAAGCCAGGCTCGCTGGGCAAATCCAGGCCACGGAGGCCATCCTCTGCGCCCAGGACGAACAATTGCACCTCACCCGAGAGCGGGTTCGCCTCGGTCAGGCTGCGCCGGACGATGTACTGGCCTTGCAAACCCAGGTGGAACAGACCCGCGCTGGACTTCCCTTGCTGCGCAAACAACTCCAACAGAACGAACATCTGCTGGCGGTGCTCGCTGGCCGGGCGCCGGGCGCGGGAGGCTTACCCACCTTCACCCTGGAAGAGTTCACCCTTCCGTCTGACCTGCCGCTGGTCTTGCCGTCCGAATTGGTGCGCCGCCGCCCCGACATTCAGGCCGCAGAAGCCCTATTGCATGCCGCCAACGCGGAATACGGCGTCGCGGTCGCCAAGTTGTACCCGCAACTCAACATCAGTGCCAGCCTCGGTTCGCAGGCATTGAGCACCGGCGCATTGTTCGGCGGCGGCTCGGCGGTATGGAGTCTCATCGGGCAGTTGACCCAACCGCTTTTCAATCCCGGCTTGCCCGCCGAAAAGCGGGCGTCATTGGCCGCATTCGATGCGGCGGCGGCAAATTACCAAAGCGTCGTGCTCGAAGCCCTACGCAATGTGGCCGACGTATTGCGGGCACTGGACAACGATGCACAAACACTGGCTGCACTGGCAACCGCCGATATCGCAGCGCAGGGCTCTCTGGAATCCATGCAAAGGCAATATGCACTGGGCGCCGCCAGTTACGTCCAACTGCTTATTGCACAACAGCAGGCGCAACAGAATCGAATCAACCTGATCGCGGCTCAGTCACAACGCCTCGTCGATAGCGCCGCTTTGTACCAAGCATTGGGTGGGGGCTGGGTCGCGTCGGTTGAAAGCTTGCTCTAAGGATGGCCTTGCTTGCACGTCCAGCGGGCCTGATTACGAACGAGCGACTTACCCCATTGCTATCCCACGTTGCCGTTCAAGCACCCATGACACGTTACTCCCTCGAATGACAGCCGTCATCGTTTTCCCAAGCCGCTGCTCAATCACCGGCTTCCACGGCACCAGGCTGAACCCTATACCGTCATCGAGCATCGCGAAGCGGCCGCTGGCGAGTTGAACGCTGCGTCGGTAGACGCCGGTGATGGGCTCGCCAGCGGTCACGGCACGGTGCGCCAAGCCGGTTTCGGCCGCGATGCGCCCGCCCGCAGCGTCCACCTCCCGACCGCGTAGTGTCGCCAGAAGGTTGCGCGCCAGGATCACGCGCTGTCCGCGCCGCTCGGCCAGGCCCTGGTCGATCAGGAAGTCCGAGCGCTGCTTGAGTGCATCGCGTACCTCGCTGCCAAAGCCCATCTCGCCCAAGCCCTTGCCGCCGCCGATCAGTTGCTGGTCCAGCCAAGTCGCACCGACAACGCGGGTTTGCCGCTCAATGGGCAAGTGCGAACGTAGTTCCACCGCCACGCCGCCCAGGCGTTGAGCGTCGTACTGACGGCCCTGCTCGGGCAAGTCACCCGGCACTCGCCAGACACCCTCGGCCATGCGCTCCACGATGCCGGCCCGGCGCAGGGCTTCCAGTCGCCGCACGTGGGCATCGACCACCTCGCGCGGATCGCGCTCGGATGTGGGCTCGGATTGGGCCTGCGCCTTGGCAATCGCCAGGTGATGGTTGGTGCGGTAGAAGCCATCGGCCACTACCGCGGCGATGTTCTTGTCGGCGGCGCGGATGTCTGCCGAACCTCGGGCTTCGACCACGGCACCGACCGGGAACTTCTCCAGTTCGGTTTTGGCCGGCAATGCCACGTAGTGCGCCTTGCCGTCGATGCCATCGACCACCAGATAGCCCTTGTCGTACAGCTCGTCCGCAAGCCCTTTACCGGCGACCCGGCCGATAACGGAACGACTTTCTTCTCCTGGCTGAAACACGGCCAGGTCGCGCTGCACAACACCCATGGCCCGCTGCATGGTGCGGATGATGTCGCCGCGTTCGCCCATCGCTCGTAGGACAGGCTCGGCATCGGCGTGGACGACCCAGACGCCGGGCTGTTGTTCGTTCGCCAGCCCCATGCGTTGCAAGCGCTGCAGGCGACCGACCAGCAACACGCGCTGCTGTCGTAGCTTCGGGTCGCTGGTAGGTTGATCGACATGGTTCAGCCCATCCTGCGCTTCGCGTTGCAGCGTGCGGTCCAGGCTGGTCCAGCGCTCCTGATCGACCTCGCGCAACAAGGTACGCTGGATTTCCAGCTCGGTGCGCGGCCCCAGCCATTCGGTGGACAGTTCCGCAGCGCGTTCGCGCATGCCTCGGGTGATGTAGGCCTGCGAGATGATGAGGTCTTTGCCCGTGTCGTCCTTGCCGCGCAAGACGATATGCGTGTGCGGGTTGTCGGTGTTCCAGTGGTTCACCGCCACCCAGTCCAGCCGACTGCCCAGGTCGGCTTCCATGCGGCCCATCAGGTGACGCGTGTAGGTGCGCAGGTCGTCGAGCTGTTCGGCATCCTCGGGCGAGACGATCAAGCGGAATTGGTGCCGATCTTCCCGACCACGTTCCTCGAAGGCTGGCAAGTCCGCTTCGTCGGTCATTGGCCCATAGGCCTTGCCGGTGTCCTGTTCGCGGCCGACACCTTCGCGCTCGATGTAGCGCAGGTGGGTGATGGTTGAACGCGCACCGGCCTGTTTGAGGTAGACCAGCCGCACCTTGACGGTGGCGCGCCGGGAGGTCGCGGACAGCGACTGCCCGGTGAAGCGCGCCGCCACGTGGCCGCGTCCCAGGCGCGATCCGGGTGTCTTTCCCGGCTTGCGGCCGGTCGAATTGCCCCCCTTGCTGGCCTGCCGCAGTACCTGCGAGACAAAGGCCTGGCCGCGCTGCTTCGGTGCGCCGGGCCGGACGCGAAAACGGTCTTCGCCGTCCGAGTTGCTGCGCCTGCTCATGCGGATACTCCCGCCAAGGCCATCCGACCAAAGCGTGCCATGCACGCGGTTTCGCCAATTCCAGCAAGGCTTTGGCAAACCTCGCGGCACGGTGCCGCCAAATAGCGCGTGTCGCGCCAACCCCATGTGCAGACTCGCTTATGGGCCGGCAGCGTGCCGGACCCTTCAATCTTGCCTTCCGCCTTTGCCCCTCGCTTTCGCTCTGGGCGTCGGCGGCCCGGCGGTGCTGCGCTGCCCGCAGCCAGCCCGCCGGCGAACGCGGCCACGGCCATCGGCCGGGCGCGTTCGAGGCAAGACGCCTGCACATAGGAGGACGGCGCCGGAGCTTGCGCGAAGTGCGGTGCACGATACGCAGGATCGGCACCCGCACTGCACACGCAACGACACGGCGACGACCAGTGAAACGACACGTCAGATGGCACGATGAGGTGCACGGAAATGAGCAGCGAATCGGCGGCCATCATGGACTTGTCTCCAGCCAGACCGGATGCGCGACACCGAGCACGGTGGATGCGCTGACCGGGCCGAAATACCGGCTGTCGAACGACGCCGGATTGGTCACGCTCAACAGGAACAGTTCGCCCGGTGCGAGGCGGCGGCATTGCTGCCACGATGGCAGTGGACGGCCCAGCCGGTCAGCTCGCAATACGGCGGCCGAAGGCACACCATCGATGCGGACGATACCGCCAGCGATGCACACCTCCTGCGGTGCAATCGCGCCCACGCGCTTGAGCAATGGAACGCGCGTTGGCAGATAGCCGCGTTGCGCTGCCAGCGCGGCTGCGTCGGCTGGCAGCGGAACAAGCACGATGCTGTTCACGGACAACGGACTTGGCAGCGAACCGGCGCGGTGGTCGAGCGGATCGACGCGATACCAGCCGACCGCCACGCTATCGGACGGGTTGTAGGTCAGGCGCGGCAGCGGCCGCATGTGGTCGGGAAGGAAAGACGCCCAGGCCAGCGCAGCGAGGCCGGCGGCGGCCAGTGTCGCCACGACGATGCGAACGCGCCCGAGCGAGCGAGGATGCGGCGTTGTGCCGGATGTGGAAAGCATCGTCATGACAACGCCCTCCCTGCCAGCCAGGCGGCATGCCGCTCAGTTGTGTAGGCTGGTAACGGTAGGCGCGCAGCGAGCCGGTTGCCGAGCGTTTGCCAGTACGAGGGCGACACGTCGGCGGGCGCGATACCTTGCGCCTCGATGGCGTCGAATTGCGCCAGTACGGCGCGCACGGCAGGTTTACCCTCGGCGTGCAGCAGCAGGCGCGCGCCGGGCAGCACACCGGAAATGCGCTGCGACGCGTCCAGCGGGGTACAAGCCTGCATCACCATGAGCTGCCAGCGCACGGTGCCATAGTCGTTGGCGTGCCAGCGAATGCGACAGAACACGGCGCTCGGCAGGAACATCGCTACGCGACGCCAGCGATCGAGCCGGACGATGCGCGCCGGTTCGCCGAAGCGCAGATAGATGTCGATGCGCCGCTCGATGTAGGCCAGAGAAACGCGGGTCAGTGGTGCGGTGCCGACTCGGCCGACGAGTTCAGCGAGTGGAGTCGGTGGTGCAACCGTACCTGGCAAGGCGTGAGCGTTCATGGTGTTCTCTCCGTGGATACTTCCGGGAATTCGCGCTCCAGCAATGCGCGCAGCAGTTCGGCCACCGTCACGCCCTGCGTGAAGGCCGACACCTTGATGCGCGCACGCATCGCGGGCGTGATGTCGAGGGTCAGGCGCGCGGTGTAGAGGTCGCCTTTCTGGATGTCGTTGGCTTCGCCCTGGCGAACCCACGCCTCTGCGTGCGGATTCGCTGGTGGCCGTACTCCGATGCCGACGCGCTTGCCGCGCGTAGATCGTTCTGTGGTCATGTCGGCCACCGCAGCAGTTCATCAACCAGCGCGGCGATCTCGCGCGTGGCGGCGCTGTCAGGTGCCGTCTCGCGGGCGAGCCGACCAGCGGCCACGCTGTCGGCGAAGACGATGCGCTGGTGCACCTCCGAACGCAGCGCGGGCAGCGGCTGGTCGGCCAACGCCTGGCGTGCTTCGCGACCAATGATGGTCGTGCTGACACGCCGGTTGATGGCAAAGGCCGCGCGCAGCGCTGGCCGGAACACCTGCGCCTCGCGGATCAACGCCACCATTTCGGCAGACGCCCATAAGTCATAGGGACTGGGCTGGACTGGAATCAGCACGCGCTCTGCCGCCAGCAGCGCGGAACGTGCCAGGGCCGCGATACGCGGCGGGCCGTCGATGACGACGTGATCGGCCCGGCGTGCCAGTTCGGGGGCTTCCTGGTGCAGCGTTTCGCGTGCGAGGCCTACGGCGCTGAACAAGCGCGGCAAACCCTGTTGGGCGCGCCGCTGCGTCCAGTCCAGCGCCGAGCCTTGCGGGTCGGCGTCCAGCAGAACGACTTGTTGACCGCGCATGGCCAGCTCGCCCGCGATGTGCGTGGCGAGCGTAGTCTTGCCGACACCGCCTTTCTGGTTCAGCAAAGCGATGATCATGGCGCGGCCCTCCTTGCTGGAAAGCCGGGTTTTCTTTGCCATGCGAAACACTGTGCGCCGTGCCGTTTGGCAGTTGTCCACCGAAACGGCGCGCTTCTATTAAAAGTTAAAGAATTTAAGTTAGGGAAGTTAGAGGGGCCGGGAACCCGCGCCGTTATTGGGTTTTCGGCGGTTTCGCACGCCTGATAGCACGATAGGGACACGCCTGATAGCACGATACCCGCCACGCCTGATAGCACGAGGCCATTCACAGTTTTTCCACGAGTTATCCCCGTGCCGTCCGCAGCACGGGCCGGAAGGTCAGCAGTTCGGCCCCATCGTCCGGCATCCGCTCGATGCCCAGGACGTAGCCCGGCATCGACTGCCGCGCCACCAGCGCGCGCAAGTCGCAGGCGAAGTCGTAAGGCTTGGCTGTGCTGCCCGACTTGCGGTGCAGATGTTTGAAGTCGAACTGCCAGCCGCCAGGCTGCTTGCCGCCATGCTTGCGCACCAGGCGGTACAGCCAGCGCTCGATGCCACCCGTGAGCTTGAAATACGCCGGGTCGATGGTCAGCACCAGCGCCGCATCCAGCACGCCGGCATAGAACCAGTCTGGCAGGATCAGCTCGATGCCAAGCGGCGTGCCGCGGGCGTCGGCCAGTTCCTTCCATTCGTTGATCCACGAGAAGCGATGCAGGCGCCGCCCGGTCGTCTCGCGGATGGAGGTGGCCACCGTGGTCGATTGCAGGCGATCCAAAGCCGCCTTGAGGCGCTGGTAGTCGCGCAGCGACGTACCGCGCCCGATGAAGCGCAGGATCTCGTAGGGCGTGGCGCGCATGAGACGCGACGGGCGGATGCCCGCGTCGCGCGCTTCCACGATCTGGCTGGCCGCCCAGATCAGGATGTCGGCGTCCCAGATCGTGGCGATGCCGTGCTCCTGCGTTCCCTCCACGCGGATCGTCACGCCGCCGGCGCGGAAGTCGATCGGCTGGACGCGCTTCGACTTCGCCAATGAGAAGAACGGAAAGGCCATCAAATCCTGGCTGTCGCGCGGCGCCATGTCGCCCGGCAGCGCGCGGAACAGATCGAGCTGTTCCCGCTCCTGCGCTGGTCGCTGCCCCGATGATCGGGACGGCAGCGATGGGCTGGGCATGGTGATGGCCACCGGCGACGCGCCGATCAGCGCGCACGGCTGTCGGCCGAGTGATGCTCGGCGTATTCGGGATCAGACGTGGCCTCGAAGCTGCGCTGGTCGGCCCAGGCGTCGAGGTCGGCCACTGCGTACATGACGCGACGGCCGAACTTGCGGAAGCGCGGACCGCCACCGATCACGCGCTGCTTTTCCAGCGTGCGCGGCGACAAGCGCAGGTATTCGGCGGCCTCGTCGTTGGTCAGGTAGCGTTGGGGTTGTGCAGCAGCGGGTTGCAGCGGCGTGGCGGGCGCGGCAGCAGGCCGCAAGGGAGCGGGTCGCATCGGATAAGCCTCCATCGGTCAGAACAGCCCGGCCGCACCAGCGCGGCCAGATGGAGGCAGTCTCAAGAAAGGGATGCGTCCCGTTGAGGGTCGTTTTGCAGGGAAGGCAAAACGACCCTGCTCAAGTTATTGGAGTCGAGCCAGACGCCGATAGCCACCGCGCATCAGCGTCAAACCACGTCGTACCAGGCGACGCACGCGGGAGCGCAGGCCGCCATCTGCGTACCAGTCTTTGACCACGGCATCGGTACCGAACAGGCCTTCGGCGACCTCTCGCAAGGACGCCCCCGCCAAGGTGGCATCGAGCGCCTGCAAGGAGTGCAACTCCTGCAGAGCAGTCGGCGCAGGCCGTGGCCGAGCCGCTGCTGCGGGCGTGCCTTCGGGGGCCACGGCCAGCTTGTCCAGCTCGGCCCGGAGCACGCAATGGCGCGCGCAAGGCATGTCGCACGCGCGGATGGCGTAGACGTAGGCCATGCCATCCTCCAAGCTCGGAGCCAGCGTCAGGCGCAGGCAGCAGCCGGGCCAGCGCGTGGCGAGCATCAGGCGTCGGCCATCGTAGGCCAGGTGCTTGTGACCGGGAATGCGCCACAACTCGAACGCGACGGCATCCGGTGGTGGGTCGATGTCCGGGTGAAGTTGCGCTGTGCAGGGATGGCCAGGAAGCCAGACTGGATGCGCGTCGCGCGCATCCAGGGCTGGGTCTTCCAGCATGCGCAGTCCCCAACTGTGGGCGGCGTCCGGCTTCCGGCGACGGCGAAACCAGTCGCGGCGGTAGTCGGGATGACGGCGCAAATACTCCCAGGCCAGTGCCAAATCATCCAGATGCAGGACGTAAAGATACGCGGCAGTGGGATACCAAGACTCGGCGCTTCGATCAGCCATGAGGCAACCTCCTGTTGACAGGGATCGTCGGCACGCTGGAGCTACGCCATCAAAACCTCAACGCGCCACCTGCAAAGGGATACATTCAAGCTGTAACGAGCGGTGTCAAGACTGATTGGCTCCGAAGTCTTACGAGGATTGTCCGAATGCGACGGCTGTGCAGCCCGGAATTGAGGGCACAGCAGCTGTCACCCTGCCGCAAGCCGCGCAGTGCATCATGTCCCTTTCGGTCAGGGTTGCACCGCCTTAGCGCAAGAGTGGTAATTCAGATTGCCAAAGTCATAAATCAGACCGAAAAAGACACAGTGCGCCGCAACGGCCTGTGTCTGGATGGCCGACGAAGCGTGGCTATGCGGTTCGATCAGTCGGGGATCGAGCCGTCGATCTGTGCCAGCCGGACATATTCCGATAACGGTCGTGATGCGCGGAAATACAGGTCGCGTTGGATGGACTGCTGACGCGGCCCGACGATGGCTGCCAGATCGGACAGCTTGACCGTTCCTAGCTCCGGCATACCGATGCCGAGGTCAATGAGCCCCCACGCCGTATCGCCATCGGTCAGGTCGAGCGCAGCGAGCAACCAAGTCGCGTGTGCATCCGGCGTGAACAACCGCACGACAGGCAGCGGGTCGATGCGCTGACCAGCGGTGCACGCAGCACCGTTGGCGAGCAGTTGCGCTCGCTCCTCTGCGGTGGTGAGTGACTGAGTCATGGTCAGGAACCCCTCGAAACCGAGAATGCACGAATCCGCCTTTGCGCGAAAGCGCAGAAGCACCGAACCGGATGTGTGCTTTTGTGGGTAGGCACGGATGCGCAAGCCATCGAATCCGTACAGGCACAGAAATGCAAAAGCGGAATTGTGGAAGTCAGGCGAGGCACGGATACGGTTCCCCGGTTCTGTCGAAATCCGCCGATACGGTTTTCCGTAAAAGCACGGATGCGGACGAAACTCCAGCCAATGAGTTAAAGATAACGTGGTTTTAATTGTCTCGAAATTGGACGCTTCTGTCTATGCAGAAGCGATCCATCCAACCCGGTCGGCCGACCGGTGCCACCACCTTCGATGCCGAATTGGCGCAAGCCTTCGGCGCGGCGGTGCGTGCGCTGCGGGCGGAACGCGGGATCGCGCAAGAGTTGTTGGCGAATCTGGCCGGCATCGAGCGTTCCCACATGGGAAAGGTCGAGCGCGGCGAGCACATGCCCACGCTGGCGATCATCTTCAAGATCGCTGGCGCGCTTGAATGCAGTACCGCCGTGCTGATGACCGAGACCGAGAACCAGCTCGCAGCGGCCAGGTCGTAGGTTTGCCGTGCAGAGCACGGCTGCCCCGCCGCAATGGGCGGGGCGCTGAGGCGGCCTTCAGGCTGCCTGGGGCTTGCTGCGCGACCAGATCAGGTTGTGCGTGCCGTCCTCTTCCTCGATCAGGCGGGCATAGATCGTCGCCGGGAACGTGGGATCGTCGAGGGTCACGGACACGTAGGGCCGTTCGGCCTTGCTGACTTTCTTCCACGCTGCGCCGATGTCGTAGCCGCCAGCCGCCTGGACGCGGAAGTCGGGGGCGTTCTCGCTTTCCTTTTCGTTGGGGATGAGCTTGACCTTGACGTTGAGCGTCAGGGTGCGGATCGTGCCGGTGAAGCCGTCTTTGTCTGCGGTGAAGGTGCCGATGGTAGCCATGATGTTTTCTCCTTGCGGTTTAACCAAGGCCGCGCCCATCGCGTCCTTGTTGTGATCCGTCAGGCGGGGGATGGGCGGGACGCATCGCTTGCGGCCGAAACGCAGTGGAGGACCGGGAGGCGCAAAGAATTTGTCCCGCGAGGAATGCGCCGAACGCAGTGACCGCGCAGGGGAAATTGTTTGCGCCGGACGGTTGCGGCCATGAAGCCCAAGGCGCAGCCGTGCCCACGCCAGGATTCACGACAAGCCAAGGACGCACGGGCCGACTGCTCCGCAAGGAGACAGGGCTGACTCGGCAGCCCCGCCAGACTGCTTCGCCGGCTTGCCCCTTGATGCGGACAAGGCCGATTATTTCAATGGAAAGCGCAAACGATCCCGCCGCATCCTGCGGCGGCATGCTTGAGGCGTGGTGTGAAAACTCCATAGCAAGGCTGGGCGGTGTGTCCGGGAATCGTCTGTGGTGACGTGGTGGTGACGAACCGCCAGCATTGAGGACGGCACGTATTTGCACAACCTGCCGCAGCAAGCCACAGCGTATCCGCAGCGCCCTGCCTATTGCGGCGAGGCGCTGGTCTGACCGATCCGGCGCAAGCCGGTTCGGTGCTCTCGCAGGGGCGCCAAGCTGCGCGCGGCGGGGATGGGCCTTGCGCCGATCCCCGGGAGGCAAGCGAAGTGCGCAGCGCTGCAGGCGCGGAGATGCGTGAGGGATTGAAGCCGAATGGCCGTGACGGCAAAGACGGCACGGGGCGCAGCCCGAAAGCCCGGCGGCGCTTGCGCCGACACGCGCAAGGTGTTCAGCCAAACAGCGCAGACGGAAAACGTCTATGCCTTACTGACCTTCCACTTTGCAAACCAATGCGTGGCCGAACGATGCGAAATCCTCATCAGATAAGCTACAGCCAATGGGGTCGCATGGGCTTCAAAGAGTTGGAAAACGCATTCCGCTCCACGCTTGCTCAAGGAGCCGTTTTCCTTGATGTTCCTCGGGTGGCCAGGTTGGGCCGATTCCATGACCGACTTCGGGATGGCCTGCATGATGCGGGTCGTTTCCGCAATCACCTTGTTGGCCTTCTCTATACCTTGGTTGACCCGCTTCTTCAGCCGCTCAATCTCCGCGATATAGGTCTTCTCCGCCGCTTCAAAGGCCAGAAAGTCGAGCGACGCCATCATCATGAACTTCTTCATCATGCCCTTACTCACCTTTTGCCGGAGCGCCTTGGCCCGCTTGGCAGCCGTGTAGTCATATAAAGGCATTGGTTTGAAGGTTTCGGGGTGATGTTTTGTCAGATCAGAATAGGCGCCCACATCCACGGTCAGATCATGGATCGTGTGCCCAATGATGTTGCGATAGTCCACCAGTTCCTTGAGTTCATCGCTCTCAGCCTGATCGATGATCCCATCGGATACCAGTACGGCACGGGCAAGCTCCAACTTCTTGCCTTCCTTGGTCTTGGGTTTACCGTCACTAAGCCGATTCACCCCGTGCAGTTTGTCGGTGGCCTCAATGGAGCCCATGATGAAGCGTCGCAAATCCTCCATATAGAAAAGGATCAACACCATTTCAAAGGCCCGGATTTTGAGAATGTCGGCTTCCCATGCAGTAGGAGCCTTGCCGTGCGGGCGATGTTCTTTGCTCATTAGATATTGCCTCCCATATCGCATCACTTTAGCGGAGCCTGCCGTTGATGGGGGCAATGGAAGGTAGCGCGCACTGCGGCGATACCTTCAACAATATCGCGGCCTGAGCACTGGCGAAGGCGGCGCGATGTTCTGACTGTTCGGCTTTAATACACCGGGTGCGGCCACTGCCGCGCCCGGATTTTTTGGTGTCCACCGGCCCCAGGGCGGAACGGCTTGGGGCCGGTTCTGGCTTGCTCATGCCTTCGTCTCGATGAGCCACCACGTGGCACGCGGCAAGATGCGGCCCGTGATGGGGTGAATGTCGGTGAGGTCGGCGCGGGCCGTCCAGCCGCGAGGCGGACGGTAGCTGCGCACGTCGCCATCGCCGTGCCAGCGGCGGGCGCGTACCGTGCCGGGGGCATAGATTGCCGCCATGTGCGGGCGGCTGATAGTGGTGCGGGTCATGGGCATTTCTCCTTTCAAGCGAAGCGCCCCGGTCGAGGCCGGGGCGCTTGCCTTCGGCGCGGGTCAAGCGGCCAGTGCTTCGGCGGGTTCATCCGCCATTACCTCGGAATCTTCCGGGGCGTCCTGCCGCGGGCCATCTTCCGGCGTGGCTTCCTGCGGGCCTTCGGCCTTGAAGATCGCGGGCATCCAGCCCGTGCCATCAGCCAGCCGTTCGGCTTCGCTGGCAATGTCGGCCTTCTTGAGCTTCGCCAGTCGCGTGACGTGCTCCGGCGCATACTCTCCCACGGCTTGCAGAATCGCCGCCTTCGGAACGTGCTTGAAATAGCCCTCGGCAGTCGGCTGCCACCATGCCGCCATGTCCAAGCCCACGGCCTGCACCAGTTCCGCGCCGGGCTGGTGCGGGGTGGCGCGAGCCGTCACCACGTCCACCGTCGAAGCCACGCACACGGCCAACAGCTTGACCAGTTCGTCTTGCTCCATCGCCAGCAGCGCGGCGAACAATTCGACGCTGTCCTCGGGCAGCTTGTCGGCCCATGTCTGTTGCAGTTTGCACAGCGCCACGGCGGCGGACGATTCCGGCCAGTCCGGGGCCATGCTTTCCAGATGGTCTTGCGCCGTGAGGCGCACGCCCAGCGGCAGGTCATTCCCGTAATGGCTTGCCTGTAAGACGGTCTGCACCATGCCATGCACCAGCGCGGCCAGCGCCACTTGCGAATGCCGGGCGACTTCGATTTGCAAAGCGGCGGTGCGGTGCGCGCTCAAGCGCTGCGCCAGCCGGTCGGACATGGCATGGGCTTTCGCTTCGTCTGCCGTGTCGCCTTCGTCATTGTTCTCCACTTCCTCGCTGCCGAAACCCTGCCGCAGCCGTTCCAGTGTGCGCAGCGCCTTGGCCTCGGCCTCGCGCAGCAGGCCGCGATGAATCACGGCGTCGCCGTTGCGGTCGATGGTGATGATCGCCCCGGCTGCGGCCTTCACGTTTGGGCTGTAGTCCTGCAAGGCATCTTCCAGCGCCTGCAACTGCTCGCCCAGGGCTTCGCCTTCCTCTTGCAGCGCGTCGGCCTGTTCTTCGTCCTCGGCTTCCAGCGCGGCATCAAGGGCTTCGCCGACCGCCTGCATCTTGGTTTGCAGCTTCTCGATGCGCTGGGCCTCACGTTTGGTCGGTTCGCGGCGCTCCCTCGGGGCACGCTGGAAGGCATGCAGATCAGCGTGGGTCATGCCGGGCGTGGCATCCACCCATGCCCACCCCTCGGCACGGACAGTGGTGGCAATGCCCACCAGCTTGTCTTGCGCCAGCCCTTCCAGCAGCGCGGCATCGGTCAGATACACGCCCGCATCGCCTTCCGCGAACAGGTCGCGGCGAACTCCACCGCCCGCCTGCTCGTAGGCGTCCAGCCCGACAAAGCGCACCAGCGGATGCCGGTAGGCGTCGATTTCGCGCTCGGTGAGACGTTCGCGCAGCGCGGACGGTTGGCGCTGCCACGTCGGCGCATCGTAGAACGCGCTTTCCTGCGCGGTGTGGTCGTCGGTGATGGCAAGTGCCATCAACTGATCGAGCGTGACGGCATCGGCGCGATAGTCGGCCATCAGGCGCGGCGAGACATTCGCCAGCTTCAAGCGGCGCTGCACCACCAGCGGCGTCACGCTGAAATCAGCGGCAATGTCCTCGACAGGCCGACCTTCAGCCACCAGCGCCGCGAAGGCTTCAAACTGGTCTGCCGGGTGCATGGCTTCGCGTTGCACGTTCTCGGTGAGGCTGGCTGTGCGGGCTGTGCCATCGGCCACCAACAGGCAAGGCACCTCCCAATCCTTGGCGATGCGGTGTTTCTTCGCCAGCAGCTTCAACGCGGCCAGCCTGCGGCCACCGGCCACGACTTCGTAATGCTCGCCATCGGCGGCGGCGATCACGATCAGGTTTTGCAGCAAGCCCACGCGCTGAATTGACGCGGCCAGTTCGGGGATGGACATGCGCGGGGTCTTGCGCACGTTGCGCCCCGTGGGGCGCAGCACCAGCCGCGACAGGGGAACCAGAATCAGGTTCTTGCTCGGGTCGGCTGCTTCCAGCGGGATTGCGGCGGCGGTGTTGATGGCGCGGGCTTCGGTTTGGGTAATGGCGTTCATGGTGTATCTCCAATCGAATGAAACAAGGAATGGAGGGGAAACCGCCCCTCCGGCGGGGGACGGATCAGGCTTTGAGGGCGCGCATGCCATCGGCCAGCAGCCACAAGGCACGGTTCAGACGGATGTTTTGATCAATGCCCTGCACCGGGCGTGTGCTCTGCCTGCGGCCATTCGCAGCGCGGCCATGCAAGCCGCCCTTGGTCAAGTTCTCCTGCGTGCGGTTGAATACGCTCCACAGGTCGGGGCGGCGGTCGTCGAACCGGCGCGGCATCAGGATTTGCGATTCGGTGATGGGCGCAGGCTTGTCCGGGTCGTCGTACTTGAGGGCCAGCGCGGCGCGGGCGAACACTTCGGATTCGCCATCGTCCAGCGTGATACCGCGCATCAGGTCGCGCGATTCCTTCACCTGCTCGAAGCCGCCCAACACTTGGTAAGCGCCTTCGATGACGAGCCCGGCCACATCGCCTTTGTGGGGTACGCGCACATCGGCCACGGTGTCGCCGCAGACAAGGCCGTTGCTGCAAACGAAGCGGAACATCCCGGCCAGCATCTGATAGCTGCTCGTTCCGTCGTGGGAATTGAGCAACACGATTTCATTGGCTTCCGCGCCGTTGATCTGGCTGGCATGGCGTAGGCGCAGCATGTGTTTGGTGTGCTCGCGCTTGCCTTCATCGCGCACGCGGGTCTGCGTCACCATGAAAGGCTGAAACCCTTCCTTGCGCAGTTCGGTCAGCACGGCGGCGGTGGGGATGTAGCTGTACCGCTCGGAACGGCTCTCATGCGGGGCGTCCGCGAAGATGGACGGGGCCACGCGGCGGATTTGGTCATCGGACAGCGGGGAATCGCTGCGCAGCGACGGGGAACGGGAAGCGAAACGGGATGCGAGTTGCATGATCTTTCTCCTGACAAAATGGGGTTGCTGTTCACACCGCACACCGGATTCCAAGATTCGGAGCCCAGCCTTTCGGCTGTTCGATGCGGTCGGTACGAGGAACCCGGTTGGCCTCGTTGCCACCGTCTTTCCTGAGTTCATCGCCCGCGACGGTCAGGAGCGCGCGGACGGGGGCCGTCAAGGAGACAAGCGCAGGGTTGGTGCGGCCCACAGGCGCAGCCGAGGACACGGCCCTACGCGCCTTGACGGCACATGGACGCGGGCTACAGTCGCGAGCAAGGTGATGGAGTCAGGAAAGATGGCTGGACAGGCAACGGCCTTCCCTGTGTGCTGACCGCACGGCAAGCGAAGCGCGCAGGCCCGGATCGGGAAGCCGGGCCGGAGGCGTCAGCCGAACGCAGTGAGGGAACGATGGAAGCCCGTATGGGGCGAGACGCCGCAGGTGGCTCGATGCGCAGCACGACAGCGCGCCCGGACGCCCGCATTGCAGTCAGCAGGTATCAAGAGAGCCGATTCGGCAATGATTTTTCGGTTACTGAAAAATCCATCTTGGTTCAATATGCCGTGAGGCGCCTAAACGTTTTGACGATCAAAAGAGGCGCACAAACAAGGAATCCAGTTATGACGTCAATCCAGGGCAGGTTTCACGAACAGTCGGCCCATCTGAGGACCTTATTGGATAGCGATCCTGCCGAGGCGATAAAGCAGGCCAGGGAAATCAATATTGATATACCTGAACCCGAGCGCGTCAATCTGATGGTTCTGCGTGCAAGTGCCTTGGTGGATGGCGGCGCCTTGACTCAACAGCAAGACGCGATTGAAGAAGGGTTGGTATTGTTTCGTGAATTGCATAGTCGATTCCCGACTGCTGACATCACCTACAACCTGGCGAACGGGTTGGTTGCGGCGACTGGTATTCCGCCTCGCGGTCCCAGTTGGCTAGATCATCAGGAACGCACTAGAGAGCACCGTGCCGAAGCGCGCCGATGCTTCTGGAAAGTAGCGCAAGACGTAGATGTCGATTCAGCGCTGAGAACCCAGGCCTGGAGCAACCTTGCCAACCAATTCAGCAGCAGCTATCGACTTGGCGAAGCTCATGATGCGTGGCTTGCCGCATTGGAGATCGATCCGGGAAATGGAGTTGCAGCTAGTTCCGCAGCCCGTAATTTGTTATGGCTTTATGAGCGAGGCGGCTGTTCAGACCTTACCCGGATCGAGGCGATCATGTTGGCCAAGATTGCACATCGGCATCGAGATCGGGTCATCCAATATGCTGGCGCACAGGCCGCTGAGCAGATCGCTGCATTTGCCAGCGAACTTGAAGATCCACCACCGCGATCACCACACACAGATCCATTCATCAGTTGGGTCGAGCGCCAGCGCCTGACGCTTGCACCTGCGGTCGAACTCATCGATCCCTCCTTGGGCAAGCTGGATTGGCTCATGCTTCCAGGGATTCTTGAACGCGAATCTGACGTACACGGAATGCCCCCCCCTGTATTCGCCATGTTTAACGTGCTCAAGAGCGATTTCATCCTTGCGCGCGACCTGGCTTGGCGGGCTGCTGACGAAGACGTGTGGCCAGCGACGGGGCGATATGGGGACACTCTTGATTACGCTACCTACGGCCCAGATACGTCGGTGCTTATCTTGGCACACCGCACGGCACTCGACCTGCTCGACAAGATCGCAGTAACGGCGAACCATTACTTCGAGTTTGGGCAACCGCCGGATAAGGTCTACTTTGGCAAACTATGGCGAGGAAACCCTGACAAGGCGACTGGTGTGCGCCCACTAGCCGAAAAGGTGGAGAAAGCGATTCGCGGGGGTGCCACTGCCCTCTATGGCCTTGTGGAGCTTGCCGAGGACTATGACAGCAGCGAAGGCATCCTGCGTTCACAAAAGGACCTCCGGAACGCAGGCACGCACCGATTTGTGGTGCTGCATGACTTTGGCGACCCAGCGCGCAGCAGACAGGCACCTGAAATCGAACATCACCAAAGGGAACCGTTTATTCAGGAGGTATTGCGTGCTTTGCGTGTTGCCAGGTCGGCCATCCAAATGCTTGCGCTTTCAATTTCGCAACACGAACAAGGCTTGGCACAGCGGACGGCTGGCCTTATTGGATCGCTGGTCATCCCCGACCACGATTGGATTCGAGGACGCGACGCTGAAATTTGAATGCGTCGCGCCGACGTAGATAGAGGCTCGCACGGCCCCAGGATCAGATCAGGCCACGCTCTGCGAATGACGTCGTGGCCTCGCCGCCGACGACAATGTGATCCAGCGTGCGCACGTCCACCAGCGCCAGGGCTTCCTTGAGGCGCTGGGTCAGCAGCTTGTCCGCCTGGCTCGGCTCGGAATTACCGCTCGGATGATTGTGCGAAAAGATCACCGCCGCTGCGTTGTGATGCAGTGCCGTTTTCACGACTTCGCGCGGATACACCGATGCCTGGTCGATGGTGCCGCGAAACATCTCCACGTATTCGATCAGACGGTTCTGGCTGTCGAGGAACAGCGCAGCGAAAACCTCATGCTCGAAGTTGGCCAGCTTGGTGCGCAGGTAGTCCTTGACCAGCGCCGGCGAAGTAAACAGCGTCCCGCGCGGAATTTTCTGGTCGATGACATACCGGGCCGCTTCCAGAATTTGGTCGGCAGTCGCCGGCAGATAACGCCCTTGGTCGTCACGCACCAGCAGCGAGGAATCGAGAGACAGAGAAAGTTGCGACATGATCGTGCTCCGGTTGCTCGGGCGGAATTGCCCGGAACCGGCTCCAGCACGGCGCAGCGCAAGCAGTCAGGGGGCAGCGACGGCCGCCAGGACGCAAGCGCGCAAGGCGCGCGCAGCCCTTGACGGCGAGAACGCCGTGATACGGTGATGGGAACAGCAAGACCGCCCACTCCCACCCCGACGACACCACGGATGGGCAAGCGCAGCGCGCAGGCCAAGAACGCAGGGATGGCCGGAGGCGTCAGGGATCAAAGCCGAATGGCCATGACTCGGCACGAGGCATGGGGCAACGCCCGCGAGCCCGACGGCGGCACGCCGGGACGCTCTTCTGTCGCTACGTTCCTCTGAAACTCCAAACTCTCAATCCATAGGTAACGAGGTGACCACACGCATTTAGCGCATCGTCAGCAGGTTGGAGATGAAAATTGCTTTGTCCATGGAGTTGTCGACTCAGCCAGGAACCGCTGTTGCGCTGTCAGCGCCTCCCTCAAATCACTGCCCAAATCGTGGTGCCCCTGACTCAATAGTTCTGCCATCACGCACCCGGCGATTTGCGAACCACGAGGGAATGCCAAAAGCGTGCCTTCGGCCAGTACAGCCGGGAACTCCATGTTCGAACCAGAACCTACCAAGCTCTTCACAGACCACAGCAGCTGTCTGGCCAAATCCTTGGGGAGCAATACCAGATGAAATCCATCGAGTAGCCATTGCACAGTCAAATGGTTGAACTGGTAGAGATAGAGTTTCGAGGCGAGGGGAATGTGCGCGCCAATGCGCTTGGCAACATGCACGGCGCCCGCGAGATGGTGAGATCCGCCACTGTTATCAAGGAACAAACGGCCATCCCAAGCTCGCACGCTAAACGTGTCGGAGCCACGACTGTGCAATAGCCGGATCTCGCCATGAGAACAAAGCTCTTTTAAGCTCGCATCATCCAGTCCGAGTGGGGGCTTTCCTTTTCTGGCATATCGATTCTGCTCATCAATATAGTAGGCACCGAAGACGTCCACACTTTCGTGCGGCATGTCTGCCGACTTACTTGAGGAGATTCCCTCTATATCTCTTGCGTCGCACTCAAAGTCAGGCACCATCACCACTTGCACTAGCGATCCATGAGGACTTTGGAAAGCCTCCTTAGCGCCCCAGGCTGAGACCGGAAAACGCCCCCGCAAAGCAAAGTTGCTGCGGTCAAGATTGTCCAGGATGTCCCATCGACGGCGTGAGTCATCAAAAATCTTTGATTTCGGAGTGTTGAGGCGCACATTTTTTCCCGCCGCCTCCCTGTGCCCCAATAGCTCACACCAAGCTTCACACCGCTTCCGTACCAGCGCTGGCGGTCGCTTCCAAGCCCTTCGCCACCACGACCATGTGTGGAGTTCGAGCACGGAAATTGGAAACTCAGAGAGCGACATCGCATGCATAGATTACAAGTACCTGCTTGTGGTCAATGTGCGCCTACGTCTTCGCCGCCGACTGATGCTCGAAGGGCGGCGGTGAGCGTGGGGAGAACGCGCTCCTTGAGCGTCACATCGGCCCATTCGGAAAGATCAGGTATGGTGCGTAGTTGCACGGTGCGCAGCGCAATAGTCAAACGATGCAAAAGTGGCAGAGACCCGGTTTCGATCGCGGCATCCACCCACTCGTCTGCGTGTGACCACGGACGTGAAAATAGATCGGCCATCGCTTGCGTTGCTGCCTCGATGGGGCCTTGATCGTGGCAAAGGACGCGACCGTGGTCGCCGAGATCGTGCACAAGATGGCCCAGTCCCTCTTCGTTTGCGCGTAACAATGGGAATGGGCACTGCCCGATGTTCAACAAAACAAACGCGTCCATGCGTTGGCTGTCATCGCCAACCGCCGCTGCGGGAAGCCTGGCAAGTTGTCCAAGGATCATCCAAGCTGCCGTGTTACCAAGCATGTGCGGACGCTCCTCTCCGAGATCAATGGATTCGCCGATAACGTCGCCGTGGCGATTGGACAGCCAGGCCTTTTCGCCGTCTATCTTCAGATGAATCAACCGACCGTCTGGCGCAGCCGTCGCGACCAGCGCATTTTCGACGGGCTCCTCCGTGGGCTCGATAGAAAGAAGGCCGTCGATGATTCCAGAACTGAATCCGCCTGTTTTCTCCGCCATGCAGCGAATCGCCTGCGCACCAACCAAGTCCCCGAGATAAACAGCGGCCAAACGATTGCCAAGCCAAGTGCCGGCTTCCTGGGGGTCTACTGAGGCGCGGCGCGCAAGTTCGTCGCCTGCGGCATCGGCAAGCTCCGAAAGGAATGCGGCAGGAATGGTCGGTACCACGACATCTTCACTGCCTGCGTGACGATAGGTGCGCACGGCACCTTTGGATTTGAGTTCGGCCACCGCATGGCGGGCTTCGTCAGAAAGAGCATCTTGTCGCACGACGAATCCATTCGATGCTGCCAAGGCCAGTTCGGCCGAACGGGCGCCCTCATCGGCAAGAGCGCAACGCGCGAGCATCCGATAGCCGCGAAGCAGGTCCGCCTGATGGGAGTAGCTCCGGCGCGCAGCTTGCACAAGCTCCAAGCCAAGAGCCGGAGGAAGAAGCAAGGCGTTGTCAGGGTCTTGGTATCGTGGGTTGCTGGCTGCATCGTCGTAAATCGTGCGAAGTACCCATGGCGCACGGTAGTCCTCTGCGTACTCCGCGCCCTGTTGGAAGTGAATTTTGTGATTAGCAAGAGCGCGCTGCGCATTTTGAAACTCTTCCAACCTCAAGGGGCCGATCTCGATGACCTTTGCTCGATTTCCCACCGCCGTCTGCGTGCGACCGTTTGGAGCCTTGACCAGCCGTTCCGCGCGATCGGTAGTCAGGATGACATTGAGCTTGTTGCCAGGTCGCAGAGTCGCCAGCTCCTCCAGATCGGCCGCCATTAACGTTCCTGCCTCTACGTCGTCGATGGCCAGTAATAGTGCCGGCCCCGCTGGCCCGGTAGACATCCGCCGCAGCCACTGGCGGGCATCGTTCGCGGTGAGATTCCATTCAAGCTCGATGGCGAACAGGTTGGCCAGCGACTGAAACAGTCCCGGCCCTGAGCCTCGCAACATCAGGACGGCCAAGTCTTCACTGTCCCGAGTGCGCAAGGCGAGTTCGCGCAGACAACTGCTCTTGCCGCTCTGTGCCGCACCTTCAACGATCGAGAAGGTCGTCCCAGCTTGCGCTGATTTGATTGCGGCGAAGGTACTAAGACGAGGGAACAGCAGAAGCTCGGCGAAGGCGTGATCGGACTGGCCGGGTGGGTCGGTCATCTCGGCCAGGAGCCTTGCAGTTGCAGATCGCACGATGGGAACCCAAACCCCGGTTTCCCGCCCCATCAAAGCTTCAGTTGCCCACCGCATATCCGCCGCCGCCAACTTGGCGGCATTGGCAAGCAGGCGGGCTACCGCACTGGCAGCGTCTTGCTCGCTGGACCAAAGTTGCCCTGTATTGGCGTCGTAGATGTGGGTATCGCGCCCATTCGTGACAACGACAAGAGGAGGTCGTGGCGTTAACTGGTTCGCGTAGCTTTGCGCTTGCTCATAGTCAGCATGAGTCAGCGCTAGATCCTCTCGCTTGAGTTCCACCACGGCCAGCGGCCGTCCACCATGAAAGACGATTACATCCGCCCGCCCACTCTTCGCCCACTGGGCTGCACTGTCGAACTCGTGTGTTTCATGACCAAGGCGCACAGTGAAGCGCCGTTGTTCGACCAATTGCTCGCGGGGAATATTGGGGAAGGCTGCGGACAGAGCCGCTGCCATCCGGCTCTCCAACTCGGCCTCGGGACGAACGGGCGGCACCACTTGCTGGTCTTGTTTTGCATGAGGCATTGCGGACTCCTTAAGCCCAATCCCGCAGCGACTTGACTGCGGCATCCATTTTTTTCAACAGTGAACGTTGCGGCGGGCAGTCGGGATAGTGCTGGGCCAGCAGTTTCCTTGCTTCCGTCAGACTTTCAGCATGGCGTTCCCGCTCGACTTCAGGGAGTGATCGAGAAAACGTCGAGCCGGACTCGCGGTAGTACAACTCGAAAAACTGCTCGTTCGACAGTTCTGCGTGGTTGTATTCACGCTGCACCCATTCGTCGAGTTCGCTGCGGACCGCATTCACGCGGTTGTAGACACCCTTGCGATGATAGGTGGCCACCAGCACTGATTTCAGCAGTCGTCCGACTTCAGCGTGCGCCTCGATTGACATCCGTCCCTTCGGACGGCGTTGCGGACCGACGAAGGTCTGCACGTAGCCGACCGAATTGCGCTGGCCATTCGACTTAGGCGGTGTTTTCTGCTTGTCCTTCTCGGCTGCCGCCTTGGCGATGGTGCCGGGACTCACAAAGTACGGCAGCGTTGGTGCGGATTCGCCGTCCCACGCAGCTTCTATGATAGGCGCTGGCAATTTGTCCAGCGCAGCGGCGATGGGCTGCAGCGGGATGCCCTTCGTCTCGTCGGCAACCAAGTAGAGGCGTGAGCCGACATCTGGAGCGTACATACCGGCCCATTCGGGCTTGACGACGGCGAAGCCGTGCCGCTGTGCCCAATCTTCGCGCTCCTGGACCTTGCTCTCGACGGCCTTCTCATAAGGCTCATCCGCAAACAGATAACGCTTCGTCTCGCGGTCGTACCAGATGCTGTAGTGATCGCGGCCAGGGATGGCATTGCTCGAACGACCACCGGGAAAGGCGCGACTATGGCTCTTGGATGGGCGCAACTTCGTTGCGTCCATGAAATGCAAGGCGCGGGCAGCGGCGCAGACCGTCCGCCGGGCCTCGGACTGCGTACTCAGCAGATGCTCGCGTGCGAGATGGTCTGGCCCCTCTGCTCGGAAATTCACCAATGCGCGATGATTCTGGAGCTGAGAGGGTGTAATCAGCTCAGCCCAGGGCGCGGACAGCCAGATGGTCAACGTTTCACGTCCGCTTCCACCGCCCTCGCGGTCCTTCCAGTACGCGGTCAGGAAGGTGCAGTAGCCGGGGCGTGGACGCTCCGCTTTGGCTGCTGCACGCAGCACATTGCTCGCATGGCGAAAGTTCTGGAATCCCGCCGCCTGTGCGGCATTGTCCAAGGCTCGGACGTGTTGGATGCCTCGCTCGCTCTTGAGCGATTTGGCAAGGCGTTTGATACCGTCCAAGGTGGACGGTCGAATAGCTTCACTCGACATGACAGTTCTCCCGGTTCATGACGAAACGTCACCCGTCTGCCGCTTCTCGAACCTGAACATGACATGTACAGGAAGAGAGGGATGTACCGGCAGTGCTGTCAACAGCTTTGCTATGACGGGTGGCAGGCTCCTGCCCGAAGCCTTGTCATTAGTATCCCACAACCCCGGGGATATTGGCGAGTACTGAATATCGTGGTATTGTCAAGCGTGGTTGCCGTCACCAGCCGCACGCGCCCTTCGGGGTACGACGAAGACGGAGTATTTCAGCGCCATACCCATTCCATGTTTGATTCCTTGGGCGGCCCGCAAAGCGTGCACCGGCTCGACGCCCGATGGAGATCAAGATATGGACACCCAGAAACTCAAGGTGTTTGCGGAGCGCTTGCGCGCATACCTCGAACGCCACAACCTCACCCTCAAGCATGGTCAGGCACTCGATCTGGTCGCCGCCATTCCCGGCCTGCGCAACTGGCCCGAAGTCAACGCCTTCCCTGCCCGCGTCGCTACTGCGCAGTGGGATGACCACTCCGCCGACCGACTCGCTCAACGCATTGCGAAACTGCATGCTCTGAGCCTGCCAGCCGATGAACTGCGCCAAGCGTTGGAGCCGAAAGTCATCAGCGCCTTGAAGGTCTGGCCCAACGGTCCAATACCCGGCGTATATGTGACGACCTCGCAAGAGGCTATCGATGCCGCCATCGCCAAGTACGAAGTCGCCACCGATGGCGCGCTACTCTACGCGGAGAACGCTGGTCGGTCTTCGGATGCGACCATTGATCTGGGCGAATACGGCCTGTTCTCGCGCGGCATGGATCGCCTGCCCAGCGGCACGCTGGTGGTGGTGGGCCCGCTGGCGTTAACACAGGAATCGTGGAGCGACAACAAGGATCGTCTGAACGCCGCAGCCAATCTCGCCGATTCGTCCTCCCTCCGCGTTGCGGTCCTGGTGGAGACACCGCTGCCCGAAAACTTGCACAGCGACATCGACTTGCTGCTGCGCCCCGACGATGAAGGTCTCGACAGCGAGCCTGTCGACGTGCTCGGTGTCGTTACCGAATCAGGCGATCTACAAGTGATGCAGCCGTTCGTCCAGCGGCGGTTGGCACCACACGTGGCGCAACACTTCACGACAGATCAACGCTTGCCGCAGGCGCTCGAAGATGCGCTTAGGCAGGCGGTGGCAAAACGCCCCTACGGCATCATCGTGCTTGGCATCACGCCTGGCGATACACAGCGCAAGGCGCTGCTAGAGGCGGTGTTGCCCTTGACCGAGCATGCGGGACCGGCTGTTCGCATCCAGCCGACTTTCCGCCCTGGCTATGGGAAAGACGATTCCCCGTTGTCGCCACATTTTGAAGGGCTTCCGGTATTCCCTTCCATCGAGAGTGCATATGCACATGGCTACCGTCGCATGGTGATCGAGTCATCTCATCACGGTGCCGACGAAGCGATCGCCCGGTATGCGAATGACGTATGTTTCTTGATTCGTTCGTATTCGACTGAGGTTGCCGGCGCCTGGATGAGCAGTCTGCCGGCGCAGATCGACAAACCCAATGCGCTCGATGTCGTCACGGCCATCCTGTGCGCCGCCGACGTGCCAACCAAAGCAGGGACAGTCACGATCTGCGATGCCTTTGTTGGCGGTGCGTCACCGGCACCCAGGGATGATGACATCGACAGGCTGGCGGAACACATGGAGGCACATCGCACTGTGCGATGGCAAGAGCAGTTGGACGCCTTGCTAACCACTGGCAGCGTGACACAGGCGCAAGTTAAGAAGGCCCTACATCGCCACAATGTGGATGACTACTTGGCCGCACGCAAAGTTGTGCAGGTGTAATGGGGTAGTTGCATAAGAAGGGGCCGACCACAGCAATGGAAATCGCCGGACGGTCCCGCAACAACAAAGGAAGCAGATAGACATGAAGTCCCATCCGTTTACTCGCCCCACCATTGTTGCGGCGATCGAATTTCTCGGGGAAATGTTGACGCAGGCGAAGTTTGATCAACTCGCGGTTCGGCTAGGGCTGGACGACGAAATTCCCCAGGGAATGGCAAAGAGCGTGACCGCAAAGAGTGCTTTGCTGGCGCGGATCGTTAACCAACGCACGACGCAGATCATCTGCACCTTGGACGGTCCTGTGACTCTGGCCGAAGCTGCGGTACGCGAGGCCGTTGGAGTAACCGTGCCACAATACGTGAAGGCCGAGCAGGAGCGATTTCTGCGAGGACTGGCGCTCGACGGTTACGTTGTTTCCTGGGGTGAGGACACACGAACGCCATTGCTGCGCGCCGCATTACCTGGCGAAGTGGATCTTCCAGCGGCTGATGACGAGGTTCATCAACTGCTGAAACAGTTTGGCTTCAACGTGCCGCTGGGGCATCTGGATCAAGCTATCGACGCGCACACACGCGGCGACTGGGCAGCAGCGAACAGTCAGATACGGACGTTCCTGGAAGGCTTGCTCAGTGACATCGCATCGCACATTGATCCGCAGAAGTCTGCCGAGCTGACTTCGAGCGAGAACCGCCGCGCTTGGTTGGCCGAGCGCGGATTCTTGTCGAGCAAGCGAAACGAATGGACCAATGATGGAAAGAACTATCTGAACGGCTTGTTCAAGATGCTGCATTCCGATGGATCACATCCCGGGCTCTCGGACGAAGATCACAGCACGTTCCGACTGCATCTTGGCCTCATCACTGGCCGGACGTTGCTTCGTCGTCTTAGCAACGGTCGTTAAAGGGGTAAGAGAAGTCCCATTGCCAAGCGAACATCGTCCTTCAGTCTGGCTTGTCCTGTTGAATCTGCAACTGCGCACGTCGTGCTGCCTGCTGTAGTCGCTCCACCAGCACCCCTCTTGGCGGCAAGGCGGTCAGGTACTCGGCGACGTGGATGCCCGACTTGTCCAACTCCAGTAATTCGATCTGCTCGCGCTTCTTGCCGGTGCAAAGAATGATCCCGAGCGGCGAGGCTTCCTCCGGTTCCCGTTCGTGTTTGTCGAGCCAGCGAAGGTAAAGCTCCATCTGCCCCTTGTAGGCTGCCTTGAACTCGCCGACCTTCAACTCCACCGCCACCAACCGCCGCAGCTTGCGGTTGTAGAACAGCAGATCGAGGTGGAAATCTTCATCGTCAATTGGGATGCGTTTCTGCCGGGCCACAAAGCTGAAACCCGCGCCTAACTCTAGCAGGAAGGATTCCATTTCGCGGATGATTGCCGCCTCCAGGTCGCCTTCCTGCCATGTGTCGCGCAGCCCCAGGAAATCGAGGATGTACGGGTCGCGCATGACCAGGGCGGGCGACATGCGTTGCGCATCGCGCATCGTCGCCAGTTCCTGCGCGATCGTCTCGTCCGGTTTTTGGGACAGCGCCGTGCGCTCGTACAGCATCGAGTCGATGCGCTCGCGCAGCGTCCGCACGCTCCAGCGTTCGGCACTCGCCATCTGCGCGTAGTAGTCCCGCTGGAGCGGGTCTTTCAGCGGGATCAGGGCGATGAAGTGCGTCCAGCTCAATTCTCGTATCACTGATACGAGAATTTGCTCGTCGGGAAAGGTGGCCGCGAACTGCACCATGCGGCGTAGGTTCTGCTCGGCAAAGCTGCCGCCGTACTCCTTAACCAACTGCGCCGCCAGGGTGGGCAGAACCTCCTTGCCATAGGCGCCCCGGCGCCCGTCCAAGACCTGCGTGCGGATGCGCTGGCCGATGCGCCAGTAGAGCATCGTCAGTTCGCTATTCACCGTCGAGGCAGCGCGCTTGCGCGCCGCCTCGATCAGCGCCCGGATGTCGCCCAGCAGCGCAGAAGGTGCTGCGGGCGAAGGAACGGCGACTTTGCGCTTGGTCATGCCGTCGCCTCCTCGGGCTGCGGCTTGGCGCCGGTGATTGCCTTGCGCCGATTCGCCACCAGTTCGGCAGCTTCCCGCACCGGCTTATCCTCGGTGTGGACGTAGCGCATGAACATCACCACAGTCTTGTGCGCCGTCAGGGCCATGCCGACCTTGACCGGGATACCCGAATTGGCAATGTCGGTCGCCGAGCGGTGGCGGATGCCGTGCGTCCCCACATGCGTTGCCCCCGCCGCTTTGAGCGCACGACTCCAGCCGCCGTAATATTCGCCCGTGGTCAGGTGTTGCCCTGGATGGCGCGGCGACGGCAATACATAGGGATTGCCTTCCTGCCTCGGCGCCGTCGAAAGCAGCCGGTAGGCTTCCTCGCTTACGGGCTTGGACATGCTGCCGGTCTTGCTGTCGGGCCAGACGACGCGGCGGTTTTCCAGATCAATCCATTCCCATTCGAGCGAAACGATTTCGCCACGACGGCCGGCGAACTCGAATTGCAAGCGGATCGCCAACGGGATAACGTAGTTCTCCAGCCCCTCGGCCTCGATCTTGTCGAGCTGCCGGAACAACTTGCCCATGTCCTCGTCACTGATAAGGTGGGTGGACTTGCCGGCAGGGAACATCGGGACATGGCGGCAAGGATTGGTGCCGTCAGGCCGATAGCCCCACACCTCGGCCAAGTTGAACATCTTGCGCAGGATGCTGAACGCCTTGTTCGCCTCGGTCTGCTTGTACGAAAGTTTTTCCATCAGTCCGGCAATGTCAGGGCGCTTCACGTCGTGGACCTTCTTGCGGCCCAGCAACGGGATGATGCAGCGGTCGATGACGCCTTGATAGCCGACTCGGGTGCTGGGCTTGTTGCGCTTCTTGGAGTGGTCCTCCATGAACTTCTTGCACAACTCCTCGACGGTGGGCGCTTTGCGGGCTTCTGCCTTGGCTGCGCCGGGATCACCACCCCGGCGTACCTGGGCCAACCATTCCTGCGCGAGCGAGCGGGCCTGTTCGACGGTTAGTTCCCTATACTGGCCCAAAGCGGGCTTGCGGCGCTCGCCGGCGTTCGTTCGATACTGGAGCATGAACACCTTGCGGCCCGACGGGGTAATCTTGCACAAGAAACCGGGCACCAGCGTATCCCGGAGTTCGACGGCCTGCGCCTGTGGTTGTGCCGCATCGACAGCGGACTTGGTGAGCTTGATTTTTGCCATGATGACTCCTCGGAAAGACCCGGTTCCCAGGAGCCTTCTAGGGGCCAGCAGAGAGGAAGTCGGGTCAAGTTTCAGAAAGCACCGGCATATGATGAACTCGCCTAAGTTATTGATAAACCTGCTGTATCTAGTCTTGGCGTAGTCCAGCGAAGTGCCGGGCTGGAGTCATGGTGAAATAAAAAAGCCCGCCGAAGCGGGCTTTCTTACTGATACACAGGCTTGTTACATTGAGAGGCAAACGACATAGGTGTTGCCATCGACGATGGGATTTGCCCCGCCGGGCAGAGTGACGAAGTCGAGCGCGGTGGTCCACGGCTTCACCGCGACAGCGACGCGCATTGAGCCAGTGGCGGGATTGCCGTCGTCCATAGTGGTGTCGAGCTGCAAGGCGAACTTACCCTGGATGCCTTCGGAGCAGACAAAATAGGAACCGGTCATGCCCTTGATCGGCGGGACGGATTGAATGCCGATCTGGCCGCCGTCAGCATTGATCGGCAGGTCGCTGGCTAGAGAAGCTGCGGTGAAGCCGGTCGGGCCTGCGGCGAGTCCAGCCAGGCGCACCTGCTGCCAGAAGGCCACGGTTTCGTCGGTGTTGGATGTGGAATTGTAGACCCCATTGAGTGTGCCGTTGCCAAGGGTGGCTGCGGTGGGGGTAAGCAGCGTCACGCCAGAAGATTGGACGGCGCTAGCCAGATGAACGGCAGCATTCGCATCGTCGCCGGGTAGTGCCTTATATTTATCCTGATAGCCGTAGATGTAGAGCGGGACGGTCTTGAAATCCTGTGCAAAATTCTTGACCTTGGCGCTATTGATTAACTCTTGGCCCTTCAACACACCGCCCAGTAACAGGCCGATAATGACCAGTACGATGGCGATTTCGATGAGGGTGAAACCGGATTGTTTCCTCGATATTTGCATGCTTTTCTCCTTTTTTATCAGTCTACGCCGATGGTTAAGCAATATTAATGCCATACTTATTCGGTGAATAAGGCGCAGAAAACGACTGTTCTAGCCATATATCCGTCGAGATTTCGACGTATATGTTGGAATATCGTCAGGTTTCGGAATTTCAGTGGGGAAACAAAGATGCAACGCCAGCACCCGTATTTTAAGGTCATCACATGAATCCGCCCGTCGCGCCCCGCCTGACCGACTGGCTCGATCGCCACCGCCGCTGGTTGCTGCTGGGCCAGTTGATGCTGCTGCATCTGGGGCTGATGCAGGGTATCGACAATGTCCAGGGACGGACCATGCTCGTGGCCCACATCGGCCTGTTCCTGCTGTGGCAGCCGTTCGTGCGCGCCGAGCTGCGCCTCAATTATTTCCACTTCACGCTGGTCTTCGCGCTGGTCGCTGCGGCGATCGTTTGGCTCAACTGGGGCATTCTGAGCATCTGGGTGATGTTCATCGCCGGCATCATCGGCGGCAAAGTGTTCTTTTTCGGCAGCCGCGCGAGCAAGATTTTTTACCTGATGGCGCTGACGTATCTGGTTACGCTTTTGGTGGTATTTATCATACCCCAGGTGATTCCCAGCCAGCCGTCTCAACGCGAAGTGTTTATCGCACTTGCGAGGTATGCCTTGCCTTTGCTGCTGCTGATGATGGCAGTCCTGCCGGTCGGTGCGGAGGTGGAAAGAAGAGGCGAAGTCATCGATTTGATCTACAGCATGTTTGTATTTTTGATTTTGGCGGTGCTGGTGCTTGGCAGCATGGCTTTCATGTTGGTGTTGCAGTTGGGGTACATCGAATCCTTGTTGGGGACACTGGCCAGCAGCGCATTGCTGCTGTTTTTATTCAGCTGGACTTGGAATCCGCTCGCTGGTTTTTCCGGCCTGAGCGCGTTATTTTCTCGTTACCTGCTGTCGATCGGTTTGCCTTTTGAACGCTGGATGCATTCCCTGGCGGATCATGCACAGAATCAAACCCACCCTGAGGAGTTTCTTGCCAGCATCTGTGGCGATCTGGTCAATCGTCTGCCTTGGGTGATCGGCGGGGAATGGCAAGTGCAGCAAAAGCATGGCGAATTCGGTTTGAAGGAAGGCCAGCCCAATGAATTTTGCCATGGCGCACTGCGCATCGTATTATTTACACGGCATGCCTTGAGTCCGTCGATGATCTGGCACTTTGCCCTGGTGGTGCAAATCATCGGCGAGTTCTATGCGGCCAAGCAAAGCGCCAGGCAATTGAGCCAGATGTCTTATCTTCAGGCAATTCATGAAACCGGCGCACGGCTCACGCATGATGTCAAAAATCTGCTGCAATCGCTCAACATGCTCTGCTTCGCCGTCGAGCAGGAGAAGGATGATGAGCATCTCTCACCCCAGTTCCAGGCCCTGCTGCGACGGCAATTACCGGTCATCTCCCGACGCCTGCAACAGGCATTGGATAAATTGCATCAGCCGAAGAGTGATCAACTATTGACCGAACCGGCTCTGGTCTGGTGGGAGCAGAAGCGTTTGCGGTATGCGGATCATGGCATCCACTTCGAAACCGTGGGCGACTTGCAAGCCGTCGAACTGCCCGCGGACCTGTTCACTCATGTGATCGAGAATCTGCTGCAAAATGCCATCGACAAACAGCGCAGCAATCCCCAACTCAGGATAAGCGCCCGGCTGGAGTTGGCGAAGGACAGCAACGACAAGGCAATGCTGACCGTTTGCGACGATGGCGCTGCGATTTCGCGGCAGGTGGTGGCAGGCTTGTTCAGCGAGCCCGTGCGCTCAGAGAACGGGTACGGCATCGGCTTGTATCAAGCTGCCCACCAAGCCGACTCGGTCGGCTATAAACTGGAGCTATTAAGTAACCACTCCGGCAGCGTCTGCCTGCGGCTGATCCCGCTTGCGGCTTAGCTCTTGCCTTTGGCGCCGGACTCGGACAGCCAGCCGTTGATAAGCTGGATTTCGTCTTCGTTCAGGGAACCCACCAGTCCTTGCAAACGTACCCGGGCCATCAAGTACTGATAACGCGCCTGCGCCAGATCGCGCCGGACATTCATGCGCTGCTGCTGAGCATTCAGGATGTCGATTTGGGTACGTGTGCCGGCCTGGTAGCCTTTCTGGTTCGAGAAGACGGCCTGATCGGATGAGCGTTCGGCCTGTTCGAGCGCCCTGACCTTGAAGACTCCTTCGGCCACGTTCTGAAATTCCTTGCGGACCTGCATGTCGATCTCGCGGCGCTTGGCTTCGTATTGCTGCTGATACTTGTCCAGATTGGCCAATGCCTGGCGTACGCCGGCGTTGACATAGCCACCGGAGAACAGCGGAATGTTGACTTGCAAGCCGACTTGGGAAGTCAGGTAAAGCTGGTGGATGTTAGTGTCGTTGGCGCTGTTGCTGCGGCTGCGTTGAGCCACCAGATCCACGGTCGGCATATGGCCGGCCTTGGCCTTTTCCACCTCCTGCCGGGATGACTCGATGTTTGCCCGCATGGCGCGCAAATCGGCATTGACTTCCTCGCCGCGAGCGATCCAGTCTTCCGGATCGGCCGGCATGGGCGGTATCAGGTCCATCCGCACCGGATTCAACAGTGCCAGATTTTCGACGGGTTGATTAATGATGACTTGCAGTTGCCGGCGCGTGTAGCCGACGTTTTGACTGGCTTCAAGCTCCTGCGCCAGGATCATGTCATAGCGTGCCTGGGCATCGTCGATGTCGGTGCGTGTTCCTTGGCCGGAGGAAAACAGACGTTTGGCGCCTTGCAACTGGGCAGCATAGGCTTCCTTTTGGGCCAGTACCAACGCCAGTTGATCCTGCGCCATCAAGGCTTCGAAATATGCGCCACTCAAACGCACCAGTAAATCCTGCAGGCTTTTGTCCAAGGAGGCTTCCGCACTTGCGACCTGGGATTGGGCTTGCCGATATTGGGCGAAGCTGTATTTGCGGTACAGCGGCTGACGCAGGGAGAATGAATAGCTGGAACTGAAATATTCGTAATTGCTGTTGAGAGTCGCTCCCAAAAATCCCGGTACGGCGCTGTTCGTATTGCTCTTGTAGCGCGATAGGCTGCTTGACAGGCTGGGCAACAGCTGTGCAAACGCCATCGACACGTTTTCCCGGGTTGCCGCGGTCTCTGCGCGCGAGGCTTGATAACTGGCATCCTGCTGCAACGCCAGTTGATAGCTTTGCACCAGGTTCAAGGCGTGCGCTGGCGGAGTCAGCGTCAGCGCCAGGACTGCTGCACCGATGGCCAGACTGTATCGGCCTATGCGTCGTTCATGATTTTTGCATGGCTTCATGGGGTTACTCCTCTTTCATCGAAGCGGCCATGCGTTTGAGCAGCGGATGCAGCAGATAGGTGAGCACCGTGCGTTCGCCGGTCTTGATCACCACCTCGGCCGGCATGCCGGCTTGCATCTGGCGGTTGCCGAGCTCCTTCATCCCTTCCGGGGTAATCGAGATGCGCGCCAGATAGTAAGCGACATTATTTTGCTCGACGATCAAATCAGAAGAGACCGATTCCAGCTTGCCTTGCACCACCAGCGAAGGCGAGTGAGCGAAAGACGAGAAGCGCACATCGACCCCCAGTCCGGCATGCACCTTATCGATCAGATGCGGCGGCACCCTGGCTTCGAGCAGCAAGGCTTCGTTTTTCGGCACGATGTCCATGAGCTTTTGCCCGGGACCGACCACGGCGCCAACCGTTTGCATGGCCAGGCCGAGCACCTGGCCCTCCGACGGCGCGCGGATCACGGTGCGGCCCAACTCCTGGGAAGCCGCCTTGTATTTATCTGCATCCGCCTGCACCTCGCGCCGCACATCCGAGAGCTGGGTATCGACTTCCTTGCGATATTCCTGGCTGCGCTGAATCGCGCGCTGTTTCATTTCGGCGATGGCGCGTCGCCCGCGCTGAATATTGCCCTGCAACTCGGCGATGGACCCCATCGACTCCGCCGCCATGCGCTCCAGTTCCAATTGCTTGTTGCGCGGCGCATAACCTTCCTTGACCAGGTCACGCACGCCTTTGAGTTCCTCCTGAATATATTCAAGCTGGCTGTTGCGTGCCTTCAATACGCCTTCAGCCCCCTGGATCGAGGCTTCCTGACCCTGGATCGATTCCTTGATGGCATCCATATCGGCCTGCAAAGACATGCGCCGCGACTGGAACAACTGCTGCTGATTGTTGATGGTCTGGCGGATATAGGGATCGCTTTCCGCCTTCAGCAAATCCGGGTGGAAAGTGATTTTCCCCTGAGCGCTCTGTTCGGCCAGCAAGCGCCCTTCCATGGCCCGCAGAGTCAGATAGTGCTGGCGCACGGATTCGTAATTGGCGAGCGACACCGCATCGTCGATGCTGACCAGGGGATCGCCCTGCTTGACCGACTGGCCTTCCTTGACCATCACCTGCTTGATGATGCCGCCGGAAAGATGCTGCACGGCTTTGCGCTTGGTATCGATGGTCACCATGCCCTGTGTCGGCACGCCTTCATCGAGCGGTGCCAGGCTGGCCCAGAGCAAGAAGCCGCCGAAACCGAGGCCCAGCACCCACAAGCCAACACGCGCCGGTTGGGCGGTATCGGTGGGCAGTACCAGTTCCCCTTCGAGTGCGGGAAGCGTGGCCGGCAAGTTGCTTGGTTTGATCGTTGCTGCGAGATTCTGAGTTGCCATGATCATGTTCCTGATAAAGGGTTAAGCGGGTTGCGGAGCGGGACTGACGCCACCGGCGGCATTGCCTGCCGGCGCCGGTTTGGGCTGCAGGGCGGCGATGACTTGCTGGCGCGGGCCGTAGAGCTGAATCTTGCCGTCATGCAGCATCAGGATGCGGTCGGCGCAACCGATGATGTTCATCCGATGGGTGATCAGGAACACCGTCTTGCCCTGCTGTTTCAAGTCCTTCACCGCCTGAACCAGCGCCGCCTCGCCGACATCGTCGAGATTGGAGTTGGGCTCGTCCAACACGATCAGGCTGGGATCGCCATACATCGCCCGAGCCAGGCCGATGCGTTGGCGCTGTCCGCCCGACAGCAGGTTGCCCGCCTCGCCCATCGAGGTGTCATAACCGCGCGGAAAGCGCAGAATCATGTCATGCACGCCGGCTCGCCCGGCGGCCAAGATCACCTTCTCCGGATCGATCGTGCCGAAACGCGCAATATTCTCGGCGATGCTGCCTTCGAACAATTCGATGTCCTGCGGCAAATAGCCGAGAAACGGCCCGAGTTCCTCGCGGTTCCAGCTCTGGATCGGCTCGCCGTCCATCAGCACACGTCCTTCCACATACGGCCAGATACCGACCAGCGTGCGCGCCAGGGTGGATTTTCCCGAACCCGACGGGCCGATGATGGCCACCACTTCCCCGGCCGGAAAATCCGCCGTGAGTCCCTTCAAGATCGGCGCGGCGCGGCCCGGCGCGGTGGCGACCAGATTCTCGATCTGCATATGTCCTTGCGGTGAATCATGCACCAGGCCGGCATCGCGCTGCGGATTCTGCATGAGCAACTCTTCGAGACGCAAGAAAGCCTTGCGCGCCGACAGCGTGGATTTCCAGGTGGACACCATCAGGTCGATCGGTGCCGTGGCTCGTCCCATCATCATATTGGCGGCAATCATGGCGCCGGTGCCCGCCAGGTCGCCCTCGATCACCAGCAGGGCGCCGGCGCCCAAGGTCAGGGACTGCTGCGTATAGCGCAAGAACTTGGTCAGCGCCTGGATTCGCGCGGCCAGATCCTGCGCGCTCTGGTTTGCCCCCAGGTACCGCTGATGACGAATTTGCCAGAGGCGGCGCAAGTCCCCCAGCATGCCCATGGATTCGATGACCTCGGAATTCCTAAGCTTGCTGTGCACATAGACATTGACTTGCATGCCGGCTTCCATCGCCTTGTCGAGGGGTACGTGGGTCAGGCGATGGCTCAGATAGGCGAGCGCGATCAGCAGCAGCGAAAAAATCACCGCGAGCAGCCCCAGCAAAGGATGCAGCATGTACAGCACAAACATGTAGATCGGCGTCCAGGGCGCATCCATGAAGGCAAACAGACCCTGACCGGTCATGAACTGGCGCACATTGGTCAAATCCGAAAAGGCCTGGGTCGGATTGCCGCCAAGCTGATTCAGATGCGCTTCGAAGCTGGCATTGAAAATTCGCGAGTTCAAATGCTCATCGAGTTTTACCCCGGTGCGCACCAACAGGCGCGAGCGCACCCATTCGGCGAAGGCCATCACCACAAAGAAGAACAGCATCACCAGGGTCAGCGCAGCTAAAGTAAATTCGCTGCGACTCAGCATCACCCGGTCGAACACCTGCATCATGTAGAGCGTCGGCGTCAGCATCAGGATGTTCACCACCATCGTGAATATCACGCAGACGGCGAATTCGCGCCGGAACAACCAGAGCGTCGCGGATAATTCGCTGCGTTGAAAGAATTTGGGAGTCTTCATGGTCTTGGCGATAGCCTCATAGTGGAATTCTCAGGAAGTCGGCATTACGCGGCCGGGGCTGGCTGCACCGCCGCGACGGGAGCGGCCACCGCAGTCTGAGCCGCTTGCGCGCCGCGTTGCAGGGCCGCCAGCACCTCGTCGCGCGGCCCATAGGCTTTGACCTGGCCTTCCTGCAGGATCAGCATCAGATCCGCCGCCGCCAGTACGCTGGTGCGGTGGGTGATCACGATGATGGTGGTGCCGCCGGCCTTCAAAGCGAGCAGCGTGCGCACCAGCGCCTGTTCGCCCGCCTCGTCGAGGCTGGAGTTGGGTTCGTCGAGCACCACGAAGCGCGGATTGCCGTAGATGGCGCGCGCCAGCCCGACGCGCTGGCGCTGTCCGCCCGACAGGAAGCAGCCATCGTCGCCGATGCTGGTTTCATAGCCCTGCGGCAGCGCCAGGATGGTTTCATGCAAGCCCACCGCGCGCGCCGCCGCTTCGACCTGGGGCATATCCACATGGCTGAAACGCGCGATATTCTCGGCCAGGGTGCCATCGAAGAGTTCCACGTTCTGCGGCAGATAACCGATATGCGGCCCGAGTTCCGCCTTGTTCCAGGGGAAGATATCCACCCCATCCAGCCGCACCTTGCCGTTGGCGGTCGGCCAGACGCCCACCATCAGGCGCGCCAGCGTGGTTTTTCCCGAGGCGGACGGGCCGACGATGGCGACCACATGCCCGGGTGGCACCACAAACGAAACGCCGCGGATGATGGCCGCCGGCGAACCCGGTGCACCGGCCACCACACCTTCGACCGACAGCAGCCCCTTCGGCGCAGGCAGCGCCATGCCAGCTTGTTTGGGCGGCACGGCCTGCAGCAGCTTGTCGAGACGCCCATAGGCGTCGCGCGCATTCACCACTTGTTTCCACAGCCCGATCAATTGCACGATCGGCGCCAGCACGCGGCCGCCGATGATCGATGCAACGATCATCATGCCACCGCCGCCGGAAAATTCCCCCAGCACGGTCAGCCAGCACCCCGCGCCAAGCAGCAGGGAAGACAGCGCCATTTGCACAAACTTGGAGGATGCGGCGTAACCGCCGGCATGATCGGATGCCAAGGCCTGCATGAACAAGAACTCGTTCTGGCGCTTCATCCAGCGGCTGTGAATATTGCCCTGCATGCCCATGGCCTCGATCACCTGGGCATTGCGCAGAGTGCCACTGGCGTAATTCTGTGCGCCAATCGCGGCGCGATTCGCGGCCGTCAGGGGCGGCTGGGTATCGCGTTCGGTGAAATAGGCCAGCCCCACGGAAAGCAGCGCGCCGACCAGCGACATGAAACCCATTTTGAGATTGATCATGAACAACACAATGATGTACAGGAAGGCCAGGGGGACGTCCATGATGGCGGTGACAGCGGGGCTGGAAAGAAACTCGCGCACGCTCCTGAGGTCGCTCAGCACTTGGCTGGACGCGCCCGGGATGCGCCGCAGATTGGCTTCGAAGACGGTATTGAAAACCCGCTCGCTCATTTGCGCGTCGAATTTCAGTCCCGCCTGCTGCAAAATCCCGGTGCGCACCCATTCCAGCAATTCCATCAGCACATAGCAGCCGATCACAAACAGCGTCAGCATTGCCAGCGTCATATGGCTGCGGCTATTCACCACCCGGTCATACACTTGCAGCATATACACCGTCGGCATCATCACCAGGATATTGGTGAAAAAGCTGAAAATCATCGTGCGCTGGAAAAACGGCTTGAGATCAAACAGCGCTTTGCGCAATTCGGAGTTGTCATTGGCGGGATTCATATGCATTCTCGCGATCGGGTTAACTGGGGAGGACGGGTGCGCAAGCGGCATCCAGTTGTCGGCCATGTTGAACTTCATGGCGCTCGTCTTGCTGAGTGACTACTTGGCTATTCATACCTGATTCACCTCCGCCTGGCTGGGCAAAGCGAGTTCTCGCGCGGGGATCGCTGGTGCGATCTGGTCCGGTAGCACGATCAAATATTCCGGCAGTTCCGCCGAAGCTTCGGCAGGAAGCACTTGAGTCTCCGTGGCTTCGTCTTGTGCGGAAAACCAGAAGGCCAGCTGATAGCCCTGCGGCGTATTCGACAGCACGATTTCGCGCAATTTTTCCTGGTGAAACCGCACTTGGTCTGCCGGTTGCAGATCGAGTTGAAAGCGCATTCGCCCATCCAGGGTATACATCGACAACTGCCCGTCCTTGAGGCTCAGAGTATGACGATCGAAATACACCGGCGAATTGGCCATGAACTTCAGCAGCGGCAGTGCCTGCTGCGGATGCTTGGCGACATTCCAAGGGCTGTTGGGATGTTGCAGCACCAGCCGGGAGGTTCGGGATACCGAATAGATGGCATTGCAGACCATTTGCGAACCGATTTTGGGAAACCGTTCGCGCAAAGCTTTGTAGGTCAGGTGATGCAAGGTCACACGATTCCAACAACGCGTCTGTTGCACCACAGGTGCCAGCGCATTGCAGAGTTCGGCAAAAGCCGTCTGCAAATCGCGTAAACGCGCGGTCTGCTCGGCCGAGGTATTGAGGGGAACGCGTAGGCAAAAATTCATATAGGAGATAGTATCATGGGATTCCTATATGAAACAATAGTTGGCGAAGGAAATATCAACTCGTTATCCTGTGCGCTCCGCCAGGTACGCCAATAACAACGGGCGCCGAAGCGCCCGTTGTGGATTCCAAAGTCGCGGTCAGGCGATATTAGAAGGAGTGGCGAACCCCCACCGACACCCCGGTGATCCTAGTTCCCAGGCCATCGGTAGCGCCAGCCCCACTTGTAGTATTGAGCGCAGTACGATTCACGCCGGCAGCGTTGAGACCGTAGTCGTAGGCCACATTGTCGTCGTTGGCCAGACGCGAGTAGATCACCTTCAGCATCGTGCGCTTGGACAGACTATGCTCGTAGCCCAGTGCAATCAGCTTGGCGCCGGTATCCTTGAGCGTGGTTCCGGCAGCCTTCGCATC
>JBAYVU010000026.1:0-44335 GCA_041674385.1 Sterolibacterium sp.
CGGCACCGGTTTGCTGGAGACGACATTGACGGTGCCCTTGACCCGGGGGTCGAGCAGGAAGTTCTTGCCGGTGATCTGCGAGACGGCTTTGGTGACCGTGTCGATGTCGGCATTGACGAAGTTCAAGGTGACTTTGTCTTCTTCGGCGCGGGCCGGGCCTATCAGCAGGCCGGCGGCCAGGCACAGCGCCAGGACGATGCGGTACGGGTATGTCGTACGGGAATGGGGGTCAGGTGTCATCATCGGTGGCGATCCGTCGGGTTTTTCTGCGCGCTGGGGGCGCGGGAGGTGTGGGGGGGGCGGGGAGGATGGAGAGTGCGGCTGGGGGGGCGGAACTTTGCGCCGGGGAGCCGCTTGGTGCCGGGGCGCCCTGCGCTGCGGCTTTGGCGGCTTCGGCCGGGGTCTTGCTGGTTTCGGGCAGGGTCAGGGTCAGCGGCTGGCCGCCGCGCAGTAGTTCGACTTGTCTGGGTAAAACACGTTGCAGCGTGATGCCGGGGGCGACTTGTTCGCCTTCTTTGACCAGCTGCGCCGGTTTGCCTTCCAGACTCAGCAGTGCATATGCGCGTTGGCCCGCTTTCTCGGCCGCGATCACGCCGTTCAGGCGAATGTCGCTGGGCGCGCTGGCCGTCGCACTGGCCACCACATACACGCCAAATAGATGCCGCGCCGTCAGCGCTTGCTGCACCTTTTGCAGTTCCGTCTCCATCTGCGCGCTCGGCACCACACTTTCCGGCGCATTCACCGTCCAGTAGATGTCCGCACCCAACCAGCCCAGCACCGCCAGCATCACCAATGCCGCCATCCGCCCCAGCCATCGCATCAGTACGGCTCCATTCTCTCGTGCTCTCAAGGGACTCTCGCTTCTCTCGCTTCCCAATCCGCCTCGCTACGCCTCGCCTCGCCTCGCCATTCTCCATGTCAATTGTATCATCGCAGAGGATGGGGCAGCGCTTGCAGAGGGCCAGGTCCGCGATGGTCATGGAATAACGGCATGCTTATAATGCCAATCTTCGCATAGCCGATCGCCCTCATGTACCTGAGCTATTTCAACCTCGTTGAAGCGCCGTTCTCAATAGCGCCGAATCCGCGTTATCTCTACTTGAGCCAACGTCATCAGGAAGCGCTCGCGCATTTGCTCTACGGCGTGAATGGCGACGGCGGATTCGTGCTGCTCACGGGCGAGGTCGGCGCAGGCAAGACCACGGTATGTCGCTGCCTGCTCGAACAGATTCCCGAATCCTGCGATGTGGCCTACATCTTCAATCCCAAGTTGTCGGTGGCGGAATTGCTATCGACCATTTGCCATGAATTCGGCATCGCCTATCCGCCCGGCAACACCAGCATCAAGGTATTCGTCGATTGCATCAATGCCTACCTGCTCGACGCCCATGCCAAGGGCCGGCATACCGTGCTGATCATCGACGAAGCCCAGAACCTGTCGGCCGATGTGCTGGAAATGATGCGCCTCTTGACCAATCTCGAGACCAACCAGCGCAAGCTGTTGCAGATCATCCTGCTGGGCCAGCCGGAACTGGCGGAAATGCTGGATCGACCGGAGCTTCGGCAGCTCGCCCAACGTATCGTCGCGCGCTATCACCTGGGACCGCTCTCCAAGTCGGAGGTCGCCGCTTACGTGCGGCATCGTCTGGGCGTGTCCGGCGTGCAGCGGCAGATATTCCCGGCGACGCTGATGGGCCGCTTGTACCGGCTGAGCGGCGGTGTGCCGCGGGTCATCAACGTGTTGTGCGACCGCGCCCTGCTCGGCGCCTATACGCAAGGCAAGGAACGGGTCGATCGGGCCACTCTCAAACAAGCGGCGCGCGAAGTGCTCCATCAACCGGCGCCAATCGGCCCCAGCATGCTGAGGCCGTTGCTGGCCGTCTTGCTGGTGGTGGCTTGCGCAACGCTGGCATGGATGATGTTCAGGACGCCCCCATGGGGCGATAGCACGACGCAGCACACGGAGCGCGTTCCCGCGCCATCGCCGACCATCGCCGAGAAAACGCCGGAAACCAAGCCAGCCATAGTGCCGCAAACACTCAGCTGGCCCGCCACCGAACCGCGCGAACGCAGCAAGGAAATGGCGTTCGCCGCGCTGTTTCATGCCTGGGGCGCGGACTATGACGGGAGCGACGCATGCCGTCTGGCCAAGAGCATGGTCTTGAGCTGCCGGAGCGGTCGCGGTGGCTTGGATCTGCTGCGGCAGTTGAACCGGCCCGCCGTCCTGCAAATGAACGACGATCAGGGCCAGGAGTTCTATGTCGCCATGACCGCGCTCGACGAAAAGACTGCCACCTTTGTCGTCGGCAGCGAAAACAGGGTGGTCGCGCATAGCGACCTGGCGGCTCATTGGTCTGGTCACTTCACTGCGCTGCTGCGCCTGCCGCCGGATACTCACGAGCAAATCCGCTTGGGTAAGAGCGGCCCGATAGTCCAATGGGTGAGGCGGCAACTCGCGCAGGCGCAGGGAATCGAAATGCCGGCCGCTGCCCGCGATTCCGTTTTCGACGAAGCCTTGGTGCGCCAGGTCAAGCAGTTCCAACTCGAACAGGGCTTGATTCCGGACGGTGCCGTCGGTCCGCAGACGCTGATGCGTCTCAGCAGCGTCACGGATCAAACCGGGCCGAAGTTGCTGCATGCGCAGAAAGGCAAATAGAGGCTCGCCATGTCCTTCATACTCGATGCGCTCAGAAAATCCGACCAGCAACGTCAGCACAGCGCGACACCGACCCTGATGACCGCACCGCAAGCCACAGTGGAAACATCCAAGCCGGCTGCGTTGTGGTGGTATGGGTTGCTTGCGGCGGTACTGGTAGGCGCCGGCGTTCTGATCGGCTGGCTGCATCGCGGCCAATCCGAACCAACCGTAGCGACCGTACCGAACGTACCGCCCAGCGCCGCCAGACCGCCCGAAGCGAGCGCTCAAAAATTCACGGCAGCGCCGCTGCCGGCCTTGCCTGAAACCGTCAGGAAAGCGGAGAGCCAACCGCCCGCGCGGGAAGCGACGGCGGTCGTGGCAACCGCGGAGCGGCCCGCAACCATCGAAACAAAACCGGAAAAACCGGCCAAGCCGGTGTCGGCGAGTCCAGCCGCTTCCAGCCAGGCGCCGGCGCCCAAGCAGGAGGAACATGCCAGTGCGGTTCCCGATGCCGGCGTGATAGCGGCGGCGGAATTGCCGCCGGCAATCCAACAGGAACTGCCGAAGCTGGCCATTCTGGCCCACTCCTATTCGAGCAAACCCAAGGCCCGTTTCGTCTACATCAACGACCGGATGGTGCACGAAGAGGAATCTCCGGCGCCCGGTCTCAAGCTTGAACAGATTACCCCGGACGGTATGATATTCAGCTACAAGGGATACCGTTTCCGCAGGGGAGCCAACCAATAACAGGGACGTCAAACACCCTTCTCATTCGTCAAGCTCTCCTGTATCAGGAATTCCGGCCTGCGTTTGATCTCGTCGAAGATCTGCGCAAGGTAAGCGCCCAGCACGCCGAGACTCAACAGCGTGGCCGAGCCGAACATCAGCACCACCACGGTCAGCGAAGTCCAACCGGAAACGGCAATCCCCGAAGCCCAGGAATACAAGGCCTGCAATAGCAGCAGTATGGCCGTCGCCATGCCCAGCAAGCCGAACCGGAAGATCATGCCGAGCGGCTTGGCGCTGTATGCCGTGATGGCCGTGATCGCCAGGCGGGACAGCTGCGCGGTGCTCCATTGGCTGCTGCCGGCGATGCGCGGCGCGACTTCGAAGCCGAGTTGCACGGTGGTGAAACCGGTCCACACCGTCATGCCGCGAAAGAACCGCACCTTTTCCGGAAAAGCCAGCAAGGTATCGACCACCCGTCGATCGAGCAGGCGGAAATCCGACGCGCCGGAAAGATCGAGTCCGGTCAGTATACGCATCAGGCCATTGAAGAAATGGGCTCGCAGACGCGCCCACCAGCCGTCGCCGTCCCTGGCGATTTTTTGCGCGGCGACGATCTGGGCGCAACCATCGCGCCACACAGAGAGCATTTGCGGCACCAGGTCCGGCGGATGCTGGCCGTCCGCATCCATCACGATCACCGCCCTGCCCTGCGCCTGGCGCAGCCCGGCCAGTATGGCCGCCTCCTTGCCGAAATTCCGCGTAAATCTCAAGCCGCGCAATTGGGGAATATGCTGGTCGCGCAGCCGCTCCCAGGTTGCGTCGCGGCTGCCGTCGTCGACGACCCATATCTCGAATTCGTTGCAGCAGCCTTGCAGGATGCCCACCAGCCGTTCGAGGAACGCGCCGATGCCCTCCGCTTCGTTGAAAGCGGGAACGACGACGCTAAGCTCCGGCAGCCGGACGATCGGTTGGTCTGGGGTCATGTCATTTCATCTGGTTGAGTTTAAGCGCCCACATGTTATTGGGATATTCCTCGCGCAGACGGCGCGCATAAGGTTCCGCAACGGCGGCCTGGCCGTCCAGACGCTCCAGCAGTACCAGCGTGTACAGGCTCTCCGGAAGCCAGTAGCCGTGATAATGATCGCACAGATCGCGATAGCGGAGCTTCGCGGCGCTGCGCTGACCGGCCAGTTCGCTGGCTTTCGCCGACCAGAACAAGGCCTCTTCCTTTTTCGCCGGCGGCCTGCGCATCGCGTAGGCGCTGGCAAATTTCTCGCCGGCCGCCTGGTATTGATTGCTTCTCATCGATTCCCACGCCTGGCTATAAACCTGCTCGGGCGAGCGTATGGCGAAATAGAGGCCGGCAACGATCAGCAAGCCCCACCCGGCCAGCAGTGGCAACCAGCGCGTCAAGCCTGCCGGCGCCGGCATATCGGGCGAATGCGCGGGCGAATGCGCGGGCGTGGCCGACGGGAGCGGCCGCCCGCGCCAGGCAATCCACATTGCAGACAGCGATGCCAGCAGCGTGGCGAGCATCCCCAGCCAGCCGACTTGAGTATGCCCATACACCAGCCGGATTTCCCGCTCTTGCGGCACGACCAGCATGAAGCCCGGGCCGGCGATGTGCAGGCTGCCCTTGGAAGCCAGATGCCAGCGCGGATGATAGGCGAACTTGAGCAGATGCGGCTGGCCGATCGCTGCCGTCTCAAAGACCAATTCGTTGCGCGACAGGGCCACCTCGCGCACTTCAGCCTTCGGACCGCCGGCAACGGCCAGCGGCTCGTCGGTGTAGACCGGCACACCGGCCTCGAAGCGGCTGCGCGTGCGGAACCAGGCGAAGGCGTCCTGCATCCAGTCCCGGGTCGGGCGGATGAGCAGGGGCTGGGTCACGACCTCCAGCAAACGGCTGTCGAAATGCTTGAGACGATACAGCGCGAAGGGAGCGGACTCGGCGATTTTCTCGAACAGCCCGCTCGCCTCGGTCGCCGCCTGGGCCGCCGGGCTGCGCAACAACAGCGTATCGGCATGGAGAAAATTCATGTGCCGTGCGGCAAAGGAGACATCCAGGCTGCCGCTCGGAAAACGCACCAGCGGCGATGATGGACGCGCCGATACCTCCGACTGAAGCTGATAGATCGCCGGCCCGAGCAGCGCGGATTCCATGTAGAGCCCTTCCAGCACGGACCGGTGATCGAGGAACAGCGGCAAGGCTTCGAGCGTGCGCGTCGAACCGATGTCGTTGTTTGCCGGGTCGTGCTCGAAAACCAGGCGCGGACTCCACAAATCGCCGCGCATGGCCGGCAGGAGCCGGCTCAGGTTATGCCATTGGGGTTTCGCCTCCAGGCCCGAATGGTTCCACAAAGCCCAGTCGGGCGCCGACTGGATTTGCGGGCCGAGCCAGCCGAGCAGCGCCAGCCCCGCCGCCGCGGCCAGCAGTCCCTGGCAGAGCCGGATCCAGCGCCGGTCGGCACGCCCGAGCAGCGTGGCGAGAGCGGCCAGCGTCTGCCCGAACAGCCAACCGCAGACGATCGCGCCGAGCAGCCAGACCAGCGGGAAGAAGCGGATATCGGCGAGGCCGAGTTGATCGCCGGCGATGAACGCCAGCGCCGCCAGTCCGGCGGCGCTGGCGAAGTAACGCACAACCAGCAATTGATCGGCACGCCAACTGTGGCGCACAGCGGGAATCCACAACGCCGCCAGACCCAAGCCGCCGCATGCCAAAGATGGCCACAATGCGCTCGGCAGGAGATCGCGCCAACCGGTGAGGGTAAACGCGGCATCGTTGGGAATAGTCAGGTGATGCATCTCCAGCATCGGCCACAGCCAACCGCCGAGCAGACAGAAAGCCAGCAGATGGCCGCGCAGCAGCAGGCCGAAATTGCGGCGCAAGCCGTGCTTCAAGCTTTCGCCGTCGAGCAGCAGGAATGCCGTGGAAAAACCCACCACCAACAGCGGGAAGCCATGCGAAAAACCGCAGGCCGCTTCGAGCAGCGCCGCCCACAGCCAATCCCGTCCCAGATGCAGCGCACGGCACCAGGCCATCATCGCCAGCACCGCGAAAAGCAGGCCGTAGCTGTAGGCGAATTCGCCCGCCAGCGTAGACAGCAGGTTGCCTCCCCAGATCGAATTCTGCTCATGCAGCAGAAAAGCAAATGCCCCGAGCGCACCGCAGAATGCCGCCAGCCAAGGCAGGCCCAGCCAGCGCCGGCTGGCAGCGAACACTGCGCCGGGCAGCAGCATGGCGGCGAGGAAGGCGCCCCACTTGAAAGCCGCCGCCAGCCCGAGCGGCGCCGACAAGCCGGCGATCACGACGAAAGGCAGCGGGAAATAATACGAAAGGAACGGCAATCCGCCGAATACTTCGGGCACCCAGGGAATGATTTGTCCGGAAAACAGCAAGCCATCCGCATACAGCCAGGCATACAGCAGGTGCGACGCGCTGTCGCCGCCGGTGGGCCAGTTCGGCGAGTTGAGAAAGCCGATGCCAAGGACGGCAGCGATCATGCCCGCCGCCAGCAAAGCGAATGTCGTGTCGCCGAGCCAGGCAGGAATCGGCAGTAAACGTAGCCGGCTCATTCGCCCGCCCTGCCCCGCCAGCCCCACAGCGCCGGCAGAAGCAGCGCCAGCGCCGCCGCCGACAGCGCCAATGCATAAAACAACCCCTGCGCATCGAGCCAGCCGGATCGCTGCTGGCGGCCTTGGCTGACGCCGCGAGCCGCCGTCTGGAGAGCCGGGCCCGACGCGGTTTCATGCACCAGCATGACCGTCGGTTGCGCGGCGCCAGTGGCCAGCCGCAGGCTGTCCATCCCCGCATGCCACTCGACGCGCCGCGCTGCCGGCTGAATATGGTCGAAATCGACAGGCAGGCGAATCGATTCGATGCCCTCCTCCTGCGCCCATAGTATCCAGGTGGCATGAATGCTGCCGTCGCTCGGTGGCGAAACCGACAGCAGGCCATTCGCATAACGAACCGGCAGGATTTCGCTTGCCGCTGGCGGCGGGTGCAGGAAGGTAATCTGCCCGAAGCTCACGCCGGCCTGGTCGAAAAAACGCACCATCAGCGGCTGCAAGCGTTCGACGGCGGAAAGCGTCTGCAAGGGCCGCGATTCCGGCCAAAGCAGGTCGATGTGCGCGCCGGGCAGCAATTCGGCTGGCGGCGCGGTGCCCGAAAGCGTCGCCAGGCGCCCCCATCGGCCATCGGCAAGCATACGAAATACCGCCGGGTAAAAGGCGCTGCTGTCGCCCTTCGAAGTCACGGTGAGCAGCGACCCTGTCTGCGAGAGTTGAAAGGAGATACTCCCGGCAACAGCGCCGAAAGAAAGCAGCCAAGCCGCAAAGGCAACCACCAGCTTGCGTCTCATGGCGAAGTCACGACATGAAACGTCCAGTAGCGATTGGCGAGGAAACTCCAGACGACAACCAGCCCGGTAGTCGCCAACTGGCTGAGCAGATAATGCAGATCGAGTAATTCCACGCCCAGCCACATGAACAAGGTATTCAGCAGCAGCCCGACCGCCGCCACCACGGCGAATTTGACGACCGTCTCGCGGTGCTGCTTGGCACTGCGGAAAGTGTAACGGTAATTCAACGAATAATTGATCCACGCCCCGACCAGCGCTCCCGCCGCAGAAGCCGGCACCGCCGCCATCCCAAATCCCTGGACCAGCAGAATCAAGGTGCCGAAGTGCCCAATGGCCGACACCAAGCCGACACCGGCAAAACGGATAAATTGTCGAAAATACTCAGACATTGGCACTCTATCACCCGCAGTCGGCAGCTTTCGCTCGCATTATTCCTTGAATTGGCGGGGTGCGCGATAAAAAAATGGAGGGCCATTGCTGGCCCTCCATTTGCATATGGCCGCGGTGCTGCTAGTTCAGACCGTGCGCCGCGCTCATCGGCTTGATGCCTTCGGGTGCGTGACAGTTGTTGCAGGTCTCGTTCACCCTGCCGGCGGCCAGGTCGGCCTGGGTTGCGGTGCCAAAGACCGCGCCGCCGACATTGATCATGTGATCCTTGGCGGCGCTCGTGGCATGACAACTGGCACAGGCGCTTGCCTTGGGCGAGATCACCTGGTTATCCGACGGATCGGTGTCTGTGATCGCCGCTCTGGTGCTGTTCTTGCCAAGATCGACCGCATAGGTCACGCTGGTGCCGACCACGCCCTTGTCCTGCTGATAGGAATTATTCACATGGCACATGTTGCAGTTGTTGAGCTGTCCATACGCCGCCGTATTCAACGCCTGCGCCGGGAAGTTGATGCCCTGTCCCAGCAGCGTGGCATTCACCTTGTTGTTTTGCGCCTTCTCTTCATGCGCCATGTGGATGAAGCGCTTGAAGTGCGCCGATTCCGCATAGGTCGCCACACCGCCGGTGACGGTGGTGTCAAGAGGATTGTTGCCGTTGTGGCAGATCACGCAGACTTCGGTGGCGTTGCGGTTGTCGCCGTGGTCATGGCCCCTGAGGAACTTGTCGTGGCAGACCTCGCACTTGGCGGTGGACACCACTTCACGCCGCGGCTGGGCCGTCTTGCCGTCGAGCGACAAATAGCTGACCACGTTCCTGACCGGAATGCGATAACTGCTGGCCGCATCCTTCTGCAGATTGACGCGACCCGCATAGGCCACCACAGCCGTACCTGTCGCCGAGGCCGGGATGGGCGTCGAAGTAATGGTGAAACGGTTGCCACTACCGACGCGCTTGATGGTCGGATCAAAGAGCGGGTTCAACGCGACCGGCTGACCGCGCGTAATCAAAGTGCCGCCATAGCCGTTGGTAATCTTCACCGTGGGATCCAGTGCCGCCTGGTTGCTGGCCTGCGGCAGACCGGCCGGACTGCAAGCGGTGGTACTCGCGCTGGTCGGCGTGCCCGAAGTGAGACAGGCGGTTTGCCACGGACGGCCGATGGCGCCAGTGTTGGCATAGTCGTCGGTACCCCAGCCGACGTAGATCACACCATCGCCGAAGACGAAAGTCTTGGTCTTCAGGGTGCCGGCGGTATTGCTGAGAACATAGCTGTAGCGGCTGAAATCGAGGATGTCGTAATCCGCGCCGTCCTTGGGATTGCTCACCGAGTACTCTACCGTCACCGTGCGATCGGCATTGAGTGTGGTCTTCCAGATGTTGTATTGGTAATTCTCGCCCATCACCCACTCCGGCACCTTGTGCTCGTTTGCCGCATTCACTGTGGCGTTGAGCGGCGCATGGCAACTCGCGCAGAGGCTGTCGGGGTTTGCGTCCGGGTCGGCGAGGCTCACGCCGGAACCGACATGCCCCACCTGCCATTTCGATCCGGCCACCTTGTAGTTGTCGTGGCACGCAAAGCAGGCATTCTTGCTCGGCTTGGTTTTCCAGTTGTCGCCCTGCGCCGTCTTCACTACCGCATCCGCCGAACCGTCGTGGCACTTGGTGCAGTTGCGGATTTCACCGGGATAGGTCACGCCATAGACTGCCTTGGTCATGGGATCGGTCTTGCGGGCCACGGAGTTATGCACGACATAGTCCTGAGTCAGCGTCTTGCCCTTGTGGAACTTGTGCACCATGAGTTTGAAGTCGATCGGCTGGCCATCGTTGTGAAAGTCCCGGCTGCCCGGGTTGTGGCACATCACGCAGACTTGCGGTTCATTTCGCCCGCCGCCGTGTGCAGCGAAATTCTGGTGACAGGCGTTGCAGGCTGCACGGTCTACGACCTTCTTGGCTTCAGTGAGTTTGCCGGCGCTGTCCTTGAGCGCCACAGCCTTGCCGTCGGCGCCTATCGTGAAATCAATATAGGGATTGACCTTGACGGTGGCCTTGGTCACCGGATCGACATAACACAGCAGCAATGCGGCACGGTGCACCGTCACGCCATCCTTGGCGACCGCATAACCGTTGGTGAGCACGGTGACACCCGCCGCCGCATTCGCTGTGGTTGCCGCCTGGGGATTGGTGACGTCGGTGGCTGCCGTGTAGGTGTAGTAACCCTCGGCGGCATTTTCCGAGAGGATGCCGACGAGTTGCGGATGCGTCGCATCGATCGTCGCAGGATTGGCGATGGTCGTTGTCTGGACCGGATCCGGCGCACCATAGGTGACGGACAATGTCGGGCTGACGCTTGCCGCCACCGTCTGCTTATTGGAGATCAGGCTGCGCCAGGTATCGTCTGGCTGTAGCTGGGCGATGGAGAATCTGACGTTGTTGATCGCCCCGCTGCTGCTGCTGCACGGGTCCGTCGTCCCGCCCTGCGGCGCGTTGAACAGCGTCAGGCCAGGAACATGCCTGCCATTAGCGTCGATCACTGCAAAGTTCACCACCGGCGGACTATTTACGGAAAGCGGCGTCAGGCCGGCATCCAGGACCAGACGAAATGAAGCATTGGGATTTGCAGCCGTGTTGCTGGTTGCCGGATCCCTGGCTGCAAGAGAAGCAACAGCGCCGCTGGCACTGCCGCCTGAACCAGAACCGCCACTTGCCGGAGCCGCGTCATCACCGCCTCCGCTACCGCCGCAAGCGGCCAATGAAGCGATCAGCGCAGCTGTCAGTCCCAAACGTAGCATCGTAGATTTCATTTTTCCTACCCACCTTCCAATCAGTCTCACCCCGCCTCAAATCAGACGGAACCCACAACTACTAGACTACTAACTATTTTGGCGCACTCTTGGGCGCATACAAGGCTGCATTGTCCGCAGCATCCTTGTTGGGCTGCTTGGCGATCACCAGCTTCTTGATGCCTTCATACACCTCACCGGCGATGATGTTGCGCGTCACCAGATGCGCCTTGCTGCCGTATGGGCGGCCGGCAATGATTTTCTTGGCCTCCGCATCGGTGATGCCCGGCAACTTCTTGAGATCCTCCGCCGAAGCACCGTTGATATCGGTCAGCTTGATCTTGGCAGCCTCCTGCATCTTCGCCTCAATCTTTGGATTGGGTTTCTTCGATGCCTCCTTAGGCTTGCGCACGGTAGTGCTCTCATCAGCGGAATCATGGACGTAGTCCGCGGCAAATAACGGGGCAACCGAGAAGAACAGCAGACTGGCGCTCAGGGTAACAAAGAGATTTTGAGGTTTCATGGGATTCCTTATGACGCGACAGTGTTAAATCAAAAACAAATCTTGCAAATGATAACCCGGATACGTCACCGCACCCGGGTTAGCTGGTCAAGTCCTGCGATTGAAGCCACGTTGCATTGTAGCCTATCGCTGTTGGTACAGAGCGTAAGACAGGCACACCCGCCATACGCTCATCCACATTACTTGCTATGCACCTCTTTCACGGCAGCCACGGCACCTGTAGCGTGACAGACCGCGCAGGTCTCGACTCCCCCGTTGAGCTGGGAGGCGATATGCACCGATGCGGTTGCACTGTCGTGGCAAGCGCCACAAGCACGGCTGGTGGGTGTGGTTTCCCAATTGGCACGGTTCTCAAGCAAGGTCGTACTGCCAACCTTGGTGGCCGTCTGCTTGTGGCAGGCATTGGCGCAGTTCTTGAGGTTGCCCGGGAACACCGTGGCACTATAGTCATGCGCGCCGTTGACCACGTAAGTACCGCCAGCCTTGACGCTGGCCAGATCGGCACCCATGTGCACCTTGTGGATCAGTCTCTGGAAATCGACTGTTTCGGCCGTGTAGGGGTCGAAAGTTCCCTGATTATGGCAAGTGACGCAATACTCCGTGGCATAGCCGGAATGCAGTTTGCCTCCGGCATGACAGGTGGCGCAGTTGTTCATCGTCACGATATTGCGTGTCGAGGTCACGGTGCCGCCGGCGGGAACAAAGTCGAAGGTGGCGTTGGTGGCATTGTCCACATTCGTCGTACCAACCTTCTGGAAGGTCATCGCGACACGGTGGGTCAGGGTTGGCTCATACGTCACTGCGTTCAGGCCGGTACCGGCTACCGTCGCGCCTGGGCCGGTCCAGTTGGTTGTCGCATAGGGGGCTATGGTCGACACGTTATGGGCATGGGTGACGGTTCTGATGTCACCTTCGGTACTGGCCGTGAGCAGGGCGAACTTGTAGTTGAAAGTGCCGTCCGCATTGGCCGTCAGTGTCCCGGCATTTTCATTGGAAGCCTGCAGTACCGGTGCCATGGTGGCGGATTTGGTGCGGAAACGGCTGGTATAGCTTACCCAGTGACTGCCTTCCCCATTGGCTGCCGGAACCAGTTTGACCAGCCCGAACGAGGGTTTGGTGAACTTGGTCATGTCGGTGACCGCTACGCCGTTATCCGTAACTTTGAAGGTCACATTGACGCTGCCGTCGGTTGCGCCTACGGTCACCTTGGTGATGGTTGCGCTCATGGTGCGCTTCGTCGCATCGGCGGTGGCAGGCATTTTCTCGCTGTGATAGATGGGGATGGTGGTGGCATCGTGGCACAGAGCGCATTGCGCATCGTTGGCTTTGGCACCACCAATGTGGCCCGTGGTTGCGTTGGCTGCCGTGGTGCCTTGGCCCGTGGCAAAGTTGATGCCGTCGTGGCAGGCGCCGCAAGCCAGGCGGCTGGGAACGCTCTTCCAGTTGTCGCCATCGGCGGTCTTGTTGGCTGCGTTGGCGGAGCCATCATGGCACTTGGTGCAATTCAGCACATCCTGCGGGTACTTGACGGTGTTGAACATCATGGCGCCGCCATTTGCATTGTAGTTATAGCCCTGCTTGATCAGCCGGCTGCCCATGTGCAGTTTGTGGATGAAGTTGGGGAAATTGCCGATGGCACGACCGTCGACGACAGCTGTCTCAGCACGCTTTTGAGCAGTAGTGCCAGTAGTGCCACCCGTCAGGGTCAGGCCAGTGGCCGGCGCTTCCATGCTGAAGGAGTATTTGATCTGATCGGTATGGCAGGTCACGCAATAGTTTGGATCCTTGCGGCTGCCGTGAGCCAGGACTTGTCCTTCATGACACCCGCCGCAGGCATCGATCTTGGTGATTTCGCGGGTCGTGCCTTTTACTCCGCCATCGGGTCTGAAGTCATACACGACATTCGCGGTGTTAACCATGGCAACGGCAGGCGTCACCGTCACGGCATTCGACGTGTTGGAACCGGTTCCCGGAGCGTTGCCGCCGAGTTGAATTCCCAGGCGGTGGGTCAGGCTCGCGTCGAACGTCAGGTCGCCCAAATCGGCTTTCTTGTTGAGGCCGTTGGCGGTATCGATCAGCGTTGCCGCCAGCGTGGCGACCTGCTTGGGATCGCGGTAGAAGGTGTATTGATAGCTGCCATCGCCGTTGTCGACCAGGGTGCCCTGGGTATCCGTGGTGGGGTAGGTGCCGCACCAGGTCGGCGCTGTCGTGGAATCGCACGATGTCGTCGCGGCAACCGTCCCGGCCTTCTCGGCGACTGTCGGCGGACGCAGCACGTTATAGCTGACCCACTTGCTGGGGGCGCCATCGGTGCCGGGCACCAGTTTGGCCAATGTGAAGGCAATGTTGGTCAGACCAGCCACCGAGGCGGTGGCACTTTGGGATTTGTTGCCCAGACCCACGACCGGGTTGCCATTGGCATCCTTGACCGTGAATTTGACGACCGGTGCGCTGGCGATGGTAACGCCGGTCACCGTGACCTGCGGTGCGAGCGCCCTCCAAGCCGCAGAGGAGGCATCCGTAGCCGTGGCAGAGTTGCTTGGAACATTCACTACGTTGGTCAAATCCTTGCCCGGTGCACCCGTCGCGCCTGCAGCGCCTGCCGGACCCGCCGGACCCGCCGAGCCATCATCTCCGCCGCCGCAGCCTTGTAACAAGAACGCTGCTGTCACCAGCGTGGTTGCCAACAGCGACCACCCTTTCCATTTGCCACTTTGCATATGCATGCCCATCTCCTTTAAACCTCCCCAAATAACTACTTTCTAGCAGCACGGACTAACCCGGTGCTTAGCGTGGGATTCTCATCCCAGCGCAAGCACCAATGCTTGATATACGTCAAGCCTCTTTGTTTTTGCGGAGAGATAGTCGGAAACAACTCGAAGCGGAGTGCGCGGGGCACTGTCGAATAAGACTCTTTGCCTTACCAGTTCGGGCACAGCGGCTTATTTCCGGGAACAAACGCGTGTTGCTGAGCCCATCCATTGAACACGGGCAGCAACTCTGCGGGTAACGGCAAGGTGTCCCCTTGTTTCATGCAGTCCCTTGTCATCTTGTGAGTCGGGATAATGCTGTCGCTTTGGTCATGCCCCAACGTGCATACAAAAAAACTGACCCGGTTACGTTACCGCAACCGGGTCAGGAAGATTGCAACAGGTGGGATCACGCCGGAGCATGATCCCACTACGAACAACTAGAACGTCATATGCGCAGACTTGATGTCGACAGCCTTGCCGGTACCATGGCAGACCATGCAGGCCTCGGTCGCGGTGAATTTGAATGCACCGTTGGTCGGCGGCGAGGTCGTCGTGACCGGGCGAGCAACACCATTGCCAACAGTGGAGGCCAACGACACGATGGTGCCGCCATTGCCACGCATGTGCGCCACCGCCGCCTTGCTGTCATGGCAACCGAAGCAGGACGAGGAAACCGGTGAAGTCACCAGATTATCGACCGTGTAGTTTGTCTGTGCCGTTACCCAGGGCGACAGACCGATGGAAGCGGCGTTGGTCGGATTGCTCATGTCGCCGCGTGCATCCGTGGTCCATAGCAGGTTGGGCAAGGCAGCGGCGTTGGCCGAGGCGCTGAAGTCATAGCTGCCTGCCACGTGGCATTGCTCGCAATTATTCAGTACCGATGGATAGGTGACATTGCCAAAACCGTTCGGATTATCAGCCGTAGCTTCATAGGTAAAGGGCTGTTCACGCTTGCTTGAACCATGGATGCCATGCACCAGGTTCTTGACCGCGACCGACCAGCCACCGCCGAAGTTGTTTGCCGCTCCGACATGCCCGGTGGCATTGTTCGGGGTGTGGCACATCGCACAGCCTGCGCCGTTATTGCGAGCGCCGCCGTGGAAGGAAGGCTTGACGCCCAACTGGCCATGGCAACTGTTGCACTTTGCGGCAGTGACGATGCTGCGGCGGGCAGTATTGCCGTCGGCGGTCTTCATTACGAAGGCCGGCTCGCGCAGCCTGATCCCATTGGGATAGGCCGCATGTCCCAACTGGACGAAGCCCTGGTAATTGATGCCTATCGCACCGGTGACCATGGTGGCAGCATCGGGGACAGTAGCACCCAGCTTCGCGGTATACCAGCCGCTTGCGTCGGGGCCGGTCTGCGAATTACCGTTCTTGGCGTCGCGGATATCCTTGACCGTGGCATTGATGCTGGCGTTCCAATCGACCGGGGTCGTGATGCCGTCCTGCGGCACGCCATAAGCCACGTAGATGCTGGGCGAGCCATCGACGTTGTCGATCAGATAGCCGGTGCTGTTCAAGGTCACCGGACTGCCGTCCTTGAGGATGCGATAGATCACGCTGGCTTTCTTGGCGCCGGCAGCACCGCTGACGGTAACCTTGCTGATTTCATAATCGATCTTGAAGACGCCGGCCGGCAGATTGCCGAGTTGCGATGTGACAGGGATCGAAGGCCCTTGGCCCGAGGGATAGCCCGGCGTGGGAACGTTCGTCGCAGTATTCACAGGATAGCCAGCACGGCCGCTCGAACCTGTCGGATCAACCGTCACATGATAAAGCGGGATGTTGGTCGCGTCATGGCAAAGAACGCAGAGCTTGTCGTCAGCCTTGGCCCCCCCGATGTGGCCATGCGTCTCGCCGGCGAGCGTGGTGCCCTGGCCCGTGGCAAAGTTGATGCCGTCGTGGCAGGCGCCGCAAACCAGGCGGCTCGGCACGTTCTTCCAGTTGTCGCCCTGCGGGGTCGCCGTGGAATTGGAATGGCACTTGACGCAGTTGGTGATCGGCTGCGGATAGAGAATCTCGTTGAATAACACGCCGCCATAATTGTAGCCGGTCTTCATCAACTCTTCGCCCATGTGGAGCTTGTGAATGAAGTTGGGCAGGTTGCCTACGGTGTGTCCATTGATCTTGTAGGTGCTGCCGGAATAGCCGGTGGCGGTGGTGGTGGCTTCGGTCCTGCCGAACTTGCGCTGGTCGGTATGGCAAACCACGCAATACTTCGTATCCTGGCGGCCGCCGCCATGGAAGGTGAACTTGGTGTGGCATTCGAAACAGGCGGAAATCTTGACGATCTCGCGCTGGGTGTCGGTCGCCGTGACAACCTTGCCGGTGGCGGGAATGAAATCGTAGAAGCCATGCGACGGGTTCTTCATATTTACGGAAGGAATCACCGTAACTGCGTCGGCAGTATTGCTGCCGGTGCCGCGCGCAGCGCCGGAAACCGTGACCACCAAGCGGTGGGTCAGACTGGGCTCATAGGTGAGGTCGCCCAGATCGACCGCGGCATTCGGTGCCGTCAGCGTCATAGCGGCGACCTGGTCCTTGACCTTGGTGATGTCGCGATAGAAGGTGTATTTGTAGGAACCGTCGCCGTTGTCCACCAGCGTGCCGGTGTTGTCCGTGGAGGGACGAGTGGCGGTCGCCGCGGTCGTGGTGGAAGGCACCGTGGTCACAATGTAGCTGACCCACTTGCTGGGGCTGCCATCCTGAGCCGGAACCAGTTTCGCCAATGCGAAGGCCAAGTTGGGATAGCTCGAGACCGTAGCGGTCGAAGACTTGGAAGTATTACCCAGTCCGATGACCGGGTTGCCCTTGTCGTCCTTCACCGTGAAAGTGACGACCGGGGGGCTGGCAATGGTGACGCCAGTGACCGTGACCTGGGGCTTGAGATCCGCCCAGGAATCCGAACTCAGGTCGGCAACTTTGACGACTGCGGTCAAATCCTTGCCGGCCGGGCCGGTTGCGCCAGTTGCGCCCGCAGGACCCGCCGGACCTGCCGCACCATCATCTCCGCCGCCGCAGCCTTGCAACAAGAACGCGGCTGACGCAAGCGCGGTCGCCAGAAGCGACCACCTTCTCCATTTGCTACTCTGCGTATGCATGCCCATCTCCTTTAATAATTCCGTGCATCAAAGAAAATCCTATCCACCACAACTTCAAAACCAGAAACCTTCTCTGCCATGCATTGCCAACAAGATCCAACTGATGCTGCGTGAGTCTTTATGCGTACGGTATTAATACCCCGGCTTCTCCAATCCGACTCCAACCGGGCGCGGACAGTTAGCGTGGATTTTCATTCGGAAGTGATTTGCAAGAATTGATTTAGGTCAATGCCCCGAACATTTCAGGGGAGGTCGGCAGAAATATTTTGAACTAAATTCAATTACCGCAAACCGGAGACAAAGCCCGGTCTGGCCTTGTGTCTGTGCGATTTGTAATTCCCTGGTCTGTTCCGGGAATAAAAATATTGTCTGTCGAGTTGCTGCTGGCAACCGAAAAAAACCCGGAAGCTTTCGCCTCCGGGTTATCGGCAACTTCAGGCGTTGCCAATGGGGCACACTGTTCAGTGCCCCGACTGACGCCTATTTCAGATTGCTATGCACCACAACCGGGTCAAACTGCTTGCCGTTGGCGTGGCACAGCGCACAGGTTTCGCCGCTGAAGTTGAGCGCGCTGCGAGCCACCTTGATCTGGCCGCCGTTCAGGCCGATGTGGGCTTGCGCGATCGCCGAGTCATGGCAGCTGACGCAAGCCGCAGCAAACGGCGTGGTCACCTTGTCCGTGGCATTCGGCTGCACGAAGGAAAGCTTGTAGGCCGCCGGCGTCATCGGCGTGGTGCCGTTGTTGTATTCATAAGTCGACGCCAGGGTATTCTCCGGCGCGCTGCTATAGCTTCCCGGCTTGTGGCAAGCCTCGCAATTGCTGAGGATGTTCGGGAAATGCGCTTTGGACATGTCGAGCAGGGTGATCGCGGAAGGCGTCCGGTCGCGTGCATCCACGAATGGCGTGGTGCGGTCTGCGCCGGCATGAATGCCGTGGATCATGTCCTTGAAGTTGTTGGTCGTCACAGGGAAGTTCAATGCGGCGTTCGGCAGGGTCTTATCGAATCCCCATAGCGCCAGCTTGGCATTGTCATCCGCCGAGAAGGGGTAGGCAGCGAGCGCGGCGTCCGAAATGCCGCGACCGGTGGAGTTGATACCCGGGTTATGGCAAGTGACGCAAACCTGGGTTTCATAGACGCGATTGCCACCGTGTCCTTCGAACCATTCATGACAGTTGCCGCACTTGGCGGGGTCGACCACAACGCGACGGGTAGTGTCGCCGGTGATGGTCTTGACCACCGAGATGGTGTGGCGGGCAGCGGCTGGCGAAACCTGGGTGAAGTAACCCTGCAGAGCCACGGTGCGCATCTTCGCGCCGGCAGGGAAAACTACGCTGGAGCCGACGATGCTGGCGGTGTAGTAACCGTCCGCATCGCGCGCCGACAGGGTACCCGTCGTGGTAGTCCGGTTGGAGTCAAGCAAATTGGCCAGAGAGACGCTGATCGGCTGGGCGTTGGTGCGGCCCAGGTTGTTGTAATCGACGGGGGTGGTCACGCCGTCCTGCGTCATGGTATAGGCCAGCAGGAAACTCGGGCCACCGGTGAAACCATCCAACGGAGCGGACATAGCCGCAGCGGGGGCTTTCAAGGTCACTGCCGTGCCATCGGCCTTGATGCGGAACTTCACCGATACGGCATTGGTGGTTGAATTCACTGTGGCCGAAGCAATTTCATAGGTGAAGTTCTTCAGGCCGGCTGGCACCGTGGGATTGTGCGTAGTGGCGTTTTCGGCCAGGTGGTAGGTTTTGATCGCATCTGCCGTATGGCAAGTCGTGCACAGCTTGTCGTCGGCCTTGGCGCCGCCCTGGTGGCCCGTGGTGACGCCGGCAACGGTGGTGCCCGTGCCCGTGGCAAAGTCGATGCCGTCATGGCAGGCACCGCACGCCATCCGGCTCGGGACGGCATTCCAGTTGTCGCCCTGCGGCGCCGTCGCGGTCTGGGTGTGGCACTTGCTGCACAGCCTTACCCCGCCACCGCCGATATAGATGGGATAAACGACATCGTTGAACCGGACATTGGCGTAGTTATAACCGGTCTTGGTCAGTTCATCGCCCATGTGCAAGCGGTGGATGAAGGCCGGGAAATCGCCCACGGCCAGGCCGTTGATCCGGTTGGTGGAACCGGAATAGCCCGTCGCCGTCGTGGCCGCTTCTTTCTGGCCGTACTTGCGCTGGTCGGTGTGGCATACCACGCAGAAGCGCGCATCACCGCGGCTGCCGCCATGGAAGCCGAGCGCCTGCAGTTTGCCGTGGCATTCGTTGCAATTCGCGGTGTCGACAATGTTGCGTTGCGTGTCGGTGGCTGTAACCGCCTTGCCCGTCGCCGGGACAAAGTCATAGACGATATTCGCGGGGTTCTTCATCACCACGCCAGGAACCAGCGTCACGGCATCGGCCGTGTTGCTGCCGGTACCGCGGGCATTGCCGGAAATCTGGATTACCAGACGATGGGTCAGGGTTGGATCGTAGGTCAGGTCGCCTGCATCGACATTCTTGTAGGAACCGTCGGCTGCGTCCTTCAAGGAAGCGACGATATCTTTGGCCTTGGTAATATCGCGCAGGAAGGTGTATTTGTAGCTGCCATCGCCATTGTCAACCAAGGTGCCCTGGTTGTCGGTAGTCGGGCGCGTGGCGCACCAGGTCGGCGCCGTGGTCGAGTCGCAGGAGGCGCTCGCCGCCACCGTGCCGGCCTTCTGTGCCACCGTCGGCGCGGCGAACACGGCATAGTTGACCCACTTGCTGGGGCTGCCGTTGGTGCCCGGAACCAGTTTGGCCAAGGCAAAAGCAATATTGGTATAGCCTCTGACAGTCGCCGTGGAACTCATGGAGGTGTTGTCGGCCAGGCCAAGTACCGGGTTGCCATTGGCATCCATGACCTTGAACTCAACCACCGGCGGGCTGCTGATGGTGACCTTGGTCACCGTCGCCGTCGGCGCCAGATCAGCCCACGCTTCCGGAGCAAGATTGGCAACTTTCACTGTCGCCGTGGCGTCAGGACCGGCTGCACCTGTAGGACCGGCAGGACCCGCAGGACCAGCCGAACCAGTGGAACCATCACCGCCACCACCACCACCATTACAGCCTTGCAACAAGAACGCAGCCGTCGCAAGCATGGTCGCCAACAGCGACCATCTTCCCCATTTGCTACTTTGCGTATGCATGCCCATCTCCTTTAAATTCCCCACATTACAAGACACAAGAGAAAATACTCAATCACCACAACTTCAAAACCAACCCCCGTTGCCCTAAGCCCTAGTAGGGGAATCGACTGATATTGCATCAGTCTTCATGTCCTTGCTGCCGTTAATCCTGAAAGCATCTGGCTTACCGCTGGCCGAAGCAGATATTTGGTTTCGATTTTCATGCGAGCGACCCAGTCATGAGTTGATTTAGGTCAAGGCTCCAAGCTTTTCAGGAAAGATAGTCAAAATAACAGGGAACCAAATTGAATAGCCTAAAAGTGGAACTAATCACTCCGACATTTTCGGGCATGTGATGAAACTGTTCAGCGGGAGCGAATGAGGAAGAAGATACGGGACGTAAAAAAAGACCTGGTTGCATCGCCGCAACCGGGTCTTTGGCGTTACTTCGAACTCCGAACCGAAGATAGAAGACCTAAGACCTTCTCCCAGCAATTTCGTTTACCGCCAACGATGCACTCTACTTCATCCTGTAAATGTAAGCCGCGCCAAGGTAAGTCACCTTCTGGTTGGGCTGCATGCTGACGCTGCTGTTGTCGGAATAGGCAAAGGGGATGCCGTTGTATCCCCAGGTCCATTCGTCGAGTTTCGCGCGTTGATGCATCAGGTCGAGACGGATGTCGGCATTTTTCTGCACCGCATACTTGCCGAAGAATTTCAGTATGGTCTGACGGTAGTTGACATCCGGCAAGCCGCCGCCGGCCAGCGCCGCGCCATTGCTCATGCCCTGCCGATAGCGGTTGCTGTCGTTGAGATAGGACAGGTCGGCGCCGACTTCGAGCACCGACATGGGTTTGCCGGTCACGCCCAGGCCAAAGGCGGTATTGACGTTTTCCAGTTCGGCCAGGTAGCCGGTGCTGTGGTCGACGTGCACGGTCTGTCTACCCAGGCTCCAGTAGCCGGTCAGCTTCCAGTTATCGGAAATCTTCCAGGCGGCATCGATGCCGTAGGATTTCATGCCGGTGTCGCGCAGGCCTTTTTCGCTCGGCGCGGTGTAAGTGTCCTTGCCGTCCTCGATCAGGAATTGCAGCGAGAGCGCCTCCAGCGGCGACCAATCCGCCGTGATCCTGACCTTGTCGCGCTTGCGATCTTCCAGCGTCATCGGGAATGCGCCATAGCGGTTGTAGATGGTGCTGTCCGGAACCGCGGGGAAGCCGGCGCCCGGCACGACACTCAGCCAATTCGATCCCTCGCGCCTGGAGTTCACGTAGCTGATGCCGGCATTGAGGGTTTCGGACATGGAACGGCGCAGTTCGGCGCGATAGCCTTCTTCGCGCGTTTCCTCGCGCAAGGCCGACAAGCCGTCGATGATGGTGGTACTGGCCGGGCGGTCGCGCTTGACCTGCTGGTAATCCACGCCAAGCGTGGCCCGGTAGTTGTCCGGCAGTTGATAACTCGCCTCGGCTTTGCCGGTGATCTTCTTCGAGGAGAACTGGGTGTTGGTGTAGGGAGGATCCTCGCCGGTCAGGTTGTACAAGGCGAGCGGGGTCTTGTCCTCTTTTTCTTCATAGCGCAGATTGGCGAGCATCGAAAGTTTCGCCAGGGGCTTTGCGGTCAGGCCGAACTGGGCCAGCGTGGTATTCACTTCACCGCCGAGATTGGCAACGCCGGCAGGTGCGCCGGCCAGGCCGGCGGCAGTGAAGTCGCGATCCTGCGTGGCATGGGTGTAGGCCAGTTTGAAGGTGCCGCGGGTGGTCGGCGCGAACGCATAGTTGCCGGAGAGATAGACCTGATGCGCCTGATTGTCCGGCGGCAACGCCATGGGCTGACTCATGAAGCCTTGCGCGGGATTGCCCGCAGCCAGCGACGCCGTGCCGTTGGAGTTCCATAGAGAACCAGTCACCGTCGGATTCAGCGATCCGTTGGCGTTGCTGTAGAACGATCCGTAATAGCCGCCGCTCAACAGGAATTTTTCGCCCGAAAAATTCAGCTTGGCTTCGAACTGCTTGATGGTCGAATTGATCGGCTCAGCCAACAGCAGCATCGCCGTGCTGGTCGCGGATAGCAAGGAAGTCCCGGCAGGGGTGCCGCAAGTATTGCGCACGGCGGCGAAGACGCCGCAGGCAATGCCCCGGCCAAACAGGCGTGCGCCATCCTTCTCTTCGTGCTTGAAGCTGGCCTCGAACTGCAAGTTGGGCGTGATCCATTTTTCCCCGCTGAGCGTGACGCCCTTGCGCTTGGTGTCGAGGTTGAGGTCGCTCCCGGTTCCCGGCGCGGACAAGCTGACGACGCTGGGCGAAGTGGTGCCGGCATTCTGCATGCCGGTGTTGATGGTGCGCGGATCGCGGCGGGTGATCTCGCTGTATTCCGCCGAGAGTTTCCAGTCGCCCTGTTTCCCGTAGGTGGCGCCGAGTTCGCGGTTGTCGAGGCCGAGATTGCGGCCCTGGAGGATGGACCAGGTACCGGTCGCATCGTCACGCTTGACGACATCGACATCCAGCACGAGACTGGCGTTGTTCTTGCGCATGCCGCTGTACTGCCCGAAGATCGAGCGGTCCTGGCTGTTGCCGCTGACGCCGGCCACGCCGATGCTGAGCGCGCTGTCGGGTTTGATGAGCTGATCCACTTCGTCGCTGGCCTGCGCCGGAGCGAAAGCCGCCAGCAAAGACACGGCCAGCAACGTTTGACGAGTGCCCGCCGTTGGGTTCAGGGTACTAAATGCGAAGTTCTGTTTTGATAGTTTCATTTCGATTCACCCCCGCTCTCAGCGGAACAGGAACTGCGGTGTGGGATTGGTCGCGGCCGGGTTGTTGCTGCCGTGGATCTGGGTATGACAATTGAGACATCCCCGGCCCTGCGTTACCGAAGCGCCGTTCCAGCCGATGCTGTTGGGCGGCTTCGGGGTCTGGCGGTACAACGAGGCATCGGCCGGCACATGCGGCGTGTGGCACTGCTGGCAAAGGAAGGGCGGCCGCATCTTCAGCATGCTTTCGGCGGTGGTGCCGTGCGGGTTGTGGCAGTTGCTGCAATCGTCGTTGACCGGTTCATGGTTATGCACGAACGGACCGCGCTTTTCCATGTGGCAGGTGTAGCAGGTCTCGACCACGCTGTCGCGCTTCATCAGCTTCGGTCCCGCCGAACCGTGGACATTGTGGCAGTCCGAGCAGCCCATCTTGCCTTCCGGTACCGGGTGATGCGAAACGCGGTTGGCCTGGGCGCGCTGCTCCTTGTGGCAGGTGTAGCAAACTTCCGGCTGGGTGCGTTTGTCGCGCACCTTGTCCTGGCCCGAGTGAATCCGATGGCACGAGGAACAGCTTAGATCCCGCGCCTGGTGCGTGCTGCCCATCCAGAACATGCGCTTGGCATCCTTCTGGTGGCAGGTCAGGCAAGCGTCATTGCGCGCGTCGGCGGGAGTCTTGCCCTTGCGACTGTACGTAACGTCCGGCAGAGGGGATTTGTCGCCCTTGCCGGCACCCTTCAGGTGAGTTTCGCTTGTGCCATGGCAACTGGTGCAAGTCGGCGTGCGCGTGTCCGCATTCGTGCCGTGTTTGGTCTTGCCGATCAGGAGCACTTCGGGAGAATCGCCTTCATCATGGCAAGCCGTGCATTTGGCATCGCCTTTGAGGACGATGTCATCGCCCGCCAAAGCGCAACCCATGCCCATCAATGCGCCCACGAAGGCACACCCCAACAAGACCTGTCGCAATCGTTTCATATGTTGTTTACCCGCGGTTAACCCAGTCATGTGGCCCATGCTCTGACTTGGCGAAGTTTCCCAAGCGAACGGACGCACCCTCTATATTAGCCCGCGATTCTCATTTAGGGGGGGCGCCGTCGATTTGATTTAGGTCAACCCTTTCGGCACTATTGCCCGGTTGGGCACAGGGATGCAGCGACCCATGGTGATGCTAAACTACGGCTTGGTCGTTTTCCTGGCGGTGCAGGACTATCTTGCGCCTGGCGTGGTGAAGGAACCCTATGCAAGACAACAGCACCGGGAATTTGTCGTCTGGTTCTTTGCACATTCCCCCTCGACCGGAAGTCGTGACCGCGTTGATGGAGGAAAAGGCCAAGGCGGAACCGAACTTCCGTCGCATCGCGAGGCTGATCACTTCCGACGTCGGCCTGTCCGCAGCGATGATCAAGGCGGTCAATTCGCCGGCTTTCGGCATGGAACCCAAACTGGCCAGCGTTCCGCTGGCACTGCAAACACTCGGGCCGCAGCAAGTGGCCCGCATCGCAACCGAGTTGGTAACGCGCAACCTGAGCGGCGGGAAAACGGCATCGCTGGAACGCTTCTGGGACTCGGCCGAAAAATCCGCGCTGCTGTGCGCCAGAATCGCCGCCAAACTGCACGGGATATCTTCCGACGAAGCTTATAGCTACGGATTGTTTCACGATTGCGGCATTCCGCTGCTGATGAAACATTTCCCCCGCTACAAGGATGTGCTGATAGCCGCCAACAGCAGCGTCGGACAATCGTTCACCGCCTGCGAAGAAGCCGGCGTCGGCACCCACCACGCGGTGGTCGGCTATTTTTTGACGCGTTCCTGGAACCTGCCGGACGTGCTCTGCCAAGCGACGCTGCGCCACCACGAACTGGATGTGTTCGAGGTGGAACAGGGCAATCACATGCTCGACTTCATCGGCATCGGCCATCTTGCCGAACACGCCCACCATCTTTCGGCGCGCAACGGGGAAGATGTCGAGTGGAACAAGTACGAACACGCCGTCCTCGAGCACTTCGGACTGTCGGACGAGGATTACCAGGATATCGTCGAGGGAACTTAGAACCTACCGCAATCTCACCGATCTTTGCCGGTAGTGCCGCGGGCCTTCGCCGGTCCAGGCAATGAAGGCGCGATAAAAGGCGGAGGGATCGGCGAAGCCCAGGTCGGCCGCGATTCGGCTCAACGGGCGGGCGGTCTTGCTCAGCCATTCGCAGGCCAGATCGCGGCGCAAATTGTCTTTGATCGCCTGAAAGCCGGTGTCCTCTTCCAGCAAACGCCGGTGCAGGCTGCGCGGCGACAGGAACAGCGTCCGGGCAATGTCGGGCAGCGACAGATGTTCCGGCAAAGCGCTGCGCAGGGCATCGCGCACACGGGTCGAAAGCACGCGTTCGCGGCGATAAAGCGTGGTGATGCTGGCCGGCGCGTCGACCAGGAAGAGGCGCAGGGCCGCCTCGTCGCGCCGCACCGGCAAGCCCAGGGCGTCGAGCGGGAAGCGGGCTTCCAGCCGCGGCGCATCGAAGCCGCAGCGCGGGGCAAACACCAGTTCATACTCGCCCACGTGAGCAGGCGCCGGATACGGGAAAGCCACCTGCTCCAGCGTCACCGGACTTGCCACCAGCCAGGTGGCGAGTCCGTGAGTCATGCGCAGCAGCCACTCGATGGCGAATACGCGGCCCGCCTGGTTCACCGGCAGCGCCTGCTGTTGCGCGATGGTCAGCAGCGCCGCGCTGGGCGTCTTTTCCAGCTTCACGACGAAATCATCCATGACAATATTCTGAAAACGGACGATGCGCTGCAAGGCCTCTTCGAGGTTTGCCGCAGTCAGCGCGCTGCGGCACATGAACTCGAAGCAGCCACGCCGCAGCGGACGGGAAAACAGCGCGAAGCCTTCGTCGTCAAGCTGTTCGTTGATCAGGCGATAGAGCGCGGCATAACGCGCGATCGGAATGCGCGCGGCGGAATCTTCCATGAGTTGGCTGGCAATTCCTGCATGCTCCAGAATTTCCGCCGGGTTCCGACCCAGCCGTTGCAAGCCGGATAACATGCCGACAACAAAGCCGATAGCGACGCTGGCGTGACGGCGAGAAGAGTTGGGAGCGACCATAGAATTTCACCATAGTGGCAATTTTTGCATAGTATGCGACATTTCGCAGCATGGCGCAGCAGGCGATTAGCCTCTAACATAGCGGCTAGAAACCATCCGCCGGAGCCATTGCCATGACCGATCCCAGCTCAGTTGCCAATCCAGTGACCCAACCCGCCAAACTCGCACCCTACAAGCCGCAGCACAAAGTGCGTTTCGTGACTGCCGCCGCACTGTTCGACGGTCACGACGCCTCGATCAACATCATGCGCCGGATCATGCAGGCGACCGGCGCCGAGGTGATCCATCTAGGGCATAACCGCTCGGTCGGCGAGATCGTCAATGCCGCGTTGCAGGAGGATGTGCAGGGCATCGCCATCACTTCCTATCAAGGCGGGCATGTCGAGTTCTTCAAATACATGCTGGATTTGCTGCGCGCCAACGGCGGCGAGAACATCAAGGTGTTCGGCGGCGGCGGCGGCGTGATCGTGCCGGCGGAGATACAGGAACTGCACGACTACGGCGTGACGCGCATCTTCTCCCCCGAAGACGGCCAATCGCTGGGCCTGCAAGGCATGATCAATCAGGTCGTCAGCCAAGCCGATGTCGATCCGGCGCCGCTGGCGCCCGCCGCCGAGGCCGTGCTGGAAAGACTCGCCAGCGGCGATCGGCGCCAACTGGCGCGCATCGTCACGGCGCTGGAAAACGGCGTGTATCCCGCGGCGCTGAAGCAACAACTGATCGAAGCCGCCGCCAAGGTCAGGACGCCGACGCTGGGCATCACCGGCACCGGCGGCGCCGGCAAGTCGTCGCTGACCGACGAACTGGTGCGGCGCTTCCGCCTCGACCGCAACGACAACCTGAAGCTCGCCATCGTCTCCATCGACCCCTCGCGCAAACGCACCGGCGGCGCGCTGCTGGGCGACCGCATCCGCATGAACGCCATCGAGCATCCCCACATCTACATGCGCTCGCTGGCCACGCGCGACACCGGTTCGGAAATTTCCGTCGCGCTGCCCGAGGTAATCGCGGCCTGCAAGCTGTCCGGCTTCGACCTGGTCATCGTCGAGACTTCCGGCATCGGCCAGGGCAACGCCGCGATCGTGCCGCTGGTCGACTGTTCGCTGTATGTCATGACGCCGGAATTCGGCGCGGCGAGCCAGCTGGAAAAGATCGACATGCTCGACTTCGCCGACTTCGTCGCCATCAACAAGTTCGACCGCAAGGGTGCCGAAGACGCGCTGCGCGATGTGAGCAAACAGTACCAGCGCAACCGCGAGCGCTTCTCCGAGCCCAGCGATGCGATGCCGGTGTTCGGCACCATGGCGGCGCGCTTCAACGACGACGGCGTCACCGCGCTTTACCAGGCGATGGTGCCGCACCTGCAGACGCTCGGCCTCAAGGCGGAACAGGGAAGCTTGCCCAGGGTCGCCGTCAGGCAGTCGTCGGGATCGCGCGCGATCGTGCCGACCTCGCGCGTGCGCTACCTGGCTGAAATCGCCGAGACGCTGCGCAGCTATCACGGACACACGCAACAGCAGGCGGCGCTGGCGCGCGAACGCCAGGCGCTGCGGACATCCAAGACGATTTTTGCGGAATGCGGCAAGCCGGCGAACGACTTCGACGAACTGATCGCCTGGAAACAGGAGCAGCTCGACCCGCGCGCCGGAAAACTGCTGGAGATGTGGCCGAAGACCATCGAGCTGTATGCCCAGAACGAATACGTCGTGAAAATCCGCGACCAGGAGATACGTTCCACCTTGACCACCACTTCGCTGTGCGGCACGAAGATTCGCAAGGTGTCGCTGCCGCGCTTCGAGGACGATGGCGAAGTGCTCAAGTTCCTGATGAAGGAAAACCTGCCGGGCAGCTTCCCGTTCACTGCCGGGGTGTTCGCCTTCAAGCGCGAGAACGAGGACCCGACCCGCATGTTCGCCGGCGAAGGCGATGCCTTCCGCACCAACCGCCGCTTCAAGCGCGTCTCCGAAGGCATGCCGGCCAAGCGCCTGTCCACCGCCTTCGATTCGGCCACGCTGTACGGCTTCGACCCGGACGAACGCCCGGACATCTACGGCAAGATCGGCAATTCCGGGGTGTCGATCGCCACGCTGGACGACATGCAGGTGCTGTATTCGGGCTTCGATCTGTGCGCGCCGACCACCTCGGTGTCGATGACCATCAACGGCCCGGCGCCGATGATCCTGGCGATGTTCTTCAACACCGCCATCGCCCAGCAGGTCGACAAGTTCAAGACCGACAACGGCCGCGAACCGACCGAGGACGAAGTGGACAAGATCCGGGAATGGGCGCTGTCGAACGTGCGCGGCACGGTGCAGGCCGACATCCTCAAGGAAGACCAGGGCCAGAACACCTGCATTTTCTCGACCGAGTTCGCGCTGAAAATGATGGGCGACATCCAGGAGTATTTCGTCCACAACAACGTCAAGAACTTCTACTCGGTGTCGATCTCCGGCTATCACATCGCCGAAGCCGGCGCCAATCCGATCTCGCAGCTCGCCTTCACACTGGCCAACGGCTTCACCTATGTCGAGGCCTATCTGGCGCGCGGCATGCACATCGACGATTTCGCGCCGAACCTGTCGTTCTTCTTTTCCAACGGCATGGATCCCGAATACACCGTGATCGGCCGCGTCGCGCGGCGCATCTGGGCGGTGGCGATGAAGAACAAGTACGGCGCCAACGAGCGCAGTCAGAAGCTCAAGTACCACATCCAAACCTCCGGCCGCAGCCTGCACGCGCAGGAGATGGCCTTCAACGACATCCGCACCACGCTGCAGGCCCTGATCGCCGTCTATGACAACTGCAACAGCCTGCACACCAACGCCTACGACGAGGCCATCACCACCCCCACCGACGAGTCGGTGCGCCGCGCCATGGCGATCCAGCTGGTGATCAACCGCGAATGGGGACTGGCGAAGAACGAGAACCCCAACCAGGGCGCCTTCATCATCGAGGAACTCACCGATCTGGTCGAGGAGGCCGTGCTCAAGGAGTTCGAGGCCATCGCGGAACGCGGCGGCGTGCTCGGGGCGATGGAGACCGGCTACCAGCGCGGCAAGATCCAGGAGGAGTCGCTCTACTACGAGCACAAGAAGCACGACGGCTCCTACCCGATCATCGGCGTAAACACTTTCCGCAATCCGAAAGGCGATGCACAGATCGAGATCGAGCTGGCGCGTTCGAGCGAAGAGGAGAAGCAGTCGCAACTCAAGCGCCTGCGCGACTTCCAGGCCAGTCACCGGGAGGCGGCCGGCCCCATGTTGGCGCGGCTGAAGCAGACGGTCATCGACAACGGCAATGTCTTCGAGGTGTTGATCGACGCGGTGCGCGTCTGCTCGCTGGGGCAGATCAGCACGGCGCTGTTCGAGGTGGGGGGGCAATACCGCAGGAGCATGTAAGACAAAGCAACCCGCCGCCCTGGAGCGACATTTGCGGCATGGCGCGGCGGTCGATCGAATAGAATGCTGCCCTGAACCGGAGCAGCGCTTGAGCCGATTATTTTTATTTACTCGCGAGAAGGATGAATCATGACAATTCGACGTGCCGGAATTATTGGTGCGGGCACCATGGGCAACGGTATTGCCCAGGCCTGCGCAGTGGCGGGAGTTCCCGTGGTGATGGTGGATATCAACGATGCCGCCGTGGCGCGCGGCGTCGCCACCATCAGCGGTAGCCTCGATCGCCTGGTCAAAAAGGAAAAAATGACCGCCGCGCAAAAGGACCAGGCGCTGTCATTGATCCAGGGCAGCACCCAGCAGGCCGACCTGAAGAGCTGTGACATCGTGATCGAGGCGGCGACCGAGAACCTCGGCCTGAAGCTCAAGCTGCTCAAGGACGTCGAAGCCCTGCTCGGCCCCGAAACGATTCTTGCGAGCAATACCTCTTCGCTCTCAATCACCAAGCTGGCTGCGGCGAGCGGCCGTGCCGACAGGTTCATCGGCATGCACTTTTTCAACCCGGTACCGATGATGGCGCTGGTCGAACTGATCCGCGGTTTGCAGACCAGCGACACGACGCATGCCAAGGTCGAAGGGCTGGCCAAGCAACTCGGCAAGACGCCGATCACGGTGAAGAACAATCCGGGCTTCGTGGTCAACCGCATCCTCGTCCCGATGATCAACGAAGCCGTTTTCGTGCTGTCGGAAAACCTCGCCACCGCCGAGGACATCGACGCCGGCATGAAGCTGGGCTGCAACCAGCCGATCGGCCCGCTGGCACTGGCCGACATGATCGGACTGGACACGCTGCTGGCGGTGATGGAAGTGTTCTATGCCGACTTCGGCGATTCCAAGTACCGGCCGGCACCGCTGCTCAAGGAAATGGTCGCCGCCGGCTATCTGGGGCGCAAGACCGGACGGGGCTTCTACCAGTATTCCTAGGTCGAATACGGCGGCTATGCCGCCATATTCGACGGCAAAGCGCGGCGCACCTCGATGCGGCCGCGCAGGCTATTGACGAACCAGACGCGCTGAGCGCGCGCTAGGTCGTCGAGGTTCAGCACCGCCTCCGTTATCTCGCCGTTGTCGAGCATTTCGCTGCGCAGGCAGCCGTCGAGCAGGCCGCTGGCGATCGGCGGCGTCAGTTGGCGACCGTCAAGTTCCAGCACCAGGTTGCCGCGCGTGAATTCGGTAAGTTCCCCTTGTTCGTTCCACAGCAGCACATCGAATGCCTCCGGGTGTGCTGCCGCAGCGCGCTCATAGACTTCGCGCCGCGTCGTCTTGTGGTAAAGCCAGAGGCTGTCGCGCGCGACCGGCGTGGCGGCGACGGCAAAAACCGCGGGCTGCTCGACCGGTTCGGGCAAAGGATCGATGGCGACGGCGATATTGCCCCGACGATCCAGGCGAATACGCATGCGGGCGTCCTGCCTGCCGGCTTCGGCGGCAACGCTGTCGAGTCGTTCGCGGCAGCGCGCCGCGTCGAAAGGACGACAGAAATGCCGCGCGGATGCCGCAAGGCGGGCCAGATGCCGCTCCAGCCGCACATAACGGCCACCTTCGAGACGCAGGGTTTCCAGCAGCTGGAAATCGTTCGCCGCATCGCAAAGAAACTGCGACTTCAGCAGCGTCTCGGCATATTCGTCGGCGGCGCAGGAGTCCCAGACGATGCCGCTGCCGATGCCGCAAGTGGCCGTGGCATCGGTGCCATCCAAGGTCACGCTGCGGATGGCGACATTGAACATGGCGTCGCCGCCCGGCCGCAACAGACCGATGGCGCCGCAATAAATGCCACGGGGTTCGGTCTCGAGGCGGGCGATGATTTCCATCGCCTTGACCTTGGGCGCGCCGGTGACGGAACCGCAGGGAAACAGCGCGCCGAAGATATCGTCGAGGGCAACATCGGGCCGTGCCTCGGCGGTGATCGTGGAGGTCATCTGCATCACGGTCGGATAGCGTTCGATCGAGAACAGCGCCGGCACGCGCACGCTGTGCGGCATGGCCAGGCGCGAAAGGTCGTTGCGCAGCAGATCGACGATCATCAGGTTTTCGGCACGGTTCTTGTCCGAGGCGCCGAGGCTCTCGGCGATTTGCCGGTCTTCCGCCGGCCAGCGTCCGCGCTGCGCCGTGCCTTTCATCGGCATGGCCGTGAGCCGATGGCCATCGCGGCGAAAAAACAACTCGGGCGAAACCGAAAGGATCCGCCAACGGCCCAGGTTCAGGTAGGCGGCATAGGCGTTCGGCTGCGCTTCGCGCAGCTGCCGGAACCACGCGAGTTCGCTGCCGGCATGGCGGCTGTGCAGCCGCAGGGTGTAATTGACCTGATAGACCTCGCCGGCAAAGATGGCCTTGCGGATGGCGGCGATATCCGCATCGAAACCTGCGCGGCTCACGCTCGGCTGCCACTGGCCGGTGCCGGGGGCTAGGTAGAACGGGTCTTCAGCCCCGGCCGGCAGGGGCGCATCGAAAACGCCGAACCAGGCGAGCGGAAAATCGCCGCCTGGACGCACACGCAACGCCGCATCGAAAGCGGGCGCCGCCTCGTAGCTGACGCAGCCGGCTACCCACGCCCCGCTCCGCGCGCGGCTCTCGACGGCGCGCAGGACGCCGCGAACTTCAGCCGGCGCGGTCGCGCAAAGAATCTCGCGCGGCGTACCGAACGCCAGCGGCCGGCGAACGCCGCCAGCCAGCGGAAAGTCGAAAACAAAAAGTGGCTGCATGAATACTCAAGACCTACACGCCCTAGCCGAGACTCTCGATGCCGGGCAGGAACACTTCCGTCACCAGCAGCGGCCGGCCATAACGCAGGAAGCGCGAACGGCGCGCCCAGAGCGGCGGCAGCGTTGCCTCCAGAGCGATCTCCGCACAGCGGTGCAGCGGACTCGCCACCGCTATGCGTGCGACATGAAACGGACAGCGTGCGATGGTCGGGTCGGCGAACAGCGCTTCGCCGAGCGGACGCGTACCGATTCCCGCCGCCATCCGCCAGGGACCGCTCAGGTCGCGACGCGCAGCCACGCTGTGGGCGAAGACCACAGCGTGGCCGTCGGCCAGCAGCAGCACTTCGCGAGCCCAGCCGCAGGCGCCGCGCCGCAGGCCGAGCAGCCGGCGCTCGCTCTCGTGCGGCAAAGCCAGTCCGTCGCGCAGAACGCGGACATTGAATCGGCTGCAGCGGGCCTTGATGCGGGCGGTGAGGGAAGCCTCGTCCGTCAGCCAGGGTCGCAGGTATGCGGGCACCTCGACATGCGTCGAGAACGGCCGCCAGCTTGTGTGGTCCATGCAGCTATCATCCGAAGGGAGCGCCGTTGACACGCCGGCGCATCAGGTAAAAGGGTGGAAGAGTCACGATGGGAAGTGTACCGTAATACCGTCGGGCAGAGCCCCGCGTGAACGGATGGGCACTTGCCGGCTATTTCTTTTTTTCCGGTGGCGCAGCCTGCTCCGGCGGAGTCGCTGGGCCGGCCTCCGGCGGCATGAAATTCCAGGACCAGTTGGCCGGATCGGCGAAGAAATTGGCAAGATTGGCGTCGCTCTCGCTGGCACCTGACGACTGGCGCAGCTTCTGGAGCGCGGACAGCGTGTGACGCTGCACTTCCAGTCCCTGGATAGTGGTTTGCAGCATGTTCAGGTTCATCTTCAGCCATCCCTCGACAGCCTTGAGATCGGCGATCCGCTTATCGAGTTCGCCCATGTCCAGCGTTGGTGCCACCATGCCGGGCAGCGGAAACCCCATGCCCCCCCACATGGATTTAAGGAATTCCAGCGGGTCTTGCGGCGCATCGGCCATGATTTTCTCCGGGGTGATGATGTGGGGATATTACTCCCACGCCATGGCGCGCAACAAATTGCGCCTGGAATTCGGCGATGTCGGTTGTTGCGGTTCAGGCGGGAACGGCGCTGCCCGGCAGGTTGCGTGGCACCGCGGCAGGCGGGGTGGGTTGGTAGTGCTCGACCAGATCGTCGTCGACGGCGATTTGCAGCAGGTCCAGAACCTGATGCGCCATGCCGCGGCAGGCATTGGCGAGAGAGGTTGGCAGCGTACCGGGGAAATCCTTTTGCAGCAGCAGCTTGCTCGCCGAGAGCGTGAACACCGGTTCCAGGATGCGGTCGCGGTACGGAATCAGAAACTCCCTGACGCTTTTCTCCGCCGCCTCGCGTTGCCAGGCGTTGGTCGGCCATTGCATCGGCACGGCATAGGCGCGCGGAAACATCTCAAGGTCGCGGATCACGGTGCGAATATCCTCGTGCGAATCGCGAAACGGCAACAGCACCAGGTCGGCCAGACCGTACAGTTTGCGATCCATCTCGGTGCGATTGCCGCCGCCGTCGATCACGCCGAGCCAGGCTTTGAGCGCGCGCACCTTGTCGACCACTTTGGCCAACGCCTCGCGCGTCCGGGCATCGGCGGTCAGGTAGCGGCGACTGGCGGGATTGAGCGGCTCGCGATGGGTGTCGGTGAGCACGCACACCGAACGCTGGCCGACCAGTCCCAGCCCCTGGCAGAGCATGTGCGATAGCGTGGTCTTGCCGGTGCCGCCCTTGTTGCCGATGACACAGATAATATCTGCCATATTGCGTCTCCTGTTCTTCGCCCGGCCTGTCGCAGATGAAGCGGGGCTTGCATCAGGTCTGGATTATTGGCGAAAGCGACGGGCCGCTATGCGGTGAAATGCAAGGCAATCGGGCCTTATTTCAGCGCAGCGAAATCACAGGCGATAACAATGCAATTGGGTTGAGCGCCGGTCGGCAACCGCTACGACTCGTTCCGGAGTTTGCCCGGGAACGGCGAAACTGTTGCTCACCAGCAGCGTGCCGGAACGCATCTCGGCGCGTGCCTTGTTCATCAGGCGCCGCATCGGCACCGGCGAGAGGAAGACATAGACGATGTCGAACGCGGCGAGGTCCTGCTGCCAGAAATCGCCGTAGCGAATCTTCAGATTGGCCTGCGCCAGACTTGCCAGCCTGGCCCACAGCCAGGGCAACGGGGCATGTTCGATACCGACGAAGCGGCAGTCGCAACGGGCTCGCGCGAGCCGGCGCAGCAGGCCGCCATGTCCGCACCCCAGGTCGACGACTTGGCAGGGCTGGGGCGGCAGCAGCTGCTCCAGCGCCAGCGCGGTTGCGGCATTCGACAGGTACAGCGGCACCCGGCTTTGGTCGGTGCGCCAATACACCAACAGCAGCAGAACGAAAGCCGCCAAATACCAGCTCGGCGCGATCTCCAGGCGACTGGCCAGCACCACTGCCGGCAGGAAACCGCAGTGGATCGGCAGCCACCATTTCGGCGATCCGAGCCAGTTGCCGATCAGCGCAGCGCAGACTCCTTGCAGCGCGGCGGCGGCCAAGGGTATGCCGGACAGTTGCGGATAGACCAAGCGGATCAGGGCGGCGGCGGCAATGCCCCCGCCAACCTGGGCGATGAGAGCGACGCGCAACGGCGAACGAGAAAACGACATGGCGCGATGATACCGCCCTAACTTGAAGTCTCGGCGGACTTCCTCATCAAGCCGGCGTCAGCTTGGCGATCGACAGGGCCAGCCATTTCATGCCGGCATGGCCGAAATTTATCTGCACGCGGGCGTCCGTACCCGAACCCTCGGCATTGATGATCACGCCCACGCCGAACTTGGCATGCCTGACATTCTGTCCGATTTGCAGGCCGCCCGGACTTTCCCGCTGCACGCTTTTCGCTTGGCGCAACGGCGGCGCTGTCTGCGCCGGCGCACTTTTGGTTTGCGCTTCCGCGCCGTAGGCATTCCTGAGTTTCGGCGTCAGCCACTTCAACAAGTCCTTCGGGATTTCGTCGAGAAAGCGCGACACCAGGTTGTAACGCGTCTGGCCGTGCAGCATGCGGGTCTCGGCGAAAGACAGGTAGAGCTGCTGACGCGCCCGTGTCACGGCGACGTACATCAGGCGCCGCTCTTCCTCTAGGCCTTTTTCTTCAAGCAGGGAATTCTCGTGCGGGAACAACCCTTCCTCCAGGCCGCTCAGGAACACCACATTGAACTCCAGTCCCTTGGCGGAATGCACGGTCATGAGCTGTATCGCCTCGTCGCTGTCGCCGGCCTGGTGCTCACCGGCTTCGAGCGCGGCATGCGCCAGGAAGGCGGCCAGATCGCTTTGTTCGGCCGCGTTCGCTTCGATCGTTTCGCGCTGCCATTCTTCCGAAACGAAGCTGGCGGCGGCGTTGATGAGTTCGTCGAGGTTGGCCAGCCGGTCCTGGCCTTCCTTCTCGTTGCGGTAGTGCTCGATGAGACCGGACAGTGCCAGCACGTGGTCGACCACTTCGGGCAGCGGCAAACCGGCGCTGCCTTCCTTCATCCTGGCGATGAGCTGGGCAAAGGCCGCGAGCGCGACTTGCGCCTTGCCGCTGAGTTGTCCGATCGCCGCATGCAGGCTGCTGCCCTGCGCCTGCGCCAGGTCGGCCAGTTGTTCCAGCGAGCGGGCGCCGATGCCGCGTGTCGGAAAATTCACCACGCGCGCAAATGCGGTGTCGTCGTCCGGGTTGGCGATCAGGCGCAGGTAGGCCAGCGCATGCTTGATCTCCTGCCGCTCGAAGAAGCGCAGCCCGCCGTACACCCGGTAGGGCAGGCCGGCGTTGAACAAGGCGTGCTCCAGCACCCGCGACTGGGCGTTGGATCGATACAGCAGGGCGATCTCGCTGCGCGAATGGCCCTCGCGCGTCAGCGACCTGATCTCCTCGACGAGCCAGCGCGCTTCTTCGAGATCGTTGATGGCCTCGAAGACGCGGATCGGTTCGCCGCTGCCGGCGTCGGTCCACAGGTTCTTGCCGAGCCGCGACGCGTTGTTCTTGATGATGGCGTTGGCGGCATCGAGGATGTTGCCGTGCGAGCGGTAGTTCTGCTCCAGCCGAATGACATTGGCAACCTTGAACTCGCGCTCCAGATCGCGCATGTTGCCGACCTCGGCGCCGCGAAAGCCGTAGATCGACTGATCGTCGTCGCCGACCGCGAACAGGCAGGCGCCGCCGCCCGCCAGCAGCTTGAGCCAGCGGTATTGAAGCTTGTTGGTGTCCTGAAACTCATCGACGAGAATATGACGAAAGCGTTGCTGGTAATGGCGGCAGAGGATCTCGTTCCTCTCCAGCAACTCGAAGGAACGCAACAGCAGCTCGGCAAAATCCACCACGCCTTCGCGCTGGCATTGGCGCTCGTAGGCCTCGTAAAGTTCGACGCGCTTGCGGCTGAAATCGTCCCAGGCTTCCACCGCGCCGGCGCGCGTGCCTTGCTCCTTCTGGGCGTTGATGAAATGCTGCAACTCGCGCGGCGGGAATTTCTCGTCGTCGACATCGAGGGATTTCAGCAAACGCTTGATCGCCGACAGCTGATCGGCCTGATCGAGAATCTGGAACAGCTGCGGCAGGCCGGCTTCCTTGTGATGGGCGCGCAGCAGGCGGTTGCACAAACCGTGGAATGTGCCGATCCACATGCCGCGCGTATTGATCGGCAGCATCGCGGACAAGCGGGTGAGCATTTCCTTGGCCGCCTTGTTGGTAAAAGTGACGGCCAGCACGCTGTGCGGGCTGACTTGAGTGGTGGAAATCAGCCAGGCGATGCGGGTGGTCAATACGCGCGTCTTGCCGCTGCCGGCCCCGGCCAGAATCAGCGCATGCTGCGGCGGCAGTGTGACGGCGGCGAGTTGTTGGGGATTGAGACCGGCAAGCAGTTGCGGAGTGGATGAGGACATGGCGCAAATTATACGCCCCGAAGAAACGCTCCCGCCCGAAGGTTAGCGTACGCACACAAGCCGCATTTCTGTTCATATTCAATGTGTACTCAGCCAGACGCCGTCATTCCGGCGCAAGCCGGAATCCAGTATTGACGCACCTTTCTGGGTTCCGGCTTGCGCCGGAACGACGGGCTATTCGAGATGTGTGCATACGCTAGCGCCCGAAGGGGACAGTGCCCGAAGCGGTTCCGGCTTAAGCGGCAAATCCTTCGCGGCTGACGCTGCGGTCAACTGCCACTCTCAGCAGCCAGGAGCCGCCACTGGCAAAGGCCGCGTCCAGCATCTGCCGCAGTGTCGCGGCATCGGTCGCCAGGCCGTAGCGAAGCCCGAACGCCGCCGCCAGCCGCGCAAAATCGACGTGCGGCGACGCAGTCCAGCCGCGCGCGAAAAGCGCCGGCGATATGACATGAGCAAATTGCAGCTGATCGAAGATACCGCCGCCGCCGTTATCCACGACGACGGCGACAACATCGCGGCCGGGCAGCAACGCCAGGCTCCCGCAATCGTGTAGGGCCGTCTGGTCCCCGATCAGCAAGCCGACCGGCGCAGCCGTGGCCGCGGCGATCCCCGCGGCGGTGGCGATGTTGCCATCGATGCCCGAGGCGCCGCGATTGCCGTGAAGATGAAGCCGCTTGGCGGTCGTCCCTGAAAATGCGTCCATGGCACGAATGACGAGCGAGTTGCCGCAGAAACAGTGCGCATCGGGGGGAAGCGCAGCGAACAGCTCGCGTATCACGCTCCCTTCGAACAACGGCGATGTGGTGCAGAACGCCGTTGCCCGCTCCTCCGCTGCGGCTTCCAGGCGTTGCCATGCGGCACACCAGTCCGGCGCTGCGGCAGCGACTCGCGAGCGCAGCGCCTCTGCAACAGCCAGGGCGTCGCCGCGCAAGAAAGTGTCGCTGCGCCAAAGCGGATCCGGCCACTTGCCGGGGGAGGCGACGAGGACGTGATGCGCCTTGTCGAGACCGGACAGCCAACGCTCGAGCGCACGCGACACCGGGAATGCGCCAAAGCGCAGTACCCATGCCGGCGCCGGCAGGTCGGCTTGCCGCAGGAAGCGCGCTTGCTGCGCGAGGATGCGGCTGCGGTCATGCGGGCCGCAGCGAAGATCCGAGAGCGGCTCGGCAAAAACAGGCGCGCCCAGCTGCTCCGCCAGCGCGGCAAGCGATGCGGCAAAGGCCGGCGGGTAGTCGCTCTCGCCGCAGACAATCACGCCCGGCCGAGTCGACAGCCGGGCCGCGAGGGCGTCGAGCGCATCCGCTGCGGGCAGTGCCGGCACCGCTTCGGCGAGCGCGATGGGCTCGCCGAGGGGTGGCGGTGGCGCCGGAATCGTCTCCGGCAGAAGCGGCTCGCGAAAAGGCAGATTGGCATGCACCGGCCCGGCGACCGGCAAGCGGCACTCTTCGAGCAGCCGTGTCGCCAGCGCCCGCAAGTAGCCCTGCGAGATGTCATCGGCAGGAACGGACACGGCATGGAAAGCGCGCACCTGGTCGCCGAAGAGCTTCGTCTGGTCTACGGTCTGGTTCGCCCCCCAGCCATTGATCTCCGCCGGCCGGTCCGCCGTCAGCATCAGCAGCGGGATGCCGGCGAGATTGGCTTCCATCGCGGCCGGCAACAGGTTGGCCGCCGCCGTGCCCGAGGTGCACAGCACGGCGGCCGGGCGCCGCGTGGCCCGACCGATGCCGAGGGCGAAATAGCCGGCGGCACGTTCGTCGTTGATGACATGGGCGCAGATCTCCGGGCGCCGCAGGACGGCGAGGGCCAAGGGTGCGGAACGCGCGCCGGGGGCAAGCACGACATGGCGCAGACCGGCGGCGGCGAGTCCCGCGACGAAGGCGTCCGCCCAGGCGAGATTCAGCGCGCCGCCGTTCATGCCGCGCGTTCCTCGTCGTCCCGTGCATAAGCGGCGGCGAGCGCCGTGCGCATGGCGGAAAACTTGGCTTCCGTCTCGGCAAGCTCCTGCTGCGGATCCGAACCGGCGACGAAGCCGGCGCCGGCGTACAGCGTCGCCTCGCAGCCCTCGAACAGTCCGCAGCGAAGCGCGACCGCAACATCGCAATCGCCCGCCGCATCGATCCAGCCGAAGCCGCCCGTATACCAGGCGCCGCGCCGATCGCCGTGGCGTTCGAGCCAATCGAGCGCCACGGCCGTCGGCGTACCGCCGACAGCGGGAGTCGGATGCAAACGCCCGATCAAGTCGAAGACCGACACCTGCGGCTGACGGCGCGCCGTGATGCGGCGGCGCAGATGGGTCAGCGCATTAAGCCGCATGACTTCCGGCGCGGCGGGCACCGCGACGTCATGGCACAGGGTGGCGAGCGCAGCGGCCACGTCGTACGCGACGAGGTCGTGCTCGCGATGATTCTTGTCCGTGCCGAGCGGCGATCCCGCTTCCTGCCAGGCCGTGCCGGCGAGCGCGTCCACCGCCACGCGCCCGCCCTCCAGCTCAAGCAGGGTCTCGGGCGAGGTGCCGATGAAAGACGTGCCGTTGTGGCCGACCCCGAAGGTGGCGCACGCCGGATGCCTGTCGGCAAGGGCGGCCAGCAGCGCCGATACCGCCACAGGCGCATCGCTCCGCAAGCGTTGCGACCGGGTCAGCACGAACTTTTCGGCTTGTGCGGCCGCAATGGCGCGAAGAGCGGCGCGCCCGCGCGACAGGAAGGCCTGCTCGGCAAGCGGGTTGCGCAAGGGCACGTAAGGCGTTCCGGCAACATCCGCCGGCTTCGCCTGCAACGCTTGCAACGCCTGCCAAAGCGTGCGCCAACGCGCCAGCGCTTCTCCGGCCTGGTTCGCCGCACAGGAAAGCGTCGCCCAGCAGGCGCCGTCTTTCTCGCACAACAGCAACTCCGGCACCCAGAGGGCGGCATTGGGCAGTGGATAGCCATCGCTCGGCGAAAAGGCGAATCCGGTAAAGGCCAGCGGCTTCGCCGCCGAGTCCGCAGCATACAGCCAACTCTCGGCGAGGCCGCGCTGGGCGGCGTCTAGCGCGGCGAAGCGACCCGCACCCGCGCTCGTCGCCGCGCATGCCCGGCCGAGACCGAACAGGCGCAGCCTGCGATCCGGCCGCTGCCAGAACAACCAATCGTCATTTTCTGGCAGCGACAACCCCGGCCAACGGGGCAACGGGAATGCGACGCTCAGCAGTCGCGCCGGGCGGGCGTATTGCCCGATCCGCGCGAGGTCTCGGGAAACGGCATGCCAATCGATCATGGCGCAGTTTCCCAAAGCGACGGCAGCGCGAGGCGGTCGAGCTTGCCGCTGGCGGTACGCGGCAGGCGATCGATGCGCAGAAAACGGCGCGGGCGACGAGCGTTCGGCATATGGAGCCGGCACCAGGCGTCGATGCTGGCCTCGGCGCGGTCTCCCTCATAGGCGCAGGCGATGATGTCTCCCCAGAGCGGATCGGCAAGACCCGTGACGCCTGCATCGCGCACGCCGGGGCAGGCGGCCAGCCGCGATTCCACCTCGAGGGGATGCACGTTGACGCCCGCCGAGACGAGCATGTCGTCGGCGCGGCCGACGATGCGAACGCGATGTTGCGTATGCTGCGTGTGTTGCGTGTACTGTGTGTCGACGCAACCGATGTCGCAGGTAACGATCCAGTCCGCGGCTTGCCCCGTTTCCCCCAGATAGCCGGCCATGCGGGCGGGCGTGGCGATTTGCAGGACGCCGTTGGCTGCCGGCGCAATACGCACGCCGGGGAGCGGACAGCCGACATCGCCTTCCTCCCAATCGGCGCCGGGCCGCAGGTTGACCGTGGCCAGCGCGCAGGTTTCGGTCATGCCGTAAGTCGGGCAGACCGGCCAGCCGGCGGCCAATGCGCGACGGAACAGCGGCTGAGTCAGCGCGGCGCCGCCGACCAGCGCACAGCGCAGGCTCGATGGCGGCCGGATGCCGGCATCGAGAAGCCGCGCGAGCATCGGCGGCACCAGCGACAGGTGGGTAATGCGCCGCGCCGCGAGATCGCGTCCGACAACATCGACGTCGAAACCCTCATGCACGACGGCGGTGGCGCCGGCACGCAGGCAACGGTAAAGGATCATCGCACCGCCGATATGGTAAAGCGGCATGCAGGCGAGCCATGCATCGCCTGCGGCCAGTCCCAACGCCTGCATGCTAAGTCGGCTTGCGGCGGCGATCGCACGCCACGGCAAGCGCACGCCCTTGGGCGCGCCGGATGAGCCGCTGGTGGCGATGACCAGCGCCAGCGACGGGTTGGCGGCCTGCGCCGCGAGACCGACGAGCGTCTGGCGATATGACTGGGCCAGGCCGGGCGGCAGCGGAAACAACGTACCGCCTCCCAACGCGGCATCGACGATCCCGGTCGCGAGCGTTGCCACATCGCCCTCCGGCGTCAGGAGGCCATGTCGCCCCGGCATGCCGGCAAGATCGCCGAAAGACAGGCGGGTCCCGTCGGGCAGGATCAGGGCGCAGGCACGCCGATCGGCGCGCCTAAGCCAAGCACGAATCGGCAGCATGGGAATATCCGGCGGACGGCGCCTGGCTTTCAGACGGTGCGACCCCCAGGCCGGCGCCGGCTGGCAACGTCATTCGGCCGTTGGCGATGAGGGGCGCGTCGGCGACGTCCGCAGCAAGCCAGGCGCTGGTGCCCAGGCCGTGGGCAATCGCTGGCGCCAGCGCGGCGGCGAGATGCGCCGTCGCAATGATGCCGATGGCCGAGTCGATCACCGAAGTCAGCACGATCTCGATGCCGGCCTCGACGGCCCGTTGTGCGATTGCGCGCGTTGCGGCGTAGCCGCCGAGACGCGCCGGTTTCAGGACGAATCGACGCACCGCCTTGGTTTCGATGAGCGCCGCCATGTCGAGCAAGGGCAGCGATTCGTCGACGGCGATGGCGAAGGGAAGCGCTGCCTGCAAGCCCGCGAGCGCGCAGACAGACGGTGCGGCGAGCGGTTCTTCGACGGCATCGATAGGCAGTTCTGCGATGGATGCCAGAAAGCGCTGCGCCTCCGCCTCGCTCCAGGCACGGTTGGCGTCGAGGCGCAAACGCAGACGGCCGCGCGTGGCAACGACGAGTGCGCGAAGACACTCTATCTCGTTATCGGGCGTGTCGATGCCGACCTTGATCTTGCCGATCGCGAAACCCTGCTCGGCGGCCTGCGCGGCACGGACTGCACAGGCCGCATCGAGCGGCCCCAGCGCGGCGTTGACGGCCAGCGTGGTCGCGCCTGCGTTGGCGCCGAGCAGGCAGGCCAGCAGCACGCCCCGTCGCTGCGCTTCGATGTCGAGCAAAGCGGTTTCGATCGCCCAGCGCACTTCCGGCGGTGAGCTGCCGTCATCGTCAGCGCTGCCCGCAGCGACGCAGCGACGCAGGCAAGCGTCGAGCGCGGCAAACACCCGTGCCTGTCCAACCGCGCCAGAACTGGGCAGCGGCGCGCAGTCGCCCCAGCCGGCAATACCGTCCTGCGCCGTCAGCCGAACCAGCGCCCCCTGCCTTTCGGTGAGCGTCTCCGAGGCGGCGACCCAAGGCCGCTTGAGCGGCAATCGGTAAGGAACGAGATGAGCGCTGGCGATTCGCATGGACTACCCTAACCCTGGCGTATGCACACATCTCGAATAGCCCGTCGTTCCGGCGAAAGCCGGAACCCAGAAAGGCCCACCAATACTGGATTCCGGCTTTCGCCGGAATGACGGGGTGCTGGTTTGACACATCATATTCTCGATGAGTATGTACTAGGGTCTCCGTCTGTATTTGCTGAAATCCGGCGGCCGCTTTTCCAACCAGGCATTGCGGCCCTCCTGCCCCTCTGCGGTCATGTAGAACAGTCCCGTCGCCTGGCCGGCGAGTTCCTGGATGCCTGCCAGGCCATCGGTGTCGGCATTGAAGCCGGCCTTGATCATGCGCAGCGCCGTGGGCGACAGCTCAAGCATTTTTCTACAATAGGCGAGGGTCTCCTCCTCTAGCCTGTCGAGAGAAACGACGGCATTGACGAGCCCCCAGTCCAATGCGGTTTGGGCGTCGTACTGCTGGCATAGCAGCCAGATTTCCTTGGCGCGCTTGAGGCCGATGGTGCGTGCCATCAGGCCTGTGCCCAGGCCGGCGTCGAAGCTGCCAACGCGCGGACCGGTCTGGCCGAAGCGGGCGTTGTCGGCGGCGATCGTGAGATCGCAGACGAGGTGCAGCACATGCCCGCCGCCGATCGCATAACCCGCCACCATCGCCACGACGGGTTTGGGCAAGCGGCGAATCTGCATCTGCAGATCGAGCACATTGAGATGGGGAGTTTTCGTTTCGGCATCGTGGTAACCGCCATCGTCGCCGCGCACCCGCTGGTCGCCGCCCGAGCAGAACGCCTCGTTTCCCGCGCCGGTGAAAATGATGACACCGACATCCGGGTCCCGGTGCGCGCGGGTAAAAGCGTCGATCAGCTCGTCGACGGTTTCGGGCCGAAAGGCGTTGCGCCGCGTCGGGCGGTTGATCGAAATCTTGGCGATGCCGTCGCCGGAAAGCTCGTAGAGGATGTCCTCATAGAGAGTGCCGCTGGGAGGGACGGATGTCCAGACTATGCTCATGACTAAGCGACCTCCGGGACGGGAATCCCGACGAGTTCGTTATGGAGGATTTGTGGGCGGCGGACGTTGTTGGCGGTGAAGAAGCGTTTGCAGACATTGTTCGAGTACCAGGTGCCGTGCGGAGCCGTGAGCCGGAGCGTGTGCGCGTCGTCGACGATGAGTTCGCGTTCCCGCAGATAGTCGAGGGCGGGGCCGTACAGGTCGTCCAGCTCGAAGCCGAAACGTTCGCGGAAGGTGTCCTTGCTCAACGCCATGGCGCGCACGCCCAAGGCCGGATAGCGGGACATCAACTCCGCGGTGTCGACCCGTTTGCCCATCAGCACCGGCAGCCGCCCGGCGTTCATGCTGGCGAGGTAATCATGGACGCTGTGA
>JBAYVU010000027.1:0-42997 GCA_041674385.1 Sterolibacterium sp.
ATCGATGCTCACATGATGCGGATCGGGGTCGCCCCTGAGGATGCCGTACCCATAGTATTGCAACTGCCGAAGATACTTGGCCGGGCTAAGTTCGGGGGAATAGACCTTGATCTTGCCGGTGAATAGATAGTAGCCCAACCACAGGAAGAAATCGGCGAGCAGTACAAAGCCAACCCAGTTATGAACGACCACCGCTGTCTTGAACGGCACCAGATGGATCAGGTCGAGATACCGGATCTGCAGGCCTGTGCCGATCAACAAGACAAAACCGAAGGCATTGGTCCAGTGCCAGATCCTGACTGGGAGCGGATTGAGGTAGAGCCTTTCCATGGCTGACTCCTGCGATATTGAGTCGTCGTCGTCCGTGCGGCAACTCTTCTCAAATACGGTTGTTCGCAGTGTTCAGAGTAGAGGTTGTTGGCGGTATGTCAAGGAGCCTTTTGGACGAATCCATTGCAAATCGCAGACGATGACCCACAGGGATCAATCACTGGTGTCGAAATGGTATGGAGATTCGGAAGATCGGCATTCATTACGGCGCATCTTGTTCAAGTTCTGGAAATGCTGACGGACGGCAGCTAACTGTTGCCTCGACCGAATTACGCAAGCTGGTGCTATACAACTCAACTGGGCGAAGAACCCTTCCATAACAGCATGACGCAGCAGGTCTTAGGCGCACAAACACACCCGCATAAAAAAGTGGGAGAATGCCGCCGATCAATATCGGCCTTCTTGCCGTTGTGTCGCTTGTAAAGCATCATGATTCTCATTTGACGCCTATCCTGACCTCATGCGTATCCTTTTTGCTGACGACTCCAAGGCCACTGCTGCCCCCACTATTGAGTTTCTAAGGCAACGCGGATATCGCGTCACCTATGTGTTGGACGGCCGCGCCGCCGTGGAAGCCTACCAGGCTGAAACACCCGATCTCGTGCTAATGGATGTGGTAATGCCGGAAATGGACGGCATCGAGGCAACCCGGCGCATCAAAGCTCTAGGCGGTGCGCGTTGGATTCCCGTAATGTTGATGACAGGACTCACCTCCAAGGAGGAAATCGTTGCCGGGCTCGATGCGGGTGCCGACGACTACCTCACCAAACCCATCGTTCTTGAGGTGCTCGAAGCCCGCGTGCGCTCGATGCAGCGAATCGCCACCATCCAGGACAGCCTGTTTGGCGTCCTTGACAACGTCTATGAGGCAATCCTCACCATCGATGAAGCCGGCATCGTCAAGAGCTACAATTTGGCAGCAGAGCGTATCTTCGGTCATACCGCCGCCGAAGTCGTTGGCCGTAATGTTAAATGCCTGATGCCATCCCCTTACGCCGACGAGCACGATGGTTACCTCGCACGCTACGTCAAAGAGCGTACCCCCCACGTGATAGGCATTGGCCGCAAGGTCTGTGGATTGCGCAAGAACGGCGACATTTTCCCAATGCGGCTCGCTGTAACGGAAGTTCGCCTCAACAAATCGAGTCAGTTCATCGGGTTGATCAGCGATATTTCTGAAGAAGAACTGGCTCGACAGCGCATAGAATTCCTGGCGCTACATGACCCGCTGACCACTCTTCCAAACCGGGCACACTTCAACGACGCCCTCGACGCCATGCTCAAGAAGACGGATGGCTCAATGCATGCGGTGCTGTTTATCGATCTGGATGGCTTCAAGCCTATCAATGATACGCTTGGTCACGAAGCCGGGGATGAAGCCCTGAAAGCGGTCGCTAGCCGATTGCGCCACAACACGGCTTCTGGCGACTTTGTTGCGCGCCTAGGCGGTGACGAATTTGTCGCCATTGCCCACGGAATTGCTGATCCTGATGCCGGTCTCACCATTGCCAATCGTTTGCTGGAAGCGATTTCGCAACCCCTGACCTTGCTCGGTACACCCTGTCGTATGGGTGCCAGCATCGGCGTCGCCATCGCCCCCCAGCATGGCACCACGGCTAATGACATACTCACTGCGGCGGACGATGCCATGTATGCGGCAAAGCGCGGTGGCAAGAACCGTTGCATACTGGGATCAACGTCTAGAGCGATGTCCTGATGGATGCCAATAGAGATGGAGAAGCCACTGTGGCAGCCCAAGCCAAAGGGATTTCGATCACCTCGGCGCTAATTTATAATATCGCGCTGCTGACCGCCGTTTTTGGTGCCCTCAGCGTCTGGTTGATCACACTATGGGGAACACAGGACATTCATGTCCGTGAACGAGATCGGCTTGATGCCGCCGCCCGCGGCATCGCCCGGCAGATTTCCCTGGAACTGGACGAGCGGCACGCCGACGTTCAATCTGTACGCGACCTGTTCGAGCACGAACTCACGACTGCATCGGTACAGCAAAAGCGAGAAGTCCTCGATCGTACCCGTGCCAGCTATAAGCATTTTTCCTGGATGGGTGTCGTATCGACCGATGGCGGGATATATATCGGTACCGGGGGTCTATTGGAAGGACTCAGTGTCGCCGGGCGCAATTGGTTTAACGGCGCGATGAAGGAACCGGTATTTTTCGGCAATATCCATCCTGCAAAACTGCTTGAACCACATATAAAGAACGCTGACGGAGCCCCTCTCTACCTGCTCGATATTGCGTTACCACTGCACGGATCTGGCGGAGAGGTCATCAGTGTAGTTGGCAGTCACCTAAATTGGCAAATGATCGAAGAGGTGGTGCGACAGGTTCTTGGGACCGTTTCGGATGCCACACATCTAGCCGCTACCGTCGTTGCAGCCGATGGGTCAATCCTTTACGACACCAGAGGCGCAACTGGGAATATCAAGGATTTGCTTCAATCCGGCGGATCCAGCCAGATGGCCGAAGGAACGTGGCCATCTGAGCAGGAAGACTCATTTTTTGTTGCGACCTCGACACCGCCTACCCGTGCCATCAATAACCTGGATTGGCACATTGTGGTCCGCGAATCGGCACCTGCCGTCAAAGCAGGTATCGCTCAAATGAAATGGAAAATAATTGGCGGCAGCCTGCTGATCGGCCTGCTATTTTCTGGGCTCGGACTTCTATCCGTACGCGCCGTCACTCGGCCAATTCAGTCCTTGGCGGGAGACATAACGAGATTCGGCGAAACCGAATCGATGCCGCCCGAGGCATCTGCTCCCGAACGTATCATCGAAGTTCGCAATCTTCGTAACTCGTTCCAAATAATGGCAGCCAACGTCGTAAAGCAAAAAGAGCTACTTGAAGACACGCAGTCTGAAATTGTCAGAACGCTGGCCAGGGCTGGAGAATTCCGCGACAACGAGACCGGTAATCATGTTTTTCGGATGAGTCTTTGTTGTGAGCACTTGGCGGTACTTGCCGGACTTGACCTTGAACAAACCGCGATGCTCCGGCTGGCAAGCAAGATGCACGACGTAGGCAAGATCGGTATTCCAGACAATGTGCTACTTAAACCGGGCCGGTATGACGAAGCCGAGCGGGCCATCATGGAACGCCATTGCGAAATCGGCGCCAAGATTTTATCCGGCGTCGAAACAACGTTAACCTTGATGGCGCGCACGATTGCCATCAGTCATCATGAGAAATGGGACGGCAGCGGGTACCCAAACCATCTGGCAGGCAACGGCATACCAATCGAAGGGCGAATTGCCGCCATTTGCGACGTATTTGACGCGCTGCTCTCCAGTCGGCCATACAAGCAGGGGTGGTCTATCGAAAAGGTTAAGGACTTCATGCACGAACAGTCGGGACACCATTTCGATCCGGCGCTTGTGGCACTATTCCTGGAGCACCTTTCGGATTTTGTAGAGATTCGCGACTACTTCCGCGACGAGGCTTCTCCTGACGGCGCGGTTAGCCGCCTTATTCACCGATCAAAAGAAGTTGTGGTTGTTAACGGTTGATGGGGCGCAAGAGGTATTGGATTGCACAATTTTTGAGCAATATTGTGCCTCCCCCAACCCCCGATGATCAACATATCGGGAACGTACTGATGCTTGATTACGGAGAGACAAGCGCGCTGGCGGCGATGAAATAGATATCGCGCAGCAGATGGTGAGATGCGAGCGCGGCGGATGTTGTGGATGATTGCGGCTCCGCCGATCTGGCCCGGTAAATTTTGCGGGCTAACCGCAGAGCGGTCTTCTCCTCGGCCACGCCACGGCGCAAGCTGGCAAGTCCTCGGATTCGATCAGCAGAAATGTGTGCAGTTAGCACCGTGAGGACGAGCGAATACCGCAAACTTGCCGCGCTCCCCTGGCTATTGCGTCCAAATACAGCCGATTCGGAACTGTTGACGGCGGCGTTCGCTATAATCGGCAGGATGACCCAGAAAGTTTATATCCGCAGTTTCGGCTGCCAGATGAACGAATACGATTCGGCCAAGATCGCCGACGTGTTGGCTCAGTCCGCAGGAACAGCCGGCAGCGAGCCGACCGACTCCCCCGAAGATGCCGACATCATTCTGTTCAACACCTGTTCGGTGCGCGAAAATGCGCAGGAGAAAGTGTTTCACGATCTCGGCCGGGTGCGGCATCTGAAAAAGCTGAAGCCGAACCTGCTGATCGGCGTCGGCGGTTGCGTGGCCAGCCAGGAAGGCGCCGCGATCCTCGCCCGCGCGCCTTTCGTGGACCTGGTGTTCGGCCCGCAAACCCTGCACCGCCTGCCGCAGCTGATTGCGGCGCGCCACGCCAGCGGCCGCGCCCAGGTCGATGTTTCGTTCCCGGCCATCGAGAAGTTCGACGCGCTGCCGCCGCCGCGCAAGGAAGCCGCAGCGGCTTTCGTCTCGATCATGGAAGGCTGCTCGAAATTTTGCAGCTTCTGCATCGTGCCTTACACGCGCGGCGAGGAGGTGTCGCGACCGATTGAGGATGTGCTGACCGAAGTGGCCGGGCTGACGGCGCAGGGCGTCAAGGAAGTGACCCTGCTCGGGCAGAACGTCAATGCCTACCGCGGCAAGCTCGGCGGCGACGACACGGTCGACCTGGCTTTCCTGATCGAGACGCTGGCCGAAATGCCCGGCATCGAACGCATCCGCTTCACCACCTCGCATCCTCGCGAAATGAGCCAACGCCTGATCGACACCTACGCCAAAGTGCCGAAGCTGGTCTCGCATCTGCACCTGCCGGTGCAATCGGGTGCCGACCGCGTCCTGGCAGCGATGAAACGCGGCTACACCGCGCTCGAATACAAGAGCATCGTCAGGAAGCTGCGGGCAGTGCGGCCCGACCTTTCGCTGTCGTCGGATTTCATCGTCGGGTTTCCGGGAGAAACCGACGCCGATTTCGTGGCGACCCTGAAGCTGATCGAGGAAGTCGGCTTCGACGGCAGCTTCAGTTTCCTGTACAGCCCGCGCCCCGGCACACCGGCCGCCGACCTGGCCGACGACACTGCGCTGGAAGTCAAGCAGGCGCGCTTGCAGCGGTTGCAGCAACTCGTCGATCAGCAGGCCGGCGCATGCAGCGCAGCCATGGTGGGCAGCGTGCAACGCCTGTTGGTAGAGGGCCATGCCAGGAAAGACGGTACGGAACTGGCCGGCCGCAGCGACAACAACCGCGTCGTCAATTTCGCCGGACCGCCGCGGCTGATCGGAGAGTTCGTCGAGGTGCGCATCACTGCCGCTCGCGCGCATTCGCTGCGCGGCGAACTCCTGACCGGGGAGCGCTGAATTGCGTCCGCAGGATATCGTTCTCGACCCGCCCGACAACGAGCGCCTCGCCAACCTGTGCGGCGCCCTCGACGAAAATCTGCGCCAGATCGAGACGGCTTTCGACGTGGTGCTGGCACGGCGCGGCGAACGCTTCCGCATCAGCGGCGACGGCGCACCAAAAGCTGCCGCCGCTCTGCGTCACTTTTATGAGAGAGCCAAGGAACCGCTGTCCATCGACGAGATCCAACTCGGCCTGATCGAGCTGGCGCGGCATCATGATCCGAGCATCGCGCCGTCGGCACCGGTGTTGATGACGCGCAAATCCGACCTGCACGGCCGCACCCCGCGCCAGGTCCAGTACTTGCGCCAGATCCAGGATCACGACATCACCATCGGCATCGGCCCGGCCGGTACCGGCAAGACCTACCTCGCCGTCGCCAGCGCGGTGGATGCACTGGAGCGCGATCTGGTCAGCCGCATCGTACTGACACGACCGGCGGTGGAAGCCGGCGAGCGGCTGGGCTTCCTGCCGGGAGACCTGGCGCAAAAGGTCGATCCCTACCTGCGCCCGCTTTATGACGCGCTCTACGACCTCATGGGCTTCGAAAAAGTGGGCAAGTTGTTCGAGCGCCAGTGCATCGAAGTCGCACCGCTCGCCTATATGCGCGGACGCACCCTCAATCATGCCTTCATCATTCTCGACGAAGCGCAGAACACCACCCCGGAACAGATGAAGATGTTCCTGACGCGCATCGGCATCGGCGCCAAGGCCGTGATCACCGGCGATATCACCCAGATCGACCTGGGTCGCGGCCAGAAGAGTGGCCTGGTCGAAGCGCGGGCGATACTCGCCGAAGTGCGCGGCATCGCCTTCACCGACTTCCTCGCCGAGGACGTGGTGCGCCACCCCTTGGTGGCGCGCATCGTGGCGGCGTACGAGGCGCATGGACAAGCCAACCCCTAAGATTTCCCTGTCGGTGCAATATGCCGGCAACCCCGCCGGGTTGCCCACCAGGCCCAGGCTGCGGCGCTGGGTAAGCACCGCACAGACGTGCGACGTTGCGGTGACGATACGCTTCGTCGATGCCGAAGAGGGACACCGGCTGAATCGCCAATACCGCAGCAAGGATTACCCGACCAACGTGCTGTCCTTCGCCTATGAGGGACCGCCCCACGTCGCCGGCGACCTGGTGCTGTGCGTGCCGGTGGTGCAGCGCGAAGCCGTCGAGCAGGGCAAACCCGCCGATGCCCATTTTGCCCATCTGGTGGTGCATGGTATGCTGCATTTACAGGGATACGAGCACGAAACCGATGCCGAAGCCGCCCGGATGGAAGCACAGGAACGCGAGATACTCGCCAGACTCGGTATCCCCGACCCGTATTGAGAAACTATGGAACCTGGAAGTCGACCTACCACCCCAAAAACGAAGGCGGGCACTAGCCTGCTCGAACGTCTTTCCGCGCTGCTGACGCGCGCACCGGAAGACCGCGAGCAACTCCTCGATCTGTTGCATACCTCCTTCGAGCGCAATTTGCTCGATGCCGATGCGCTTTCCATCATCGAAGGCGCGCTCGGCGTTTCCGACATGCAGGTGCGCGACATCATGGTGCCGCGCGCCCAGATGGATGTCATCGCGATCGAGGACACCCCGGAGAAGATCGCCGAATTCGTCATCGAGGCCGCCCACTCGCGATTCCCCGCCATCGGCGAAAATCGCGACGATGTGCTCGGCATTCTGTTGGCGAAGGACTTGCTGCGCCATTTCGCCGGCATGGAGTTCGACTTGCGCGATTCGCTGCGGCCGGCGGTGTTCATCCCCGAATCCAAGCGGCTCAACGTGCTGCTGCGCGAATTCCGCGCCTCCCGCAACCACATGGCGATCGTGGTCGACGAATACGGCGGCGTGGCGGGCCTGGTGACCATCGAGGACGTGCTCGAGCAGATCGTCGGCGACATTGAGGATGAATACGATTTCGACGAGGCCGCCGACAACATCGTGCTCGACAATGCCGGCCGCTATCGCGTCAAAGCCACCACCGAGATCGGCGACTTCAACACCGCCTTCGGCACGGATTTCCCCGACGAGGAATTCGACACGCTCGGCGGGCTGGTCATCCACCAGCTCGGCCGCTTGCCCAAGCGCGGCGAAACCTTGCAACTGGGCAGCTTGCGCATCCAGGTATTGCGCGCCGACAGCCGCCGGGTGCATACGCTGCTGGTGGACCGGCAAAGCGTCTTTCCGCTGGATGACTAACTTCCGTGTCGAGTTCGCCGCGCTGCTGCTCGGCGCGTTGACCGTCTGCGGCTTTGCGCCGCTCCACCTGTTTCCGCTGCCACTGGCGACAATGGCTTTGCTGTTTGTGCTGTGGCGCCAGGCCGGCACGCTACGCCAAGCTGTCCGGATAGGCTGGCTGTGGGGTTGCGGCTGTTTCCTGGGCGGAGTGTCCTGGATATACATCAGCATGCACGATGTCGGCGGCATGCCGGCACCGCTGGCCGCGGCGGCGACCTTCCTCTTCTGCGCCTTTCTGGCGCTGTTTCCGGCGCTGGCCGGCTGGCTGTTCAAGCGCTGGCAGAGCGGCAGCCGCTGGCGCGACATATTGCTGCTGGCAGGCATCTGGACGCTCAGCGAGTGGTTGCGCGGCTGGTTGTTCAGCGGCTTCCCCTGGCTGACGCTCGGCTATTCCCAGGGTCCGCCAAGTCCGCTGGCGGGCTTTGCGCCGGTACTCGGCGTGTATGGCATCGGCTTCATCGTCGCGGGGCTGGCCGCGCTTCTGGCATACGCCTGGCAGCGTCTGGCGGCCTGGGCGATGCTGCTCGGCGCGCTGGCATGCGGCTACCTGTTGCAGCAGGTTGCATGGACCCATCCGGTCGGCGCCCCGCTGACAGTCAGCCTGCTGCAGGGGAATATTTCGCAGGACAGCAAATGGGACCTGGAACGCTTGCAGGATTCGCTCGACACCTATGCGCGACTGGCGCGCGAGCATCCGGCGCAACTGGTGGTCATGCCGGAAACCGCGCTGCCGATGTTCCTGGACGACGTGCCGAACGAATACCTGGATGGGCTGCTGGCAAGCGGCCCGACGCTGTTCGGCGTCGCGGTCGTCAGCCGTGCCAGCGGCAAGCCGGAAAGCTACGCCAACGCCGCCGTGGCAATGCCTGCGGCGGGCAAGTTTCAGGTATATGCCAAGTCGCATCTGGTGCCGTTTGGTGAATTCGTGCCGCTGGGCTTCGACTGGTTCATGGCTTTATTGCGCATGCCCATGTCGGACTTCAGCCCGGGGCCGCCACACCAGCCGCCGCTCGCCATCGCCGGACAACAGGTCGCACCGAACATCTGCTACGAGGACTTGTTCGGCGAAGAAATTCTGCGGGCGCTGCCGCAGGCGACGCTGCTGATCAATCTCTCGAATACCGCATGGTTCGGCGATTCCCTGGCACAACCGCAACACTTGCAGATTGCCCAACTGCGCGCCCTCGAAACCGGCCGCTACATGCTGCGCGCCACCAACACCGGCATGACCGCCGTGGTTCGGCCAGATGGCGTGGTCGCCGCCGCACTGCCGGCGTTCACGGTGGATGCCCTCACCGCCGAGGTCAGCGGCTATGCCGGGACGACCCCTTTTGCCTATTGGGGCAATACGCTGGTCTTGCTGCTGGCGGCGTGCGCCCTGCTGCCGACGATCCGGGTCAGATTCCATCATTCGCGCAAAATATGATAAATTACTAATCGTTTTCCAAGTCTTGGGCATGAATTTCACAGCGCTGCAGGAGAACAAAAAATGCGCGCCGAGAAAATAACCTTACGGAGATAAATCGTTGCGGGTATACCCGGTTAATGCGAACTGCCTGATCTTTTGGTTCGTCCTGCTGTGCTCCGCGCTTTGCTCCGCGCTTTGCTCCGGATTGGCAGCGGCCGAGCCGGCAATCGACTGGGAACAACAGTTGGCGCAAGGCATCTCCCTGCGTGAGCAAGGCGATCTGCAACGATCCGCCAAGCTGTTGGCTGCCGTCAGTCAGTCGGCGCCTTCGAACCGACTACAGTCGCTTGCCGCCGGCGAACTCGGCATTGCCTTGCTGCAGTCCCAACAGCACGAGGCGGCAGAACCCGAGCTGCAAAAAGCCTATGGCTTTTTCACCGGAACCGGCAAAGCCCGCTGGGCGGTTTATCTCGGCAATCTGGCTCAGGTGCACAAGCAGCGGCAGGCTGCGACACGCTACTATCAGGAGGCGGCCGATTTGGCGGTGGGACAGGACCCCGACATCGAATTCAGCGCTCAACTCAACCTGGCGCGTCTCAGTACCGACAAACAACGCCTTGAAGCGCTTGCCGGAATTTCCTCAAAACTCGATGCGGCGCCAGGCCAGGCCAGCCTGGCGCGGCATCATCTGAACCTGGGCAACCAGCTGCGCCTGCTCGGCGTCACTGCCTTGCCTCTCGCCTATCAGCACCTCGACACGGCGCGCCGTTTGGCGCAGCAGTCGGGAAATAAGCGTTTACTGGCCGAGGCCCAGGATACGCTGGCGCAACTTTATGAAGATCGTGGACGTCACCAGGATGCATTGCTTCTTACCGGGCAGGCGACCGAACTCGCACGTTCCTTGCCGGCAGGACTCAGCGCCGATTTGTTGATCAACCTGGAATGGCGGCAAGGCCGGCTGTTCCGCCAGCAAGGCAAGCCGGGCATGGCGCTGGCTGCCTACCGTCGCGCTGTCGATCAGATCGAAGCCGTGCGCCAGGACATTCCGGTTGAATACGAGAACGGCCACTCCTCGTTTCACGATACGCTGGAACCGATTTATCTCGGCTATGCCGACCTGCTGCTATTGCAGATCGATCAGCAGCCGGCGGCAACCCAGGCATTGCAGTTGCGGCATGTGCTGACGACACTGGAATTGATCCGGCAATCCGAGATGCAGGACTTCCTCGGCGACCGCTGCGCCGTCGAGACGGTGCAGGGCGGCAGCGCCGGTCAAGTTACTCCGGGAACGGCCATCCTCTACCCGCTGATCCTGCCGGATCGCCTCGAATTGCTGCTGGCCATCGACGGCAACGTGATCCGCCGCACCAGCCAGGTGGGCAGCACCGAATTGCGCAAGACCGCCACGGCTTTTGCCGGGATACTGCGGCGCGGCGATGACGATTTCTTGAAACTTTCCCAGCAGTTCGAGGGCTGGCTGCTCAAGCCTTTTGCCGAGACCCTGGCCACGGCACAGATCAAGAACCTGGTGGTGGTGCCGGACGGCGTGCTCAGGCTGGTGCCGATGGCGGCGCTGCACGACGGCAAGCAGTATGCCATCGAGAAATATGCGATTTCCATGGTCACCGGAATGACCATGACCAATGTCTCGGGCTTCGACAGCAAGGTGGTCGCCCTGGTCGCCGGCATTGCCCTACCCGGACCGGTGGTCGACAAGCTGGGTCCGTTGCTGGCTTCCAAGATTTTGCAGGAGGGGGATGCTTCCCAAAGCGAGGCGACAACGCGCGGCTTGGCGGGCAAGCGCGAACTGCGCGCCATCCGTTCCACCAAGACCCCTGCGGACAAGGGAAGCACCCTGCGCAGCGCCGAGGATCTGCGCGCCAAGCTGGCCTTGCCGGGGGTCAAGAAGGAAGTGAATGGGCTCGATGACATTCTGCACGGCGGGCGCATGCTCGACGACGGCTTTACCATCGACAGCTTCCGCAATGCCGCGCAATCCGGAGACTACCGTATCCTCCACCTGGCCTCCCATGGTGTGTTCGGGGGAAGCGCCGAAACCAGTTTCATCATGGCCTATGACGATGTATTGACCATGAATGGGCTACAGACACTGCTCAAGTCGGAAAAATTCAAGAAATATCCGATCGAGCTGCTCAGCCTGTCGGCCTGCCAGACCGCCGAAGGCAACGACCGCGCGCCGCTGGGCATTTCCGGCGCCGCCATCAAGGCGCGCGCCAAGAGCGTGCTGGGCACGCTGTGGCCGGTGGAGGATGACGCCGCGCGCAGCATCATGGAGTCGCTCTACACCGGCTTGACCAAGGGACAATTGACCAAGACGGAAGCCTTGCGCCAGGCGCAGATCAAGCTGATCCGCAATCCCGACAGCGATCATCCGTTCTATTGGGCGCCATTTGTTCTGATTGGAAACTGGCTGTAATGAAACCGATCCATTCCCGCATCTTGCTGCCCGCGTGCGTCCTTGCGGCAACGACGGCCGTGGCTTTCGCCCAGATCAGAACCGACGCCAGCCTTGGCAGGGCGGCGCAATCCCTGAGCGGCCCCAATTACCTGATCTCCGAGTCGCTGGGCAGGCTGGCGGGCAACAACCTGTTCCACAGTTTTCAGACCTTCAGTATCAACACCGGAGAAACAGCCAATTTCACCACCACTACGGCCGGCCTGGCCAACGTCATCAGCCGTGTCACCGGCGGCAGCCTGTCGCAGATCAATGGCACGCTGAGGCTGACCGCCCAGGGCAGCACGCCGAGCTTTTTCCTGATCAACCCGGCCGGCGTGACTTTCGGCAGCGGCGCTTCGATCAACGTGCCCGGCGCGTTCTATGTCAGCACCGCCAACTATGTCAAATTCTCCGACGGCAACTTCTATTCGGATACGGCGACGACGAGCACATTTTCCACCGCCTCGCCGGAAGCCTTCGGCTTTCTCGGCAACAGCAGCGCGACGGTTTCGGCGCTCAACGCCACGCCGCAAAATGCGCCGGGGCAACCGGCCCGTCCCAGCCTGTTCGTAGGCACCGACAAGCCGATCCATGTCGTGGCCGGCGACGTCACCATCAACAGCAGCGTCATCGGCAACGAAAGCGGCGATGTGCGCATCGTCGCCCTGGGCCGGCCGAGCCAGGAAACCCAAGTGCCGCTGAGCGGCAGCTTCAATGCGGCGAGGGGCAGCCTGCAAATCATCAACGGCGGCCAGATCAATTCGTCGACCAACAGCAACAAGGATGTCGGCTCGGTGCAGGTCTATGCCGGCGACATCACCATCGACAAGCAGACGGCGAGCCGCGACACCGGCATCATCAGCCAGGCCGATCCAGGCTCGTCGGGATTGACGGGCGATATCACGCTGATCGCCACGGGCGATCTCACAATCGCCAACGGCGGCAAGATCTCGTCGACCAACAGCGCCACCGCCGCCAATCCGGACGGCATCACGCCCAGCACGCTGACCATCATGGCCAGGAATATCAGCCTGGACGGTGGCCAGATCCTGGCCGAGACGCGCGGCAACGTCGACGCCAGCACAGTCAAGATCGCCGCAGCGGGCACCCAGTCCAGCCCTTACGGCGCCAGCGATTTCGATAGCACCGGGTTCGTCGCCAACGGCAACCTGACGCTGGCGAACAGCGCCTGGATCAACGGCAACACCTATCTTTCCGGCAACAGCGCGCCCATCGCCATCAAGGCCGGCAACCTGGCCGTCAACGGCAACGGCCGCGGCACACTGATCGTCTCGAGCACGCTCAATCCCGGAGCAGGCCAAGCTGCGCTGGCCACCGGCGACGGCGGCAGCATCGCCATCACGGCAAGCAGCCTCACGCTCAGCAAGGGCGGTCAGATTCAAAGCTCCACCGTCACCCAAGGCAAGGCCGGCGCGATCACGGTCAATTCCGGCAGCATCAGCATCGAGGGACAGCAAGGGGTGCAGACCGGAATATTCGCCACGGCCAACCAGGGCTCTTCCGGGCAAGCGGGGACCATCACGCTGAACGCCCCCAACGGCGCCATCAACATCACCAGCAACGCCGCCGTCACGGTGCAAAACGACGCCAGCGTCAGCGCCGCGCAACTCGCCGGGATCAACCAGACCACCCTGTCGATGACTGGGAAGAGCGTCACCTTGGACAGCAACGCTCAGGTCTCCGCTTCGACCGGCGGCAATGTCGCCGGCAGCAAGATCGAGGTCAAGTCGCTTGGCGGCGACATCACGATCAAGAACGGCGCCTTCATCCAAGGAGCGACCACGGGGTCGGGCAATGCCGCGGAAATCGACGTGAACGCCAGCGGCAACCTGTTCCTGACCAACGGTTCCTACATCAACGGCAACACGTCCCAGTCGGGACAAGCCGCTGCGCTGACGATCCAGGCCGCCAATATCACTCTCGACGGCAACGGTAAATCGGCGATCATTTCCTCGGAGGCGATTTCCGGGCCGAACCGCGCCGCCGCCACCGGCAGCGGCAACCTGGTGGACATCACGACACCCGGCACCCTGAGCCTGATCAATGGCGGCCAGATCAAAAGCTCCAGCAGCAGTGACGGCGATGCCGGCATGGTCCACGCCCATGCCGGCACTATCCTCATCGACGGGCAGAGCAACACCAATGCGATGACCGGCATCTTCAACGTCACCACCGGACACGGCGACAGCAAGGAAATCATCATCACCGCGAGCAATGACCTGACCGTCAAGGGCTTGGGGCAGATCAACGCCACGTCGACGGCGCCCACCGGCAATGCCGGCGCGATTACCATCGACACCGGCAGCCTGACGGTGGACGGCATGAAAGCCTTCTCCGGCACCATCACCGCCCCCGACGGCACGCCGCGCACGGTGAATGGCTTTGTCTACAGCAACATCAGTTCCGAAGCGGGCACCCCGTCCCCCGGCGTCACTGGGGATGTCACCATCACCGCACGGGAAGGCATCACGCTGTCCAACAGCGGCCGGATTTCCGTTTCCAACCTGGCCAACGTCTCCGATCCTTCCGCCATCAACAACCTCCCCGAAAACCAGAAACCCAATCTGACCCTGTCGGCAAAGAGTATCGTTCTCGACGGCGACGGGCAGATCACCGCCTCCACCAGCGGCAGCGTCGACGCCAGCAAGATCAAGGTGACCGCAACCGGCGGCAATATCGAACTGAAGAACGGCGGCAACATCGTCGGCTCGACCACCGGCAAGGGCAACGCCGGCGTGCTGGACATCACGGCGAATGGCGGAAACCTAAGCATCAGCGACGGCGGCAACATTCAAAGCACGACGCGCGGCGAAGGCAAGGCAGGAGCGGTGACGGTATTGGCCGACAACATCTTCATCAGCGGGCAGATGCCAGGCAAGCAGACGGGTATCTTCGCCGCCGCATACCCCAATTCCGGCGGTCAGGCCGGAACCCTCACCCTGGACGCCAGCAAGGGCGAGATCAGCTTGGCCAACGGCGCCCTGGTTTCGGTGCAGAACGACGCCATGGTCGGCGCCGAACAACTGGCAAAGCTCACCCCGACCAGCTTGTCGATGACGGCCAAATCCATCACGTTCGACAGCAAAGCGCAGATTCTCGCCTCGACCAGCGGCAATGCCGACGCCAGTTCGATCAGCCTCAAGTCTCTGGGCGGCAATGTCGTCATCAAGAACGGCGCGGCGGTGCAAGGCGCCACCACCGGTTCCGGCGACGCGGCGGCGATCGTCGTCAATGCCGGTGGCGACTTGCAGCTCAGCAACGGCGCATTCATCAACGGCAATACTTCGAATTCCGGCAAGGCGGCATCGATCAGCATCCAGGCCGTCAACGTCACGCTCGACGGCAACGGCAAGGCGGCGGTCATTTCCTCGGAAAGCAACAGCCCGCAGCTTTCCCCCGCCTTCAACGGCAGCGGCAACCTGGTAGATGTCGCGGCCACGGGCGATCTGACCCTGGTCAACGGTGGCCAGATCAAGAGTTCCAGCAACAGCTACGGCGATTCGGGCATCGTGCGCGCCACGGCCAAGAACCTCGTCATCGACGGGCAGAACAGCGTCGGCGCGATGACCGGCATATTCAATGTCACTACCGGGCGCGGCGACAGCAAGGAAATCGTCATCACGACCGGCAACGACCTGACCGTCAAGGGCTTGGGCCAGATCAACGCCACGTCGACGGCACCCACCGGCAAGGCCGGCGCGATCACCATCGACACCGGCAGCTTGACCGTCGACGGCATGAAATCGTTCAGCGGAAAAATTACGCTGCCCGACGGCACCCAGCGCGAAACCAACGGTTTCGTCTTCAGCAACATCAGTTCGGAGGCGGGCACCTCCTCCTCGGGCGTGACCGGCGACGTCACCATCACCGCCAAGGAAACCATCGCCTTGTCGGACGGCGGCCGGATCTCCGTTTCCAACCTGGCCAACGTCGGCAATCCGGCCAGCATCAACAGCGTCGCCGACAACCTCAAGCCGAATCTGACCTTGCTGGGCAAGAACGTCAGCCTGTCCGGCAACGCCCTGATAACCGCCGAAACGCGCGGCAATGTCGATGCCAGCAAGATCAAGGTGGTCGCCGCGGGAGCCCAGGCCACCAGCCTCGATGCCATAGATATCGATTCCTCCAGCTTCGTTCCCGCCGGCAACCTGACGCTCGGCGACCGCGCAGCGATCACCGGCAACACCTACTCCTCCGGCAAAGCCGGGACGGTGACGGTGAAGGCCGGCAACATCGCTCTCGACAGCGGCGGGAAAATTTCGAGCGCGGCCGACGGAAATGCCAGCGGCGATGCCGGCAGCGTTTCGGTGACCGCCACTGGCAACCTGACGGTAGGCGCCGGCACGGCGATCACCACGGCAACCCAGACCAAGACCACGGGCGATGCCGGCAGCGTCGTGGTGAGTGTCGCCAAGGATTTGTCGGTGTTGCAGGGCGGCCAAATTTCCTCGGCCACCGGCACCCCTCAGGGCGTTGCCGGTTCGGTGCTGATCAATACCGGAACCCTGCTGGTGGATGGCATTCAGAACGGCAAAGCGAGCAGTATCAGCGCCTCCGCGGCTACCGGATCATCGGGGCAAACGGGAACCGTGTCGGTGACGGCAAGCGGCGCGGCGACGCTCAGCAAAGGCGGGACTCTTTCGGTGCAGAACGATGCGACAGTGAGCAAGCCGGCGAGTCTGACGCCAACCACGCTGACGCTGTCGGCAACCAGCATCACGGCGGATGGCGCGGAGATCACCGCATCGACTTCGGGCAATGTCGCTGCTAGCGACATCAAGATCAAGTCCAGCACTGACATCCTCCTCAAGAACAACACACTCATCAAGGGAAAGACTACCGGTTCCGGTGACGCTGGTCTGATCGAGGTCAGCGCCACGGGCAATCTGAACATGGCGAATGGCGCGGCGATCAACGGCAATACCAGCCTGTCCGGAAATGCCGGGGCTGTCACTGTCACGGCCGCCAACATCACCCTGGATGGCAACGGCAAATCGACGCCGATCTCTTCAGGCACCGAAGCCACTGATGTGGCGCATCTGGCCGACGCAACCGGCAAGGGCGGAACGGTGGCGGTCACCACGCCGGGCGCGCTGAAGCTGCTCAACGGCGGCCAGATTCAGAGTTCCTCGATGACCAAGGGGGATGCCGGCTCGGTATCGGTGAGTGCGGGCAGCATCCTGGTGGATAACCTGGCCGGCGGCGCTACCACTTTCGGGGGCATCTTCAGCACAGCGAGCGGAGCGGGCAACAGCGGCTCGATTCAGGTCGTCTCGGGCGGCGATGTGATCGTCAGGAACCAGGGACAGATTAATGCGACCACTTTCGCCAGTGGCGATGCCGGGATAGTGAACGTCAGCGCGGGCAACCTGACGGTAGCGAACGGCGGCTGGATATCATCGGATACCACCGGTGCAGGCAAGGCTGGAACAGTCACGGTCAAGGCCGGCAACATCGGCCTCGACAACGGTGGCAAGATATCCAGCACAGCCAACAAGACTGCCAGCGGCGATGCCGGCAGCATCGCTGTGACCGCCACCGGCAACCTGAGCCTGGGCGCCGGCACTGCCATCACCACGGCAACCCAGACAGAGACGACCGGCGATGCGGGAAGCGTAGTCGTGAATGTCGCCAAAGATTTGTCAGTGCTGCAGGGCGGGCAGATTTCCTCGGCCACCAGTACGCCCCAGGGCGCGGCCGGTTCAGTGCTGATCAATACCGAAACACTGCGGGTGGATGGCGCGCAAGGGCCCAGGGCGAGCAGCATCAGCGCCTCTGCGGCGGCGGGCTCTTCCGGGCAAACCGGCAACATCGAGGTGACGGCGTCAAGCAGCATCCTGCTGTCGAATGGCGGCAAGCTGGCGGTGCAGAACGACGCTTTTGTCGCAAAGCCAGGCGGCTTGCCCCTGTCCAGCTTGCAGGTCAGCGCACCGAACATCACGCTCAAGAATGCGCAGATCACTGCGGCCTCGACGGGAAACATGCCGGCCAGTCGCATCAAGGTGACATTTGGCGACAAGCTGGCACTCGATCCCAGCAGCATCACCACCAGTTCCAATCTGGGCAATGGCGGCGCCATCGATATCCTCGGCGGCAAAATGCTGGTGCTGGAAAACTCGCAAATCACCACTTCGGTGGCCGGCGCGGCGGGCAACGGCGGCAATATCAATATCAGCTCCGCCACACTGCTGATGCTGACGGGATTTATCCAGGCCAACACGGCGGCTAGAAACGCCAGTGGCGGCGACGTCGGCATTGCGGCGCAAAACCTGGTCACCAGCGGCAACGTGCTGATGCTGGGTGGTCAAACCTCATACAATTTTCAACCCTACACCTTCGGTTTCAATGTGATTCAGGCCGCTGCCCCCACGGGACTGAGCGGCGCGATCCAGCTCACCAGTCCGGCGCTCGACGTTTCCGCCAGCCTGATCGGTCTGAATGCGAAATTCATGGATACCGGCGGCATGGCGCGCAATCCCTGCCAAGCCACCGGTGGAAGTTCCCTGGTTCAAGCAGGACGCGGCGGCATGCCCGCCTCGGCGCGCGAACTGCTCGGTCCACAGGGGCCGCCAGCCGCCACGCCGGATAAACTCAGCGCCGTCTGGCCGAGTCCGCTGCTGCAAGCCAATGCCGGGTGGGAGTGCCAGAAAGGATGAACCTGCGTACGTCGCTTCAGCATGCCGCCAGCGCTTGGCTGTTCGGGCTTGCCTTGACCCTGTCGCCCTTCCCGGGATTTGCCGCCGATGCCGACCACCTGAACGTCCAGGAGCCGCAACGGCCAAGCTATCTGCCGACAAAGCCACCGGAGACTTTCCAACTGCCCCCCGTGACCCCGGACCAGCCCGCCAAACCAGCGGCGCAAGGCGAGACCGTGGTGATCCGGCAGATCGCATTTCGCGGCAACAACATCCTCCAATCCGACCAACTCATGTCCATCGCCGCGGGTTATCTTGGCCGCCCCTTGAGCATCGCCGACCTGGAAGAGTTGCGCCAGAAGATCACCAAGCATTATGTCGATCTCGGCTATATCAATTCAGGCGCCGTGTTCGGCAAGGATGCCATCGAGGGCGATTCGCTGAACCTGGACATCATTGAAGGCCGCGTCCAGAGCATGCGCCTGGGCGGTTTGCAGCGCCTCAACGAAGCTTATGTCGTCAATCGCCTGGTCAAGGATAGCGATCCCGCACTGAACATCGATGTCTTGCGCGAACGTTTCCAACTATTGCTGGACAATCCCCTGTTCGAGCGCATCAATGCCCGGCTGATGCCCGGCGCACGCCTAGGCGAGGCGCTGCTGGATATCGACGTGGTGCGTGCGCGTCCTTACCAGCTCAGCGTCTTCGCCAACAACTACCGGCCGCCGTCGATCGGTGCCAACGCCTACGGCGTGAGCGGCTGGGTGCGCAACCTGACGGGATATGGCGATCTGCTGGAGGCGAGCTATCAGGACGCCTCCCGTGGCGAGGGCGGCGGACGCGGCAGTTTAGGCTGGCACATGCCCATCAACCAGTCGGGAACGCAGTTATCCTTGCAGCTGGATCACGGCCGCTCATCGATCATCGAGCAACCGATGCAGGTACTGGACATCAAGAGCACGCTCGACAGCAAGGATCTGGGCATCAGTCAGATATTCATTGAAAACCTGCGGCACAAGCTGACTCTCGGACTCAACGCAGTCGAGCGGGAGAATCGGACCAGTTTGCTGGGTGCGCCGTTCTCTTTCACGCCCGGAGAACCCGATGGCTTGACCAAAGTGCGGGCGCTGCGCTTCTGGCAGGAGTACAACTACCGCGCAGAGAAACAGGTTCTGGCGCTACGCTCGACCTTCAGTTTCGCCCGTAACAATACCCAGAAAATTAACAGCCTGCCTGGCAACGCGCCGCAATCCAGCGACAAATACGATTTCTGGCTGGGTCAAGTGCAGTATGGACGACAACTGCTCGAAAACGGCGCACAGGTCGTACTGCGTGCCAGCGTACAGCACACCCAAGACACGCTGGTACCCCTCGATCGCATGTCCATCGGTGGCGTATTCACGGTGCGCGGATATCGCGAGAACCAGATGATCCGGGATACCGGCAGGATCCTCAGTGCCGAGCTCGACTACCCCCTGGTGCGTAATCCCGGATCCGGGCTGAATCTATCGCTGATTCCTTTCTACGATTTCGGGCAAGGCAAGAATATCGGGGAAGCCGCCGAAACCATAACTTCGCTGGGTTTGGCCAGCCGGCTGCGTTGGCAAGGCATCAGTCTGGATCTGGTTTTTGCCAAGCGGCTGGCGCATCCTTCCGCAATCACCAATAGTGGCGGTACCCTGCAGGACCATGGCGTCCACCTTCAATTGGGTTACGATTTCTTCTGACAAGAGCGGATAATCAGCGCTGTATTTCGGAGAGCAAGACATGGCAAGCGATAATTGGCCCGACAGCCGGGACCGTCTGTTGGAGGATATAGCCAAGTTTTCCCAGCTGGAAACGCCGGCGGCGGCCGGGGCTGCTCAGCCGGCACAGAAACCGCCGGCCGCGCCGGCGCAGCCCGAGAAAGCAGCCGTTGCCACGCCGCCGCCAGCCGTGGCTCCGCCTCCCCCCCTGAATCTGGCGCCTTCGACAGCCATGAAACCTGAAACACCGCCAGTGGTCACCAGCAGTCTGCTGGAAAAACTCAAGCAGCAAGCCTTGGCGAAGCAACAGAGCGAAAACCAGAAGTCGGCGCAGCAGGATGAAATGCTTCAGCGCATCCACAAGGCGCTGGGCATGACCTACCAGTACTTGAACGATCTGGTGCAACAACTCAACGTCCTCAAGCCGCCTTACGCCAAGGTCTATTCTTTCTTCGGCGCGGTCGATTTCGACGACTTGGCATGGCAGGAAGGGCGCGCCGATTTTCGCATGCAGGAAACTTCCTCGGAGAACCGGCTGTACGATCAGGTCACGCTGCGCTACCGACTGGCCAACCCGAAACAATTCAAGCTGGTAAAGGAAAATCCGGCGTTGGAAAAACTGCGCAAGGCGCTGTTCGATAACAACATCACTTTCAGCGTCGATGAAGTCCGCAACGATCGGGGCTTTATCGAGAAAGCCACATTCGCCTTCCCCTGCGAGATCAAGGCCGGCCTGCTGCTTTCCGGCAACTACGAGACCGGCAAACTGCTGCTGCGCACCCGCCACATCGAACGCTTCGGCATCATGGAATACGAACTGCAGCCCGAGTCCATCAATCAGGAATCGCTGGACCAGATCGCGCAACTGATCATGGGCGAGAACAATCGCGTCAATCAGTTGTTCCAGCGCACCGTTTAAGCCGTTTGTCGTTTGTCGTTTGTTTTTCGCCCCGAAGAATCGGGGCGCCGCGCGATCAGTACCCTAAAAACAACTGCGGGCACTAGTACCCTAGAAACAACTGCGGGGACTAGTCTTCCTCTTCCTCGATCTTGTGCTGCGCGACCAGCTTCTGCTGGATAACCGGCGGCGTCGGGGCGTAATGGCTGAACTCGATGGTATAGCTGCCCTGGCCGGCCGTCAGCGATTTCAGGCGCGATTGATAGTCGGTGACTTCGGCCAGCGGCACCTCGCCGGAGATCGCCGCATAACCTTGTCCACGCCCCTCGGTACCCTTGATGTGGCCGCGTCTGCTGGACAGGTCGCCGGTCAGATCGCCGATGGACGCTTCGGGAGCGGTCACTTCCAGATTGACGATCGGCTCGAGGATGATCGCCGCGGCATCCCGGACAGCCGCCATGGTGGCCTTCTTGCCGGCCGTGACGAAAGCGATTTCCTTGGAGTCGACCGGATGGTGCTTGCCGTCATAAACCACCACGCGCAAATCCACCACCTGCTGCCCGGCAATGACGCCGGCCTCCAGCGCCATGCGCACGCCTTTTTCGACGGCGGGGATAAACACACCCGGAATGGTGCCGCCCTTGACCTCGTCGACGAATTCGAAGCCGCTGCCGCGCGGCAAGGGCTCGACGCGCAAAGCCACCTCGCCGAACTGGCCGGCACCGCCGCTCTGCTTCTTGTGGCGGTAGGTGGCTTCGGTCTTCTTGGTGATGGTTTCGCGGTAAGGAATGCGCGGCGGCGCGGTGCCTACCTCAAGCTTGAACTGGCTGACCATTTTCTCGAGCTTGCTGCGCAGATGCATCTCGCCCAAACCGCGGATCACCGTCTCGTTGCTGGTCGGATGGCGCTCGACGACGAAACACGGGTCTTCGAGTTCAAGCTTGTGCAGGACATCGAAGAGGCGCTGCTCATCGCCCTTCTTTTTGGTTTCGACCGCCAGTCCCTGCATCGGCTGGGGAAATTCCAGCGGCTTGAGATGGATGTGGTCTTCGTCATGCGAATCATGCAGCACGGCATCGAACTCGATCTCCTCGACCTTGGCGATGGCGCCGAGATCGCCAGGCAGCAATTCATCCACTTCGATGCTGTCCTTGCCCTGCAACTTGTAGAGATGGCTGACCCTGAACGGGCGACGGCCCGAGCCGACGAACAGCTGCGCATCCTTGCGGATGGTACCCTGATGCACACGGAATATGCCGATCTTGCCCAGGTAGGGGTCGACCACGACTTTGAATACGTGCGCCAGCACATGCTTGCTGGCATCGGGGTCGGCGTGGAACTCCTCGACGGCACCGCCCGGCTCGCCCTTGAAGAAGGGCGGCGGATTGCCTTCCCTGGGGTTGGGTGCGAGTTTCTCCAGCACCTGCAGCAACTCGGCAATGCCCGCACCGGTCTTGGCCGAAACAAACATGATCGGAATCAGATGGCCGGCGCGCAGCGCCTGCTCGAACGGCGCATGCAGTTCGTCCGGCGAGGGATCCAGGCCGTCCTCGAGATAACGCGCCAGCAAGTTCTCGTCTTCCTCGACAATCTGGTCGATGAGCGCGCGGTGGGCGGCGGCCACCGATTCGAAGTCCGCATCGCCAGCCGTATGCTCCAACACTTCGACCACTTCGCGGCGATCGTGAGCCGGCAGGTCGAGCAACATGCATTCGTTGCCGAAGCGCTCGCGGATATCCGCAACCAGCGCCGGCAGGTCGACGTTATCGGCATCGATCTTGTTGATCACGATCATCCGGCATAGATTGCGCGCCGCCGCCCACTTCATCATCCGCACCGTGGAAAGCTCGATGCCGGTCTGGGCGTTGATGACGATCAGCGCAGTATCCACCGCCGCCAGCGCGGCGATCGCCTGTCCGGCAAAGTCCGGATAACCGGGCGTGTCCACCAGATGGACTTGCACGCTCTGCCAATTGAAATGCACCAAGGAAGAATTGAGGGAGTAACCGGCGGATTTTTCCTGGGGATCGAAGTCGCCAACGGTATTGCCCTTTTCCACGCTGCCTTGCGCCTTAATGGCGCCGGAACGAAACAGCAGGGTCTCGGCCAAGGTGGTCTTGCCTGCACCGCCGTGGCCCACCAGGACGACGGCGCGGATGGATTTTGTGGTTGGCATGAGTTAGTCGCTAAGAATTGGATCTATCGGAATATCGTGAGTATGGCTGGTTCTGCTATCGAAATTTCAGGTCTTGAAGCGGCCGACGGTGCCTTGCAGATTGGTCGCGAGAGCGTCAAGGCTCTGGGCGGCCGCGGCCGTCTGATCGACGGCGTCGCTGTTTTCTCGCGCCATCGAGGCGATTTGCTCTATGCTTTCGGCCACATTGGCGGCCGCGATGCGTTGCTCGCCGGTAGCTTCGGCGATGGAGTCGAGCCCCTTGCCGACCTCGGCGACCGAACCGCTGGCAGCGGACAGGATGGTTTCGACATGGGAAACGGATTCGCGGCTGGTGGCAATATGCACCATGCCATCATCGATAGAACGTTTCACGGCTTCGGATTGCTGTCCGAGAGTTCGGGTAATGGCATCGATCTCGCTGGCCGACGAGGAGGATTTTTCGGCCAGTTTGCGTACCTCGTCGGCGACCACGGCGAAACCGCGGCCCTGCTCTCCGGCGCGCGCCGCCTCGATGGCGGCATTGAGCGCGAGCAGGTTGGTCTGGTCGGCGATGTCCTTGACCTGGCGAGTCATGTTGGTGATCGCCTCGGTGCTGAGGACGAACTGCCCGACCGAGTCGGCAATTTGCTTGACCGTGGACTCGACCATGCCGACGCCATCGGAGAGACGGGATAGACTGGCGTTGCCTTCCTCGGAACGACGCAGACTTTCGTGGGATCGCTCGCGCACAGTGTCCGCGCTCTGGGCAACCGAAGCGATGCTGGCAGCCATCTGCTCCACCGCGCTGGCCGCTGCTGCGGAAGTGTCGTTTTGATTCCTGGACGCCAACGAAACCTTCTCGGCGCTGGTCACCAACTGGTGCGCAGCGGTGGAAACCTGGCCGGCGGACTCGCCGACATGGCGTACCAGGGATGAGAACTTGTCCATCATTTCGTTGAAAACTGCTGAAGCCTGGCCAACCTCGTCCCTACCACCGACCTCGAGGCGACGAGTCAGGTCGCCTTCGCCCGAAGCGATGTCGCGCAAGCCCGCAGTCATATGCTCAATCGGAATGGTGACGACCTTGCGGATGAAGAACCAAATGAAAAGCAGCAGAGGGGGACCAACCAGCATCGCCGCCAGCAAGGAGCTGATGCGCTGGCTGGACAAGGTGGACTCAACCTTGTCGAGTGAGATTTTCATGCTGATGACACCGATGGTGCTGTTCTCGGGTGCGTCGTGGCAGCGTGTGCAATCCTTGCCGAGATAGTTCTTCAGGTTAAGTGTGGGGCGTACTGCCAGAAGATAGGAACCTTTTTCATCCGAACGAACTTCGACGATTTCCTTGCCGGTTTGCAACACCTTGAGTTCGGTGGCGTCAGGCTTCAGCGACTTTTCCATGAATGTCGCATCGGCGGATACGCCATCCAACGCGTGTTCGCCGGGAACCACCCGCAGATCGCGGATGACCGAGAGTTGCTTGACCTGGTCGAGGAACACCCTGTTTTCGACATCGGAATCCATGATGGCGGTGATTCCGGCCATGATCGTGTCGTGCATGCTCAGGGAGAAGTCGCGCGCCTGATCGATGGCAGTCTGGCGGTTGACCGAGCTCTCCCAAACCATCCAACCGCCTCCGGCAAGAAGCAACATGATCGAGATGGAAGCTGTCAGGCGAATCCAGATCTTGGTGTCAGCGAATCGGAACATGCGGGGCTCCTAGCGATTGGACTTCAAGTGCGGGCATTCTACCTAAAAATCTCATAACATGAAGCCGGATAAAAGTATAGAAGCACCTGCTTCTTTCGCTTATTCCCCCCGCTCGGATCGTCGGAGACTCATGGGAACATGCCCGTTCGGCCGTGAATTTCGGCGTAGACTAGCTAGGCGATACTGACGCTTTGTCTCGACCCAGCCCTCAATTGTTCACGGAAACGATCATGGAAAAATTTGCTGAGGACATCTACACGGAACCCAAAAATATCGACGTCAATACCTTGGAGAACCTTGGTCCGCTCCGGGCGATGGCCGGAATCTGGCAGGGAACCCGCGGATTGGATCGCAAGCCCAAAGCGGAAGGTCCAAAAGAACAGATATTCGTCGAACGCATCGAACTGCAACCGATCGACCCGCAGACCAACGGTCCCCAACTGTTCTACGGTCTGCGCTATCACACCCACATTGTCAAACCGGACCAGCGCAAGACCTACCATGACCAGATTGGCTATTGGCTATGGGAACCTGCCACCGGCACAGTCATCCAGACGCTGACGATTCCGCGCGCCCAGGTTGTGATGGCGGTAGGCCAGGCAACGGCGGAATCGCAGGAATTCGAGCTGGTCGCAACCAAGGGATCGGAATCCTACGGAATCTGTTCAACCCCGTTTCTCGAATATGCGTTCAGGACCGTCGAATATCGGATCAAGGTGACCATCCACCCGAATGGAACCTGGTCTTACGACGAGGATACCGTGTTGATGATCCGCGGCCAGAGCGAACCGTTCCATCATACCGACCGCAACACCTTGACCAAGACCGGCGAACCCACGCCGAATCCGCTGGCCCAAGGATAGCCCCGTCTGCGGGGTGTGGAATCGGGTCAGACTTACTGCGGCGCGACTTTTCTCCACCCCACCGCACATTGCGTGACATAGGGGTAATACCCTGCCGGCTGCGCGCAGTAGTACTGCCACGCGGGAATAGCATAGGTTGCGACCGATGGCTGAGGAGGAACATAAACCACCGGCGGGCTCGGATAAGCCACAACGGCTGGTGGATAGATCACAGGCTTGGGTTCGGTTGCAGCCAGAAAAATAGCCGAACCGACAAGCAGTCCGAGAACCACGCCCCAATAATCATGATGATGGCCGCGCTCGTCATTCGCAATATTTGCAACATTTGCAACATGCCGGCCTTCTCCTCGATCATATCCGCGACCATGTCCGCGATCATGGCCAACATCGAAGTGACCATAGCGGTGCTCGGCCCAGACCGGATTTCCCGCCAAGACCCCGCTAGCGAAAGTGATCGCCAGCAGGGTCGCTCTCAGGGATTTCATTTGGCGCGATCGACTACTTGGTGGCAGGGGCTGCGGTCTTGGCGTGCTTAGCGTGCTTAGCTTGCTTGACGTGATGCTTGTGCGCATGGCCCTTTGCCGGCGCAGTCGCCGTCGGGTTGGCTTCCGGTGTCTTGACATCGGTCTTGGGTGCGTCGGCGGCAAAAGCAAGCGAGGATGCAAACAGGCCGGCCAGCAGGGTAGTAGTAAGTTTGGACATGTTGATCTCCATCTGTGGTTGGACCAACGAGTGCGTTGGCCTATGCCGAATAACGCAAGAGGAGAACGGCTGATGACTTGCAAGGTGTAAGAGTTTGTTACCGGCAACGGACCCGACGATGAACTCCGCCCATCCGCAGCTCAGGTCTCGTCGCCCTGGCCCGAGCCGCAGGAAGAACGCCGCAAGCGGTCCGCGACCGCCAGCCATTCATCTGTCATTGGCGGGGATTCGACCAGGATCAGGTCGGCCGCAAGCGCATCCAACGTCCGCAACCAGGCATAGAGATCATGGGCGTAAATGCCGGCCGCGCTGGCCGCGACATGCCAGATCAGGCCCGGAGCGGCGACCGGGGCGGGCATACGCGCCAGCACCGCCACCCGCTGCCCGGCTGTCAGGGCGGCGCCGACGTTGCCTGCCAGTTGATCGCCCATTGCCAAGCGCAACGGGGTTCGCGGAGCGTAGTGAGCCTGGTCCGAACCGGCAACGCGTGGAACGGCAAGTTCCTCTGCGAACATTCCGCGAGCCAAAAATCCGTCGCCGAGCACGCGGTCGATATCGGCGGCGGTGATCGCACCGGGACGCAGGATGCGCGGCATGTTGCCGGACAGATCAAGGATGGTCGATTCGATGCCGACCGCGCAGGGACCGCCATCCAGCACCAGCGGCACTTGATCGCCGAGATCGGCGCGAACGTGCGCGGCGCTGGTCGGGCTGATGCGTCCATAGCGATTCGCGGAAGGGGCGGCCAATCCGGCAGGCGCTCCCCTGGCTTGGCCGAATGCGCACAACAGCGCCAAGGCCAGCGGGTGGTTCGGTACGCGCAGGCCGACGGTATCCTGTCCACCGGTCACGGCATCCAGGACATGCGGCTGGCGCTTCAGGATCAGGGTCAGCGGGCCGGGCCAGAAGGCCGCGGCAAGCCGCCGCGCGGCTTGCGGAACATCGCGCGCCCAGCCATCGAGTGCGCCGGAATCGGCCAGATGGACAATCAGCGGGTGGTCGGCGGGGCGGCCCTTGGCGGCGAATATTTTGGCCACCGCGGCGGAATTCGAGGCGTCCGCGGCGAGACCGTATACCGTCTCGGTTGGAAAGGCGACCAGCTCGCCGGCGCACAACAGTTCAACTGCCCGGGGGATTTCCAGGGGTATTTCCCGGTTGTTCTCAAATGGCATATCCGCCATCAAGGCAGATCGGGCAGCGTCTTGGCGAGGACTTTCTCGGTCTGCCGCCGACGAAAATCCGCCAGCTTCTGCGCCAGAACCGGATCATTCAGGGCCAGCAGAGAGACGGCGAACAACGCCGCATTGGTGGCGCCGGCTTCGCCGATGGCGAAAGTGGCGACGGGTATGCCGCCGGGCATCTGCACCATGGCGAGCAGGGAATCGAGTCCCTGCAGGTGTTTCGACGGCATCGGCACGCCGAGTACCGGCAAATTGGTTTTGGCGGCCAGTACGCCGGCCAGGTGAGCCGCCCCGCCGGCGGCGCCGATCAACACCTTGAGACCGCGTCCGGCGGCGGCGGCGGCGTAATCGAGCGCCGCATCCGGGGTGCGATGCGCCGACAGCACGCTGGCTTCGTACGCCACACCGAAATCCTTCAGCGTTTGCGCGGCCGCCCGCAGCACCGGCCAGTCGGAATCCGAGCCCATGACGATGCCGACGAGGGGATCGTTCGCTTTGGATTTTTTCGTGTTCATGATGTGATTTTCCTAATCGCCGAGGTGAGGAATCGAATCAGGCCGCCGCATGCGTCGAGGAACCGGACTGGGCCGCGGCGCTGCGGCCGGCGGCAAATGCCTTGCGGTTCATTTCCACCAGCTTTTCGCCTTTGGCCGCGAAACGCCCGACGATGCAAGACAGCAGCACCTCGGCGGAGAACGGCAGATGGTCGGCGATGGCGCCGAGCATCACGGTATTGCCCAGGCGCAAGTCGCCCAGCCCTGCGGCGATGGAAGCGGCATCGAACGACACCGTGTCGATGCCGGCCTTGCGCATGCTGCCGAGGGGATCTTCGGGATAAGCGAACAAGCCCAGCTCGACCACCGGCGGCACCAGGCGCGCTTCGTTGACCAGCGCCAGCCCGCCGGAGCACAAGTAGCCCATCCAGCGCAGCGCTTCGGCGGCCTCGAAGCCGAGCAGCAGATGCGCCGTACCCGGCGCGATTTGCGGCGACAGCACGCGCGGGCCGAAGCGCAGGTGCGAAGTGACCACGCCGCCGCGCTGCGACATGCCGGCGACTTCGGTTTTCTTGACATCGTGGCCTTCGGCGATGGCCGCCTCGGCGAGGATCTCGGTGGCGGTCATCACGCCCTGCCCGCCGATGCCGCAAACCAGGATATTGGTGGTGGCTGAAGTCATGGTTGATCCGTTGATACAGGCTGAATGGCAATGACATTAGGCTGCGCGTAAGGCAGGATCGCCTCCGGCGCACAGGGCTGCACGCACAGGCCGCAGCCGGTGCAGGCGGCGCTGTCGATGCGAGTGAACGCCAGCTCGACTTCCTTGCCTGAAGCTTTCACCACCTTGTCGCGACGCGTGACATGGATCGCCGGACAGCCGACCTCGACGCAGTTGCCGCAGCCGGTGCATTTCGCCTCGTCGACAAAATAAGGCTGGAGCGGTTTGAAGTCCTTGATCAGCACACAGGGCCGGTTGGTGATGATGACGGAGACGTCGTCAATTTTGGTCTCTTCGCGCAGCAGCTTGAACAGCGTCGGCAGTTCGTAGGGATCGACCATGTGGATGCGCTCGGGCTTGACGCCGAGCGCCTCGACCAGCTTCGGGAAGGAGATGCGCGGTGCCGCCTGGTTGTGGATGTCGCGCCCGTTGGCGGGCGAGTTCTGTCCGCCGGTCATGCCCACTGCGCCGTTGTCGAGCAGCAGCACCGTGATGTTGCCGCGGTTGTAAGTCATGTCGAGCAACCCTTGCATGCCCATGTGCATGAAGGTCGAATCGCCGATCACGGCGACGATGCGCTTGTTCCTGTCGCTCTCGGAGCGGCCCTTGTCGAGGCCGAGCGCGACCCCCATCGAGGCGCCCATGCAGATGGTCGAATCCAGGGAGTTCCAGGGATGGCCGGCGCCCAGCGTATAGCAGCCGATATCCCCGGAGATGGTGAGGTTGCGCAACTGCGAAAGCACGTAATACGCGCCCATGTGCGGACAGGAAGCGCACAGCGTCGGCGGGCGCGGGAACACCGGCGCCTGTGCGGATTGCGCCGCCGGCGGCGCGGACTCCTTGGCCAGCAAACGATCCACCGCCGGCTTGAGCACTTCCGGCGCCAGTTCACCGATACGCGGCAAGGCGTCCTTGCCGTGGGCGACAATACCGACGGCATTGAGCTCGATTTCCAGCAGCGGCTCTGTCTCTTCGACCACCACCAGGTGGTCCACCATCCCGGCCAGTTGCCTGGCCTTTTCCAGCGGCCAGGGATAGGACATGCCGAGCTTCAGCACCGGCGCATCGGGAAAAGTTTCGCGCACGTGCATGTAGGCGGGACCGCTGGTGACGAAGCCAACGCGGGTGTCTGCGCCGGGTTCCAGCATGTTGAGCGGACTCCGGTCGGATAGCCGCTTGAGTTCCTGCTCGCGCTGATACATCAGCGGCAGACGGCGCTTGGCATGGCCGGGCACCATCACCCAGCGTTCGGCGTCCTTGGTAAAGCCGAGGTTGCGGTGCGCGGTCCGCTCCCCAACGCGGACGATGCCCTTGACATGACAAATGCGCGCAGTCATGCGCAGGATCACCGGCACCAGGTATTCCTCGGACAAGTCAAAGGCATGGCTCACCATGGCGTAAGCTTCCTGGGAATCGGCCGGTTCGAGAATCGGCACATGCGCGAAACGTCCCCAGGTGCGCGAGTCTTGCTCGTTCTGCGACGAGGACATGCCGACGTCGTCGGCGATGGCGATCACCAGGCCGCCATTGACGCCGGTCAGCGTGAGCGTCATCAGCGCATCGGCGGCAACATTCATGCCGACGTGCTTCATCGCGCAGAAGGCCCGCGACCCGGCCATGGAGGCGCCGATACAGACTTCCAACGAGACTTTCTCGTTCACCGACCATTCGGTGTAGATGTCGTCCCTAGGATAAATCGACAGCGCTTCGAGCATTTCGGTCGCCGGCGTGCCGGGATAGCCGGCGGCCACCTTCACGCCGGATTCCCATACCGCGCGCGCCACCGCCTCGTTGCCGGAAAGAAGTAGCCGGCTCTGCGCCGGGGCTGGCATCGCTGCTGCCATGGAAACCTCGAATCTGAATGGTGAAGAAAACCACAACCTGCGCAGGGCCGCAGCCTCTTGATGCAGGAGTTGCGATTATCCCGGCAAGCGGGCTCAGCGTCCAGAGTCAGATGGCTGAAATTTCCTTGGCCGGAGATAGTGGACGATTTCTCTTTTCGCCGCAGACAGTTTGTATTAGGCTTGAACTAAGAGCCTATTTCAGTAGGAGTAGACACGATGTCCGCCACCCCCGACACATCCGCAATGCCTGACGACGACGCACAGGAAACCAATGAGTGGCTCGATGCCTTGGCTGCGGTGATCGCCCAGGAAGGTCCGCAGCGTGCCCACTTCCTGATCGAGCAGCTGATCGCCGTGGCCCGTCGCACCGGCATCAATCTGCCTTACAACGCCAACACCGAATACATCAATACCATCCCCAGCGAACAGCAGGTCACCGCGCCGGGCGACTACGCCATCGAGAACAGGATTCGCGCCTATGTGCGCTGGAACGCCATGGCCATGGTGTTGCGCGCCAACCAGGACGACTCGCATCTGGGCGGCCACATCGCCAGTTTCGCTTCGGCGGCGACGCTGTTCGATGTCGGCTTCAATCATTTCTGGCATGCGCCGTCCGAACAGCACGGCGGCGACCTGGTGTTCATCCAGGGGCACTCGGCGCCCGGCGTGTATGCGCGCGCCTTCATGCTCGACCGCCTCAGCGAGGAGCAGCTCAACAACTTCCGCCGCGACGTGGATGGCCAGGGGCTGACCTCCTATCCGCACCCGTGGCTGATGCCCGACTTCTGGCAGTTCCCGACCGTATCGATGGGCCTGGGGCCACTACAGTCCATTTATCAGGCGCGTTTTATGAAGTACCTGCACGATCGCGCTCTCGCCAATACCGAAGGCCGCAAGGTGTGGGCCTTCATGGGTGACGGCGAGATGGACGAACTGGAGTCGATGGGCGCGATCGGCATGGCCGGACGCGAGAAGCTCGACAACCTGATCTTCGTGGTGAATTGCAACTTGCAGCGCCTCGACGGCCCGGTGCGCGGCAACGGCAAGATCATCCAGGAACTCGAAGCGGATTTTCGCGGCTCAGGCTGGAACGTCATCAAGCTGATCTGGGGCGGCTACTGGGATTCATTACTGGCCCAGGACAAGACCGGCCTGCTGCGCCGGCGCATGATGGAATGCGTGGACGGCGACTACCAGACCTTCAAGGCCAAGGATGGCGCCTACGTGCGCAAGCATTTCTTCGGCAAGTATGCGGAGCTGGCCAAGCTGGTCGAGCGCTGGTCGGACGAGGATATCTGGGCGCTCAACCGCGGCGGACATGACCCGCACAAAGTTTATGCCGCCTATCATGCCGCCGTGCATCATCCGGGGCAACCCACCGTCATTCTCGCCAAGACCATCAAGGGCTACGGCATGGGCGAATCCGGCGAGGCGCAGAACATCACCCACCAGCAGAAGAAGATGGGCACCACGTCGCTGAAGGCCTTTCGCGACCGTTTCAAGCTGCCGATCAAGGACGAGGAGCTGGAGAAGCTGCCCTTCCTCAGGTTTCCCGAGGGTTCCGCCGAGTTGGAGTACATGCGGCTTCACCGCCTGGCGCTCGGCGGCCATCTGCCCAGCCGGCGCCTGCGCGTCGATCCCTTGCCGACGCCGCCGGCGTCTGTCTTCGAGTCGCTGCTCAAGGCCTCCGGCGAGGGGCGCGAATTTTCGACGACGATGGCCTTCGTGCGCATCCTCAACATCCTGCTCAAGGACAAGGGACTGGGCAAACGCATCGTTCCCATCGTGCCTGACGAGTCGCGCACTTTCGGCATGGAAGGGATGTTCCGCCAGCTCGGCATCTGGAACCAGCTCGGCCAGCTGTACACGCCGCAGGATGCCGACCAATTGATGTTCTACAAGGAATCCAAGACTGGCCAGGTCCTGCAGGAGGGCATCAACGAGGCCGGCGCCATGGCCGACTGGATCGCCGCAGCGACAGCCTACTCGACTCACGGCGTGCAGATGGTTCCCTTCTTCATCTTCTATTCGATGTTCGGCATGCAACGCACCATGGATCTGGTCTGGGCCGCCGGCGACCAGCGCGCACGCGGCTTCCTGGTGGGCGGCACGGCCGGCCGCACCACGCTCAACGGCGAGGGCTTGCAGCACGAGGACGGCCATTCGCAGGTGTTTTCCGCCACCGTGCCCAACTGCATCTCCTATGATCCCACCTTCGGCTACGAAATCGCCGTGATTGTCCAGGACGGCCTGCGCCGCATGGTGGCCGAGCAGCAGGACGTGTTCTATTACCTGACTGTCATGAACGAGAACTACGCCCATCCGCAGATGCCGGCTGGCGTGGAACAGGATATTCTCAAGGGCATGTACCTGTTCAGCAAGGGTGCGGCGTCGAATGCCGCGCGGGTGCAACTGCTCGGCTCCGGCGCCATTTTCCGCGAAGCCATCGCCGCTGCCGAGTTGCTATGCAAGGACTGGGGCGTCGAAGCCGATCTGTGGTCCTGCCCGAGTTTCACCGAACTGGCCCGCGACGGCCAGGAATGCGCGCGCTGGAATCTGCTGCACCCGAACGAGAAGCCCCGTATCCCGCACGTCACGGCCTGCCTCAACGACACGCGCGGCCCGATCATTGCCAGCAGCGACTACATCCGCCTATTCGCGGAGCAAATCCGCGCGCATGTGCCACGCCGCTACTGCGTACTCGGCACCGATGGCTTCGGCCGCTCGGACACGCGCGAGAAGCTGCGTCATTTCTTCGAGATCGATCGCTACTGGATCGCCCTTGCTGCGCTGCGCGCGTTGGTCGATGAAGGGCAGATGGATGCCGCCAGGCTGAATGAGGCCATCGTCAAATATGGACTCGACCCGGACAAACCGAATCCGATGAAGGTATAGCCATGACGACGCTGATCGAAGTCAAAGTCCCCGACATCGGCGACTTCAAGGAAGTGCCGGTGATCGAGGTGTACGTCAAGCCGGGCGATGCGATCCAGGCCGAAGACCCGCTGCTGACACTGGAATCCGACAAGGCGACAATGGATGTGCCGTCTCCCGCCGCCGGCATAGTCAAGGAAGTGAAGGTCAATGTCGGCGACAAGGTTGCCGAAGGAACGCTGGTGATCCTGCTGGAAACGGCTGCTGCGGAAGTGGCAGCAACCACCGCACCGGCGATACCGACCGCACCAGCAGCGCCGGCCGCTCAAGTGGCGGCGACTGTGGCTACGGCGCAGCCCGGCGCTACGGCGCAGCGCGCCGTGCTTCCCGAAGCTGAAGCATCGACCGATGTGTGCGTGCTGCTGCCCGCGCACAACGAACCCGTCAGCGCGCCGGGCAAGGTGTATATGCCCACGCCTGCCGAGATTCTCGGCACGCCCAGGCCCCATGCGAGCCCATCGGTGCGGCGCTTCGCCCGCGAACTCGGCGTGGCGGTGGGCCAGGTCGAGGGCAGCGGGCCGAAGGGGCGCATCACCCAGCAGGATGTGCAGGCTTACGTCAAAGCCATGCTGGGCAAGGCCGCAGTTGCGCCGCGAGCCGCAGCCGGCGGCGGGCAAATAGGTGAACTGAGCCTGCTGCCCTGGCCGAAGCTGGACTTCGCCAAATTCGGCCCGGTAGAAAACCGGCCGCTGTCGCGCATCCAGAAAATTTCAGGCGCCAACCTGTCGCGCAACTGGGTGATGATCCCGCATGTCACGCAGTTCGATGAAGCCGACATCACCGAGCTCGAAGCATTCCGCGTCGCGCTCAACCAGGAGCGGCAGCAGGACGGCACCAAGATCACCATGCTGGCTTTCCTGATCAAAGCTTCGGTTGCGGCCCTGAAAAAATTTCCCGAGTTCAACGCCTCGCTCGATGGCGAGGGAAGCGAAATGAGCCTCGTCCTGAAACACTATTTCCACATCGGCTTCGCCGCCGATACGCCCAATGGCTTGGTCGTGCCGGTGATCCGCGATGCCGATGGGAAAGGCTTGCTGGAGATCGCCCGCGAGATGGCGGAGAAGTCGAAAAAGGCCCGCGAAGGCAAACTCGGCCCGGCAGAAATGCAGGGAGGGTGTTTTTCCATCTCCAGTCTCGGCGGCATCGGCGGCACGGCTTTCACGCCGATCATCAATGCGCCGGAAGTGGCCATCCTCGGGGTGTCGAAGAGTCAAACCAAGCCGCATTGGGACGGCCAGCAGTTCGTGCCGCGCCTTCTGTTGCCGCTGTCCCTCTCCTATGACCATCGCGTCATCGATGGTGCCACGGCAGCGCGCTTCACCACTTACCTCCGCCAGTTGCTGGCGGACATGCGCAGGTCTATGCTATGAGCATTAACAACGAAGACAAAGAAGAGGGCGCCGCGGAGATCGAATGCGAGATGCTGGTCATCGGCGCCGGTCCCGGCGGCTATTCGGCCGTCTTTCGCAGCGCGGATCTCGGCATGAAAACCGTGCTGGTCGAACGTTACGCAGCACTCGGCGGCGTCTGTCTGAATGTCGGCTGCATCCCCTCCAAGGCGCTGCTGCATGTGGCCGCCGTGATGGAAGAAGCCGCGCATTTCGGCGAGATCGGCGTCAATTTCGCCGCGCCGCAAATCGACCTCGACAAACTGAGGGCGCACAAGGCCAAGGTGGTCGGCAAGCTCACCGGCGGTCTTGCCGTCATGGCCAAGGCGCGCAAGGTGCAGGTGCTTCAAGGCATCGGCCGCTTCCTCGACGCCAATCGTCTGACGGTAGAAACCGGCACGGGCAGGAAACTCGTCAAGTTCCAGAAAGCCATCATCGCCGCCGGTTCGCAATCGGTCAAATTGCCTTTCGTGCCAGAAGACCCGCGTATCGTCGACTCCACCGGCGCGCTGGAATTGCGCGGCATTCCGCAGCACCTGCTGGTAATCGGCGGCGGCATCATCGGCCTGGAAATGGCGACGGTGTATTCGGCGCTGGGCAGCAGGATCAGCGTGGTGGAAATGCTGGACGGCCTGATGCCCGGCGCGGACCGCGATCTGGTCAAAGTGTTCGAGAAAAGGAACCGCCAGCGCTTTGACAAGGTAATGCTGAAAACGCGCGTCGCCGCAGTCACGGCGCAAACGGAAGGCTTGAAGGTCAGCTTCGAGGGCGAACAGGCGCCGGCCGAGGCACAGCTTTACGACATGATCCTGGTCGCTGTCGGTCGCACGCCCAACGGCAACATGATCGATGCCGACAAGGCCGGCGTTGCCGTCGACCAGCGCGGCTTCATCGCCGTCGACCGGCAGATGCGTACCAATGTCCCGCATATCTTCGCCATCGGCGACATCGTCGGTCAGCCGATGCTGGCGCACAAGGCGGTGCATCAGGCGCACGTCGCGGCAGAAGCCGCAGCCGGGCAGAAGGCATCCTTCGACGCCAGCGCGATCCCCTCGGTCGCCTACACCGACCCGGAGATCGCCTGGGCGGGGCTGAGCGAAGAACAGTGCCGGGCGCAAGGCATCGCCTATGAGAAGGGACTGTTTCCCTGGGCGGCCTCGGGCCGGGCAATCGCCAATGGCGCGGACTACGGCTTCACCAAACTGCTGTTCGACGCGGAGACGCATCGCATCATCGGCGGCGCCATCGTCGGCCCCAACGCCGGCGACCTGATCGGCGAAGTGGCACTGGCGATCGAAATGGGTTGCGATGCCATCGACATCGGCAAGACGATCCACCCGCATCCGACGCTGGGCGAATCGATCGGCATGGCGGCCGAAGCCTGCGAGGGAATCTGTACCGATCTGCCGCCGTTGCGCAGGAAGTAGATTTCCTCAAGTGCCACAGGAATCGGCATTGCCCATCAATTGGATTAGACCGATGTCATTCAATACACGCCCATGGAGTTGAGGTAGGCGCCGTACTTGTGATCTTCGTCTAGGATATGCCGGATGAGCCATGCTTCAAAAAAGTGCAGGAAGCCGGCTTTGTCGGGCACCCCGCCAGAAAGTACCTGGTCCCTGTATTCGCGCACTTGACGCGCCAGTTCGCCGTGCTTGCGGCGATGCTCTGCGTACCCCGAATAACCGTAGGACACCATCAGCTTTTCTTCGATCGCGAAATGATACTGCGTATAGTCCACCAAGGCGTCGAAAACGCTTGTCAGCGCCCGCTGGTCGGCTCCCGGCAGGTTTTCGACGATCGCATTGCCTATCTCCATCAACTTCTTATGATGCCTGTCCATGCGCGCCACATGAATGGATATTGCGTCGCTCCAAAGCAATCTGCCTGTCATGTTCTCGTCGTGAAGAATGCGAACCGAGCGTTGCTGGTGGTTTTCGAGAAGTTTCCAGCGCAGGATGGGCACGTCTTCGATCAGTTCTCCCGGTATCTGGGTGACTACCGTATCTTCCAGCGCATGCATGCGAAACAGGTAAGGCACATTGAAAATGGTGCCTTCCTCACCGAAAACGTCGCGCTCTTTCAGTACATCCAAAACCCGCTCGCCGATGCGTCGTTCAACGGAACCGGAGCGAATGATGTTCAGCACTTGCAGATTTTGCGCGTCGATCTCTTCTCCCGCCAGAAAGCGTCGTTCCGAAGCGCCGTCGACAATGCGCCCAAGCACGGCGATCGGCAGGCCGTCGCCAAACAGATTGCTCGTATCCAGAAATTGGGAAAGTTTGGCCGCATGCCGCCGATGTTCCTGCAACTGGTTGCGCCGTATCACTTCCACGAATAGCGTTGGCGGCAAATGCAGCACCCACAGGAACGAGGAAGCCCGGTAGGTATGGGTGGCGGGGCGATTGTCCAGAATGGCCTGGTCGCCGATCAGCGCGCCAGCGGGCAGATTGCCGAACAAGTTGTCCCGGGTACGTATCTTCTCCACATGCCCGCTGAGGAGCAACAGCACTTCTCGGGGAATCTCCCCCTCCTTGAGGATGATGGCCCCCGGATTGATTTCAGTGATGGGGTGGTTCACCAGCATCCGGAGCTGGTGAAGCGGTACGCCGGGCAGATGTGCCTCAAGGTAGCTGAAGGCATGTCGGCGCAATCCCTCGGACTGCCCTTCCACGAGGATGTCGGCGGTGCCAAAAGCCGCACTTGAGCCAATTTCCTTCTCGATCGCGGTGAGATCGCCGGCCCGGTGTGCGAGCAGGATACGCTTGGAAACATCTGTTCGAAAATCCTTGGCGGCGCCGTGGATCATCCCGCCACCCACGTCAATCTTCTTCACATCGACCGGCACCATATAGGCTGAACGAATTCGCTCGAAGGCGTTGCGGTCAAGGCCGGGCTTGTCCGCCTGATCGGTGACCATGTCCTGGAGCACGTCCAGCGAGACGATGTCGGCGAAGTGCGCATAGCTGCAATAACCTTCACCGCACAGGGTGCGGAAAACAAAAATATTCGTCTCGACGGGATGCGGCGAAAAGATCGGCATGACTTCCAGACCCTCGATGTCGGCCCAGGTATCCAAAGCGATGTCGCGGACCACGAAGAAGTCGGCGAAACGCTCCTCTTCGATTCCCAGCAAGGCCGTCAATTTTTTTGCCACCGAGGCCCTCACCATCGGCGAGGCAAAGTAATTGATGCGCCGGCCGGCGCGCATCAGCACCGACAGGCCGGCAAAGTGGTCGTCGTGCGCGTGCGTCTGGAAAATTCCATCCACCTGCTCGACGCCAATGCCCAAGGCTGCCAGGATGTGCGACAACTGCGGTCCGGCATCGATCAGATAGATGCGTCCCTGATAGGTGATGATGCTGGACATGCAAGGGCGATTGGCGTCCCATCCGTCACCTTCGCCGGAGTGTATGACGGAAAAATACTCTTGCTCGAACCGGCGATAACCCAGGGGGTAGGGACATTCATAGGTCTCTGCGGGCTTGAGATTGAGATCGACGGTCACCGCCTCGCCACACCGGGTGAACTCGAAAACATTCGGCTGCAATCTGCGCAGGCTCACTCCATCCGCTATCTCGACTGGGGCGTCGCCGACAATTCGGGTTTCCAGAAAATCCCCGGTTGGCTGGATTCGCCCAAAAGCAAAAGCCAGCTTGAGCCGCATCATCTCGGCAGCCTGGTCGGGAGATATTCCCGTCTCCATAATCTCTTCGCGGGAAACCAGGCCATAGTTGCCCCGGTAGATATAGCGCATCTGAGAGTCAACCTGATCGGCCGAACCGAGCAGCAGAGGTTTCCGGCCGGTGTTGTTGGGATGGCCGGGCAGGATCAGTCCCTGCTTGTAGAGCATCTGCAATACGGGAAACTCGGCGAGATTGGCGAAATCGCCGTTCTGCACGGAAATGTCCGAGAGCAGGATGGTATTGGGGCCGGTCTCGCAGGCGATGCCCCTGACTTCATGATTAAGGATCAGGCCGCGCTTGATCAGGTGTTTAACCGCATCCGCCGGGCATCCACAAAGTATGCGCAAGTCCGCCTCGGGAACCTCGACCCACTGAATTCCCCTTGCAACATCAATCTTTTGGATTCCCATGTCGGCGATCTCGATTCAGCACTTTAGAATCAACAGCTCCGCGGATGCATATTCCCGGCGATCGATTTGACTGCGTCACCTCAGCGTATCGCCAGCGCCTGCCGGTAGACTGTTTCCATGTGCGATTGGGTGGAGAGGGAAATATGCAGGTCGCGCAGCAGCCCATTGTCGAGGCCATACACCCAGCCATGCAAGCTGAGCGCCTGGCCACGCCGCCAAGCGTCGCCGACCAACGTGGTACGCGCCAGATTACGGACCTGCTCGATGACATTGAGTTCGCACAGTGCGCGCCAGCGCGCCTCACTGTCCGGCAAGGCATCCAGGGTGGCCTGATGGCGATCTCGGACATCTTGGATATGACGCAGCCAGTTGTCGATCAGCCCGAGCGTATTCCCTTCCATCGCCGCAAGCACCCCGCCACAACCATAGTGGCCGACGACCATGATGTGCTTTACGCCGAGCACATCTATCGCGTACTGAACCACCGATAGGCAGTTAAGATCAGTATGCACAACCACATTGGCGACGTTGCGATGGACGAAGACTTCGCCGGGCTTGAGGCCTGTAATCTGGTTGGCCGGCACACGGCTGTCGGAACAGCCTATCCAGAGATACTTCGGATTCTGAAGGGCAGCCAGCTTGGCGAAGAAATCCGGATCAGAGCGCCGGGTATTCTCTGCCCATTTGGCATTTCTCTCGAATAGCGGCGACAAATCGTCCATGGCATGTCCAACTGGCGGGGGTGGCGAATACGATCAACAACCGGTACTTGTCACAGTCGAGCGTGATTGTAGTTGAATCGGTCGAATACCGCATGATAATCCTATCGGCTGCGGCTCAAACTCTGGTACTCTTTCAGGTGATTCTGCGTCTCTTGAGCGAGACACCGGAATCGCAATGACCGCCATATAGACCGCACTTTGGCGAGTTCGCCGGCATGGCCGGAAGGTTGTCCTGCTTATTTATCTGGGATATACGCAGCAAATTGCGCGCGACGAAGCGCACGGCAGTATTCGTTTTGTGAAATTGCACCGACCAGGAGCTTGAGATGCCCGCCAAGGACACCACGGAAGACCAACGCCAAATCCCCGACCTGAAGGAAATCGCCAAGACCTACGCCGAAGTGGCGCAGCGCGCTTCCAAGATGATCGTCGAGCACATGCAGCGCCAGCTGAAGCAGGGCGCCACCACCCCCGCCGACGAGTTGGGCATTGCCCAGGCGTTCATGGACATGATGGCCAAGCTGCTCGCCAACCCATTCCAGTTGGCGCAGGCACAAATGAACCTGGTATGGGATTATTTTTCCCTCTGGCAGCACTCGATGATGCGTTTTAGCGGCATTCAGGCCCCGCCGATAGCCAGTCCTGACAAGGGCGACAACCGCTTCAAGGATGCCAAGTGGGAAGAGCATTTCCTGTTCGACTTCATGAAACAGTCCTATCTCATCACCGCGCGCCACATCCACGACACGGTCAGCAAGGTCGAAGGCTTGCCGGACAATTCAAAAAAGAAAGTGAACTTCTTCACCCGCCAGTTCATCGACGCCTTGTCGCCTTCCAATTTCGCCATCACCAATCCTGAAGTACTGCGCGAGACGCTCAGCAGCCATGGGCAGAACCTGCTCAACGGTTTCAACAACCTGCTGCGCGACATCGAGGATGGCGACGGACAGTTGCGTATCAAAATGACCGATCCGGACGCTTTCGAGGTCGGTCGCAACGTCGGGACTACGCCGGGCAAAGTGGTATTCCAGAATGAACTGATCCAGCTGCTGCAGTTCGACCCGACCACCAAGGAAGTGTTCAGGCGCCCGCTGCTGATCATCCCGCCATGGATCAACAAGTACTACATTCTCGACTTGCGCCAGTCGAATTCCTTCATCAAATGGGCAACCGAACAAGGCCACACCGTGTTCGTCATTTCCTGGGTGAATCCGGATGCCACGCTGGCGCAGAAGGGCTTCGACGACTATATGACGGAAGGATCCCTGGCGGCGCTTGACGCCGTCTGCAAACAAACCGGCGAACAGGAAGTCAATCTGGTGGGCTACTGCCTCGGCGGCACGCTGCTCGGTGCGACGATGGGCTATCTGGCGAGCAAGAAGGACAAACGCATAGCCTCGGCCACCTTCTTCGTGGCGCTGCTCGATTTCTCCATACCTGGCGAGCTGGGGGTTTTCATCGATGAACAGCAGGTTGCCAACCTGGAAAAGAAAATGGAGGAACGCGGCTTCCTGGAAGGCTCGGAAATGGGCGGCACCTTCAACATGCTGCGCTCCAACGACCTGATCTGGACCTTCGTGGTAAACAATTACCTGATGGGCAAGCAACCCTTTCCGTTCGACCTGCTCTACTGGAATTCCGATTCCACTCGCATGCCCTACAAGATGCACAGCTTCTACCTGCGCAACATGTACATGAAGAATCTGCTCAAGGAACCCGGCGGCATCGAGCTCAACGGCGTGCCGATCGACATCGGCAAGGTCAAGGTACCCAGCTATTTCATCTCGGCCATAGAAGACCACATCGCCCCCTGGAGGAGCACCTATCTCGGCGCGACCCGGCTGGGAGGCCCGGTACGCTACGTACTCGGCGGTTCCGGCCACATCGCCGGGGTCGTCAATCCACCGTCGGCCAACAAGTACGGCTATTGGACCAACGATGCCAAACCCCTGCCGGCTACCGCCGACGTCTGGTTCGAAGGCGCCACGCAACACCAAGGGTCCTGGTGGAACGATTGGCATCAATGGGTCACTTCACTGGACGGCAGCAAAGTAACGGCACGCGATCCGGCCAAGGGGAAGCTGAAGGTTCTGGAAGATGCGCCGGGGTCCTTCGTCAAATTTCGCCTAGACAAGAAAAAGAAGGCTTGACGCGCACCGCCACGACTGTCTCCGCAACAGTGCGCATCGTTCTCGATACCAACGTGCTGCTGTCGCTATGGGTGTTTGCCGACAGCCGTTTTGCGCTCATTCGCGCAGCCATCGAAAGCGGATCCTGGACAGCCTTGACCGATGCTGCTTGCCTGGCTGAATTCGAGCGTGTACTTGGCTACCCCGAGTTCAATCTGGAAGTTGCGGCGCAGCGCGGTATCCTCGCCGAATATGCTGGCCTCGCACACCCGCTTACCCCAGCTGCGCACATGACGTTGCCGCAGTGCTCTGATCAAGACGACCAGAAGTTTCTTGCGCTGGCTGCCGCCGGTAACGCGCAATTTCTTATTACCAGCGACAAGGCCTTGTTGAAGTTGGCCCGGCACAAGGTGCTCAAGGAAAAATTGCGCATCAGTATTCTGACTCCGCTGCGCTTTCTGGATTTCCTATAAATCGTAGTTCAACCAAATATAACGAGACTCCGACGGCCACTGGCTTTGGGCGAAAGAATGCAGGCTAAGGCGTTGTTTTGCGCTGCTGCTCTTCCTTCTTGGCTTTCTTTGCGGCCTTTTTCTCCTTCAAGGTTTTAGTCGGCGCTTTTTTTACTGCTTTCTTGGCATCTTGACTGTGGCCCATGTTAATTGCTCCTTTCATTGGTCGTATTCTTGATGAATTCTGAAGCAACGACAATCTACAGTTCTTCGGTATCTCCTGCCAGATGGTTGGTGACAGGCAGGCTCAGATTGCCAAGAAATATTATACGTATTGTGATGCGAACGCGCTCACCTTGTAGCTTGGTAGGCTAGTCGCCGGTCTTGCCCAATTTTTGGTTTTCCAAATTTGGACTTGCATAAAAGGCAAAGCCCTCCGGAGAGGGCTTTGGTTGAGGGGGAGTCTGGCGCTGACCTACTTTCTCACACGGGGTGTGCAATATCATTGGCGCGGAGGTGTTTCACGGTCCTGTTCGAGATG
>JBAYVU010000028.1:0-42189 GCA_041674385.1 Sterolibacterium sp.
ATTCAGTGTGCGTTCTTGAGCAATGATGAGCTTATGGACGGCAAATCGTGCCGGGTCGGGTAGCATCACAGGAATTGCATAATTGCCGACAATCAGTCCCTTGAAGTTTTGCCCCGACAAAAGATAATCCATGAATCGCAGGGGGGTGGCAGTGATGTCGATATCTGGAAAATATTTGGTTCCTGTTTTATCCGAGGACTTTTGTGTGGTAAGAAAATCGATCCTCACCTTGGTTTTCCTGCTCATCAATGTTGACGATGGCGCTCTGGGGTCCAGTTCGGGAACCAGGAAAAATGAATTATCTGCACTTTTCGCTACATCTGGAACGCTAAGCGTTTCGCCCGAATCCGTCGGTACCGCAATGGCAATGGATTGACTCCTGGCAAGATCCAGGTCTGATGTCTTCATGTGGCTGTTCCACCTGACACCCAACGCATTGCCAATCGAGACAAATCCATGTGACCCAACAAGGACGAGCCCCTTGCGGAACAGGCCTGCCTGCGCCAGTTTGTCCATGACGCGGAAGTGGGACGGCTCATTGGACATGCCGCCACTGGCTAGAAACGCTGCCGAGGCGCGCTTCAACCCCTCCGAAAGCTCCGCATGTTCTTGTCTTTGGGTTTCCAGCCTGGCAACCGCAGCGCGCGTTTCCTCCGAATCACGCCCGACGAACACTTTTCTGTTGCCGGCAGGCGTGGATACTTGCCAGTACCAGTAAGTGCGGTCATCCTTGGTAATGCGGTATGCGCTACCCCGTACCCCACCACCCAGCACCATGGAATCAAAGACAACCGCTTCCTCTTTGAGTTGGGCGTAGAGGGTCTGCGTTAATGCATCCTGAGACTCCATGGCATCCTCGCGTATGGTAAATTACAGCCAATCATACCATACGCACAACAACGTATGGTAATTATCGCGTATCATTACCATACGTTTTGAGTTCAAAGCCTGACAGAAGCATGCCGCACCAACAACCACCGCGTGCAAGCGAGCAAACCAATTCGCTTTAGCTTCCGTAGCGCAAAATTGCCGCCAAGAGCCATGTCGCGGCAACTATTGCCGCCAATTTCTTCCGCCCCACCCAAGATCGCACGATTAGAGCGTCTTTTCGCCACGTATTCCCGCATTCATTCCCCTGGCACGCAAACTGCTACACGACAGGCGTAATCAAAACTTGAGTGATTCCCGTCGGGTCACTCGATCCGCAGCTTGGGGCTGCGGTTAATCAGCATCAGGGATAGTCTTCAAGGAGATGAAAAATGCCACAAGTCATTAACACCAACATTGCGTCACTGAATGCGCAACGCAACCTAAACAGTTCGCAGACCAGCCTGCAGACGGCGCTGCAACGGCTGTCCTCCGGACTGCGCATCAACTCCGCGAAAGACGACGCCGCCGGCATGGCGATCAGCGACCGGATGACCTCCCAGGTGCGCGGCCTCAACCAGGCGGTGCGCAACTCCAACGACGGCATCTCCATGGCGCAGACGGCCGAAGGCGCTCTTGGCGAAATCGGCAACATCCTCCAGCGCGTGCGTGAACTGTCGATCCAGTCCGCCAATGCCACCAACAGCGACAGCGACCGCGCCACGCTGCAATCCGAAGTGGTCCAGTTGAAGGCGGAGCTGACCCGCATCGCCAACAACACCACCTTCAACGGCCAGAGAATCCTCGACGGTTCGATGCAGAGCGCGGCCTTCCAGGTCGGCGCGGACGCCGCCCAGACCATCAAGTTCTCGATCAACAGCGCCAGCTCGCAAAGCCTCGGCGTGAATATGAAGGCCACTGACAACACCACCAACGGTCTTACCGTGGCGACCGAAAACTACCGCATCGATTCCGGCGGCGGCAACGCCGCCCTGATGGGCAAGGCGCTGGCGGCTTCCACAGTGGCCAGCACTTCCAACGCTTACGCTGCGCAGACCCTGATCATCAAGGATTCCATCGGCAACGTCCTGGTCGGCGGCAGCATCGGTATCGCCGCCGGCGAACAGATCAGCGATGTGGTCTCGCGCCTCAACGCGGTGAGCGGGGTGCGCGCTACCGGCTCGACCCAGTTCAAGCTCACCAGCATTGCTACCGGCTTAGGTGCGACTGGCACTGCCACTTTCAGCGTCGTGCTTGCCTCCGGCAACGTCACTTCTTCTCTCAATGTTTCAGGCGTCACCACTGCCAGTTCGCAAACAGCGATTTTCACGGCCATCCGCGACAGCATCAACGGCGACACCGACCTAAAGAACGCCGGTGTGGTGGCGGGTCTCAACGCCGCCGGCCAACTGGTGGTGCGCAACAATACCGGCGCCGATCTCGGAATCAAGGTCGCCAACACCGCCGATACCAGCTCGGTCCAATTCCTGATCACCGGCACCGATGTCGCCAGCACTGCCATCACCGTAATGGCTGACTTAACCGGTGGCGCCGGCACCGCCGCCCGCATCGGCGGTCAGATGAGCTTGTTTCTGGCCGACGGCTACAGCATTCAGTCCAGCGTTGCCGCGACCAGCAGTTACTTCAACGCCTCGGCCAGCGCCCAGGTGGCAGCTTCAGCCAACGGCGTCGGCATCGACGACGTGGTCAACAACAACATCCCGTCCAACTATGTCGCGGCCAACGGCGCCCTGGTCGGCAAAGCGGTAGCGGCTTACTCCTCCGCAGTTCTCGCCAATCAAACAAACGCCTATTCGGCACAAACACTGACCATCCGCGATTCAACCGGCGCTAAGGTGTCCGGCGGCGACAGCATTATTATCGCCGCAGGCGCCTCGGTGGATACCGTGGTCACCACCCTGAATAATCTGGCGGGCGTTCAAGCCTCCGCTTCCGCGGAACTGAAGGTGGTTGACTATGCGGTTGGTACAGGTTCGACTGCCGGTTCATTTACGCTTACGATCATCTCCGGTTCGACCAGCGTCAATCTGGTTCTGTCAGGTGTATCCGCGACTGCGACCGACATCGATATCTTCAAGGCCATGCGCGACGCAATCAATGCCGACACCACGCTGACCGGTGCCGGCGTCTCGGCCAACATCGACGCGACAGGCTATCTGTCGATCAAAAATAACGACGGCAAGAATCTAGGCATTGCGGTACTGTCTTCCGGCGCTAACCAAGTCTCAACCATCACCCTCTCTATTCGGGGAACCGATGCGGCTGCGACCCAGATCTCCATTACCTCGCAGGCCGCTGTCGCTAACGCAACCTCGGTCGGCGGCACGCTCAAGATCTCGCTCGCCGATGGCTATACCATCTCGTCCACGGCAGGAAGAGCCAGCAGTTACTATGATGTCAATGCCAACGCCAAGGCAGCGGTGATCGAGAGCGGAGTAAATCATGGCACCCGCACCGCCGCCCAGACACTGACCATCGTCGGTACTGGCACGGGAACCGTCGCCATCTCCAAGGACGACTCGGCTGACCGCATCGCCCAGTTGGTGAATGGACAGACCGTCACCACCGGCGTCAGCGCCACGGCACGCACCCAGGCCAAGCTATCGAATCTTTCCACCCCGGGGACGGTGAGCTTCACGCTCTACGGCGAAAACGGCGGCGCGGCAGCCATCAGTGCGCTGGTCACCGGCAGCGGCACCACCGCCAATCTGTCGGCCCTGGCCAGCGCCATCAACAACCAGTCTTCGAAAACCGGGATCACGGCAACCCTGGCCGACAACAACGCCTCGATCATCCTCAAGGACGACACTGGCGCCAATATCGAGATCGCCGACTTCAACCACAGCGCCGCCTCCTCCGCCACCGCCGGCAACATCACCGGTACCCAGGCTTCGCTGACGGTGACCGGCCTCAGCGACGCCATCGACGCCGCGACCGGCGCCGCCACCACCGCCATGACCACCAGCGTCACGCTCTACAAAGGCGGCACCACCAGCCTCGGCGCGGACTCCACTGTCGTCGGCGGGACGGTCAGTTTTGCCGCAGCCGACGCCTTCACCGTGTCGTCGAACATCGGCGCCGGCAGCAAGATCGGCGGCAATTCCTCGCTGCTCTCGACCGACGCCGGCGGCATCATCTCGAGCACTCTGTTCAATGTGGATACGGTCGACATCAGCACGGTCGACGGCGCCAACCAGGCCATCGGCGCCATCGACGGCGCCCTGACCCAGGTGAACGCGGTGCGCAGCAGCATGGGCGCTTTGCAGAACCGCTTCATCTCGACGATTTCGAGCCTGTCGGCAACCTCGGAAAACATTTCCGCCGCCCGCAGCCGGATTCAGGATGCCGACTTCGCCGCAGAAACCGCTGCCCTGACTCGTTCGCAGATTCTGCAGCAGGCCGGCGTGGCGATGCTGGCGCAGGCCAACCAGTTGCCGCAACTGGTGCTGCAACTACTGAAATAACAATCGTGCCCAAATGCCGGGGAGGGAATGAGGTCAAGACAAATATGCCCATTCCCGCCTGGCCAGACAAACCGGCGAGCAGCAAAGAGGCGAATGTAGCTTTTCTTCGAACGCTGCGGGAAGATGGCACACGAATCTTCCCGCGCAATTTCTTTAGATTTTTCAAAATTTGCCGTAGACTCCAATATACGTAGGCTCGTCCTGGAAGCGGGATTTCACGGAAGGCAATCATCATGGTTTCTTCGGTTTCTGGTACTGGCACGATATCTTCGGCAGGTATCGGCTCCGGTCTCGACGTAAATAGCATCGTCAGCAAGCTCATGTCGATCGAACAACTGCCGATCGATGCCATCGACAACAAGTCGACCGTGATTCAGGCGCAACTCACCGCCTACGGCACGCTTCAGGGCAGCCTAGCTGCATTTCAGACCGCAGCGCAGGCGCTGACCAACCCGAGTGCCTTTACCGCCTCCACCACCAGTGTCGGCGATTCCACCATACTCACGGCAACGACCGATGCTACCGCCGCCGTGGGAAGCCACGATATTGAAGTGGTTCAACTGGGGAAATCGGAAAAGCTCCAGTCAGCCACTTTCGCCACCAATACCGACAGCATCGGCAGCGGCAGCCTCACCATCGATTTCGGCACTTACACCACGGCGAGTGGCGTAACCACCTTTGCCGAGAACACCAGCAAGAAATCGGTGACGTTCACGATTCCGTCCGGTTCCAGTTCCATCGGTGCAATTGCCAGCGCAATCAACGCGTCCACCTCGGGTGTTAATGCTTCCGTTATTAACGATGGAACCAATTATTACCTGCAGTTTTCCGCGCAGGACGGTGGTTCGGCCAATTCCTTGCGCATCACCGTCAGCGATGACGATGGCAACAACCTGGACGCGTCGGGACTGTCCCGCCTGGCCTTCGACAAGACTTCCGGCTATTCCAGCGGCAGCGTCGTGTATACGACACCAGCGAATGTTCCCATCGACGCCATTTCGCTCAACAACCAGTTCCAAATCGCCCTGGATGGCGCGGCGCCAGTCACCGTCACTCTTCCGGATGCCAACTACAGCGACACCACCATCGTAGCCGCTCTGCAAACTGCCATCGATGCCGCAGTGGGCGGCGGCGCCGCAGTGAAAACCCTGGTCTCCCTGAACTCCAGCAATCAACTGGTAGTGAGTTCAAAGAATACCGGCAGCCTTTCGAGTGTCACGCTGAGCGCAGTCACCGGCAATACCGGCCTGACCAGCATCTTTGGCGAGGCTGTCGAATTGGCAGCACCACGCCAGATGACCGAAGCTGTCGCCCCTCTGGATACCATCATCAAGGTGGATGGCATCACCGTCACCAAGACTTCCAACGTCATCACCGATGCGATTCAGGGTGTCACGCTGAACCTGCTCAAGCAATCAGCAGCGGGGGTAACGACCGCCGTGACTATCGCCAAGGACACCAGCCAAGTGAGTACGCAAGTCAATAATTTGGTGACCGCCTACAACAGCACGGCCAGCATACTCTCAACACTGCTGGCCTACGATCCAACCACCGGCAAGTCCGGCGCATTGCAGGGCGAAGGAACGGTCCGCACAATTCAGGCAGGTTTGAGATCGACGATGCAGTCCCTGATCAGTGGTCAAAGCGGCCTGACCAGTCTGTCCGACATCGGCGTAGCCTTCCAGCGGGACGGCAGCCTAAAATTCAATAGCGCCAAGTTGCAGACTATCCTCAGTGACCAGACCAAAAACATCAGTAACTTCTTTATCGGCACGGATGGCGATGGCAATGGCATCGCCACCCTCCTCAATAATCGGCTCAACGCTTACCTGGACAGCGGCACCGGCACTTTTACCGCCCGAACTAGCGGTCTTAGCCAAACCATCAGCAATTACACCAAGCAAAAGGCAGCGCTGCAATTGAAGATGGCTGCCATTGAAGCCCGCTACCGCAAGCAATTTACCAACCTGGATACCCTGGTCGCAAGCATGAACACGACCCAGAATTACTTGACGCAACAGTTGGCGAACCTGCCCGGCGTCGTCAGTTCCAAGAAATAAAGGAGGACAGATATGTTCGGAGTCATGAGCAATCCAGCCGCCGCCTACCGCAAGGCTGGCGTGGAAACCGAGGTGGTCACCGCCAACCCGCATCAATTAGTGCTCATGCTGTTCGATGGTGCGCTTTCGGTAATCGCTGCCGCATCCCTGCACATGGAAGCCAAGAGAATCCAACTCAAAGGAGAATGCATCGGCAAAGCCATCGACATCATCGACGGCGGCCTCAAGGCTTGCCTGGATTACAAGGCAGGAGGAGAACTCGCCGAGAAGCTCGGCGCACTCTATGAATACATGTGCAACCGCCTGCTGTATGCCAACCTGCACAATGACCAGAGCGCGCTTGACGAAGTCTCTGCTCTCCTCAGGGAAATCAAGAGCGCTTGGGAAGAAATAGCTGATGATCCCGCTGTTCTTTCAAGAAACAAAGTCGCTTCCTGAACGCTACCATGCTGCTCATGCCCTCACAAATATCGCTCTACGAGGAAATGAGCACCCTCTCAGCCCGCATGGTCGATGCGGCGCGTGCCCAGGACTGGGATAGGCTAGTCACCCTCGAACACGCCGTCGCCACGCTACGCGATACCTTGTCGAAATACGGGGACAATGATCTCTCCGACGTCGATCTTGAGCTCAAGTCCCGGCTGATCCAGCAAATTCTCCACGACGACGCCGAAGTGCGCCGCCACACTGAACCCTGGATGGAGCATGTGCGTCAGTTTCTTGGCAGCGGCGCCAAACAGCGGCAGGTGGAGCGCGCCTACGGCGCCACCTACTAGCGCATCGTGGCGGTCAGGCCGCCAGATGACATAGTCATAACCCAGGCGCTCTGCTCGCGGCCATGGTGCTGATCCCCCCCGACATCGGCCTCCGGTTGCGGCTGCAGAACGAGCTTCTGCCGCAGCCAATCACGCCGCTGCGGGAGATTCCGGCCGACCTGCCCGGGCTCAAAACGGGACAGGTATTCAGCGCGCACATCCAGGAAGTCCTGCCGGAAAATACCTACCGTGCATTGGTCGCCGGCAAGAGTGTCACGCTCTCGCTACCCGAATCGGTCAAGAGTGGCGATCTGCTGGAACTGGTCGTCGTCGATCGCACGCCCAAGACCATCATCGCCCAGCTTGCCGCCCAGAGCGGTGCGGCAGCGGAAACGGGAACGACGGCCTATCCGCATGCCACCTTCAGCCAAGCCGCACAAATGATCAGCACCTTATTGGCCGGAGAAGGTGAGGCACCGCCTGCCGCGCCGCTTAACCGCGGACTCCCCTTGTTGGCTCAACCGCCAACGAGCGGAGCAGATCTCGTCCCGGTACTGAACAAGGCAGTGGCCGAAAGCGGCCTGTTCTACGAGGCGCATCAGGCCCAGTGGGTTGCCGGCAAACTTCCGCTCAGCAGCTTGCTGCAAGAGCCTCAAGGACAGATGTCCGCCCCCCAAGCCCAGCTTGCCGCTCAAGCCGAAAAGTTGTTGCTGGCATCCCTGCCGGCCCAAGGGCAGCCCGTTGCGCCAGGCCAGGTCACTGCTCCAGCCGGCAAACCGGCGCTGCCTGGCATGCTGCCGGAGGCGCAGGGGCAGCATGTGTCTCTGGCGCAGATCGCCGCTTATCTTGGCGACGAAGCAGCATCGCCAGAACGAATCAAAGATATCGCCATGCAGATCCAGGCAGGCGATACATCGCTTGCGTCGAATATTGCGACAGCCGTTCGCGAACAAAGCACCGAGAGTACACGCTTCCATAGCGGTCAGCAGACGAGCCTGGCGCAACCCGCCGCATCCATGCCGAACGAGTTGCGGCCGTTGGTGCAGCAGCAACTCGATGCCGCCGGCACACAACGCCTGTTTTGGCATGGTGAAGTCTGGCCGGGACAGACCATGCAGTGGCAGGTCGAATGGGATGGCGAGAGAAACCAAAACTCAAACCAAAGCGAACCCGAACCTTGGTCGTCGACGCTGCGCCTGGCCACCCCTCGATTGGGCGAAGTCGAAGCGACTCTTCGGCTGGGTATCGGTGGCGTATACATCGCTTTGACCACCCCTTACGACACCAGCGCCGCCGATCTGCGCGATGGCGCCCCCAAGCTCGAACAAGCGCTGGCAGCAGCCGGCGTTCCCCTGATGGGGCTGACCATCAAGCAGATTCAGGAGGAATGAGTGACAACCGCCCCTGACCCGAATGGCCATGCCGCCAGCAAGGAACGCTCACTGGCCATAGCGCTGGCCTATGCCCCGGGAGATGCAGCGCCACGCATTGTCGCCAAGGGGCGCGGGCTGATCGCCGATGAAATCATTCGTCGCGCACGGGAATACGGGGTTTTCGTTCACGAATCCCCGGAACTGGTGACGCTGCTGATGCAATCCAACTTGGACGAACGCATCCCGCCGCAGCTTTATGTCGCTGTCGCCGAACTATTGGCCTGGATCTATCGTCTCGAACAAAAATAGCAGGACCCAGAATCTGGGGGAAAGATTGGTGCCCTGGCTTGAATCTGGGATGTATGTATTTAACTGCCCGGCAACATCGTTTAAACTACGCGCCTAAAATAATTGGATCAGAAATGACCGAAAACCCAAATTTGACGGAAGAGCGCCTCAAGGTAATACGCTTGGAAGTCGAAGAGCTGAAAAGACTGTTGGCCAACGAGGTTGCCCAGCAGAAGAAGGCCGTGTTCATCAAGGCGATCGAACAGCGGGAGGCGATACTTGCGCCTTATGAAGAGGCGAAAAACAAACTGCTCAGGGAAGCCGAGGAACGCAGGAGAATCGAGCAGAGGGAGGCCGAGGAACAAAGAAAAGCCATGCTCAAGATAGAGCTGGCGCAGACCGAGGAAGAAAGCGAATATCTGCTGCACTCCGAAGTCCAGATCCTCGCCATCCTGCGTGCGCTAAAGGCAAGCAACGAAAACATCACGCTTTACTTCAACAATGGCGATGATTTCATTATGACTTCGCTGTATGCGGTCGCGGAGGAGGAAAATGTCATCGCTTTTTATACCGGTCCCGATGCCAAGATCAACCGCAATGCTTTGATGACCGACAAGCTCGTCGCCGTATCCAGCCTGGAAAAGATCCGCATACAGTTCATGGTGTACGGCGTCAAGCTGGCCCAGTACCGCGGGCGCCAATGCTTCATCGCCGACATTCCCGAAGCCGTGTTGCGGCTGCAGCGACGCGAGAACTTCCGGCTACCGGTCCCGATCCGCCAGCAGGTCAAATGTATTATCCCCATCCCGCAGCCGGAAGATCAACCGCCGGTGAATATCGAGGTGAATGTCGTTGATATCAGCGGCGGTGGCACCGGCATTGTGATCTCACAAGAAGATTCCGTTTTCGCTCCCGACACGGCCTTCGAGAAATGCCAGATTGAATTGCCCGGCATAGGCACCATCTTAGCCACGTTGCGCGTTCGCAGCATTTTTGAAGTAAGCGTACGCGATGGTCCCACCAGCAAGCGCGCCGGCTGCCAATTCGTCGATCTGCCCGGGCCCATGCTGGCATTGCTCCAGCGCTATATCATCCGTGAGGAGCGTGAACGTAAGGCACGCGAGGCGGGATTGGCAAAAGGCAAAGTCTAGGCTACTAGCGAACTTGCAGCACGATCTTGCCGATATGGCGGCTGCTTTCCATCAGGCGATGCGCCTCACCAGCCTGGGCCAACGGAAAAGTGGCAAACACATGAGACTTGAGACGCCCGGCGGCCAGCGATGGCCAGATGTGCCGATATAAGGCATCGCGAATCTCGGCCTTCTCGGCCAAACTTCTCGGCCGCATGGTGGAACCCGTCAGGGAGAGTCGTTTCAGCATCACCGGCAGGAAATCGAATTCAGTCTTGCTGCCCTCCAGAAAGGCAATCATCACCAAGCGGCCATCGCGCCGCAACAGGCTCACGTTTTTCTGGATGTACGCACCGCCGACCATGTCGAGGATGACATCAACGCCCTCGCCCGCCGTGATTTCCTTCACTTTCGCGGGAAAATCCTCCTGCCGATAATCGATCGCAAAATCGGCGCCGAAGGCTTTGCAGAATGCGGCTTTCTCCGGGCTGCCGACAGTCACTATGATCTGGACACCGAGATGACGTGCCAGTTGGATGGCAGTCAGGCCGATGCCGCTGGAACCACCATGCACCAGCAAACGCTCGCCGGCCTTAAGATGGGCCATATCGATCAGGTTGGCCCAGACGGTAAACCAGGTTTCGGGCAATCCTGCCGCCTCGGCCAGACTCAGGCTTTCCGGAATCGGCAAGGCATGCGCGGCGGGGGCGACGCAATACTCGGCATAGCCGCCCCCCGGCACCAGCGCCGTCACCTGATCGCCGACCTGCCATTGGCCGACACCACTCCCCAAGGCAGCCACCCGCCCGGCCACTTCAAGACCGAGAATCGGCGAAGCGTCGGAAGGCGGAGGGTAACGCCCCGCGCGTTGAAGCAGATCGGGCCGGTTGACACCGGCAGAATGAACTTCAATGAGAATTTCGCCGGCAGCGGGAGTAGGCGTAGCCCCCTCCGTCAATTGCATGGATTCGGGTGTGCCAGCAGAACCAACGCTGATGAACTTCATAAGGAATGGCAACGGACGCTGCCGGTCGACCGCATTACACCTGCATATTCATGATGTCGTGATAGGCACTCACCAGTTTGTTGCGCACTTGCACCATCTGCTGGAAGGAAATATTGGCCTTCTGCAGGTTGACCATGACATCCTGCAAATTGACATTGCTGTTGCCTGAAGCAAAATCCTGGGTCATCTGCTGCGCCGATTGCTGAGCTTGGTTCACCTGATCAATGGCGCTCTTGAGCGCTACTGCAAAGTCGGTACCCTCACCGACCGTACCCGCCGGCTGAGCCGGTTTGCCAGAAGCAACGGCAGCCGCCGAACGCAGCTCCATCAACATCTGGTCAAGATTTCGCGTATCTATCGCCATGGCAAATCTCCTGGTTCGGCAAAGAACCCTTTTGACACTCTACTAGCAATTCACATGCCACATGCCAAGCCGGTTCCTGATCGCTTCATGCCTGGCCAAAATATCACAAATAACCTTCCTCGCGGTATTGCTTGAGCTTGTAGCGCAGCGTCCGCTCCGACAGACCAAGCCGCTCTACCGCAAGCCGACGGGAACCGCCGACTGCCGCCAGCGTGTCCAGGATGTGTTGACGCTCCAGATCCCGCATGCTGGCCTGGGACTCTCCTGGGGCTGAAGCGGCTGAAGCCTCGGCAGCAATGGCGGGCGCAACACTGGCCGCAGGCAACACGGAACCCAGTGAGAAAAGCAGATGCTCAGCCTCGATCGTCTCTCCCGGTGCCAGGATCAAGGCGCGCTGGGTGACGTTCTCCAACTCGCGCACGTTGCCCGGCCAGGAGTGTGCGGCAAGTTTTGCCGCTGCTGCATCGGCAAGCCTTACCGGACGACCCGAGCGAGCGCCATGAACGGCGATGAAATGCCGCGCCAGCGGCAGAATATCGCCGGGGCGCTGACGCAACGCAGGTATCTCGATCGGGAAAACGTTGAGCCGATAGTAGAGATCTTCGCGGAAACCACCCTGCTTGACTTCCTCCACCATGTCACGGTTGCTGGTTGCCAGCACGCGGATGTCGAGGGGCACCGGTTTCTTGCCCCCCACCCGCTCCACTTCGCGTTCCTGCAAGACGCGCAGCAGCTTCGCCTGCAATGACAAAGGCATTTCCGATATTTCGTCGAGTAGCAGCGAACCGCCGTTGGCCTGTTCGAACTTGCCGGCCTGCGCAGATTGCGCCCCGGTAAATGCGCCTTTTTCGTAACCGAACAAAGTGGCTTCGAGCAAGTTGTCGGGAATCGCCGCACAGTTGATGGCGACGAAGGGACCCTTGCTGCGCGAAGACTGCTCATGAATATAACGCGCGAACACTTCCTTGCCGGTGCCGGATTCGCCAGTCAGCAGCACGGTGGCGTCACTGCGTGCAACCCGTGCCGCGAGAAGCAGCGTATCGCGGGTGAGCCGGTCTTCGGCGATCACGCCTTCGGAAAGCGGTGCGGTTGCGTATCTGGCGATCTGATCAAGCAGCGCCTTGGGCTCGAACGGTTTGAGCATGAAGTCGCAAGCGCCGCCACGCATCGCCGCGACGGCTTTGTCGACATCGCCGAAAGCCGTCATCAGCAGCACCGGCAGACCAGGCGAACGCGCGCGAATCTCGCGCAATAACTCGAGACCGTCCATCGGCGCCATGCGCAGGTCGGAAATCACCATGTTGAAGGTGTGGTTCGCCAACAGATCGAGTGCCTGCGGCCCGCCAGCCGCGCCTTGAACGGCATGTCCGGCGGATTCCAGGGTGATCAGCAGCGCATCGCGCAGCGCGTCGTCATCCTCGACGACGAGTATATGCAAATGTTCAGCCATCGCGTTTCATAAGCGCCAGAAATAAGCTTTTCATATCAATCGGTGCTGTAGCTGCCGCCATCATTTGCTTCTACGGCATGCTGAGCCAAAGCTAAAGTCACGGTGAATTCAGTGCCCACACCCAACTCGGAAGATACTTCAATGTTACCACCATGAGCGCGCGCCACACCACGGGCAATCGCCAGGCCAAGACCGGTGCCTTCGGCCCGGGTCGTGAAAAAAGGCTCGAATAGTCGCGCAACGACAGTCGCTGCCATGCCAGGGCCATTATCGCTGATAGCGAAAGCCAGCGCGTCTCCCGCCCGCCTAACCGCCAGGCGGACTTGTCCGCCACGCTGGGAACCAGCCGCTTGCAAGGCATTTTCGAGCAGATTGGTCAGTGCGCCGACAATGGCCTTGCGATTTCCTTGCAGGAGCATGCTGTCGGTCAATTCTTCAACCACCAAAGCAACTTCGCGTGTCCGCGCCAACGGTTCAATGGTCTGACGTAATTCCTGCACCAGTTCGGCGACGTCGATCACTTCGCGGCCGAGCACCTCTCCGCGGGCAAATAGCAGCATATCCTGGATCAGTCGCTCGAGATGCTTGAGGCGCGCGACGGCTTTCTGCGCAATGCTGATCCGCGTTGCAGCGGGCATTTCCGGGTTTTCCAGATTGGCGGTATACAGCAATGCCGCCGCCAAAGGTGTGCGTAGCTGGTGCGCCAATTGCGCCGCCATCTCGCCCATCGCTGCCAGCCGTTCGTGGCGTTCGGCCTGGGCCTTGAGGCGATGTGCCTCGGTGATATCGTGCAGCAGCACGATCCGGCCGCCGGCGGAATCCAGCGCCGTCACCGTCACCGCCAGGCGACGCAAAACATGGGCGATCGCAGCGGTAAACTCGCCGGGCGTATCGCTGGGCAGCAAATGGGCACACTCGACCGCTTCCCAGGACTGCCCCAATAAAGCCAGACCCAGTATTGCTTCCGCCGCCGGGTTTGCCTGTACGACCTTACCCTCCGCATCCAGCACCATCACACCCGCCGGCAAGGCAGAGAGCAGCATGGACAATCGCTCGGTCAGCGCGGCCTTTTCAAGATACTGCTGGCGCAATGCCCCATTGGCGGCCGCCAGTTCTCCTGTCAGCGCCTCCACCTGACCTTGCAGGCTGGTATAGGCAGTGGAAAGTTCTTCCGAGACCTGATTGAATATCCGAAAGGCTTCGGCCAGACGCTGCGACTCGGGTAGCGCCTCTTGCGGGACTTCGATTGGTTGGGAAGAATTAGCCATGGTTTGCGGATTGCCTTTCAGCGGATGATGGCAGATTCGGCCAAGTCAGACAAGACAAGCCTCAGCCCCAAGCTGATGCGGGGAATTCCTCGGCGGGAGAAGCCCCGAAATACAGGCCAAACACACCCTTTTTTCGCAGGCCAGCCTTGGCTTGACTAGGCATAATCCGCCAAGCGGTAGCAATGGGCTTGAAAAATCGACCCACAACCCGGAATTACAAAATATGGCGAGCACCGATCAAACCACCACCTTACCCTTCTCTTTTGCAGGATTGAACCAGCTATCGGCGAGCCAGCTCGTCATAGCGATGGCCGGTGTGGCCTTGACCATTGCGATAATAGTCGGTACCTGGATGTGGAGCAAGAATGTCGAATACAGCGTGTTGTTCTCCAACATTTCCGAACGCGATGGCGGCCAGATCATTGCCTCGCTGCAACAGATGAACGTGCCTTACAAGTTTTCGGAAGGCGGTGGCGCGATTCTCGTGCCGGCATCCCAAGTGCATGACGCCCGCCTCAAACTCGCCTCGCAAGGCTTGCCCAAGGGCGGACTGGTTGGCTTCGAAGTCATGGAAACCCAAAAACTGGGCGCCAGCCAGTTCCTGGAACAGGTCAATTACCAGCGTGCGCTGGAAGGCGAACTGGCGCGTTCGATACAGTCCCTGCAAGCCGTGCAGGGCGCACGGGTACATCTGGCGATACCAAAATCATCGGCTTTCCTGCGCGATGAGCAGAAGCCCACGGCCTCGGTGGTACTCAATCTGTATCCCGGTCGCGCCCTTGAGTCCAACCAGATTGCCGGCATAGTGCATCTCGTCGCATCGAGCGTATCCCAACTGACGCCGGAAAGTATCAGTGTGATCGATCAGAATGGCAATCTGATCTCGCAACCCAAGGATCCGTCGCGCGAGGCAAGCCTCGATCCGACACAACTCAAGTATGTGAGGGAGCTTGAAGCCAGTTATATCCGCCGCATCGAGGCCATCCTGGACCCGGTTGCCGGCCCCGGCAATGCGCGCGCCCAAGTCGCAGCCGAGATAGATTTCTCGCAAACCGAGCAAACGGCGGAAACCTACAAGCCCAATCCCACGGCCGACGCCGCCATCCGCAGCCAGCAGGTCGCCGAAACAGGGAGCGTCCTTCCCGGCGCCAGCGGCGTACCCGGCGCGCTCTCGAATCAGCCGCCTGCACCGGCCACTGCACCCATTACCACCCCGGCCCTACCCGGCGCAGCGGCCGCCTCCAATGCCGGTGCGCAACCACTGAACACCAGCAGAAACGCCACCACCAATTTTGAACTCGACAAAACGATCAAGCACACCAAGGGTGGCAGCGGCAGCGTCAAACGCCTCTCGGTAGCCGTCGTGGTGAATAACAAGAAAGGTGCCGTCGACAAGGACGGCAAGGCCAAGTCGATCCCCTTCACCCCCGCCGAACTGACCCAAATCAACGCGCTGGTGCGAGAGGCGATGGGCTATAACAAGGATCGAGGGGATACCCTCAATGTCGCCAACGTATCCTTCACAGCCGGCGAAAAAGAAATCGTTCCCGAACCACCCTTCTGGAAAAATCCGGAGTTGCTCGCAATGGCTCGCGAGAGCTTAAAATACATCCTGATTTCTCTCGTCGCTTTCCTGGCCTGGAGCAAGATTATGAAACCATTGTACGAGAGGATCATGCTGGACTTGGCCACGTTGAAAGAAGCGCGCGCAAAACCAGCGGAGATTCAGGAGGAAGCAGTGCCGGTTCAGAAGAAACAACTCAACCGCAAGCAGCGGGCATTTGATGCCAAGCTGGAAAGCGCGCGCGATTTGGCCCAGTCGGATCCCAGAGTGGTCGCCGATGTCATCAAGTCATGGGCCGGCGCAAATGACTGAAGATGGCTGAAGAAATCGAAAAAGGCGTAGAAAAAGGCGCCGTTCTCCTGCTCGCCTTGGGCGAGGATCACGCTGCCGAAGTACTGAAGCACCTCGGCCCCAAAGAAGTCAACAAGCTTGGCCATGCCATGGCCAAGCTGAAGGCGACGCCACGCGACAAGATCGAGGAAGTCCTGGACGAACTCGATCATGACACGGAGATGGGCACCACCATCTCCGCCGACGAGGAAATGATCAAAGCCATGCTGGTCAAGGCGCTTGGCGACGATCGCGCCGCCGGGCTGATCTCGCGCATCATGCAGGGTAGCGATACGGCCGGCATCGAGGGACTGAAGTGGATGGATGCGGCCACCGTTGCCGACATGATCCGTAACGAACATCCACAAATCATCGCCACCATCCTGGTGCATCTCGAGTTCGATCAGGTAGGCGAAGTTCTCAAGCTGTTCACCGAACGTTTGCGCAACGACGTGGTGTTGCGCATCGCCACTCTCGAAGGCGTTCAGCCGCAGGCATTGGCCGAGTTGAACGACGTGATGAAACGCCTGATGGCAAGTTCCGCCAACATCAAAAAAGCGGCCATGGGCGGCGTTCGCCACGCGGCCGAAATTCTCAATTTTGTCGGCCAGGCAGTGGAAACTGCGGTCATCGACAGCATTCGTGAATATGATCCGGATTTGGCGCAACAAATTCTTGATGAAATGTTCGTGTTCGAGAACCTGCTGGATGTCGACGATCGCGGCATCCAGTTGCTGCTACGCGAAATACAGTCCGATTCCCTGATTCTGGCGCTGAAAGGATCTTCCGAAGAATTGCGCGAGAAAATCTTCAAGAACATGTCGTCGCGCGCTTCCGAGATGCTCAGGGAAGACCTGGAAGCGAAAGGCCCGGTGCGTCTCGTCGAAGTCGAAGCCGAACAAAAGGAAATCCTCAAAATCGCCCGTCGCCTTGCCGATGAAGGACAGATACAGCTCGGAGGCGGAGCGCAAGATGCTTACATATAGGTTTGTCGAACCTTGGAATCGCTGCTCAGTCGAATCCAGGCGTAAGATGTATTCGTTGTAATTCCCGCATACAGCAGGCAGGTAACCGGTTCAATCCCAATGTCATCGAAAAGCACCGAAGACAACCTTACCGCTTGGGAACGCTGGGAACTGGCGAGCTTCGATCCGCCCCGCGCACCCAATCAGCAGCTCGCACCAGGCGAAGCGGCGATCACCTTGTCTACTGCCGAGGAAATCGAAAGGCGCCTGCAGGAAGCCCGCGAAACCGGATTCGCCGCCGGAAATGCGGCTGGCTATTCCGAAGGGCAACAACGCGCACGTACCGAGGGCGCGCGCCTGGTCGCGCTGACTGCGCAGCTCGATAATGCATTAACGGCTTTCGACCAACAGGTCGCCGAAGATCTGCTCGCCCTGGCGCTCGATGTGGCGCGCCAAGTGATACGCCAGGCCATTGCCGTCAAGCCCGAACTGCTGCTTGAAACTGTCCAGGAAGCACTGAGGCAGATGCACCACCCGCACGCCACGATCCATCTGCACCCTGAAGATGCCTCGCTGGTGCGCTCTTATTTTGGCGACCAGCTTGCCCATGCCGGGCAGCGTATCCAGGAGGACCGACGTCTCGAACGCGGCGGCTGCACCATCGAGGCTGGCGGCAGCCAGATCGATGCCAGCCTCGCGACGCGCTGGCGGCGCGTGGTCGAAACGCTCGGCAGCAATGCCGAATGGTTGTCTGTCGAATCGGCAAAGAATGAAACTGGCCTGCCAAAGTAAAGCGAATGAACCAGCAGGCAAACTCCCATCTCACCAAGTGGCGCGGCTTTCTTGAGGACTGCCGGGAACAGGCGCGGCTTGCCGCGCCTTTCCAGCTATCCGGTCGGCTCACCCGCATCAACGGACTGGTGATGGAAGCCACCGGCATCAAGTTGCCGCTCGGTTCCAACTGCTGCATCCAGGCACCCGATGGCGAGACAGTGGAAGCTGAAGTCGTCGGCTTCTCCGGCGAGAAGCTTTACATGATGCCAAGTGAAGATATATATGGCCTGTCCCCTGGCGCCCAAGTCACTGCGCTCGAAGCTCCTCCGCCGATATTGCGCGCAGGGAAACGCCTGACCGGCTTCCGCAACCAAGCCGACCGCGTCAAGCACGTCCCGGTTGGCGATGCCCTGCTCGGCCGCATATTGGACGGCAACGGTCGTCCTCTTGACGGACGCGGTCCAATCGAGACAAAGCAGTCGCGGTCGCTGCAAGGCAGCTCGGTAAATCCGTTGTTACGTGCACCGATTTCACGCACCCTGGATGTCGGTATTCGGGCCATCAATGCCTTGCTCACCGTCGGACGCGGCCAGCGGCTGGGCCTGTTCGCCGGTTCTGGCTTGGGGAAAAGCGTCTTGCTGGGCATGATGGCGCGCTACACCGAGGCCGAGGTGATCGTCGTTGGCCTGATCGGTGAACGGGGCCGTGAGGTGAAGGAATTCATCGAGGACATTCTGGGTCAGGAAGGCATGCGCCGCTCAGTGGTCGTCGCCGCGCCGGCCGACACCAATCCGCTGATGCGCCTGCAAGGCGCCGCTTATGCCACGGCGATTGCCGAGGAATTCCGCGATCAGGGTAGGCAGGTGCTGCTCATCATGGATTCGCTGACCCGCTTCGCCATGGCACAGCGCGAAATCGCACTGGCCATCGGCGAGCCTCCGGTCACCCGCGGCTACCCGCCCTCGGTGTTCGCGCGTCTGCCGCAACTGGTCGAGCGTGCCGGCAATGGTACCGAGGGGGGTGGGTCGATCACCGCCTTCTACACGGTGCTGGCCGAGGGCGACGATCAGCAGGATCCGATTGCCGAAGCGGCTCGGGCGATTCTCGACGGACACATCGTGCTCTCAAGGCATCTGGCGGATGCCGGCCATTATCCGGCGATCGACATCGAACAGTCGATATCGCGGGCGATGACCAACCTGATCAAACCGGATCATCTGGCCCATGTGCGCCAATTCAAGCTGCTCTATTCGCGTTTCCAGCGTTCGCGCGACCTGATTGCGGTAGGCGCTTATGCGAGCGGCTCGGATCCGGTGCTCGACCAGGCCATCATCATGCAACCACTGCTTGAGCGATTCTTGCAGCAAGACTTGCAGGAACGTGCCAATTACGCCGAAAGTCTGAGCCTGCTCAATCAATTGTTCGCTGCTATGAAGTAGCATTCGCTTGCATAGTAACGATAAACGACAAACGACCCCATGGCTAAGCCCTTCCCCTTGCAAACCCTGCTCGAACTATCGCAGATGCGTATGGACGACGCAGCGCGTCGCCTCGGAGAACTCCTGGCCGGCGAACAGGAAGCAAGCGCGCGCGTCGTCCTGCTCCAGCAATACCGCGATGAATATCACCAGCGCTTTCTCGATGCGGCCAAGAACGGCATCGGCCGCGACGCCTGGAGCAACTACCAGTCCTTCCTCGGCAGGCTCGATGACGCCATCGCACAGGCACAAGTATTGGCAACGCAATCCAAGCAGCACACCGCTGCCGGCCAACGCGAATGGATAGATAAACGCGGTCGTGTACAAGCTTTTGACAGCCTCTCCGAAAGACATCGTCGCCAAATGGAAAATGCGGAGAATCGCCAGGATCAGAAGCTTCAGGATGAACGCGCGGCACGCTATCGTCAGGCACCGGAAGACGATGATTAGAGCTGGCACGTTGCTTGCTGCATGACCCGCATCAGGTAGGCAAACGTCTGCCGCATACTGAAGGAAGTATCATGCCGGAAATAACTGCCACGCCGATCCTGCCCCTGGCGCTGACTCCCGCCAAGCCTGGACAGGGAGCCGCAGGCAAGATCGCACAGAATGAGGATGCCAAGCTTTCCAAGACTGCGCAAACGACCGACGCCCCCACTCCAAATAACGAAGCCGGCACAACCCAGAGCAACAGCACAGATTCGTTTGCTTCCATATTGCAACGCCAATTGGCTCAAGTCTCTGTCCATCCGGTGCCTGTTGCGAAACAGACATTGGATGTTAACTTGGATCCCGCCGCGCAGACGCTCCCTATACCGGCCGATGCGCTGGGGTTGGATCCTGCGGCCCAGACACTGTCCAAACTCGAAGGCGAAGCAGCCCTCCTTGCCAAATCGTCGCCCGCAGCCAATCTGAAACCCGAGTCAGTCCCCAATACTGTTGATCTCGCCAGCAAACCTGACGATGACACTCACAAAGATGCTCCCGATAACACTCTCGCTTCGCAATCTCCGTACCTGTTCGGCTTGGTAAACCAGCCCGCCGCCAAGCTCGATACGACTTTACCCCGGGAAGAAAAAGATCCACCCGCCGAATCCGATAACCCAATCCAACTTGCCGCCGCATCGCCGTTATTAACCCACGCACCAGCCAGCGACGCCAAGAATATCCTGCCGGCCAACGTCGCAGGGACAACGCAGACAACGGCAAACAAGCCGGCAGAATTTGCCGCAACGCCCAGCGCCGCAACCGATGCCGCACCGGCGCATCCCACGCACGAGTCGGCCGCTGCTGAAACCGGCTTCGACAACTTGCTCGCCGCTGCACAAGCATTCCAGCAGAACCGGACCGCCGGAGTCCATACGTCCAGCCATGCAAGCCCGGCCTTGCCAGTCAAGACGCCGGTCGGCGCACACGGTTGGGATGGCGAAGTCAGCGACAAATTGGTATGGATGGTCGGTCGTCAGGAACAGCGTGCCGAACTGGTTTTGAATCCGCCGCAGTTGGGACGCGTCGAAGTTTCACTATCGACGAATGCTGGCCAGACCAACGCTCTGTTCGTCTCGGCCAATCCGGCAGTGCGCGATGCGCTGGAAGCCGCACTGCCACGCTTGCGTGAAATGCTCGCGGATGCCGGGGTAACTCTCGGTCAGGCGCAAGTCGGCGCGGACACAGGAAACAATGGAGCCGCCAATCAATCGGCAAACCATCGTGAAAACTGGGATAATTCAGGGCGCACTTCGAACACGCTGGATTTGGCCAACGGCTTGGACAGCCTGCGTCCAGTTGCCCCCACACAGTGGCTCAAGCAGGGAAATGGCCTGGTCGACGTGTTCGCATAGATCGCCACAGCGAGTCTGGAATGCCGGCACCTACTTATTTTCTCCGGCATCCGGCCAATCTACGACATTTAGCTAAGCGTTAGGAGTGATGGATGGCCAAAGCCCCCGCAAAACAGGAACAAGCCGCTGAAGAAACCGCGCCGCCGAAACCGAAGAGCAAGCTGATTCTGATCATCATCGTTGGTTTGGTTCTGGTGCTGGCATTGGGCGGCGGCGGTGCCTATCTGTTTCTGAAGAAAAAAGCCGCCACTGGCGACGAGGAAGAAACGGCCAGTGCCCACGCCAAACCCGAGGCAAAACCGACTTTTGTAAAGCTCGAAGCCTTCACCGTCAAATTGATGCCCGATGAAGGCAAGCAGGAACAGCAATTCATGCAGACGGTTCCGGAATTCAAGGTGCTGAATGCACAGGTTGCCGAAAACGTGAAGAACTACATGCCGGAAATTCGTCACAACATTCTGCTGCTGCTGTCGAGCCGGCGTCCCTCGGAACTATCAACACCCCAGGGCATGGAGAAACTTTCGATCGACATCCGCAACATCGTCAATCAAATTCTCGACGGAACACCTAAACCTTCAAAAAATGAAAAAGACTCCGCCAAAGCGGACAAGGAATCCACCAAAGGCGACAAGCCCGGACCCGATGATTCAGTGCAGGCGGTGTTATTCTCGACCTTCATCATCCAGTGAGAATGCGGTCCAATAACATATAACATATGAGCCAAGACTTTCTATCGCAGGAAGAAGTCGATGCCCTGTTGAAAGGCGTAACAGGCGACGTCGAGGAAACTTCGGCACCGGAAGGAGACGGCACTGCTGTCAAGTCCTACGACATCGGCCGCCAGGAACGCATCGTGCGCGGCCGCATGCCGACGCTCGAACTCATCAACGAGCGCTTCGCCCGCTTTTTGAGAATTGGCTTGTTCAACTTCATGCACCGCAATGCCGAGATCTCCGTGGGACCGGTCCGGGTGCAAAAATACAGCGAGTTCATCCGCAATCTGGTGGTGCCGACCAACCTGAATCTGGTAGCGGTCAAGCCATTGCGCGGTACCGGGCTGATCGTGCTGGATCCCAATCTGGTGTTCCTGGTGGTCGACAACATGTTTGGCGGAGACGGCCGCTTCCATAGCCGAGTGGAAGGACGCGATTTTACGGCCACAGAGCAGCGCATTATTCATGGATTGCTCGGCGTGATATTCGCCGAATATGAAAAATCCTGGAAACCGGTTTATGAACTGACCTTCGAATATTTGCGTTCGGAAATGAATACCCAGTTCGCCAATATCGCCACCCCGGCGGAGGTTGTCGTCGCTGTCACTTTCAATATCGAGTTTTCTGGCGCATCTTCGGAAATGCATGTCTGCCTGCCGTATTCGATGGTCGAGCCGATACGCGAAATCCTCTACAGCACCATGCACAGCGACCAAGTGTCCACAGACAAGCGCTGGACATCCATGCTGCGGCGTCAATTGCAGAAGGCAGAAATGGAAATGGTTGCTCCGCTCGCCACCAGAAAGATCACCTTGGGCGAGGTCATGCATATGAAGGTCGGCGACATCCTTCCGATTCCGATTCCGGATCTGATCAATATCGAGGTAAACGGTTTGCCGGTGATAGCTGCGAAATACGGTATCAGGAACGGCCAGTACGCCCTGAAGGTCGACCGCTTCCTGGCCCAGGACGAATTGGAACAGTCGTAATGACTCTAGCTAGCAGGAGAAAATGATGGGCGATGAAGAACAAGTATCCGACGACGATTGGGCGGCAGCAATGGGAGAGCAGGCCCAGGCCGAAGCCGCAGTACCCGAACCGACGCCGGCCGCCAAGGTTTTTGAGCAATTCTCCGACAGTACCGACAAGCAAGGGAATCTGAGCGATTACAGCATGATCCTCGATATCCCGGTCAGTCTCACGGTTGAGCTTGGTCGTACCCACATCTCTATCCGCGACCTGCTGCAACTCGCCCATGGCTCGGTAGTCGAACTCGACGGACTGGCCGGCGAACCGATGGTCGTCCTGGTCAACGGCACCCTGATTGCCCAAGGCGAGGTCGTCGTGGTCAACGACAAGTTCGGCATACGCCTCACCGACATTGCCACGCCTCACGAGCGCTTGAACAAGCTGCGCTGACCTTCTACGCCGGCTCAAGCCGAACTTAGAACCTATCGCATAAAATCACGCGGCCGCGCGATTTTATGCAATAGGTTCTTATAAATAAGCCGCGCTTTCCCCTTCTACTCCAAGCCTAAAGCGAAATAGTGCGCGTTAAGCTGGCAAGGTGAATCTTTGCCAAGCCATGATGACACGCCCTCTCCATTTGCTGCCGAGTTTTGCTGCTGCCATACCAGTTCTGGCCTTCGCCCAGGTCGCGACGACTCCAGCCGAAACCGGCAGCAGCTTGCTGCAAGTGATCCTGAGCCTGATCGTCGTGGTGCTTTTGCTGGTGGGCAGCCTTTACTTGCTCAAACGCTTGTCCGCACCACGCGGTACCGCAGCCGGTTTGCTGCGTGTGGTAGCCGGTGCTGCAGTCGGCACGCGCGAACGCGTGGTGGTGGTGGAAGTAGGTGATACCTGGCTGGTATTGGGCGTCGCCCCCGGCAGCGTCACTTCGCTGCACCAGTTGCCGCGGCAGCCCGTCTCCCCTGTTCTTTCCGCCAATCCGCATGGCCTGGATTTTGCCGGTTGGCTGAAGCAAGTGATGGAACGGCGCAATGCGCGTTAAGCAGCTGTTTCTGCTGGTGGGATTGTTGCTGCCGACACTGGCAGTAGCGCAAGCACTGCCAGCCTTGACCAGCACGCCGGCGGCGGGCGGCGGCACCCAATGGTCGCTGTCAATCCAGACTTTGCTGCTGCTGACCGGCCTGACTTTCTTGCCGGCGCTGCTGTTGATGATGACCAGTTTCACGCGCATCATCATCGTGTTCTCCCTGCTGCGCCACGCGCTCGGCACCCAAAGCGCACCGCCGAATCAGGTGCTGGTGGGATTGGCGCTGTTCCTGACCTTCTTCATCATGGCTCCCGTGGCGGACAAAATTTACACGGAAGCCTACCTGCCGCTGGCGGAAAACAAGATCGGTTTCATGGATGCGCTGGATCGCGGTGCCATTCCATTGCGCAGCTTCATGATCAAGCAGACGCGCGAGCCGGATCTGGCCCTGTTTACCAAGATCGCCAAGCAGCCCAAGCCGGCATCGGCCGAGCAGACCCCGATGCGCGTCCTGATCCCGGCTTTCGTGACCAGCGAATTGAAGACCGCATTCCAGATCGGGTTCATCGTGTTCATTCCCTTCCTCATCATCGATATGGTGGTTGCCTCGGTGCTGATGTCGATGGGCATGATGATGATGTCGCCGGTGATCGTCTCTTTGCCGTTCAAGATCATGCTGTTCGTCTTGGTCGATGGCTGGAATCTGCTGATCGGTTCGCTCGTTCAGAGCTTTGGATAAGGATATCCCATGACCCCGACTACCGTCATCAACATCGGCCGCGAGGCGCTTGAACTCATGCTGCTGGTTTCGGCACCGCTATTCATCGCGGCCCTGGTCACCGGGCTGCTGATCAGCGTCTTCCAGGCAGCAACGCAGATCAACGAGGCGACGCTGTCCTTCGTGCCCAAGTTGCTGGTGATCTTCGTGACCTTGATCGTCGCAGGTCCGTGGATGCTGACCTTGATCACGGACTATATGCGCCGGCTTTTCGAGAGCATTCCAGCCATCATCGGGTAGCGCATCCCTCGCTACGCTCCGAAAAGCAGCGAATGATTTCCTTTTCATCGGCTCAGCTCGACGCTTGGATCGCGCTGTTCGTGTTCCCGCTGGCACGAATCCTGGCGTTGCTGGCCACCGCGCCGGTATTCAACAATGCCGGTCTATCGCCGCGGTTGCGCTTAATCATCGGCCTGGCAATCGGCTTGGGACTCGCGCCGACGCTTCCGCCCATGCCGGCAATTGCGCCCGGTTCCTGGCTGGGACTCGCCGTGCTGGTGCAGCAGATACTGATCGGCGTCGTGCTGGGATTTACTCTGCGCATTGCTTTTTCGGCAGTGGATATGGCCGGGGAATTGATCGGTCTCCAGATGGGCCTGTCATTCGCCACATTCTACGACCCGCAAACCTCGGCGCAAACGCCCGTGGTCAGCGAGTTCCTCGGACTCTTGATGTTGCTGCTGTTTCTGGCCATGAACGGTCATCTATTGTCGCTTTCGGTGCTGGCCGAGAGTTTCAGATTGCTTCCGATAACCACTACGCCCTTTGCCGCCCCTGGCTTTGCGGCACTACTGAACTGGGCGGCAGTCCTGTATTCGGCTGGCTTGATGCTGGCTCTGCCACTAATTGCCGCCTTGCTGATCGCCAATATTGCACTGGGCGTACTGGCGCGAATTGCACCAGCGCTGAACATTTTCGCGGTGGGTTTCCCGGTCACCATCGTTGCCGGTTTCGTTGTCCTGATGCTGTCGCTGCCATACTTCGGCGCGGCACTGGAACGGCTTTACGATCGCGGATTCGTCGCGCTGGCCGAGGTCATCCGGGCAGGGGGCGGATGACCTTGAGCAGGCAAGCGGCCTAGCCCGTCGCGCCAAGACGAATCACGCCTTCCGAGACGCGTTGCGAACCAAGCACGGACGACTCCATGCCTTCACTGTATTCGAGCACTTCATAGCCGCCAAAACCGCCATATTGCACCAGCTCCTTGGCGCGACGATTGAATACAACCCGCGCCTCGCCGGCGCCACCCGCATAGTAGCGCCTCATCTTCAACGACAAATGAATATGGTTGTTGGGTAACTGGGCTTCCTCGATCTCCCAGTTCGGCGCCAATGGATCGAGGATCAAATAGGCAATCCCGACATAGCCACCCCAAAATACGATTTTTTCGAGAGGAATCGACAACGAGGGGCTGACCTTCAGATTTGAATCCGGGATGGCGCCCCCCTGCCGCGGGATAGTCCCTGCGAGCCGCGAAGTATAACCGCTGCAACCCGCCAGAACGGCGATTGCCACTATCCACGCAAGACGTTGGAATATGCGCTTGTTGGACTTATCAAACATAATTGAACAGGGACAGTTTGGACACATTCACAAAGGATTTCTGCGCCGCCTCGAGTTGGGTCTGGTTGCGTGTCATATCGGTGATGGCCTGTGCAAAATCGACATCCTGCAAATTGGAAAGCGTGGTGGAATATTGCAAATCCATATCCGCCACCACGTTACCCAGAGAGTCGATTTCGTTCAAGCGCGAACCGATGCTGGCGCGGACCGCCAAGAGATTGTCGGTCGCCTGACCCAAATTTGTCAGCACCGTGCCCAGCGTATTATGTAATGCCGTGTTGCCGTTACTGCCTGTCCCCACGGGCGACTCAAGCGCGTTGATGAAACGCCCCAAGGTACTGAAGATGCTCTCGCTGGTACTTTTATTCAGCGTAAACACATCGCCGCTTTGCGGTGTGCCGTTGATCGTCACCGAAACCCCGAAGTCCCCATATGCGGGTGCCAGTCCGGTAAACGGGATGGCGTCACCATTGGAAAATTTGTGTGTGAATGTGTTGGTCGTGCCGCCGCTGGTGGATACGGTATCGGTGAACAATGATTTTTCGGTTGTTGCGTCGACCAAGTCATAGTAAGTTGCCGGGGGATTGGCGGCAGTATTTTTCCAGAAACGCACTTCGAGCTTGCCGCTGTTGGCAAGGTTGTTCCATTTTGCCGCATCCAGCACTTCCCCGGTCCCGACGATACCGCTGCCTGTATTCTCGGCTTTGGTCATTTTCGGTGCGGTGACGAAGTAACCGTTGCCGGTGGGGTCTGCGCTGTTCCTCAGCGTAAAAGTATCGCCTGTGACAGGATTGCCACTAATTGTCACCGAAGCGCCAAAGTCGAATAAAACAGGAACAGGAGCGACACTGCTGAGTCCGATGGCCACTCCGCTGGTATATGGATGTCCAATATAACCGGCTTGCCCGGCAGGCGTGGTGATATCCGACGAATTGCCGGTAAACAAGGATTCCCCAGTATTTGCATCCACCAGATCGTAATAGGTTTGACCAGCGACTCCCGGCGGCACGTTCACGCCGGCGGCATCCACCCAGAAACGAACTTCGAGATTGCCGCTGTTACCCACGGAAGACCACTTTACCGGGTCATTGACAGCGCCGGCATTGATGCTGGGCGCGACCGGCGGAGAAACAACCGTCAGGGAGGCGTTGCTGCGATTGAGCGAAAACACGTCGCCATCTTGGGGCACACCGGAGATGGTGACATTGGCCCCGAAATCGAAGGCAACGGCTGGAAGAATCACCGTGCCGGTCAGACTGATGGGACTGCCGCTGGTGTATGCATGCCCGGTATAGCCTGCCTGACCGGCCGGGGTGCTGGTATCTGACGGAACACCGGTGAATAGCGAGTTGCCTGTAGCAGGATCCACCAGGTCGTAGAAAGCGGCTCCCGCGTTGCTGCCGGCCAGGCTCGTCGGCTGGCCGAATATCCCGGTGGAATCCAAAATCGTGATGCTCGATGCGGCCCCGCTCATGGTCGAGGTAACCACCACATTGTTGCTGGCATTCAGCGATACAGTGGCGACACCGGCGCCAATCGTATTGTCGACCGCATTCTGCAGAATGGCAACAGCATTAGTATCGTCCACAATGCCGGGCGGCACATTGACCGTGGCAGGCGGCGACGCACCGTTCACGCTAATGGTAAAGCTATTGCCGGCGCCGCCGATTGCAACAGGGCTGGCCTGCAGATCCACTGAACCTGTGGCAACACCTTGGGTTGCCACCGGATTTCTCCAGAACCGCAGATCGACGTCTCCCGTCGTAGCTGGCAGGGCCGCAGCCGCGACAGTCGAACTCCATCCATCGAAAGTTGGCTTGATGGCATTCGCCGAGCGCTGGGTTTGCGTACCGGTCACGAATATTCCATTGCCATTTTTGATATTCATGAATACGTCGTTTCCGGAATCGCTCACCGGCAAATTGCGCGAACTCGAAACTTGCAAGGCTCGCTGACCGTCGTCGCCCTGGTAGATGACGCCATTGGCAACGCTGCCAGCAAATGGCTTGGTGCTCCCCTGATAGCCGGAGAACAGGTATTGCCCGCTCCCATCGGTGCTGTTTGCCAGGCCTATCAGCTCGTCGAAACGGGCACGCAGTTCGGTAGATATGGATGCTCGGTCACTGGTAGAAAGCGATGCATTGCCGGCCTGCACAGCAAGTTCGCGGATCCTGACAAGCAGATCATTCGCTGAAGAAAGTTGGCCGTCGACCAGACCCAATGTGCTTTTGGCATTCTCCTGGGTGACACCATACTGCGTATTGATCGCTTTGGACTGATCGATCACCAGCGCTTGAGCGGCCGCCACCGGGTCGTCGGAAGGCGACAGGATCCGGCGTCCGCTGGAAATCTGCTGCTGGGTATGCAGCAGGGAACTGGTTTGGCTCTGAATCGACTTGATCCCGCTGTCGTAGATCATTCCGGTACTGATGCGCATTTCTTTCTCCGTTTGCTGGCTGGCTTGATCGACTGCGGCTACCTGCTCAATGCCAGCACTTCATCGAACAGTTTGCTGGCCACGTCAATCATCTTTGCCGAAGCTTGGTAAGCTTGCTGGTAGCGAATCAAGTTCGCCGCCTCTTCGTCGAGATTCACGCCAGCCATCGATTGAATGGCATCCTGCCCCTGTTTCGCCAGGGTTTCCTGCGCGGTGGAAGCGACAGAGACTTCATTCGCCTTGGTGCCAATCTGATTGACCAGCTGTGAATAAGCCCCCCCATAGGTTGCAGTGCCCCCTTCGAGGGTGTTCTTGGTTTGCAATTGACCTAGCAAGATGGCGTTGCGATTGTCCGAAACGCCAGTCGGATTTGAACCGACCAGAAAAGTGTCGCCGTCGTTCGGGGCGCCGCTGATGCTGAAACTGATGCCATTGAACGCAATGTTAGCCTGCGAACTGTATGGAATGTAATCGGTGGGTTGGTAAATGGTATAGCTGGTTGGAGCACCACCGTCGACTGGCGTCACGGTAACCACGCTCCCCACTGGCAGACCGGTCAGTCTTGCTGGCAGCGCAGTGGCTGTATTGGCCTGCTGATATTTGAGCGTGATCGGCACTACCGGCAGGCTGCTGAAGCTGGTGACAGTCGCTGCCGCAAGTACGCCGGTACCCTGATTGGCATTGGATAGCGTTACCGAGGAGCTGACGCCGGTGGTATTTGAAGTGATTGCCAGGTTGCCGCCCACCACGGCTACCGTGACACCCGCCGGCAGCGGAACAGCGGCATTCAAACTGGTTTGCAGCTGCGTCGCCAGCGCCGCTGCCGTCGCATAGTTGCCTGCCGGCACGGTGACCACGACAGGATTCCCGCCATCCACGCTTATCCTGAATTTGTCATTGATGCCCGCGAAGAGGGAAGTTGTCGGTGGTACGCTTCCGGTGGCGTCCCCCGGCGTCGGCCCCGCAGTACCTGGAGTTGAGACCGGTACGCCGAATAATGCCGTCAAACCGGAATTGGGCGGGGGCGTAAAGGCCGACAAAACCACTGAACCTGCACCCGCAGCGAGATTCGATGTGATTTGGATTTGGTTGTTCTGCGCCAGGCTCACTGTCGCGGTAGCGCCCAGACCTTGCAGGTTCAGGGCGGCTGTGATGCTTGTCTGCAATTGCGCGGCAAGCGCCATTGGCGTGGCATAAACACCAGGCGCGATGGTGACTGGCACCGAACCATTACCATCGACATCGATATTGAACTGGTCATTGGCGCCAGCCACCACGGTCAACGGCAGCGACGGCGAAACGCTACCGAGCGCCGCATTGGCAACTGAGTTCGGCACGCCAAACAAAGTTGAAAACAAGGGGGGCGTGATGGTGAAGCTATCTCCGTCGACCGGGGCGCCGGTGATGTTAGCCGCCACGCCGTTCAGACTGATAGTCGTCCCGGTAGGATCGAAAGGGATCCGCATGGTCGGGCTGGAAACCGAGTAAAACTTGCCGTTCACCTGTATCTTGGCGCCGACGGGAAAACCGACTAGCCCGCCAGCCGGAAACCCGGGAGAAACGGTAGCATCGTAACTGATGGAAAAGGGCGCCGCCAGCGCCGCTGCCGTGTTGTCGACTGCCCCGGCGCTGATGCTGGCCGTACCTGAATTGCTTACGGAAGCCATGGTGCTGATCGGCGCTGCCAGGGCGATATTGCGCGCATCCGTCACTGCCATGGAAATATCTCTGGCACCGTAGCGGGTAGGTCGAATCAAGAAAGTATCGCCGATGCTCATGGAGCCAAGCCCGCTCAGTGTCAGATTGAAGCCCTGCGACTGGCTGGTATTGACTTGCGCCATCAGGCTCGCCATCGCCTCTCCCTGAGTATTGCCGCTGCCGCTCCAAGTCACGCCGTCGGACAATTTCATCAGGCCCACTGTATTGGCCGCAGTCATGGACAAACGGTAATCGCTGCTGGTCAAGTCGGCGTAATTGTCGAAGGTCAGTGCTACTTTTGCAGTGCCTGTATTGCTGGTGTTGCCCAGAATCATCTGGCCGGATGGCGACACATTGAAGAAATCCTTGCCCAGGACGCCGGTCAAGTCTTGCCCGAGTTTGTGCTGCGAGTTGAAAGTCGCCGCGAATACCGTCGCAATGCGGCCCAGGCTGTTTTGAGCAGAATCCAGCGTTTCCGAGCGAAACTGCAGCAGCCCGCCGAGTTTGCCGCCATTCACCAGAGCTTCCGGAATATGTGTAAAACTGCCGTTGACATCCTGCAAAGTGACCTCGATCCGGGTCAAGTCGTCTTCGGCAGGCGCCGCGTGCAACTGGAAACTGGATGAACCAACCAGCAATGGTTGTCCACTGCCAAAAAACACGCTGGTGGTTCCATCGCTCTCGGCATGCGTCGTAACGCGAATTTCCTTGTTGAGATCGGCAACGAGTTGATTGCGCTGGTCAAGAAGATCATTGGCCGGCTGCGCTGATCCCGCCGCCTGGGCGACGATGATGCGCTGATTGATGTCTTTCAATTGCTGCACGTAGGAATTGATCGTCCCGGATTCCGCAGCGATCTGCTGATTGATCCCCGAACGGATATCATCGAAGCGCTGATTGACCGATTGGAAGCGCGCCACCAAACCCTGGGCTGAAGACAGCAAAGCTTGCCGGGCCGGAATCGACGAAGGGTTTGACGAAGATGCCTCAAGTGCCGTAAAAAAGGCTTGCATGGCGGGACTCAGGCCGGCATTGGGATCGGCCAGCATATTGTCGATCTTGCCGATCTCGGTTGAATAAGCGCCGAGTTGTGCTGCCGCAGTTTCAGAATTCAGCACCTGTTGGTTCTGAAAATCGTCGTACATCCGCCGGACTGTCGCCACATTGGTGCCCTGGCCGATAAAGCCAGCGCTCGAAAACATGGGGTTACTGGTGGTCTGGACGATGACCTGGCGGTTGAAACCGGGCGTCGAGGCATTGGCGATATTATGCCCCGTGGTCTGAATACCCATTTGTGCCGCAATTAATCCGGTGACGCCAGTAGTGACCAAACTCATGATTTCTTCCGATCCTCAGAATCATCGGCAAAAATTACCGAAAGTTGAGTGTTCGGAATCAGATACGCAACCTCCGTGCCACCAGTGTTCCCGGGGTACAAATAGAGGCGTTCAAGAAAACAGTCGGTCAGCCGTTCAGGCTTTGCCTTAGCGCACTACCACCGATGATGCGTTCCAGCTTGACCGCGTACATCGGATCGGTAGCGTAACCCGCCTGCTGCAATTTGCGCGCGAATGCCGCAGCGTCCTGGCTGCCGACCACGCCGGCATAGCGCGGATTGGAAACCAGTAAGTTGGCATAATCGCGGAAGGCGTCGGCATAGGAAGCATAGGCACGGAAACGTTCGACTTGTTTCTGGGCTGTGCCATCGACGTATTCGGTAGTCGTTGCATCAACTGTCGCGCCGTTCCAGCTTCTACCCGCCTTGATGCCAAACAAGTTGTAACTCGGCCGGCCATTGGCCAAGCGCGGCTCGGACTTGCCCCAGCCCGTTTCGAGCGCGGCCTGAGCCACCATGAAATGCGCAGGGATTCCCGTGGCGCGACTTGCCTCGTAAGCATGCGGCCAGACGCGATTGACGAAATCCCGCGCGGCAGGCGGTGCGCTGTCGGCTGGCGGCAGATTGTCGAGGTTGCTGACTCCTCCAGCGGTTTGAGGCAAAGGCAAAGGTGCCGACGCTCCGGGCAGCGCATAGGGCCGCGCTGGTGGCGTAAAGGGCAGATCGCCGAGCGATTGGGGGTCGGCGTTAGTGCGCGCCAACTGCTTCTCGATCATTGCCGCCAAACCGGTACCGCTCCCCTTGCTGGAAAGCACTTGCGCCAACTGCTGATCGAGCAGCGATTCGTACATACGCGTCTGATCGCTGTCGAACATGCTCTCATGCGGCGTTGCTTCACGCATGGATTTGAGCACCATTTGCAGAAACAAAGCCTCGAACTGTTGCGCCGCCTGCTTGATGCCTTGCGGCGAGTTCTCGTGAACCTGACGCTTCAGGTCCGTGAGTCCTTTGACGTCAAGCGAAAACTGGTTGGAAATATCCGGGATGGCCATAAATTCAGGCTACGCCTATTGCACCGGACAGCTTGCACAAAAAAGAGGGCACTTTCACCGGCAATTCTTGCCTGGCCTTCCTCCTTCAGATGATTTCCAGTTCAGCGTGCAATGCTCCCGATGATTTCATCGCCTGCAAGATGGCGATCAAGTCCTGAGGGTTGGCACCGATGGCGTTGAGCGCCTTTACGATGTCGGCAAGATTGGCCGCACTGCGCACATTCAACAAGTTGCCGCTTTCCTGCTTGATGTCGATCTGGGCGTTAGTCACGCCGGCGGTCTGGCCACCGGCGAGAGGATTGGGCTGACTCACGGCATTGTCGGCAGTCACCGTCACCGACAGATTGCCGTGGGCCACGGCGCAATTATCCAGCGTCACCGCTTGGTTCATGACGACCGAACCAGTTCGGCCATTGACGATGACCTTGGCCGCCATCTGCATCGGCGTAAGCTCGAGGCTCTCGATGCGGCCAAGAAATGCGACGCGCTCGTCGACATTCAACGGCGCCTTGACGCGCACCTGCCGTCCATCTGCCGCTGTCGCAGTGCCCGGCGCGATGCGGTTGATGAGTTCGACGAGTTTCCGCATGGTGCCAAAATCGCTTGTGTTGAGTTCGAAATAGACATACTCCCCCTGTCCCAATGGCATCGCCACTTCGCGCTCAACGATGGCTCCGCCGGTAATGCGGCCAACCGACAGATGATTGACCACCGCCCTGCTGCCGGCTGCCGCCGCACCCGCTCCACTGACCAGGACATTGCCCTGTGCCATTGCATAGACATTGCCATCGGCACCCTTGAGCGGCGTCAATACCAGCGTACCGCCGCGCAAAGATTTGGCATTGCCCATCGAGGAAACAGTGATGTCGATCTGCTGGCCAGTGCGGGCAAAAGGAGGCAGTGTGGCGGTCACCATCACTGCGGCGACGTTCTTCAGTTGCAGGTTGGTTCCCGGCGGCAAGGTCACGCCAAGGTTGGAAAGCATGCTGATAATGCTCTGGATGGTGAACGGTGTCTGTGTGGTCTGGTCGCCGCTGCCGTCGAGACCGACGACAATGCCATAGCCGATCAACTGGTTGTTGCGCACGCCGGCAATCGTGGCGATATCCTTGACGCGCTCGGCGTGAACCGGCTGGCTAAGCACTAGCAGGCTGAGCAGGCAGAGAATGGCGACCATCACATCGAATTTTTTCAGGTGCTCCATGATGAACCCCAGCTCAGAAAGGAAGGAAACTCAGAAAGAAGCGCCCAAGCCAGCCCATTGCCTGGGCAGAATCGATGAAACCATTGGCCTTGTACTCGATGCGAGCATCCGCCACTTGGGTCGACTGCACGGTATTGGTCGAAGTAATGGTAGTCGGGTTAACCACCCCGGAGAAACGAATGAACTCTTCGCCCTCCTTCAGGCCGATCTGCTTTTCGCCGGATACCAGCAAATTGCCGTTGCCCAGCACTTCGATCACGGTGACGGTAATGGTGCTGGTGAAATCGTTGGCCGAAGTATTTTGCCCCTTGCCATCGAAGTTATTGGTATCAGCGGCGGTCAGCTTGGTACCCTGCAGAGTCTTGGCGGGAAGGCCAACCACTGAGGTCACGCCCATATCGATACTCTGGGAACGCGAAGTCTTGTTTTCCGAGTTCTTCGAAGCCGAGGTTTTTTCCGCGATGTTGATAATGATGGTGTCGCCGACAAAACGCGCACGGCGGTCCTCGAACAAGGGTCGCATCGAAGCCATATTGTAGATCGAACCATTCGATGAAGTAGCGGCATTCTGTGGTGCTGGCCGTGCTGTCATCGGTTGGGCGACGCTGGTCGGAGGAACGGTGGTGACACAGCCTGTCAGCAGAATTACTGCAAGCATCAGCGGCGCAATGGTTTTCATGGTGAAACTCCTCACAGCTGGCTCAGCTTCGCCAGCATCTGGTCGGAAGTCGTGATCGCCTTCGAATTGATCTCGTAGGCGCGCTGCGTCTGGATCATATTCACCAGTTCCTCGGCAACGTTCACGTTCGAAGTTTCGACATAGCCCTGGTTGAGCAAGCCCGTGCCGTTGGTGCCCGGCGTGTTGGGCGTCGGAGTACCGCTGGAGGCCGTCTCGACGAACTGGTTCTCGCCCGTGCTTTGAAGACCGCCCGGGTTGACGAAACTGGCCAGCTGAATGGTACCAATCTGCGTTGGCGCAGTGGTGCCGGCCTGCACCACGCTGACGACACCATCACGTCCGATGGTCACGGAAACCGCATTGGAGGGGATGGTCAATGCAGGCGACAAAGGGTAGCCGCTGGAAGTCACCACCTGGCCGGTGCTATCCTTCTGAAAGGAACCGTCGCGGGTGTAAGACAGCGTGCCGTCGGGCATCTGTATCTGAAAAAAACCTTGGCCGTTGATGGCGATATCGAGCGGATTGCTGGTCTGGGTCAGACTGCCCTGATTGAAAATCTTTTCCGTGGCCACCGGCTTGACACCAGTGCCGAGTTGAAGCCCGGAAGGAATCGTCGTCTGCTGTGACGACTGGGCACCCGGCTGACGCATGGTCTGATACAGCAAATCCTCGAATACGGCGCGCGCACGCTTGAAGCCATTGGTGCTGACGTTGGCGAGGTTGTTGGAAATAACATCGAGCTGCGTCTGCTGCGCATCGAGACCGGTCTTGGCAATCCACAGGGAACGGATCATGCCCTACTCCTAGAAGTTGGTGAGGACCTGCGTCGCTGCGCGGTCGTTGGTATCTGCGGTGGTCAGTGCTTTCATCTGCATCTCGAACTGCCGCGCCAGCGAGATCATGTTCACCATCTGTTCGACCGGATTGACATTGCTGCCTTCGAGATAGCCGCTGGTCACCACGACCTTGGGATCGATCTCGGCCGCCGCACCGCTACGCAGGCGAAACAAGCCATCCGCGCCACGAACCAAATCGGATTCCGGAGGATTCACCAACTTGATCCGGCCGATTGCATTCACGGTGTTCTGCGCACCGGTTTCGGGAACCACCGAGACAGTGCCGTCATTGGCAATGGACACCTTCTGGTCGGGCGGCACGCTGATCGCGCCGCCATCCCCTTGCACCGGTATGCCGTTGCGCGTCTGTAACACGCCATTGACATTAAGCTCAAGGCTGCCATTGCGCGTATAAGCCTCGCTTCCATCCGGCAGCGCAAGCGCCAACCAGCCCTGTCCCTGCACCGCAACGTCAAGCGGTCGCGCCGTCATCTGCAGCGGACCCGGCGTGAAATCAGCATGGGTACTGGCATCGATCACGAAAGCTTGCGTCGGCAGCGGAGGCGTAGCGGCTGGGTTGCCGGCGCCAGATATCACCTGGACGGCGCGCAACCGATGCTCCTCGGCACGATACCCGGTCGAGGTGGCGTTGGCCAAATTGTGCGCCACCGCCGCCTGGCGTCCCAGGGTCTGAGACGCTCCAGTCATTGCGGTATAGATCAGACGGTCCATGATTTAGCCTTGATCGTCAGCTCGATTAGCGCAGGTTGACCAATGTCTGCAGAACTTGGTCGATCGTCTTGATGGTTTGTGCGTTGGCCTGGTAGGCGCGCTGTTGGGTAATCATCGACACCAGTTCGGCCGTCAAGTCGACATTCGATTCCTCGATTGCGCCGGACTGTACCGTACCCAGACTGCCTGAGCCGGGCGTCCCTGGAATCGGTTGTCCCGAATCGGCGGTTTCCGCCCATTGGTTCCCGCCCATGGACTGAAGGCCATTCGGGTTGGTGAAAGTCGCCAGGACGATCTGGCCCAGGTTACGCGATTTGCCGTTGGAATAATTGCCCTGGACGATGCCGTCAGCGGAGATGCTCAGGCCAGATATCTTGCCCGAGGTATAGCCGTCCTGCAGCAACTGGTTGACGCCAAAGGCGATACCGTATTGCGTCGAGCCCTTCATGTCGACAGTAAAGTCCAAGGGCGAAGTTGCGCCTGTGGTCAGGGCAAAGCTCTCGGTGATCGGCGTTGTGGTCACCAGGGATCCATCCGGCTTGAACAGCAGCGTGTCCATCTTGGCCGGGCCACCTGCCACCGTGTTCGGCTGGGAACCGAACAGGTCGGTGATGATGGTCGATAATGGGGCAGCAGCAGGCTTTGTAATAATGCAAGAGGATCCAACGTTAACCGTGTTTGAACTGACGACCAGATGCCCAAACGCATCCAGCTTGGCGCTTGCCGCCAATGGCGTACCTCCGGCACCAGCAGTACTTAAAGCATTATTTATTGCAACAACAAGGGCATTTGCGGTTGGGTAAGCGCCACCGCCCGGGGAGGGAGGGAGGGTGACAGTTACCGCGGCTGAGCCATCAATCGCAATATCGAATGTATCGTTGACCCCTACCTGTATATTAACAGGCGGCGTATTGAGGACACCGCTACCGGTGACAGAACCCGCAGACGGCGAAGCGATGTTATCTATCGTGGAATACACCTGCCAACTGCCTGGCTGTGCCGTTTTGACATAGTACAGCGACAAAGTGTGCGGATTGCCGAGCGAGTCATAAATGGTCTGCGCCGTGGAAGCGGTAAAGCTATTCGTATCGGTCGAACTGAAATTGTCCATTCCCGTAGTGGCAACTGGCGGAAATGCCCCGGCGATAACGGGAGGACCAAAATTATAGGCACTGGCTGTGCCAGGCACGCCTGACAAACCGGCAAACAGTATCTCAAAGCCAGTATTCGCCACGGCGCCCAAAGCATCCAGGGTTGGCGACAGCACCACGCTCGAGCCCTTGCCCTGGGTACCGAAAGTCCCGACGCTATTGGAAGAAACAACAAGCTGTCCCGCGGTGTTCGCCGACACAGTCACCGATGCTGTCGTAGCGGAAAACTTGCTGTTGATGGCGGTTTCCAAGGCGAGGGCGAGATCCCCAACCGTTTGATAAGTCGCTGAAGGAATGCTCACCGTTTGCACCCCCAGCCCATCGATGTCAATATCGAACTGATCGCTGGGTGGAACAGCGGCACTCGCTATGGTCAAAGGAAGGGGACTCGGCGCTATACCGCCGACAGTGGTACCCTGCGTCATTGATGCGGGTTGCGCTGCCCGCGAATCCAGGTTGGCCTGGATCTGACTGACCGACGTGGCAACCGGTGGAATCGGCGCATTATTCATCTGGAGTGGCACATAATTGCCGGGCACAATGACGCCGGTAATCGGATCAGCCGAAAACCCTGTGAGCTGCTTGCCTCCGGCATTGACGATAAAGCCGTTCTTGTCCAGTAGAAACTGGCCGCTGCGAGTATAGGTTATCGTTCCATTAGTGTTCAGTCGGAACATGCCACCGCCATTGATCGCAATATCCAGCGGATTGCCGCTGGTGGTGATATTGCCCTGCGAGAATGTCTGCTGAACTTTTGAAACAGCCACGCCGATGCCTACCTGGCTGGAGCCGCCGCCGGTCAAGGAGGTCGCAAAGACATCCGCAAACTGCGCTTGGGACCCTTTAAACCCGACCGTGCCGGAGTTCGAGATGTTATTGCCGATCGCTTCAAGCGCCTTGGAGGCACCATTCAATCCGCTTAAAGCTTGTGCGAAACCCATATCTTTTCTCCTAGATAAACCTGAATGTTGATTTGTTTTCTCAAAGAATTTCTTTGACATCCGTCATTTTGAACGTGCCCAGGCTGCCGACATTCAGACCCACACCCTGGCTGCTGTTCATGATGCTGGTAACCATGCCTATTTGCAGGGCGGTAGCGTCCACCGGGGCGGCGCCAAGCTTGGCGGACACCTTGAAGGTGTAAGCGCCATCGGCCGCGACGGCACCGCTATCGGATTTGCCATCCCACTGGAAGGTTTGGGTACCCGCTTTCATGCTGCCAAGCTTGATCGTCCTGATCGTTATTCCGTTTGCATCATTGATGGTGACTGTGGCGCTATCTGCCGCGTCGGCAAGATCAAACCCCGCATAAGCGGGACCATTGGCAGCTTGCAGAGCTACTCCCGAACCCGGAACCAGCACGCCTTTCCCGACCAACGCCGCAGCCTGCATCTTCTGCGCATCATTGGAATTGCTTATCAGCGACTGCAAAGTCGTATTCAACTTCTCGATCCCATTGACTGTGCTGATTTGCGCCATCTGCGAAGTCATCTGGGCGTTGTCCAACGGGTTAAGCGGATCTTGATTCTTGAGTTGCGTCACCAGCAACTTCAGGAAGCGATCTTCAGTCGGCGCCATGGCATTGGAGTCCGTGGAACTGCCTGCCCTGGCGCTATTTGCCGAATTTAATGCCGCATAGACAGATGAGGATGGGTTCGATCCATTGACTGCGGTGGTAGTCATATCAGTTTCCTTTCAGTGACGACTTACTGGCCGATAGCCAGGGTTTTCAGCAACAGCGACTTGGCAGTATTCATCACTTCGGCGTTGGTCTGATAAGAACGCGAAGCCGAGATCATGTTGACCATCTCCTCGACGGGGTTCACATTCGGCATGGCAACATAGCCCTGCTCATTGGCAAAGGGACTGTTCGGTTCGTAATTCATACGCAATGGTGCGGCACTTTCCACGACCTGCGTCACACGAACACCCTGCCCGCCTTCGGGTCCAACAGGCGTGGCGGCAAACACTACCTGCTTGGCACGATAAGGTTGGCCATTGGAACCCGCCACGCTATCGGCATTGGCGAGGTTGCTGGCGACGGTGTTGAGGCGCGCCGATTGCGCTGTGAGAGCAGAACCGGCGATGGCAAATACATTGAAGACGCTCATGGTTGCCTCGACGTTATGGTTGGATGGCGCTGGCCAGGGTTTTGAAGCGGCCGTTAACGAAAGTCAACATGGCCTCCATCTGTATTGCATTTTCTGAAAAAGCGGCACGTTCGACATCCATATTGACCGTATTGCCGTCGACACTCGACTGCTGCTCGCTGCGAAACTGGACTGCCGCTCCGAAGCGGTTGCTTCCGGTTGCCTGCAGATGCCGCTCGGCGCTCTGCGTCAGCGCCAGCGCGCCCCCCTGAGTCTTGCCCAGAGCACCATCGAGCGCGGCCTTGAAATCGATATCCCGCGCTTTGTAATTGGGCGTGTCGGCATTGGCGATGTTCGAGGCCAGCAATTCCTGGCGATAGGCGCGCAGATTCAGTGCCGTCTGACTGAAACTTAACTCTTGGTCAATGCGGTTGATCATTTGTTTCTCTCAAGTTTTTCGTTCGCCAGTCGTTATGCAGCTTTCGTGCCAACATTCCGCAAGCGGTGCAAACCATCAAAAACTGCGACAAACCCTCTCCCCAACCAGTCCGTGGAGGCGACTTGCCGGCAAAGCGATGCGCTTCTCGGCAATAATTGCCGCGCTGAGGGGAGACACGGTAAACTTGCCAGCAGCCGTCGAGCATGATTGAATCGCGCCATGTGGCCATTACCAACACTGCATCGATTGCTTCTGCTGGTCCTGCTTTTGTTCGCTTGTTCCCTTGCGGCGCGTCAGGAAGCGGCGCCGGTAAAACAAGCCATAGAGGATTTTCTGCGGGTGCAAACCAAAGGCTTGCCGGGGCAGGTCAGTTTCATTGTCGGAAACATTGACCCGCAGAATGGATTGGCACCCTGCCCGGCCTTCGAAGTCTCCATGCCGGTAGGTGCCAGGCTCTGGGGCAATACCAACGTCAAAGTGCATTGCCAAAACGAAAATGGCTGGAATATTTTCGTCCCGGTGAAGGTACGCATCATCGGCGATTATCTGATCACGGCACACCCATTGTCACAGGGGCAAGTCATCGTCGAAACCGACTTGGCCAAAAATCGCGGTGATTTGGCCAGTCTGCCCGGCGGCATACTTACCGAAACTTCCCAAGCCATTGGCAAAACCCTCGCGCAATCGGTCGCTTCCGGTCACCCACTGCGCAGCGACATGTTGCGCCAAGCCATGGTAGTCCAGCAGGGGCAAGGGGTGAAGGTGTTGTCCAAAGGCCCGGGCTTCCAGGTCACCGGTGGCGAAGGAAGAGCCATGAATAATGCCATGGATGGCCAGGTCGTTCAGGTCAGGATGGCCAACGGCCATATGGTGAGCGGCATCGCCCGTACCGGCGGTGTGGTGGAAGTCGCCTATTGACCGTTGACATGTAAAACTATCAGAAATCGTATAAAATTCAAGCTTAAGTTTCTTGCCGATTAGCCGTTACAAACCACAGAACAGAAACTTCCTGGCAGAAAAGGACTCGATCGTGAAAATCGATAATTCCGTGAAAATCGATAGCTCCGTGAAACCGGTGGTAAACCAAACCGGAGGGGTTCGCACGAGCTCGGCCAAGGCGGGCGTCAGCACGCGATCTGCGGCATCGGGGGGAGCCGAAGTCGCGTTGTCGCCGCTCTCGTCCCGGTTGCAGCAAATTGAAAGCTCCCTGGCCAGCTCGCCAGCGACGAATGCCGACCGGGTAGCGGAAATCCGGCAGGCAATCGCCCAGGGTAGTTTCAAGATCGATACCGGCAAAATCGCCGATGGTTTGATTGAAAGCGTGCGCCAGATGCTGGTAGCTCAAAGGTAAAACCGGCCAAGTTCGCCCCGTTCTTGTCTTATGAGCGTAAACGCCTGATGGTAAGTGGCATGATCAGACCACCCGTTTCCACTCCCAACCCCATGATAAGCAACGAGCTAGCCGCGTTACGCGAGTTTGTGGCGATCCTCCAGAAAGAGCAGCAGGCCCTGGTAGCCGGCGAGATCGACCAGTTGATGCCCCTCGTCAAGGAAAAGACCGCCCTCACCGCTCGCTTGGGCGAATTCGCCGATCAGCGCAACCAGATGCTTGCCGCAGCATCGCTACCCGCCAATAAAGAGGGCATGGAAACCTGGCTGTCGCGTTTAACGCCAACCGATCCCGCTCACAAGATATGGCAAAGCTTGGTCAAATTGACTGCCGAGGCACAGGCGCTAAACGAATCGAACGGGAAACTGATTGCGATGCGCATGCAGCACAATCAACAGGCGCTTGACGTGTTACTCGCAGCAGCCAATCAGGCTTCGCTGTATGGTCCAGATGGACAAACCAAGCCGAGCGTGGGCGGCCGCCTGTTTGGCTCGGCGTAGAAAACGGCTATCGACATCAGCCCCTTTGGGACCGATCGAAGGCCCACACCTTGATGAATCGCATCGCTGGAACCAGTCGTAGCGAGTCAATTTCTTGGTCTTGGCGCATTTCTTGCATTTTTTCCCACATTTTTCAGACAAAGCTGTCCATCGCAAGATAAAAGCAGCCTGGCAGGATTTGTATAACTGAACATTGTCGATGATCAAGTTCGAAAAAGTATAAAAGATCGAGGAGCAACGGCTCTCTCAAAGGAACTGGAAATGGCATCAATCCTCACACAAATGACGACGGCTCAGGTGGCTGCACTGGCGACCGAGCAGGTGAACACTTTCATGACCTCGGATGTTGCGGCGCTGTCGACCGATCAGATGGTAGCGCTAACGACAACGCAAATTATCGCTTTATCGACTTCCAGCATCGCTGCCTTGAGTTCAACGCAGATCACCGCCTTGGGCACCGACGACGTGGCGTCCCTGACCACCGCCCAGATCCAGGCCCTGACCACCGCCAGCATCGTCGCCTTGACCACCAGCCAGGTTTCCAATCTCGGCACCAATCAGGTCAATGCCCTCAAATCCACCCAGGCCGCCGCCATG
>JBAYVU010000029.1:0-41701 GCA_041674385.1 Sterolibacterium sp.
AATTCGGCTTCATTCGCCGCGAAGCCATATTCTCTCACCAGGCCCAGCGAGCGATCGGCCACGAACTCATGCTCAACAATTCGAGCGAGCTTCTGGGCGGCAGCGTCAGCCCCATGCTGTAACGACGCGCGATATTTGGAACAGATTTGCGCGATAAATGGCACAGAAACATTTTGCGTTAGATGCAACAAAATTGCACAGATGCAAAATTAATAACCAACTTAAATCACGCGCAACCACCAGAAACATTTCCGGTAATATTCAGGGTCAGCGTAGACACTACCGTTCCGTCGAATTCTGCATCAATAATTAATTCCCCAAGCCCGACGCCATCACTATAGGCGACTGACAGCGCCGACCCAGCAATTGATATTAACGGAGACCCACCGCCTCCATTCCACGTTGCTACCCATGAACATTTTGACTGATCGATAACAAGAGGGGCCGCGATTCCGGCCGCTTGCACATCGGCATTGACCATCCTTGCCATTTGCAGGAACGCACCTGAATTATCTGTCAGGCAGGATGCCGTGCTGTCACACCATGTTGAAACGCGCTGTATTGCCACATCGACGTTTGACGCCGGAATGCCCGGCTCGCTGTATAACGGGGAGCCGTCCGGGCCAGACCAGATTGCCGTCAGATTCGGCATGACTGGACATGCGATGACTGGCGCATCTGGTACGGCTGGCGCAACAGTCTTCACACGCTGCATTTTAAGAGTGATTTCGAGCGGCTTTGCTATCGCGCCACCGGGCTTGTATATCACGCCGTGGCGGCTCACAGCGTCACATCCAGCTCGAACGGCAGGTAGCCATCCGCTTCGACCGCAATCACATGGCTTCCCGGCTTGGCTTCGAAGCTGACTTTACCTTGTGCATTGGTCTTTTTCGGCGCGCCGTTGTCGAGCGCGACCAGGGCATTGGGCAGGGGCTTGCCGTCCGGCCCGAGGATGGTGAATGTGGCGATGCCGTTTTGATAGGCCACGTCAACGCCGCCGTCGTCTTTTGGCCTGATGGCTCTAGCATGGTGGTCTAGGGTGATGATGGGCGTTTCTCCCCAGGAGATTTCGCCGCTGATTCTGCGCCCGGGTTTTCCGGGTTGGGTTTCCAGCGAGAGAGCCATCAGGGCTTGCGGGCCGTCAACCGGCAGAGCTGGGTGCGTCAGGGTGAGCCAGTCGCCCACGCTTATGGCCTTGCCTGTTTCGATTTCGATGCTGGCGCGTTGCATGGCCAGGCGGGACAGCAGGCGTTTGCCGAGCGCCAGCGCATCGGCGGGCTGGCGCAGCCAGGGGGCTTCGAGCTTGGCCATGGGCGCGCCAGCTGCACCGAATGGGCTGGGCTTGGCGGAGAGTTCCATGTATTGCGCGTAGGCGCCCTTGGCTGGGTGGTAGTCGAAGGCGATTTGCAGGCGGTCTGCTGCGTCCTGAATGCTGGCGCTGATGCTGGTGACTGTAGCGCTTCTGGCGTCCAGGCTGGCGACTGATACCCCGGCGCTGGACGGATAGGCAGCGGCGAAGCGTTCGGCCCAGACTACGCCGCATGATTTGGTGATTTCGTCCAGCCAGGCGCGGACGGATTGCAATTTATCCAGGCGACCGGCGATCCTGATGCCGGGGAGTTCAGATTTTAGCCGGGACAGGTCCCATGCCTTTCCGGACAGGGATAGCAGGTCCTGCAATACGTCCGCCGGGTGCGCGATCAATGCGCCGGTCGCGGCGTGGCGCTTGCCTTGCAGGGCTGCGGTGATCTCCGCGCCTTGTTCCGGTGGCGCGGACAGGGTGATCTGGCAATAGGAGTGGCCGGTGATGTCGGTTTGGGTGCTGCTGGCCCAACCTTTGGTTTCCTGGCCGTCTACAAATACAGCGGTGACGGTAGCCGGGTGGTCGGCGGCGAGGTATTGGGTTTCGCTGAGCTTGATCAGCGGGACGGCGGATTGCGAGAGGTCTCCGTAGATCACGGGCAGGATGGCATCCTCGGTGTAGTCGCCCAGGGCGGCGCTGGTTCTAAGCGGGAGGTCTTCGGATAGGAGGAGGTTCATTGGATGGCCGGTTTTGAAGGATTGGGTTTGTTGGGCTTTTCAGCCCAATCTACATGGCGGTCATGCCGATATTTCCAGCGTCAGGGTGTTGCCGTATTGGATGTCGGAGACGACCCCTTCAAAGAGGATTTCTGTTCCGCTTTCAATGCGTGCACGGCGGCGCAATGGCAGGCCGATCAGATCCGAGGCGCGGCGCTTGGGGTTGTTTAGCACCACGCTGATATTGGGCGCTTCGCCCGCGCCGATGCCTTCCAGGTGGGCGGCTCTCGCGGTGCTTCTGAGCGTGCCGATCTCGGCCAGCAGCGGGTAGGACGCACCGCTGGCGCTTGCCCCTTGGCGGTGGAAGCGCAGCCAGCAGCCGTCTAGTTCCAGGGCGAGGACGGGGTAGTCCATCAGGCCACCACGCCCTTGACCGACAGCTTCATGCCATAACGCCGCTCATTGCCGGTGTTGGGCTGGTAGCCTCCGTCCTCGGGCATGTCGATTTCGTCGAGCAGCACGCGCACGGGCCAGGCTTCTTCCGGACGGGTGCTTTGCGGGATGAGGATCATGGGCTCATCGTCGTTAGTTTTGAGGTGGTCAAGCATGGCGAGCAGGCCGGTCAGGTCGGCATCTTTCAGGACGCCTTGCTGCCATTCGATCTCTCCCGATCGGGTCGCGCCGAGGAAGGCGGCGGAGGGGTTGAGTCCGGTGCCGCGCTCGACGCTGTAATCGCGTCGCAGCTGGCATTCGGCGCTGAGTTCGGTGGCGAGCGCCTGACCGGCCCAGGACCAGCCGATGGTGCCGCCGGTGGCGTTGGTGATTTCGAGCTTGAGGTGGGTGGCGGTCTTGTCGGCAAACAGCTTGGCCATGACGCCGGCGCGCCAGGTGAGGGGTTCGGCCCAGTCCCAGGTGACCCCATCCATCCCGCCATGGAGCGTCACCAGGCTGCCGCTGGGCAAGGTATGGAAGGCGATCGCGGCACAATCAATGGTCTTGATGCTGCCAAGATTGGCGGTCAGGGTTGCGCCCGACCCAGACCAGCGCCATGCCTCGACGTCCGGGTTTACCACATTTGACAGCGCCGCTGGTTGAAGGGCGCGGAAGCGGTACAGGTCTCCTGCGGCGAAGCTGGGGGCCGCGCCGGTGGTGAAAAATGCGCTCAGGCCGTCTGATAGACCCTCTCCCCCAGCCCCTCCCCCGCCCAGGGGGGATGGGAGCGACCAGGCTGCGGCATTTTTTCTCCAGCGGTAGTGCCCGCCCTCGACGGCAAATTTGTACAGGTCTCCCGACTCGAACGGGATTCCTCCTGGCACAATCTGAAATTGCAGGCCGGACTGGTTGTAGGGCACAGGCGCGTCCAGATCGAGCGCGTAGGCCGGGAATGCGCCTGTCACGCTGCCGTCGACGTGCCAGGTCTGGATGTTGTCGCCGTCCTTTCCGCCTGCCAGATAAAGGTCCTGCGCGGCGATCACCGGCAGATAGAGCTTGTCGCCCACCTGGTAGGTGGATGGCCACCCGGCATCGCCTATTGACAGGTTTACCGTGTCTCCAACCAGCAATCCGGCCTCGCATTTTATATTGATCTGGAATGCGAACTCGTGAGTCGACCGGGTTGCACCGGCAATTCCGGGTACCGCCTGAGAAGAAAAATACGGGGTATTACTGAAAGCGCTGGCGTATTTACCTTTGTTGCTGCCGACGACCTCCCAGTAATATGCATCTCCACTATCACGCCAGCAACCGTCTCCACCTGCGACAGTGCCAGCGTCAGCTTTTCCCGATGGGGATATTCCCGCCGAAATCAGCACCCAGTCCATGCGGGAGCGGTAGCGCTCCTTGATGATGGATATGCCTCCCTTGCTAGGTGCTGATGAAGTCGCTCCGCCGCCGTTTATGGTCATCGTCAGCGTTCCTAGAGCGTTTCCGTAGCCCACTGACATATTAAGCACAGGACTACCCTGATAACTGCCTCCGACGGGGGATGGTGCAGACGACAACTGCATGGGAATTACTTCGCGGTACTCCCCATCTGGGTATGTTAGCTCGACCACTGTGTAATATCTTGTGTGCTGCATCAGCGATTCTGGCACGACGATTTCTCCCGTCCACTGCACACTGACCGGGGCAAGCGCCGCTGCGCCGGTTTCGACAAACCCGGCCCCGGGCATGGCCATTGCGGATTTCACTGACCAGGTTAAATCCGGGTTCTGGAACATCGCCACCCACGATCTGCTGGGGATGTACTCACCAGCCACCTCGGTGGTAATACCTGTTTTACCGGTTGATGCGCTTGGCGCCGTGGCCGACTCCATCTCCGTCTCAATATCCAGCTTAAATTCAGCCAGAACGGTATCCCATCCGGCCTCGGCCACGGCAATACCTTCCACCGCGGCCAAGTTGGCCTCGAACTCCCGCAACGCGGGAAGCAAATCGGTAATAAATGGCTCGGGGATTCCTTTGCCGTTTTCGTACAGGCTGTTGGCGCGGACCGTGTCCGCTCCCCAGTCGTACATGCTGGTGAGCCGCACTAATGTCGCGGGCGAATAGGCCATGGTGGTGGTGCCTCCTGTTTGACCGGTTAAGCAGAATGCCGTGGACAGGTCCGGCGCTGCCATGCTTGAGCAGTCGCATGCCCCGTCCGGGCGCTTGGTGTATTTTAGGGTGACGGTCTGGTCTGCCGATTCCGGCCCGAGCGCCATCGAGGCGATGCAGATCGGCGGCGGCTCCACGCCCGCGTCGCGCTGGGCGTACTGGATGCCAGTTACCGAGAATTTGCCGCGCGCCTGGCCGAATCCGTCGGGTGTTTTTAATGGGATGGAGAGGCCGAACTTTCCACCGGGTTCGGCGAACAACCCCCCGGACAGGATGTTGCCCAGCTCGCCCGACACGCTGCCCTTGAGCGCCCAGATTTCGCGCCCGATTCCCGCGTTAACGTGGTCGCGACTGGTTGCGGCCCAGCATCGCGCCTCGATCAGCTCGGTGGACGCGGTGGCGCCCGCATAGGTGGCGGCGAATCCGGTAGCGGATGCGCTGCCGCTGCCGGTTGATGGCAGGACGTGCGCGTCGGTACGCGTCACCAGGTCGCGCGCGGCCATGCCGCCGGGGGCGCGGTCGTTTGCTATCACGCCGTCAACCGCTGCCAGCGCGGATGCGGTTTGCAGCGCTGAAAGCAGGTCGTAGAGTGTGACAATGCCGGTGTAGGTTTCTGTCGTGACGCCATCCGTGAGCGTGACGGCGCGGCTGCCGGAGACGAACTTTACCCTGGTTCCGGCTGGGACTGCCGATTTGATCGATGGCTCGAAATGGTAGAGCCATTTGCCGGCCTGATATTTTTTGTACTGGCGGTAAACCGTGCTGGTATCGTCGCCGAACACCAGCCGGTGCGCATCGGCTGGAATCTGGTTGTCCGCGCCCATGATCCTGGTGTCCCAGTCGAATTGAGGGCCTTCCTCGCCGTCCGCGCCGATCTTTAGTGCCTGGATCAGGCTGAAATCAGAGTTGGTGAATATCAGGCCGGACTGGTCGACGGAGAGGTGGATCAGGTTGCCGTTCGCGCCTGGAATTCTGGCGACGATGCTGACGCCCTCCATGTCCGTGCCGGCCGCCGTTAAAACCTGCCCCATATCAGCGAGTTTAACGGTGAATGTTTGGGCTGTTCCGGTGAATGAGATGCCGGATATTTCGCCCGTCCCAGCGCCCGCGAAGATGGGCTGGCTGATGAGCGGAGTGACGACGGTGTTGTCCGTTATCTCGATCTCGTACTGCGACTCCTCGTGGCCGGTGTAGGCGCCAGACAATGCCACGCGCGCCGATCCGCTGCGGGCCAGGGGGCGTTCCAGCACGGCGTTTTCTATCGTGGCCACGCTGGTGGCGGACAGGGCCGCATTCAGCAGCACGTTGCGGTTATTGGCGAGATAGCGTTGGGTGGAGGTCATTATCGTGATCCGGACATCATTTTATTGAGTGTAGGGGCGACCGTGCGGCGGATTTCATCTCCCGAGAGGCTGGTCGTGGTGATGTTTAGTGTCTGGTTGTAGGTGGCGCCAGCTCCCAACGATGCGGAAGACGCGCTCACTCCGCCGGCCACGTCCTGGGCAAGCTGCGATCCGGCGCTCGACGTGGTTTGATCCGTCTTTGGAAGGCTTAATCGGTTCATGACGTCGGCGGTCTCGCGGGCGGCTTTTTCCTCGGCGATGCGCGCCAGTTCGTCCTGGTGGTTCTTCTGGTCGGATACTGATTTTGCTTTTGCGGCATCGGCGATGTCCTTGAGCTTGATATTGTGCAGCTTGTCAAGATCGCTGATCGCGCTCGCATAGGCCGTGCGGGCATCCGCCGCCGCCCGGGAATTATTGGCCTTGCCGCGCATGTCTGTTTCCCCGCCAGCCGCGCCCATGGCGGCGTCGTACTGCTCCTTCAGCGCGCGCTTCCGTTCTGCGTAGGCGCGATCCTCGATGGCCTTGTCGTTACCCAGGGCGCGGTCCAGTTCGTCCTTGAGGCTGGCGGCTGAATTTATCAGGCTGTCCATGGCGGATTGCCACGCGCGGGTTGCATCCTCGTTGCGGCGGGTTGCGTCAGCCGTTGCGTGTAACTGGCTTTCGAGCTGCCGCATGGCACTGGTGGCCGCGTCCCCCGTGCCTGCCGCTCCGCTCATGATATTTTTCATCAGCGAGGCGACGTAGGCGGTCTGTTGCCCGGCAGAATTGGCCGCATCGATGTAGCCCTGCACGGCGGATGTGGTTTTCCGCCATGCCTCGTTGGCTGCATCCGCCACGGATGAGAAATAACCGGCATCGAGGGCCGCATTGCTGGCGTAATGCGCACCGGCTGCTGATGCAGCAGAAACAGCCGATGCCATGGCCGAAGCCGCGCTTGCTGCCGCGCTCATTTGAGCGGCGACGGCCTGCGCATTGATGGCAGCCTGTTTGGCTTCTTCTGCGCCGCGTGCCGTTTCGTTGGCGAAATTCTGCGCGGCGACTGCGGCTTGCTTGGTCCATTCGTTGGGATTGGCTGCGGCTGCGGCAATGGCTTTTTTGGCCGCCTCTTCGGCGCGTGCCGCCTCGGCTGCTGCCCACGAGGCGGTGGCATCGGCTTGCGCGGCATCGGCGGCGGCATGGGCAGCCTGGGCGGCGATACCCAGCGCATCGGCTTTTTCGCGCGCCGCCGCGCTGCCGGATTTCATGGCCTCGGTGCTGGCCTGGGCATATTCGGCATCGGCTTTCTGCGCGTTGGCCGATGCGGTCATGGCCGTGGCTTGCGATTTGACGGCTTCCGCGCCGGCTTGCACGGCGCTGGTGTGGTCCTTGGCGGCTTGCAGCGCTTCGCGGCTGGCGGTGGTCATGGCCTGGATGCTGGCGACGACCGAGGATTTGATTTTCTGGTAAGCGGCGTCGACGCCTTCGGCGCTGGCCTTGCCGGATTCCTTGATGCGGTTGAAGTCGATGACCAGCTGGTCGAATGCGCCTTTCATGGCTTCAGCTGACTTGATGCCGAGGCGCTTGAAGGAGTCACCCAGGGCGCCATCGATCTGGCCGGCAGTTTCGCGCAACTTGGCTTGCAGGCGGGTTTGGGCGTCTTCCAGGTCTTTGCCGGAAATCACGCCATCCGCTGCGGCTTTTTTCAAGGAAGCGCCGAGCGCCTCTACTTCCTGCCTGGTGTCTGCCGTCTTGAGCGCAAGATTGAAAGCCTCTCCGATCTCGCGCCCGGATGCCTGCGCGTTCTGCGCCATCAGGTCGAAGCTGACAATCGCATCTTTTGTCGCCTGATCGATGCCGCTGCGGAACTTGTCGATGTCACCGCCCAGCTTTTTGAAACCTGCCGACAGTGATGCATCCAGTGCGATGGCCAGCTTGCGCGCCCCTTCCACTGAGCCATCGAAAGCGCGGACGGCTGCATTCTGGAATTCGATGAAATCCTTCGTTGACAGCTTGGCCAGCGCGCCGCCGATGGAATCGCGTATTTCGTTTCCCGTCACCAAGCCGGAGCGCTTGAGCGTATCCATGCTGGCCAGCATCTTGTTGACGCTGCCCTGATCGCTGAAATTAACCTTCTTGACCATTTCGTCAAGCGCCTGTCCGGTGCCTTTTGCCTCCGCCGTCAGCTTGCGGAAATCGCCGATGATCTTGCTGGTGGCCATGGCGCTTTGGTCGCTGCCAGCGAAATACTTGGCGTTTATGGAATCCATGACGGCGCTGGCATCGGCATAAGCCGCAGCCTGATTTTTTGCATCCTGCGATCCTGCCGTTGCCGCAGCCCGCGAGGCTTCCTGCTGCTCGCGGTTTTTCTTGATCACATCATCGATAAAGCCGGTCAGCTGCTGGTAAATCTCGATTCCAACCACGGCGACGGTGAGAGGCAGGAATACCCGCGCCGGGAGGCTGGCGAGTGCGGTTTTTACCCCGCCGACTGCGCCGGTTGCTGTCGTGGCGGCGGCTGCCACATTCAATAGCCCGGCGGCCATTTCGGCCATACTTTTGGCGAAGCTCAGGCCGCGCAAGGTGGCGTAGACAAACAGCAGCCCCTTGATTGCTTCGGCATGTTCCACCACGAAAGTGGTGACGCCAACGATGGCCTCGCCTGCGGTTTTCATGGCGTCGGCGAATTCTTTGCCGAACTTTTGCAGCTCGCCGGATTCTGACATGGCGCGGATTTTGGCCGCCAGCTCCTCCGCTATTTTGGCGACCTCGGACATGGCGCCGCTTTTGGCAATTTCCTGCATGGCCAACGTCCAGGAGTTGCCAAGGCGGGCAAGTTGCGCGTCCAGTGTGTTTACGGCGGCTGGCAGCGCTCCAGCTACATTTTCCTTGAGCGCGGCAGCGAACTTGGGCAGGAAGTCTTCGGACAACAGCTCGCCCGCATCCAGCATGCGGCTGAATTCCGCCGTGGTAACGCCCAGCGCCTTGGCCGCCACGCTGGTGGCGATGGGCAGGCGATCGCCTAATTGGCCCCGGAATTCCTCGGCCTGCACCTTGCCTTTGGCCATCATCTGCGACAGCGCCAGGAAGATGCCCTTGGTTTCGTCGGCGGAAAGCTGCATTACCTTGGCGGCATCGGCTACGCCTGAGAATACCTCACGCGCTTTTTGCCCTTCCAGGCTGCTGCCCCGCACCGAGGCGGCGAATTTGGCGAAACCCGCACCTGCTGCGCCCACGTCGATACCCAGCCGCTCGGCTTCGGCACGCACGAAGGCCATTTCACCTGCCGCGCCCGCTGCCGATCCGGTAGCGAACTGCAGCTGCGCCATGATCTTGTCCAGTCCGATGCCTGCGTCAAGGATGGATTTCGAGAGGCGGAAAGCGCCGTTGAGCGCGGCCCAGGCCACGTACAACTCAGCCATGATATGGCCGGCATGGGCCAGCGATGACGACATGGCCTGGCTGGACTGCCCAGCCTGCTGCATGGCGCTGCCGGATGCCTTGGCCTGCCCGGATACACTGCCCAGCTCGCGGCCGAGTTCGCGCAGCCGGGTATTCAGCGCAAGAGAGGCGCGTTCCTTGTCGGCAAAGCCCAGGTCAGAATCGCGCAATGTGGCGAATGATGCCCTGATCTTGTCAACTTCGGCCTTGATGGTGGCGCCGGAACGGATATTTAACGCGCCAAAAGCACTTGCCAAGTTTTTTGCGGCGACCTCTGCTTTCGTCAAAGCGGGTGGCAGCTCTCCCGCTTCGGCTTTAAGCGCCTTGACGCGGGCCGTGGCGGCATCGGTGGCACGGGCGATTTCATCCATGCCTACACCTGATTTTTTCAGGCCGACAAGCGCAGATTCAACCTGCGATATTTCCGCCTCGATGGCTTTTAGGGAGCGGATTCCAAACGTCTTGAATGCCGCGTCAATCCCGTCCCCGGCTTGCGCTGCTGCGCCTTCCATGCCGCCCATGGCCTGCTTGAACTGAGACGTTGCGCCAGACAAGGCGCTGACGAACTGTTCCGCTGCCAGTTTCAGCTTGACGCTTAATTCGAGTTCGCCCATGATTGTCCGATGCCCGCCCTGTTACAAATTTTATTCGTTGCCACCGCCATCGCTGGCGCTGTCTGGCTGGAAAGCCTGGGCCTTACTGGCCTGATGCTGCTGATCATCGGCCTGGGTGTAGCCAGGTTTCTGCTGTTCCCGTTTACCCGGTAGGTCGGGATTCATCCCGACAATGTCGGGCTTAAGCCCGACCTACAAGGCTATTCATCATCTTCTCCACCGCCTTTCCATCCCCTCTCGCACCTACCGTGATCACGTTCAGCAGCGCGGCGTAACGCTGGTTTTCCAGCCTGTCGATTGCACCGCTGAAGCCGTGGAACTGGCCTAGCGTGTAGTCCTGTATGGCCGCCAGCGTGTGCCCCGCAGCTATCAGTCGCTGGAAGGATTCGGCCCAGTCGGGGGGGCTTCCTTCACTGGCGCACCCGGTATCTGGCGCGCCAAAGATACGAAAAAATACGTGTTCACCCGCACCACGGCGCCGGCGGCGAGGATCACCTCGTCCGGCGTCCAGTCGTTCAGCTCCTCCACGCTCACGCCGGACAGATAGGCCACCATTTCGGTCAGCGCTTCGCCGTGCTCGGCATAGGCCTCGATCCAGGCCATCATGTCCATGGCTTTGAGCTTTTCCATATCCAGCGCACCGGATTTTATCGCCTGAAGAATGGGCAGCGCGGCCTTGATGGCGGGCTGAAGCTGGCGCATGGTGACGGGCTTGAGGGCGATGGTCTTGCCGGCCACTTCAATTTCAACCGGCTGCGGGATCATGGTTTCAAGTTCGGTTTGTGCGTTCATTTCTTTTCCTTTGTTGGAGGCCCGCCTCGGGCCGATTTATCGCGGCCAACTCCCATCCCCATCCTAACCTTCCCCTTGAAGGGGAAGGGACGATCGCTCTCTCTCCCTTTGGGAGAGAGTTGGAGAGAGGGTTGGCGCCGCTCCTACTAAAATGCGTCAAAAATCGCGTAGCCAATGGCCGACATACAGAGTGCCCAGAGCGCCCAGAATGCCAGGGCCCATTTATTCATAGTACGAATTTATCCCGGCCAGGAACGTGATCGCGCCCGAGGTCGTCACGTCTCCCAGGTTCTTGGCGCTGATGGCGAAAAATTCGTTTGGGTTGACCACGATGGGGGTGTCGAATTTCATCTCCAGCCCGGCGCTGCCGAGCGTTCCGACTGCTGCTGCTGCCGGGTAAACCTCGAAGCCGATGGGGATGCGGCGCGGGCCTTTAGTGGCAACTGCGTCAACTGCGGCAAGCGAAACGGTTGTATGGCCGAAACAGGCGGCGAACGCATATATTACCGGGGTTGCGTTGCCCGCCAGGACGGTGGTGACGCAACCCTGCAGTTTCAGCCCGGTGATGTAGAGCACGCGCGGCGTCTGGGTGACTCCTCCCGGCGGATTATAAAAACTAAATAGAATACCGTCCGTCCCGACCGCGAGTGTTGGCAGCGCCGTTGCTTGCCCGCCAAGCCCAATAAACTCGGCTAAGGCGGTAGCGTTGGCCATGAGCGCGCCCGCGCCCGCTGCCAGCGAGTTCGTGTATTTCGCGGTGCTGCCCATGGTGCCGCCGTCCTGTCCCTGCGCGCCGGTCTGGCCCATGGCGGCCATGACGTGGCTCCATGGCTTGACCACGCTGATGTCGGTCTGGTCCACGTGCACTTCGCCCACCCGCACCTGCATCGGCGTGCCCACAACGGTGCCGATGTTGCGGTATTGCATGGAGACCGGCAGGGCGCAATTCATGAAGGGTTGACCGTTGCCGGCGGGTACGTCGATCTCGCCCAGCAGTTGGCCGGCGGCCCAGAATGTCGCCTTGCGCTGGTTGACGACGATATTGAACTGGACGTTTGCATTGAGCGTGAAGGCGTTGGCGAGCATCAGCACGCCGGACTGGACTTCGACGCCGTTGTAGTTCAGCACGCCGATCAGTCCGGCGCTGGTGAGCCGGAAGTAAACGCCATCGGTGGGCGCGGCGCCGCCTGCGGCGAAGGGGAACAGGCCGGCGTCGAACACTTCCCCGGCCAGCGGGTATTGGGTTATCGCTCCGGTGAACTCGAAATGCAGCCCGGCGTTGCCCATCAAGTTAAACGGTCTATAGGTTGACCAGATGCAGCCGGTCGCGGTAGTCAGGGTATTGGAGCTGTTGAAGGTGATAAAGCCGCCGCCCAGAGCGAGCGTCATGGTGGCGGAGGCGGTGCGGTAGTTGGCCGTGTTCTGCGCGGCGACGTTGAACGAGTGGTTCATCAGCACGCTGTCCTGGCCGATGGATAGCCGCCCGTCGTCGGAGGTGAACGGGGTGCCGATTTGCGGCGTGCCCGTCACCATGCCGGAATCGTTCTCGGTGGCGAGGATCGCGTAACCAGCCTGAGTTTTGACGCGCGGCAGGGCGACTTTTGCGTTGTTGTTGGCGTCCACCCCGGCGCCTAGACCGGATACGGGGTCGCGTGTGATTACGTCCATTGCCATTATTTATCTCCTAGTTCCATGTCCAGCGCACCTTGAAGGTGCCCTGCATTTTCTGTTCGGCCCGGGCGTTGATGGTGAATCCCGTACCGGCTGTCGGCACGCTGCAGCTCAGGCCGATGAATCCGGCGGCATAGGCATGATCACCGGCGCTGTGGTCGGCGCTGGCATCGGCCATGAACGCAGCATTGGCCGCTGAGGTGGTTTGGATTGCCCCCTGCCCGATGACAGCGACCGAGGCCTCGTTCGAGCCGGGGAATGGGCCGAAGTCGAGCGTGGCCGTGCCGCTGTTGCCGCTCGCCACTGCCGCCAGGTCGTCCCATGTCACGCCGTTGTCGTAGTACACCTTGCCGTCGCTGGCCAGCGTCACCATGCGCCCTACCGTGCCTGCTTCTGGCAGGGCGGTGACGACGGCGAGGTCAAGGGGAGATAGAAGTTTCATTAATGACCAATTGCGTTAGCGCGATACTGGGAAACGCTAGGAGCGACCGCGAACGAGATTACAACATCAGTCGCCGTAACCCGGATGTCCGGATACACCACGTCGCCCGTTGCGGCCTCATACACCTGGATAATCGGGTTTTCTACCGACCAGCCATAGGCGGCCCGTGACAGGGTGAAAGTTGTTGCGGAGCCATCGCCGATAAACGCTCCGGAAAGTGAAAATATGGCGGCCGGATCAAGCGCCAGGCCAGCGGGGCCGGCTACCAGCCCTGACCACTGCAGCGGCAGTTGCGTTTCGTCGAGTTTCACCGAAAACGCGCTGCCAGTCAGTTGCAGGCCGTTCCCTGCCGTATAGGTGCTACCTGCCCCGAACTGTGCCCAGACTACCGCAGTGACGCCGACCGTGATGGCGCCGGTGGTGGAAACCTTCCACTGGCTGCCGCCGTAGGTCGTGCCCTCTTCAACGAAAGTGAACGCCGCCGTGGTGTAGTTGTTCGAGGTGTCGCAATCGGTGGCACGTGTCCATGCGCCAGCTGCAGCGACATAGATGCCGTTCTGGCTGGCGGTGGCCTGCGCTGTTACCAGCACGCGGTTGCCTGCCACCACGCTCACGCCGTCGATAGTCTGCGCACCGGACAGGGTGATGTCTGCCACGGACACGGCACGCACCGAGAGCTTGGCATCCAGCCCGGCGGCGCTGGCCTGAATCTTGGGGTCGACGATGGCGTCAACGGCGGTGGTGAAATCAGAAATGGTGCCGGCGGCCTGCGTGCCGGTATGGTTGGCGCGGGCCAGCGGGTCAGTGGCGAGCGCGGACAATGGAATGCCGGTCGCCTTGCGGGCATCCTTATTCACCCAGACGGCACCGTCCCACTGGCGTTCACATCCGATGGCGGTATCGTAGTAGATCTGCCCCACGCCAGGGTTAGCGGGCGCGGTAGCGAGATTCTGGATACGGGCGTTCTGCAGCTCGTTCTTGTTGAGGTCGATCGGGGTGAGGTGTTTCTGGGCCATGGTGGTTCTCCTTTTATCGTAGGTCGGGCTTCAGCCCGAAATGTCGGGTTAAAACCCGACCTACATATTCATCAGTTCAGATACGCGGTCCCGGCAAACGCGCCGGAAAAATTCAGTTGCAAATTGTTGCTGTCGATGTAGCTCACGTCGCCGATTACCACGCTGCCGGCGGAATCCACTACCGTGGCGGATGGGTGCTTGCCGAGGTTGTGGGCCACCAGCCAGGTGTCCGACGGGATGAGCTGGCTGTGCGCGTAGTGCTTGTCCGCACCGCCGCCCTGGTAAATGTTCTGCATCAGGCGCACGCCCGCTGATATGACGCGGGAGACGGTTTCCTTGATTACCAGCACCTGATTGCCGCGCTTGACCACCAGGACGCTGTTTTTCTTGACCACCACCACGCCGGTCATGACAGCACCAGCTTGCCGGCCATCAGCGTCCAGTCGCCGCTGGGGTAGGTCAGGATCAGTCGGTAGCGGTATTGCCCCGCCGCCAGCGCGCTGAAATTCGCGTGGGCGGTCTGGATGGAAATCAGGCCGTCCGCGGCGAGCGGCAGGACGCCGCCGTTGGCGGTGGACAGCAGCACCGTCGCGCCGCCGATGCGGTCGTCGATTTCCAGCCTGGCAGTCACGCCGCTCAGGTCGATCGGCGGGCCGGACTCGGTTTCCTGCCATACCAGCTCGTAGGGCACGGTGTCGGCCTGGGCGAGATGGACGTCATAAATGGCGGCTGGCATATTTACCCTTATCGTTTGTAGGAGGCCCGCCCCCGGGCCGATAAAATCGCGGCGAAATCCCATCCCCATCCCAACCTTCCCCTTGAAGGGGAAGGAGCGATCGCCCTCTCTCCCTTTGGGAGAGAGTTGGAGAGAGGGTCGGCTCCGCTCCTACTAGGCCGCCAATCCATCGATGCGCATGAACGGGCCGTAGTCGCCATCAGCGGCCAGCTCGCCCACGTAGAGCATTTCCCCTTCCAGGGAGAGCACCGCCTCGTCGTCGCCCAGCCAGTTGAAATCCTTGGTCGGGCTGAACTTGATTTTAGGGATGGTGACGCGCGCCTTGCTGCCGTCGGCGGTGTTCAGCACGTCCATGATCAGGCCCTTGACCACGCTGGTGGCGTTGAATGCGGCGATGTTGCCGTATGCCGCATAGGCATAATCCGCCTTGAGCGGCAGGGTCAGGCCGGTCACGGAGATGATGTTGATGCGGCCATGGTCAGCGCTGTCCACCGTGTAGTTGGTGCCTTCCACCAGGGTGGCCGGGGTGGCGTTGCTGTCTTTGATGACAACGCTGGTTATTTTGGGGTGCTTGGTGTGCACTACGTCGCCCGCCGCAACGCTTGGGAATGCTTCAGCCGTCACGGTGCTGGCCGGGGTCAGGGCGCTGGTGCCGTACATCGACATGGCCAGCATGGCGCGGTCGAAATCGTGCATCTCCAGGGTGACGCTGGCCTCTTTTCCCTTCTCCAGGATGGCCTGGGTGAGGCGCTGGCCGGAGCAGCTTTCCTTGACTTTCTGGGTATCCTGGCTGAACGAGGTTTTAAGGGTACGGTTGCCGCAGCCGATCTTTTTCATGTTGACCAGGTAGCCTTGCGCGGTGTTGCCGTTGACTGCGTCGAAATCGCCCAGGAAGATCGGGCCTTGTCCGGAAAAAATCATTTTGAATCTCCTTTAATTAGCTGTCAGCTATCAGCGATCAGCTTTCAGTGGGTTGTGCGGCTTCGCCGCGTTTTTTGCTGACAGCTGACGGCTGATGGCTGTTAGCCGCCTTTATTGCGATCAGCCATTCGGCGGCATCCGTGGGCAGATCGAGCACGCTGCCTGCCGGATAATTGCGGCCGGCGTGCTCGTGGGGCAGGATCAGTTCGATTTTCATCATTCGCTCCTGGGTAAATTAGCCGATGCACGGCATAGGTATTTTTTTCAGCCTGGCTTCCCAGGCGAGCGGAAAATAGGCATAGCCGGCGTTAAAGTACGGGCGCGGCGGGTTAGAGGGGAGCAGCGGTTTAACGCCCACCGGCTGCCAGCCGAGCAAGGCGGAGAACACGGCATCCAGAATCGGGCCGGCATCCTGGCGGGCATCTTCCCCGCTCCTGGTGCTGCGTAAATTGCGCACCGCAACGACAGTGATCCAGCGCTCGATGATCTCCACCAAGCCTTTTTCCACCCGCATGACGGGGCCGTCGTAAACCACATGCACGGCGGGTACCGGCTGGGAGTTTTCCTTCACCCCGACCATTTCCGCCGAGGTGACAACCTTGAGCCCTGGCACGATCACCTCCTGGCGGATGCGTTCCACCAGGAGCGGCTCGATGGCCAGCATGCCGATCATGCGCGCTCGCTCCGGCTGAATACCTTCGTGCTTTCGCTGAACTGCGGCAGACTGGTGGTGGCGACGGGGGTCATGCCGAGACTGAGCTTGCCATGGCCGACTTGCTCCAGGAAGCGGATGGCGTCGCGCTGGCGGATGCGCACCGTGTTGCTATCGTCCAGGTTGGCATCCGGGAAGAGGTTGTAGCGGGCGAGGTCGCACGCATAACCCACCAGGATGGCCGGCGCTGGCGAGAGCGGCACGGGGTAGCGGCCCGACAGGTAGCCATCGACCAGCGCGCTGGCGTCGGCAATGGCCTGAGCGATCACGGTTTCATCGATCACGCCATTGCCCAGGCGATCGGTGAGCTGGACCATCTGCTCTTCTCCGAAGCGGGCAATCATGTCGGCGAGGGTGGCGTACATGGATTATTCGGCTTCCGCAGCCACGCTGACGGTCAGCATGGGTTCGGCCTGGAGGATCTCGGCCTCTTCCGGGGAGACCGTGATCTCGACGGGCGCTTTGCCGAAGCCGATGCCACAGCGGCGGAAGTTGTCGCGTTTTGCCGTGACGGTCACAGTTACCATCGCTGGTAAATCCGCTCCTACAGGTTCTGATGCTGGTTTCTTGGTAGCCATGTTGACATCCTCAATGAGTGTTTATTGCAGCTGGTTCACGGATGACGGCCAGCGAACCGGCCGCCATGGATCAAACAGCTATCAGCCCAGTCCGGTGCTGCCCCAGGCGGTTTGCCAGAAGCCGTATCCGCCGGCGGCGCGGGCTTCGGCGCCGTACTTGAATTTCTTGCGGTTAAACACGTCATCGGCTTGCGGGTCGGTCTGCTCGACGAATACCGGGGCCTTGCGTTCCTGGTAGATGAAGGGCTTGACGGCCTTGCTGGTGTCGAGCAGAAACCATGCGGTGTCCGAGGTCAGGCGCGCATCCACCACTACCTTGGCGGTGCCCTTGAAGGGGTTGGCCTTGCCGTCGTCGAGGCGGTCGCTATTGACCAGGGTCAGGGCGACATGCTCCAGGGCGGGCGGCACCAGCAGCACTTCGATGGTGATATTGAGCGGGCGGCCTTCGGCGTCCTTGAACTTGCGCATGGCGGTGCGTGCTGCGCCGTAGCTGGAAAGGGCCAGCGCCTGGGTGGCGCAGCTCAAAACCGCCGTGCCCTTGTTGCTGACGCTGGCGCCGGCCACATCATGGTCGGTATCGAAGAAATACTGGCCATCGAAACAGGGGCTGGTAAATCCGTTGTTGACCAGGTCGAACACGATCTCGTCGGGCAGCTGCTTGGCAGAGTAGCCGGCCATGTGCGCTTGCGGGGCGTAGATGCCGAGCTGGTCATCCTCGATGTGGTTACGGTCCACTTCGACGGTCGCTTCCCAGTCATCGTTGACGATGCTGTACTTGAAGGCTTCCAGGCTCTTGATGTGCTTGTCGCCTACCCACTTGCGCATTTTCGGGAAAGTGGACAGCCAGGCGTAATCGTTCTGACCGGTGGTAGACGGGATGCGCATGGCGATGTTCTGCCAGCTGGTCGGGGTATTGTCCAGGGCGTTGTTGAATTCTGTCTTCAGGGCAATGAAGACGTTGGTGAGGTTGCTTTTGTTGACTAGCATTTGAATCTCCTTGGTTTGGTAGGAGGCCCGCCCTCGGGCCGATCATCGCGGCGGGGGCGCCGCTCCTACAATTTTGGTTACAACCCCATGCGCACCCAGACGCCGACGGTATCCACGCCGACGATCTTGCCGGCGGCGCTGCGGGTGCCGGTTGCGTCGGTCTTGGCCACGGTCTGGTCGTCCACCAGGTAGCAGGTGTCGCCGATCTCGGCGGCGGTGATGGCGTCCGCTGCGGCGCTGTTGGCGTAGTGGTACACGCCGGGCGCGACACGGGCGCTGATGTCGCCTGCGCTACCTGCGGCATTGTTGGCGCTGTCCTCGAAGCGGCCCACGCACACCAGGCCAGTGGCAGTGACGGCGGGCTTGACGTTGCCGGAAGCGTCCAGCACGGCGATTGCACCTGCATGGCAGTTCACGGCAGCGGCGACGGGGAAGGTGAAATCCTCACCCACGCGGCGCGGGGTGTTGCGGTCTTTGGTCAGAGCAGACATATCGGTCTCCTTGGTTAAGCTATTAGCTGTCAGCCGGTCAGCTGTCAGCTTTCAGTGGTTTTGTGCAGCTGCGCCGCGTGGTTTTAGCTGACCGCTAACTGCTGATGGCTATTCGCTGTTTTTGCGAAAGCCTTGGGGTCGATCCCCATGGCGCTGCACATGGCGATCTGCGCGGTATCGAGCGTGGAGCCTGCTTCGCCTTCCGGCTTTTTGCCGCCGGTCTGCGTGCCGCTCAGGGCGGCCACCGGATGCGCGACTTCGAGGTAAGCCTTGAGCGCGGCCACCGGTTGGGCGCGCCAGTAGGCGTCCTGGGCGGCGAGAATGCGGCCATCGGACAAGGCGACTTCCATCAGCGTGTCGCGCTCAGACTGTTCGAACTTGGCAGTCAGGGAAGCCAGGGCGTTTTGCGTCTGGCTGTGCGTATTCATGGGCACGTACTTGGCCGGGTCGGGGGCCTGGGCTGCCTGGGCGGTGAGCGTGGCGATGCGCGTTTCAGCGCCATCAGCCTGAGCCTTGAGCGCGGCAACGGCCTCGACGGCCTTGTCTTCGGTGGTGTTCTCGGCCAGGCCGAGTGCGGCGAGTAGCAATTTCATGGGTTGCTCCTTTGGGGTGAAAAAATGCGCGGAAAGCGCGGCGAGATCGGCAAGGCCATCCAGCCCCGCGAAATTTGTCAGGCCGGCGTGCAGCAGATCGAGCACGTTGCCATTCTTGTCATAGGTAAAAACGGGGGAGATGTAGCGGTATTCCCTGGCGGCGATCATGCTTGCCGCCTTGTCGGTCCAGTCGGGGGTCATGTAGAGCCCGTCGTCACGCCATTCCAGCGCAGCCATCCATCCGGCTGCCGGGGCGGGCTGGCCGTTCTGCTGTTGCTTGAGGGTCTGGTGCTCGTAATCGACCACCTTGCGGTCGGAGCGGGCATTGGCACGGGCGATGAGCTGAGCTGCGCCGGCGGCATCGAGTTGCCAGGCTGGCACGTCGCTTGGCCGCCCGCTGCCGTCGGCAGAGCGGAACGTGCCGGACGGAAACAGGCGCACCGCCTTGTGAGCGGGGTCGATCTGGAAGGTGAGGGCTGCGAGTCGTTGAGTCATGCCGCCATTGTGGCGACGGGGGGTTGGGCGGGTAAGGGTGAAGGGGTTCAGCGGGGATTGATACTAAACCCGCCCGATGGACTGAACCCTCTCGATTATAGACGGCTTGCGCAGACGGAAATATAGCGTGCCATTCATCAAGGCATTTCGTTCCAGGAATGCTTTCGCATCCCGCCATGCATCTTCTCTGGTTGGCCCGATGGCCGGAAATTCGCCACTATAGTTTCCGCTCTCGCTGGCATATTCACACACCCACCATCCGGGCATGAAGAGTGGGCCGAGGATAGGGTGCTCGCGAATGATTTCAGAAAAACATTTCATTTTTCTAAAATACCACAACTTATCCGCGCTCGGGAACAGGCCTAGAACGCCCCGACAAGCCATCTGTAACGCGTTACAAGGCTGGCGAAGCTGAGAATATTGGGCGATGTGTCACAAGGACTGAGAGAATCTGCTGCGGCGGCTTGTTTTTGGTTTACGCCGATTGCCCGCGACCGAACTGAAGCGTTTCAGTTGGAACGCAAGGCGCCGCCGGCTCTGTGACAATAAGTCTGCTGATAACAATCGACGGATGAAACACATAATGAAAACCACCAATTGGAACGACATTCTTACCTCCAGCCACACCCAGGCTTTCAATGCCGCAGCAAGGTTCCCGGCGCATTGGGTTGAGGCATGCCGCCGCCTGATCGGTCTTGCACTGGAAACGGGAGCGCCATTTCGTGATATTGAAAGAGCAATAAGAAACCAAGTCGCGCCCGCGCAGGAAGATTAAGCGGAACGGACAGGAACGGCGTTTGCAATTGCAGTCCGGCCAGCATCAGGGTCTGGTAATGCCGCTCCATGAATACGCGCCACGCGCCGGAAGAAACCGTTGACCAATCGTATCCGCCCGGGTCGAAAGCAAATCCGGATATGGCGGCATCCGCCTCCCGTTCATATTGTGCGTCATAGGAAAGCGACTGGATCGCCTCCTGGTTGGGGCGGAACAACTCGTTGAGGGGCCACAGAACCTCGCTCACCTGGTCACCGTTCAGCTTGAGCGGTTGGGCCCGCTCCAGCGGGTGACCGAGATGCTGCTCCGTATAGCGTTTAATCAGGTCTAAATTTTTCATTGGCACCCCTCAGTTATCCGGCTTTCTTGTTAGCCTTCTGCTCTCTCCGCTTCGCTACCGCCCTCTTTTCCTCCACACCCCGTTTTCCGTTTCTGACGATGGAATTAAAGACACTTTTCTTTGAGGTGCTCTTGCCGAAGAAAACGTTTGGGTCATCCATGAAACTCTCTTTTCTGGCTCGTCGTGAGAGGTCTTGCAATAGCCAATCAAATTCAGCCATTGATTCCTCAAAACGTCCTGCGCGCGAGAGATACAATCCAAACTTGCACCAAGTTTCAATAGGGTAGTGTACCGGCGAGTCAATCATGCTCTGTTTGGCCGCCACCAAAGCGGCCACGGCAGCATCCCAATCGCCCAAATCACCTAGCCTTGTCGCCTCTCTGAGCAGGGCGGACGTTGCGTCATCTCTGTCAAACATCACGCCGCCCTCCCTTAGCGAGGGGCTTTAGCTTTGCCCATAGCTCGCGCTGTTGTTCATACAGCTTGGCGTATCGTTCGGTTTCGCGGGGCAGCTTTTGGCGTTGGCAAGCCAGACGCATCTTGTCGTATATCCGCATACGAGTCGACGCGACAACGGAACGGCGGACAGATGGCAGCGCGTGCGCAAACTCACGATCAATGCGCGGCTTGGTCTGTTGTATCAGAAGATTGAATTCTGCCATCGCTTCATCAAACCTTCCGGCCTGCTGGAGAAACAGAGGCAGGCGCATGCAACTCGGAAAATCACCGCTCGCCAGCACCCTATCTTTGATTTGGCGCAGGCAGTCAATGGCGCGGCCCCAGTCCTTCGCTTTCTTCGCTTCTGTTGCCTCGCGGCTGAGGCGCATAAACTCTTCATCGGGCGGATTTACCTGCACCGTGACGGTAAAGAGATCGCTGAAAATGCTCATATGGGAAACTTCACACCATAAGCCTCGCGCAGCAGAACCAGCATTTTCAACCCGGCATCCCTTGCCTCCGGCGTCGGTAGGGCGCGGCAATTGCGCAGATAGGCCAGCTCAGTAGGTGTGGTGGCGGTGTTCTCGCCACGCATTCCGGTAATGATATAGAGCACGTCCACGCCACCTTGCGCGATGGCGGCAAGATAGGCGGCGTCCGGCGCCCGATCATCTTTCTCATATTTAAGCTGTGCCTGCTTCTGCACCCCACCCAACGACCCGAACACGGTCTGGTTCATGCCGAACCGTTCGCGCTCTTCGCGCAATCTTTCTCCAATGGTATTCATAACAACTCCAAATAACACTTGACAGGTACGCATATGCGTACCTACAATTCAATCCATAGATCGACATTAATCAAAACAACGCCACAGAAGAGGACGCCATCATGAGCTTCGATGCACAACAACTTAACCAGGCACGCAACCGTCTGCGGGCAGAAGGCATCGCCCTCAGCACCCTGTGCCGGGAAAACAACGTCAACTACCAGGCCGCCCGTGACCTGCTTTGCGGGAAGCTGGCCGGCCATCGCGGCGAGGCGCACCGCGCCGCCATCCTTCTGGGCCTTAAACCCGACCCAAAAACCCTTAAAGCCGCCTAGGAGCCGCCATGCACATCAACGGATTCAACCCAGCCGCGCCTTTGATCGGCGGTTCTTGCGAGCCTCATTCAGCTCCTGCGCCATCTCCTGTATCAGGACGCCGGACATTTCCAGCCCTGGGTGCATCGCGCGGTCCTTCCCATATCGAGTCAGGCGAGAGGAGAAGGAAGGCCCGTCTATCGCGCCCCGTAACTCAAGCTCTGAAATCACGATAAGGAGCGTTCTTGCTATGCCGTCCAACCTACTGGAAAGCACATCGAAATCAGTTTTTTTCATGACTGCTACCCCACTCAATTGCATGCCTGCATTTTTACACAGTGCAAACGTGTTGCGCATGTTCCAAACGGCTTTTTGTTTGGATACGGTCGCTATAAAGGATTTCCAACATGCGGCGTAATTGGAAATCGGTCCAGCCTACCGGCCTGCTGCACGCGCTCAGGCTGTGCAAAGACCATGCGCGGGAATGCAAGAGCCTTTCGGTGGAGCGCATTGCCGAGCTGATGGCGGTGAGCGTGGACCTGCTCTACAAGTGGCTGGGCAACGGGCGCATGCCGCTCAACCTGCTGCCGGCCTACGAGCATATCTGCGGGATCAATTTCGCCTCGCGCTGGCTGTCGATGTCGGCCAACCAGCTGGTGATTCCGATCCCCAACGGCAAGGCGGTGACGGCCAACGACGTGAGCCAGCTGCAGGCGCTGTTGAATACCGCCGTGGGGCACATCCTGGAATTCGCGGCGGGCAAGGTGGAGGCGGACGCGGCGCTGGCGGCGATTCATGCCGGCATGGCGGGGCTGGCCTGGCACCACGAGGCGGTGAAGAAACATGCCGAACCTGAATTTGACTTTGGAGGGGAAGAGGAATGAACAAGATCGACTTATGGCGCCTGCGGGAGCTAATCAAACACGGGATTTGGCGCGACACGTTCGTGGCAAGTTCCGTTTATGGCGGCTGGTTTTTATCCAGGAGCAAGGTGCATGGCTAAGGATACCGCCACGTCCGCCGAGAAGGTGCTGCGCTGCATGGTCGCGCTCAAGGGGCATACCTTGAGTGGCCTGTCCAACCAGGAGCTCAGCCGCATGACGGGTTTCGACCCTTCCAGCGTGACGCGCTATATGCAGACGCTGATTGAAGTCGGCCTCGTGACCAAGCTGGATAACGGTCGCTTCGCGCACTCGGTCACCCTGCTGCAGATCGCCTTCGCTCATGCGGAGCACGTGGAGCGCACGCAAAACCGGATCAGTGAAATCAATCAACGCATCGCCGCTGGCGCGGCTTAATCCAAATCTGCCAATTTGGCAGATTTGGTAAAAAGGGAGAAAAATATGGCACGAGCAAAGAACCCGATCACCGAAGCGGTAGCAGATTACCCGATCAACGAGGGTGTGATCATTCAGCAGCAGAACCAGATGGCCGCGCACCTGGACGCGATCAACGACAACGCCCAGGCGCTGGCAGTGCAAATGGGCTACGAAGGCATGTTAACCGTCGGCGCGCTGGAGGACGAGATCAGGTTCTACCAGCGCCGCACGGCTGAGGTCTGCCTGGAGCTAGGGAAACGCCTGCTGATACTTAAAGAGCTCACACCATTCGGCGAATTCGAGAAGCGCGTGGAATTGCTTGGCTTCCATGTACGCGCTGCACGGCGCTTCATGCAGGCGGCTTTCAAGTTTTCCAAATCGGACAATTTGTCCGTTTTGGCAAAAAATGCCGGCACGCAATCCAAGCTGCTGGAACTGGTGATGCTCGACGATGACGAGCTGACCGAAATCGCAGACGGGGGTTCGCTCAACGGGGTGACGCTGGATTCCGTGGGATGCATGACACCCAAGGAATTACGCGAAGCCCTGCGCAAAGAGCGCGAGGGCTGGAAAGAATCCGCAGACATCGCCGAGCGCCAGCTTCGCGCCAAAGACGACAAGATCAACCAGCTTGACGCCGAGCTGTCGCGCTCCATGCCGACCCCTGAATTCCTCCACGAAGAGGCGCTTGGCCTGCTTTCCGCCCAGGCTATCAAGTGCGCGGCTTCCGTGCAAACCAGCTTGCGTTCCGAGCTTGGCCGTCTGTTTGGCGTTGCCGGTGAGGCTGCGCCCAGCGAGCAGGCGCGGCAGGCTGCCGCTGCCGCACTGGGCCAGGTGCTGGCTGCCGTGCGCGATGTCGCTGCCGATTTCGGCGTACTGGCGGATGCGTCCGCCGTCATCGACGGGGAGGCGCAGGAAAACGCGGACATCTGGCGCACCGTTGGGGAACAATATGACCAAGCCACGGGCGGCTGATTCCGTGCCGACGCCGCAGCAAACGGCCATTGCAGCGCGCTTTGCCGCGCGCCTGGAGGCTTGCGCGCACAGCCAGAAGGCGGCGCTGGTGGCCGAGGCTTGCGCGGAGCTGGGCGGGATTTCGCCGGCGACCTTCTACCGCTGGGCGGTGCCGCACACGGTGTCGGACCGCAAGCGCCGCTCGGACTCGGGCGTCCTGGCGTTGACGCGGCAGGAGGCGGAAATAGTCTCCGCCGCATTGATGGAGGGTTTCCGGCAGAACAACCGCAAGGTGATCGCGGTGAAGCGGATGGTAGAGGACTTGCGTGCCAACGGCAAGATCATGGCCGGGCGTGTGGATACCGAGACCGGCGAAATATCCGAGCTGTCCGATTCGTCCATCCATCGGGCGCTGCGCGCTTATAACCTGCACCCCGAGCAGCTGCGCCGACCGACGCCGCACGTGCCGCTTTCCAGCCCTTACCCGAACCATACCTGGCAGGTGGATGCTTCGGTATGCCTGGTGTTTTACCTGCCGGGCGGCGGCACGTCCATCGTCGAGCTGGATCAAGCGATCCATTACAAGAACAAGCCGGAGAACGAGAAGGCTATCGAGCTGTTCCGCGTGATCCGTTATGTGGTGGCTGACCATTGCTCGGGCGTGGTGCGCTGGCGCTATTACCCGCACGCCGAGACGGGCGAGCATACGGTGCGCTTTATGGCCTGGGCGATGGCGCCGAAGAACAATACTGCTGACCCGTTCCATGGGCGGCCTGAATTTTTGATGGTCGACCCCGGCGCGACTTCTGCCGGGCTGGTGAAGCGCTTTTGTCGCCGCCTGGAGATCACGCTGATCGTGAACAAGCGGCGCAACCCCCGTGCCAAGGGCTCGGTGGAGAAGGGTAACCACCTGGTGGAGCTGGTGTTTGAAGGTCCGTTGAAGTTCCAGCGCCATACGGTGCGCGATTTCGACGACCTGAACAAGCTGGCGGAGATGTACCAGCTGCACTGGAACGCGACGGCGAAGCACACGCGCCACGGCATGAGCCGCTTCGGCAAGTGGGTGACGATCCCGGCAGACAAGCTGTTTGTGACGCCGGATGCGGCTGTGCTGCTGTCGCTGGGCACAGAGGAGCCGATCCGGCGCACGGTGAGCGGCGATCTGTCGGTTTCGTTCAAGGGCCGCACCTGGTTCGTGGGCGAGGTGCCGGGCGTCCAGGTCAAGGGCCATGTGTTCGTGCACTGGCATCCGTTCCTGGCCGAAACGGCCATGGCGGTGGTGGAAGACGCTGAGGGCGAGCATCACCATGCCCTGCCGGAGATCACCTACGACGCCAACGGATTCCCTTCCAACGCGCGGGAGATCGGCAAGGAATTCCACGCGCAGAAGGATACGGAGCTGGAGACGAACCGCAAGCGCATTGCGCAGATCGCGTCAGGCACCAGCGGCGTGGAGGCAGATGAAAAGGCGCGGGCGATCAAGGGTTATGTCCCATTCGGCGGGGAAATCGATACTTTCAAAACCGCCAAGGAAACACCCGCCCCGGCCTGGTTGCCCAAGCGCGGTACCGCGCTGGATGTGACGCCGGTCATCGTGCATGAAATCCCCTACAGCTTCGCCGAGGCGGCGATGCAGGTGCGCGCCGCACTGGGTGAATCATACGGCCCGGACCACGTGGCTTGGTTGCGGCGGAAGTTCGGCGACGCCCCGGTCCCGCGTGCCGACCTGGCCAGCATGATAGCGGTGTGGATCGACAACGAAGCAATAGCGAAGGAGGCGGAATGCTGAGACTGGGGAAGATATTGGAAGCACACGCGATAACGCTCAAGGATTTGGCGACTTTCGTAGGCGTTTCGCGTTCGGCGATTTCGCTGCTGGTCAATCACGGCCAATGGCCCCGGCTGACTGCGCGTGAAGAAATAGAGCAACAGGTAAAGGCGTTTTTGACGGCACGCGGGGTTTGTGACCTGGCGGGCTGTTTTGAGGAGGATCAGGCGGCCTGCACGCCGCCTGTCCAGAGTGCGGCGGAAGGCCGCGTTGAGAGGAGCATCGATATGTTACTGCGCAAGGAGTCCGTTAGTCCAGCGGCACGAAAACATTTTGGACTGTTCAAGGATCCATTTTCCAATGACATCGGGGGGCGGGAGGATGTGTTCATGGGGAGGGATCACCGCTACGTGCTCGAAAGCATGTGGGACATCGCCAGGGGCGGCGGGTTCGGCGCGGTGGTGGGCGAATCCGGCGCCGGGAAGTCCACGCTGCGCAAGGCGCTGGAGGACAGGATTGAGCACGAGGGCCTGCAGATCGTGACGATTCAACCCTATGTGCTGCGCATGGAGGATAACGATGTGAAGGGCAAGACGCTCAAGTCGGCCAATATCGAGGAGGCGATCATTGAAGCGCTGGCGCCGACCGAGAGCCCTAGACGGACGATGGAGGCGCGTAGCCGGCAGGTTCACCGCTTGCTGAAGGAAAGCGGCAAGTCGGGCAAGAGTCATGTGCTGATTATCGAAGAGGCGCATTCCTTGCCCACGCCAACGCTCAAGCACTTGAAACGGTTCTGGGAGCTGACCGAGGGTTACAAGCACCTGCTCGGCGTGCTGCTGATCGGCCAGACAGAACTCGGGCAGAAGCTGGACGAACGCAACCCGGCGGTGCGCGAGGTGACGCAGCGCTGCGAGATCATCACGCTCTCCCCCCTCGACGAGCAGCTTGCCGAGTATCTGGAATTCAAGTTCAAGCGCGTGGGTAAAACGGTCGGCGACATCTTTGAACCCGGCGCCGTGGAAGCGCTGCGCGCCAGCCTGACGGAAACCGTCGCTGGAAAATCGACGATGGACAGTAAAACCTTCTCAATGGCCTACCCGCTGGCGGTGCATAACCTGATCGCGGCGTGCATGAACCGGGCGGCGGAGCTGTGTTTCCCCAAGGTGGACGCCGGGGTTGTGACGCTGGTGAGGGGGAAATGATGAGCATCAGCACACAACTCGCCCAGATCAAGCGCAACCCCTTCCTGCGCGACCAGAACAGCCGCATTTTCAGCGGCCTGATCGCCGCCAGCCGCTGCGCCGAATGGCTGGAAAACGAAGGTTATTGCATTGAAAAAATCGACGTGGGCGAATGCGCCATGCCCATCATCAAGATCATGGCCAGCGCCAAGTGCATGGAACTCAAGCGCCGCTGGGCCGCCTACAGCATCGGCTGGGATAGCCGGTCCTGCGCCCGCGCCGACAACTGGGTCGCCGAGATTTTCGGCTGCCGCATCAAATGGCAGGAAAGGGGGCACTGATGAAACACCAGCCCACACCCACCCTGGACAAGCTCAAGCCGTTCGTGGCCGCGCTGCACGAGCCGTTCACCCTCAAGGACATCATGATCGCCAGCGGCATGGAAGAAAATCCCGCCCGCAGCGCCCTCATGAGCATGAAAAACCGCGAATGGGTCATCAACACCGGCAAGCGCATCGGCAATCATGGCGGGCAGGCGCTATGGACACGGACGCGCATGTTCGGCGTCTCCAGCGTGGCCTATCGGGAACATGAGCAGCGTTCTGCGCTGGCGCTGCTTGGCCAATGCCTATCCGGCTGGCGGAGGGCGAATCATGTCTGAAACGAAACTCGCCCTGGAAGCCCGTATCCACGAACTGGAAATGGAGGTTGAATCCTACCGCTACGCCGCCAATAAACTGGCGTGCGAACTGGTATCCATCATCGTCCCATACCGTGAACGCGACCCCGTCAGAACCGCTGCGGCCATGGAAATAGTAACCATGCGTCACCCAGACCCACGATTCGGCAAGGAGGTGCACTGATGAAACTATCCTGCCCCGCCTGTGGCGCCGTCACCAGCCTGGACGCACTGATCGGCAACGAAGCCGCGCGCAGCCTGCTGGTCCAGGCGCTGGAGCAAACCCAGACCGGACGCCGCCTGGTCCGCTACGTCGCCCTGTTCCGCCCGGCGCAGCGCCAGCTCTCCTGGGATCGCGTCGCCAGCCTGCTCGGCGAGTTGCTAGACCTGATCAAGGCCGGCAAGGTAGAGCGCCACGGCCGACTGTGGGCCGCGCCAGAAGCGGCGTGGATCACCGCCCTGGACGAGATCCTCGCCCGGCGCGACGAAGGCAAGCTCACCCTGCCATTGAAGAGCCACGGCTACCTGCTGGAAATCATCACCGGCCAGGCCAACAAGGTCGAGGCCCGCGCGGAGCAGCACTCCGAAGACACCCGCGCCGGGAGAACCCAGGTAGGAGCGGCGCCCCCGCCGCGATTGAATCGGCCCGATGGCGGGCCTCCTACACCCGCCCCGCGCATGGCGCCGGAGCTGGCGCGCGAAAAACTCAACCAGGTCAAACAACAAATCACCAAAGGAGCATGAACATGGCAAAAACAGCAACCCGCCTCAAGCAACCCGCCCCCCTTCATCCCGTCCCGCAGAGCCGCGACGAAGTGAACGAAGCCATCCGCGTCATCGGCGTCAGTCAGCGCGAGCGCGCCCGCATCGCCGCCGAAATGAACGATTACCTGGCCAAGATCAAGGAAGAGTATGAAACCCGCGCCCAGCCGCACAAGGAGCAGATCGAGCGCCTTTCCGCCGGCGTCCACACCTGGTGCGAAGCCAACCGCGACAGCCTCACCCAGAACGGCAAGGTCAAGTATGCAAACCTGCCAGCGGGCGAAGTCAAATGGCGCACCCGTCCCCCGCGCGTCACCATACGATCAGCAGAGACGGTGCTCGACACCCTCAAGCGCCTGGGACTGGCACGCTTCATCCGGGCCAAGGAAGAAGTCAACAAGGAAGCCATGCTGGCCGAACCCGAAGCCGTTTCCGGCATCGCCGGGGTGAAGATCGAGCAGGGCGAGGATTTCGTCATCGTGCCGTTTGAGACGGCGCTGGAGGAGGTGGCATGATGGACAAGGATTTTCCAAGAGTTGAATTCAAGGTCAACACGTCCGGATCATGGGCGAACCTCGCGGTGATCCACGCTGGGCTATACGATGAGGTCAAGGCTGCCTGCGTGATCATCGCCAAGGCCTCCTTTCAAAAAATCAAATTCAAGGCGTTGAATGCGGATGGCGGGGTGATCGAGGTATATGACACTACCCCGCAGGACGGCATCAGCAAATGGCACGAACCGCGCCTGCCGCATGGGTCGTTTTAACCATGACCGCCCTGATCCTCTTCATCAGCACCTTCGTTGCCGTGTTTGCCCTGGGATTCCAGAGCCTCAACGTCAACCAGGGGCACTACCGCGCCGCCGCGCTGACATCGTTTGCCATCGGCGGCGGCAACCTGATGATCCTGAAAATGGTGCCGGACGGTGACATCGCCGCCATGGCCGCGTACCTGATCGCAGGCCCGCTCGCCATCGTCGCCAGCATGTGGGTGCATCGCCGCACCCTGGGCAAAAAGTTTTTTAAACCGCAACACCAACCCCAAAGGAGCAACACATGAACCAAGCAGAACTCATCCTCAAGGTCGCCAGCATCAGCGGCGAGAGCAAGAAAGCCGTCGAGGCCGTGCTGAAAACCGCCGCCGATGTCATCACCGCCGCGCTGCAGGAAGGCGGAGAAGCCGTCCTGCCCGGCCTGGGCAAGCTGACCGTCAAGGACAAACCTGCCCGCAAGGGGCGCAATCCCAAGACCGGCGAGGAAATCGACATCCCCGCCCGCCGCGCCCCGCATTTTGGTGCGGCCAAGGCGCTCAAGGACGCAGTTAACCAGTAAAGCCTATCCTCATGTCCCCGGCTTCGTGCCGGAGACATCGGGAAAAGTTTTAACCAGGAGGACGAATTGAAAACAATCGGACGAATCACCGTGGCGCTGTTGGTACTCGGCATTGCCGCGTACTTCATTGCTCGCTGGTGGTGGCACAGCAACTTGCCATTTTGAGGAGGTTTACCGGAGATAACCATGAGCGACCACGAAAAGATCATCGCCAAGATCAAGAAATGCCTGGCCATATCCGCCAGCAGCAACGAGCACGAAGCCGAGGCCGCGTTGCGCCAGGCCCGCAAGCTGATGGAGGCGCACGGCATCGACGACCAGGACATCCAGGCCGCCGAGGCGGAGGAGCGCCGGGCGAAATCCGGAGCCAAATCCCAGCCCGCCAATTGGGAAACGATGCTAGCCGTGAAGATCGGCGATGCCTTCGGCTGTCGGGTGATCTTTTTTTGCGGCGGGTGGAACCGGCCGGGCGAGTGGTGCTTCGTTGGATGCGGCATGGAGCCTGAGGTTTCCCAGTACGCTTTCGCGGTGTTGCACCGTCAGGGAAAACGGGCGCGGGAAGAGCACATCAAGGCCAAGCTCAAGCGTTGCAAAGTCGCCACCAAGACCCGCCGCGCCGATCTGTTCAGCGAAGGCTGGGTGCGATCTGTTGTCGGCAAGATCGTGGCCTTTGCCGGTAACGAACAGAAGGCAACCGCCATCGATGCCTACATGACCAAGCACCACCCGAGCCTGGGCGAGTTGAAATCCAGAGACCGTAATGACGGCCGCAAGCTGCGCGATCATGAATACGACGATTACGCCGCTGGCAGCAAATCCGGACGCGATGCCCAACTTAACCGTGGCATCGACGGAACCGAATCACGCCTTGCCTTGGAGTAAACATGAAATCAGCCAAACTCAACAGCAGCCAGCGTCTGCAGCGCGTGTTGAACGTGCTTTCCGATGGCCAGGAGCATTCCACCCTGGACATCATCGGCCAGGCACGCGTGTGCGCTGTCAGCGCCATCGTTTCCGAGCTGCGCGCCAACGGCGTGGCCATCATCTGCAAGCGGCACGGGAATATCTGGAATTATCGCATCGGGAGCCAGGCATACCCGCAGGGGGCATGCCCGTCTGCTCTCGGCGCTGAAGCGCTGGAGCTGACGCCATGAACTGGAGACGCAATACTGATACCCCAGAAGGCGGCATCGAATCCGTCCTGGTCGCCTACGCCGACGATGAATTGCAGCGCGGCTTCGCCCTCACGGGCAGCCTGTATACCCGGCGCGGATCGGACTTCTTGAGCGAGGAAGAAGACGAGCCGCCGCGCCACGAAGAGTTCTGGTGGATTCCCGAATCCGAAATACTGCAAGGGCTCGAAAAATGAAAGCCACCGACGCCAGCGCGCCCGAACTTCGCCGACGCGAAATCGCCATGATAAAAGTGGCGCAGAAACAGCTCGGCATGGACGATGCCACCTACCGTGACATGCTGGAATTGGTTACCGGCAAGCGCAGCGCCGCCGATCTTGACTGGCAGGGGCGCAAGAAGGTAATCGACCACCTCAAGGCCAAGGGTTTTAGCATTAAATCCAAGCGTCGCGCCGATCCGGCCAGTTACAAGGCCGAGCTGGTGAGCAAGATCAAGGCGCAACTCATGAGTTTCACCCCTCCGCGCGCTGACTTCTACGCTGACGGGATGTCCAGGCAAATGTTCGGCGTCGAACGTTATACCTGGTGCGATCCGCAACAGCTCCACAAGATCGTCGCTGCGCTGGCCTACGCGCAAAAGCGCGATAAAGCACTGCGTCAAGCAAACCATGCGCCTGAGTGATCTGCCAGAATCGCTGCGCCAACTGGTCGCGCTGATCGGCTGGGAGGCGGCCATCCGCCTGGCGGAAACGCTCGGCGGCATCACCTACGACATGCCCAAGAGCGCGGACTGCGCCGCTGGCGAGCGCCTCACGGAAATCATCGGGCGTGCTGCCACGGACCGGCTGGTGGAGCACTTCGGCGGCAGCGCGCTTTACCTCCCCATGGCCAGCGCCGCCATCCGTCGCGCCCGCGACCGGGTCATGGTGGCCGAATACGGCGCAGGGGTGAGCGTCAACGAGCTGGTGCTGAAATACAGGTTGTGCGATCGGCAGGTCTGGAGCATTCTTAAAAAGACCGATTGCAGCGCGGCGGATGAGGAAAAGCAGGGAGCACTGTTCTAGCCACACACATATTTACTACCTCCCCTCTGAACCGCTTCAGCCTGAATCCCATCCCTGCCCATGCGTAGCATGGGCGCATGACCATCCCCCAGAAAACATGCGCTACCTGTTCTAACTACGATCCTTCCCGGCTCGACGGTTATGGCTATTGCAAGGCCGCGCCATCGCTCGAAACGCTGGCGCAATTTCTGGCTGTGGGCAGCGCCTGCGTGTTCGATAAATGGCATGCGCGCCCGTTGGCGTCAAAATGATTCGCCCACGCACCGCCCTTGCCGGCCTCTCCCTATCCGCTGCCGCCCTGGTCGGCATCGTGTCCCAGGAAGGCTACAGCGACAAAGCCATCATCCCCGTCAGGGGCGATGTCCCCACCATTGGCTTCGGCACCACCGGGGGCGTGAAAATGGGCGACATCACCACGCCGCCCCAGGCATTGGCCCGAGCGCTGCGGGACGTGCAGCAATACGAAGGCGCGCTCAAGCGCTGCGTCACCGTACCGCTGCATCAGCACGAATACGACGCCTACACCAGCCTGGCCTACAACATCGGCCCCACCGCCTTCTGCAATTCCAGTCTGGTCAGGAAACTGAATGCCGAAGACTACCCCGGCGCCTGCAATGAAATCCTGCGCTGGAACCACTTCCAGGGGCGCGACTGCTCCCTGCCCGGCAGTGGTTGCGCGGGGCTGGCCACGCGCCGCGAATCAGAATATCGCCAATGTGTAGGGGGCGCCAATGACCCTCGCTGAAAAACTCCTCGCCTTCATCCTTTTCCTCGCGCTCTGCGCCGGGGGCGGGTTCTGGTCCGGCTACCGCGCTGCCAGCAACAAGCACGCCGCCCAGCAACTTAAAACAGAGCGCGCCGCCAGTGCCAGATATCGCGCCGAAATAGCCCGAGGCGATGCCCTGGCCGCCCAGCTAGAAAGCGTTAAAACCCAAACCCGCACCGTTACAAAAACCATCGTCCGCGAGGTCAATCACTATGTCACGCCGCTCTCTATCAGCCATTGCACTATCCCTATGGGCTTTGTCCGCCTGCACGACGCTGCCGCCGCCAACCATCTGCCCCCAGCCCCCGGCCTCGATGCTGACGCGCCCGGGGGCGTTGACCTCGCTGCCGTCGCCGAAACCGTCGCGGAAAACTACGGCGAATGCAACGCCTGGCGCGACCAGCTTAAAACGCTGATTGACTGGCACCAGCAGGCAAAACCATGACCCCAGAAGATCAAGCCCAGGCCTTTGAGCTAGGCGAATACGAGTGCACCCAACGCCGCGCCATCATGACGCTGCCGACCGCGCCATCGGCGAAATACTGCACCGCCCCAAGCTGTGGCGACGAGATACCTGAAGCGCGCCGAAAGGCCATTCCGGGGGTGCTGTATTGCGCCGACTGCCAGGCGAGACGCGAACAACAACAGTTACAGAGACGATGAAATGATATTTCAAATTGAATTCACCTGGATGGTTGGATTGCTGCTCATGTTCTTCGGCGCGGTGTGGGCGTTCGGCAAGGTGCTGCTGAAGCAGATCGAAAAAAGGCTGGACGAGCGCTTCGCCACGCAGGAGACAGCCCGGACAGAATCCAATACACACTGGGAAAAACGCTTCATCCAGATCGAGCAGCTGGCGCGCGACACGGATCGGGCAATGCTGCTGATGCGCGGCGATCTGCCGAATCAGTACACGCGGCGCGAGGACACCATCCGCAATCAGTCGGTGCTGGAAGCGCGCATGGACGCGCTCATGAATGAAGTCAAGATGCTGCGCATCGAAGGGGGTAAATAATGGATATAAACAAGGTGCGGCGCGAAATGATGCGCTGGAACATCATCCTGACGCTCAACAACGCGCGCCCGATCGGTGCCGCTGAAGAGTTGATCCTCTCGGTAGTGCAAGCCATCAGCCCGGACGCCACGCAAGTGGAAGTGCGGCGCGAGCTGGACTACCTGGAAGAGCGCGAGCTGGTCAAGATCGAGCGCACGCCCACCGGCCACTGGTCAGCCGGCCTGACCCGCCACGGCGTGGATCTGGCCGAATATACCGTGGACTGCGATCCGGGCATCGCACGCCCAGAAAAATACTGGGGCTGATCATGGCCCCGCGCAGCAAGATCACCAAGCTACCGGCGGCAGTAAAGGACTGGCTGGACAAGACGCTGGTAGAGGGTAATTTCGCCGATTACGAGCTGCTCTCCGCTGACCTGAAAGCGCGCGGCTACGACATCAGCAAATCCGCCATCCACCGCTACGGCCAGGAGTTCGAGGAGAAGCTCGCCGCCATCCGCATCGCCACCGAGCAGGCCAGGGCCATCACCGATGCCATTCCGGACGATGCCGGCGCGATGAATGACGCGCTGATCCGGCTGGTGCAGCAAAAGGCGTTCGACGTCCTGGTGAAGATGGAAGAAGGCGCTTCAATCAAGGATATCGGCCTGATGGTGGCCAGGTTGTCAAACGCCACAGTCAAGCAGAAACAATGGCTGGCAGAAGTGCGAGAGAAAGCCAGTGCCGCAGCCGATGCAGTTGAAGCGATCGGCAAGAAGGGCGGGCTGTCTGAGGATGCGCTGGACATGATCAGAAAAAATATTTTGGGGATCGCGTGATCAATGCAAACCATGCACCTTTTTGCGGGCGCGGGCGGCGGGTTACTCGCCGACCTGATACTTGGACATGAGCCGATTGTCGCTGTTGAATGGGACGCCCACGCCTGCAGCGCATTACGCGAGCGTGCCCAGGATGGATGGTTCCAAGATCTGCACATCCACGAGGGCGATGCCCGCGAATTCGACCCCGCACCCTGGGCGGGACGAGTGGATCAGATCGCAGCGGGATTCCCTTGCCAGGATATTTCAATCGCTGGACGAGGCGCTGGCCTCTCCGGCGCGCGAAGCGGCCTCGTCTCGGAAGTCTTCCGCGCCATCGACGCGGTCAGACCTGGCCTCGTCTTCCTCGAAAACAGCCCGTACATCCGCACCCGAGGCCGCGATGTCGTCATCGGCGAACTCGTGGCGCGTGGATACGCCTGGCGCGACGGAACGCTTGCCGCGTCTGATGTCGGCGCAGGCCATCAGCGGAATAGATGGTGGCTGCTTGCTGCCAACGCTGACGGTATGCGGCAACTGGAACATGAAAGGCGCCAGCAAGAAGAGTGGCGACGGGCTGGCCACCGCCCTTCGCTTGATGCCCACCCTGTGCGCGGCAAACGCAAAACAGGGTTCGGACAACAGGGCGGGCCCAGGACGAAAGAACGGCCTGACGCTGCCCTCGGCGATGGCGCGTTTACCGACGTTATGCGCGCGGGACTGGAAGAACTCGGGCGGCGCCACGCTGACGGATCGGGGCAAGAGCCGCCTGCCGACTGCGATGAAACACATGCTGCCCACCGTCTGCGCCAGCGACTACAAATCGCCGTACAGCGAGGCGGGCTATCAGCAGCAGACGCTGCTGCGATCGAAGCCGCTGCGCGATACGTTGGCGCATTCGATTGGTCACCGCCTGACGCCGGGGTTTGCCGAGTGGTGGATGGGCTGGCCGATCGGGTGGACCGCATCAAATGCGCCGGGAATGGGCAAGTCCCGCTCCAAGCGGCGGCAGCGTGGTTGATTTTGGCAAAAAATGATTAAATTAGAAATCGACCAGGCTAATCGCACCCCCGCCGTCCTCCTGCCCTACCAGCAGCGCTGGGTAGCCGAAACCGCCGATGTCGCCGTGTGGGAGAAATCCCGCCGCATCGGCGCATCCTGGTGCGACGCCTGCGATGCCGTGCTCACCGCCGCCCCGGCAGAAAACCCCATGGATGCTCTCTACATCGGCTATTCGGAAGACATGACGCGGGAGTACATCGACGACTGCGCCATGTGGGCAGCGGCTTTCAACTACGCTGCCAGCACCATGGATGAATGCATCTACGAAGACGAAGGCCAGGCCATCAAGGCCTTCCGCATCGACTTCGCCAGCGGCAAGAAGATCCTCGCGCTATCCAGCCGCCCGCGCTCGATCCGGGGCAAGCAGGGCAAGGTCACCATCGACGAGGCGGCGTTCCACGACGATCTGCCCGGCCTGCTCAAGGCCGCGCTGGCCATGCTGATCTGGGGCGGCAAGGTGCGCCTGCTCAGCTCGCACAACGGCGACGCCAACCCGTTCAACGAGTTGGTCAACGACATCCGCGCCGGCAAGGCCCCCTACGCGCTGCACCGCACCACCTTCGACGACGCACTGAACGATGGCCTGTATGACCGGGTCAAGCTCATCCAGGGCGATCGCCTCAAGGAAAAAACCCAGGGCGAATGGCGCGCCAAGATTTACAGCCAGTACGGCGACAACGCCGCCGAGGAGCTGGACGTGATCCCCAGCGCCGGCAGCGGCCGCTACCTCACGCGCATGATGATCGAAGCCTGCATGAAGCCGGGCATCCCGGTGGTGCGCCTCAGTCATCCAGACGGTTTCACGCTGCTGCCCGAGCACATCCGCAAGGCCGAAACCGACGACTGGTGTAAAGAGGTCTTATTACCCCTGCTGGAAAAGCTCGACTCAAATCTGGACCACTATTTCGGCGAGGATTTCGCCCGCAATGGCGACTTGTCTGCCATCTGGATATTGCAGCAAAGCCGCACGCTGGAGTTGGTTACGCCCTTCATGCTGGAGCTGCGCAACGTGCCCTTCGAGCAGCAAAAGCAGATCCTGTTTTATATCCTAGACCGCCTGCCGCGCTTTCGCGCCGGCGCGATGGACGCGCGCGGCAACGGGCAATACCTGGCAGAGGTGGCCATGCAGAAATACGGCGCTACCCGCATCAGCCAGGTGATGCTCTCCCAGGAGTGGTATCGGGAGAACATGCCGCCGTTCAAGGCCGCGATCGAGGATGCCAAGCTGACGCTGCCGCAGGATGCCGACGTGCTCGCCGACTTGCGTACCGTGGTGATGGAAAAAGGCGTGGCCAAGGTGCCGGACAGCGCCCGCGTGCGCGGCAGCGACGGGCGCGAGCGCCACGGCGACACGGCAATCGCGCTGGCGCTGGCCACCTTCGCCGTGTTCCAGATGGAGCCGGTGCAAATCGAATACCAGGGCGCCGGCGGTAAACATGACCGCCATGGCGATAGCGACAATCAGGACAACAGGAGACGATCCGCATGGTAGGCATAGTCGATATCAGCGGCAATCCGATCAAGTCAGCCGACTTGCAGGAACCGCAAACCGCCCGCGTCGGCGGCCTGCATCAGCAGTTCGCCACCCATCCCAGCCGGGGACTCACCCCCTCGCGCCTGGCGCGCATCCTGGAAGATGCCGAGCAGGGCGACATCCGCGCCCAGCACGACCTGTTCATGGATATGGAAGACAAGGACGGTCATATCCTGGCAGAAATGGGCAAGCGCAAGCGTGCCTTGCTCACCCTGGATTGGGACATTGAGCCGCCGCGCAACGCCAGCGCCAAGGAAAAGAAGCTCGCCAGCTACGCCCGCGAGATGGTCCAGGACACGCCCAACTTCGAGGACGTGATCCTCGACGCCCTGGATGCCATCGGCCACGGCTTCAGCTGCCAGGAGATCGAATGGCAGCGCTTCGGCCCGGAGTGGCTGCCCAAGTCAATCACCCACCGCCCGCAAGGCTGGTTCCAGACCGACCGCGACACCCGTACCCAGATCCGCCTGCGCGACCTGAGCCTGGACGGCCAGGAACTGCTGCCCTTCGGCTGGATTAGCCATGTTCACAAATCCAAGTCCGGTTATCTCTCCCGCGCCGGGCTGCATCGCGGGCTGGCGTGGCCCTACCTGTTCAAGAATTACGCCATCGGCGACCTGGCCGAGTTCCTCGAAATCTACGGCCTGCCCATGCGCCTGGGCACTTACCCCAACGGCAGCGGCGATCTGGAAAAAGCGACTTTATTGCGCGCCGTGATGAGCATCGGCCACGACGCCGCCGGCATCATCCCGGAAGGCATGGCGATCGACTTCAAGGAAGCGGCCAAGGGCCAGTCCGACCCATTCGAGTTCATGGTAGGCTGGTGCGAGCGCACCGTGAGCAAGCTGATTCTAGGCGGCACGCTCACCAGCCAGGCCGACGGCAAGAGCAGCACCAACGCCCTGGGCAATGTCCACAACGAAGTACGGCGCGACCTGATGGTATCGGACGCCATCCAGCTGGCCGGCACGCTCACCCGCGATCTGGTCTATCCGCTGCTTGCGCTCAACAAGGGCGGCGTGGAAGACCGCCGCAGATTGCCGCGCTTCGTCTTCCGCGTGGAAGAAAACGAAGATATCGCCATGATGGCCGAAGCGCTGCCCAAGCTGGCCGCGATCATGAAGAAAATACCCGCTTCCTGGGCGCACGAGCAGATGGGGATTCCCGAAGCCAAAGAAGGCGAGGACGTGCTTGGCGCGGTTAGTGTTCCGCCGCCCGTGCCCCCGGTAGGCGCAGATTTGCCTACGGAAGAGCCAGAGCCAGAAGACCCGCCAGCCGCCCTTGCCGCGCTCTCGGCGATCCTGAGAAACGCAACCCCTGACGCCATCGACGTCCTGGCAGCATCGCTATCTGGCGACTGGCAACCAGTGATCGCGCCCATGACCGACCCACTCCAGGCCGCTCTTGACGAATCACACGCCAACGGCGAAACAGCCGATCAGTTCCTTGCCCGCCTGCCCGCGCTGCTGCAAAGCATGGACCCCACCGCCCTCACCGAGCAGCTCGCCCGCGCCGCCTTCGCCACCCGCCTGCTAGGCGAAGCCGGCATCGAACTATCCCCTCTCCCGTCTCGCCAGAGCGAGCAGCTTGCTGCCGCTCTCGGCGGGGATGCCCCTTGCGGGTGCGAGGGGGAGGGCTAGGGAGGGGGTATGTCAGACATCACCAAACTCTTAGCCCAGCTCTCCGTCCTTCCCCCCGAGGAGGCGGTAGCCTACATGCAAGCTCGCGGGCTCCTGACTCAGACCTTCGATTGGCGCGATTTATGGCACGAAGAGCATGCCCACCAGTTCACCGTCTCTCGCCTGGCGCGCCTCGACCTGCTGCAGGCCATTCATGATGGTATTACACTAAGTGTAAAGGGGGAGTTAGGCCGCCGCGACTTCATGCGCGGCATCAAGGACATCCTGGTCACTGAAGGCTGGTGGGGCGAAAAGGCCGTCATCGACCCCAAGACCGGCGACACCGTCATCACCAAATTCGACGCCAACCGCCTCAAACTGATCTACGACATCAACACCCGCCAGGCCTACAGCGCCGGCCTGTGGCAGCGCATCGAGCGCAACAAGGCAACCAGCCCCTATATCCGCTACATCACCAAGCGCGACGAGCGCGTGCGCGCCAGCCATAAAGCATGGGACAACCTCACCCTGCCGGTCGATCACCCCTTCTGGAATACCCACACACCGCCCAACGGCTGGCGCTGCCGCTGCCGCATCATGAGCATGAGCCAGGCCGAATACGACAAGGGTTTATCGCCCACCGGCCAGCAGCTGGTCAAGCAAGCCCCGCCGGAAGAGTTCGTCGAATGGAAGAACAAGCGCACCGGCGAGGTGATGCAAGTGCCCAAGGGAGTATCCCCTGGGTTTGATTACAATCCGGGCAAGGCTGGCGCGTGGGCGGCGAATCTGGAGAAGATCGCAGCAGACAAGCTGGCCGGCATGGAAAACCTCAACGGAGCCTCGCCGCGCGCGCTGTGGAACCAGGTGGTAGCGGAACTTTCGCCTAGCGACATCCTGAAAATGAAAAACCTCGACCCGGCATTGCTGGCGGACATTGGCGCGGTGAAAAGCGCGGAGTACTATATCAGCCAGATCCGGCCCGCCATCCTGCATGAAATCGCCCAGGGCGGCCTGCCTGGATCAGCCGCGCTCAAGCACGAAATAGCCGAGGTCGCGGCACTGCGCCAGGCAGGGCTGAACATTTACGAGAATGCCGATATCGCGAAGATTGTTGCCGCATTTGGCGCAGCCGAAAAGACCTTTGACCCTGCAGCGCATATTCCGTGGCACTTGGCGGCGCTCAAGGCCGAGCTGGAATATGTTCAGGCGAAACTGGCGGAGCGCGGCGTGCATGCCAGCATTGGAGAATGCGCGCGGTCAGTTTATGGGTACCACTCGAAGGATGCCGACATGAAAATGGACATCGAACTTCAGGCCCTGGGAGAAACCTTTCCAGATGCCGCAAAAGAGGAAATAATTCGTGCGCTATCCGATTAGACGCATCCATGGAGACGGCAAGCTGATTGGTTCCTTTGTCTCGTTCAACGGAAAAATAGAGCCCATGTTGCTGGGCGAATACTTCTATGAGACGCCACGCATCAATCCGTGGCCACCCATCACAGACCTGTCCCGTATCGACATAACCTCCATGGCCGCAGAAGTATTGAGGAAGCACACACGCATTGAGATAGGCGGGATGGAAGAAACCCCCGATCTTCCAGACCCTATGCCGGATTGGATGGGCGCATGGATGGCCATAAAAATCTGGCTGAGGGGTGAGGCATGATCACCGTCGAAATAAACAGCCGCAGCGTCATGGACGCGCTGCAGCAGCTGCTGCGCCAAGGCCAGGACATGCGCCCGGTGATGGACGCCATTGGCCAGCGCATGGAAGAACGGGTATCGTCCCGCTTCGAAACCAAAACAGACCCCAACGGCCACGCCTGGTCGCCGTTTAAACCGTCTACGGCCAAGAGCTACCCCAAGCAAGGCAACGGCACACTGCTGGATCGTTACGGCGACATGCTGGGCAGCCTCAACCACCACGCCGACGCCAATAGCGTCACGGTAGGATTCGGCGCAGTCGGAAAAGATGGGTACCCCTACCCAGCTGTACATGAATTCGGCGCGCCCAAGGCGAATATCCCGCGCCGTGGAATGTTGATGGCTGATCCTGTGGCCGGCACGCTCGGCAAGGAAGATGAGGCGAGTATTATGGGGTTGATACACGGATATTTCGCGAAAGCTATTTAGAAACCGTCCCAGCGGTTTTTTTGGTTTTTTCGTCTTGTGTTGCATTTTTACTGTATGCAATTGTTTTTTATTTCAATAACGCTTTGTCCCACTTCACCCATAGTCTTCCCACTATTTATCTCACCTCTGCCTTATTATTTATCTCACCCCTGTTCACGAGGGAGAGCGCCGCTTCGGCGCGGTGGTGCGCCTGCCGGAGAAATTCCGCGGCGACGTGGAGACCATCCGCGGCCTGCTGGTCAGCTCGCCCAACGGCGCCCTGGTGGCGCTGGAAAATCTGGCCAATATCCGCGTCGCGGACGGACCGGCCCAGATCAGCCGCGAAAAGGCCAAGCGCCGCATCGTGGTGGGGGTGAACGTGAAGGACCGCGATCTCGGCAGCTTCGTCGCCGAGTTGCAACAGTCAGTGGACAGCAAGATCAAGCTGCCGGAGGGCTACTACCTTGAATGGGGCGGCCAGTTCCAGAACATGGAACGGGCGATGGGCCATTTGACCATCATCGTGCCGGTGACCATCGCGGCGATTTTCT
>JBAYVU010000030.1:0-41286 GCA_041674385.1 Sterolibacterium sp.
GAAGAAGGCTGCACCGAAGAAAGTCGCTGCCAAGAAACCAGCAGTGAAGAAGGCTGCACCGAAGAAAGTCGCTGCCAAGAAACCAGCAGTGAAGAAGGCTGCACCGAAAAAGGCTGCACCGAAAAAGGCCGCTGCCAAGAAGCCGGCAGTGAAGAAGGCTGCACCGAAAAAGGCTGCACCGAAAAAGGCCGCTGCCAAGAAGCCGGCAGTGAAGAAGGCTGCTCCGAAGAAGGCCGCTGCCAAGAAACCGGCAGCCAAGAAGCCGGCGCCGAAAAAAGCCGCCGTCAAGAAGCCAGCCGCTGCAAAGCCAGCTGCCCCAGCCGCTCCCAAGCCTGTTGTCCCTTCGACTGCGGCCACGCCGGGCCTGAAGTCGTCGCTGAATCCGGCTGCGGCATGGCCGTTTCCGACGGGTTCGCGGCCGTCTTGAGCCGTATCTTGGGCGGATGCGAGAGGATTTCCGCGTTAGCGGATTAGCTGTTCTTCTCGCATCCCCCCGGATTTGAGGCTCGGCGGCGGCTGTTAGGCCGCCGCCATTTTTGGCAAGCCACGTTTGCCGATACGCGCAGATCTGCGCCAGATCCAACTTCGGGTATTAGTGCCCGCCTTTGATACTAGGGTACTAGCCGAGTCCGAAATACCGCGCCAGCCGTTCCAAGCCCTCCGCCAACTGGCCCTGAGATACGGTGTAAGCGAAGCGCAAATGGCGTTCGGGCGCATTGGCGCCAAAATCCAGCCCCGGCGTAATTGCCACACCAGCCTGCTCGATCAGCTTGCCGGCAAGGGCAAAACTGTCTTCGCCGAACTGGCTGCAATCCGCATAAATATAAAATGCGCCGGCGGGTTCGGCCGCCACCGTGAAACCAAGCTTTCTCAATCCCGGCAGCAACAAATTGCGGCGTGCCTGGAACTCCGCGCGGCGCCGTTCCAGCAAGGCGATGGTTTCCGGCTGAAAGGCCGCCAGTGCGGCATGTTGCGCCGGCACTGATGGCGAGATGAACAGGTTTTGCGCCAGTTTCTCGATTTCGCGCACAAATCGCAGGGGGGCCACCAGCCAACCGAGCCGCCAACCGGTCATGTTGAAATATTTCGAGAAACTGTTGATGACGAATATATCCTCGGAAATCGACAGTGCCGTTTCGGCTTCGCAAGCGTAAGTGAGGCCATGGTATATCTCGTCGACCAGCATCACGCCTTTGCGCTCGGCAACTGCCTGCCAAAGGACGGCGAGATGGGTTCGGTCCAATAGTGTGCCGGTGGGGTTGGCGGGCGAGGCAACCAGCAGGCCGCGTGTGCGAGTCGTCCACGCGGCAGCGACGTCGGCAGCGGTCGGCTGATAATTGTTTTCCGGACGGACCATGAGCGACACCGCCCTTCCTTCAAACAAGCGGGTGAAGTGGCGGTTGCATGGATAGCCGGGGTCGGGCAGCAGCAGTTCGTCACCCGGATCGATCAGTACGCCCAAAGCCAACAACAAGGCGCCCGAAGCGCCCGCCGTGACAATGATGCGTTCCGGACTGACGGATACGCCGTAGCGGTCTTGGTAGAATTTGGCGATCGCGGCGCGCAGTTGCGGCAGACCCAAGGCGTGGGTATAGAACACCCGGCCGGTACGGATGAAAGCGCTGGCGGCGTGGATGATCGGTTCCGGCGTGGGAAAGTCCGGTTCGCCAACTTCCATGTGGATGATGGAGCGGCCTTCCGCTTCGAGCGCTTTGGCCTTTGCCATCAATTCCATGACATGGAACGGCGCAATCCCAGCCATGCGAGTGGCGATGTTCATCCGCGATTTCTCATATTGCATAGGCCTAGTATTAACCCACGCTAAGTATCTGCCTATCTGACACTATACAATAGTGAATTGCCCTTGAAGCGCCAGCATGGTTTCAGCGCCGAGGATGCCGTTTTTTGTCATTAGGAGTCAATCATGGATGAAAGAGTCCGCGCCGACGCGCTTGAATATCATCGCCACCCGAAGCCCGGCAAGATCGCCGTCATACCGACCAAGGCGCTGAACACCCAGCAGGACCTGGCGCTCGCCTATTCGCCCGGCGTTGCCGCCGCCTGCGACGAGATCGTCAAGGACGAGGTAAATGCTTACCAATACACTTCGCGCGGCAACCTGGTGGCGGTGATTTCCAACGGCACGGCGGTGCTCGGCCTGGGCAACATCGGGCCGTTGGCCGGCAAGCCGGTGATGGAAGGCAAGGGCGTCTTGTTCAAGAAGTTCGCCGGCGTCGACGTGTTCGATATCGAGATCGCCGAGAACGACCCGGACAAGCTGGTCGACATCATCGCCTCGCTGGAGCCGACTTTTGGCGGCATCAATCTGGAGGACATCAAGGCGCCCGAGTGTTTCTATGTCGAGCAGAAGCTGCGCGAGCGGCTCAAGATCCCCGTCTTCCACGACGATCAGCATGGCACCGCGATCATTGCCAGCGCGGCGGTGATCAACGGCTTGCGCGTGGTCGGCAAACAGATCGGCGAGATCAAGCTGGTCTGCTCCGGTGCGGGCGCCGCCGCCATTGCCTGCCTGGATCTGCTGGTCAGCCTGGGACTCAACCCTAAGAACGTATTCGCCACCGACAGCAAAGGTGTGATCTTTATCGGCCGCGATGCGCAGCTCGATCCCTCCAAGGCCAGATATGCGCAGCAGACGTCCGCACGCACGCTGGGCGACATCACCCCGGGTGCCGATGTGTTTCTCGGCCTGTCCACCGCGGGCGTGCTCAAGCCGGAAATGGTCAAGGGGATGGCGCCCAACCCGATCATCCTGGCGATGGCCAACCCAACCCCGGAAATCCTGCCCGAGGAAGCCAAGGCAGTGCGCCCCGATGTCATCATCGGCACCGGCCGTTCGGATTATCCGAACCAGGTGAATAACGTGCTGTGCTTTCCTTACATTTTTCGCGGTGCCCTCGATGTCGGCGCAACCACCATCAACGAGGCCATGAAAGTCGCCGCGGTGCGCGCCATCGCCGAACTTGCCCACGCCGAGCAGTCCGAAGTGGTCAGCGCCGCCTATGGCAAGGACGAAATCACCTTCGGCCCGGAATACCTGATTCCCAAGCCATTCGATCCGCGCCTGATCGTGAAAGTCGCGCCAGCAGTGGCAGAGGCGGCAATGTTGTCGGGCGTGGCCACGCGGCCGCTGGCGGATCTCGAAACCTATCGCCAGCATCTGAACGACTTTGTCTATCAGACCGGCTTGCTGATGCGCCCGGTGTTCAACGCGGCCAAGAAGAAGCCTGCGCGCATTGTCTTCTGCGAGGGCGAGGACGAGCGTGTCTTGCGGGCGGTCCAGACCGTGGTTGACGAAGGACTGGCATGGCCGATCCTGGTTGGACGTCCCCAGGTGATGGCGGCAAGCATCGCCAAAGCGGGCTTGCGCATCCGCGCCGGCGAGCATTTCGAGGAGGTCAATCTGGATTCGGACCCTCGCTACAAGGAGCTATGGCAGGACTACTACAACCTGATGTGCCGCAAGGGCATCAGCATCGAATACGCCAAGCGCGAAATGCGCCGCAAGACCACATTGATCGGCGCCATGCTGGTCCGCCACAACTATGCGGACGGAATGATCTGCGGCACCTACGCCAAGCACTCCTTGCACCTGCGCTATATCAATACCGTGATCGGCAAGACCATCGGCGTCGACAACTTCTATGCCATGAACATGCTGATCCTGCCCAACCGGACCTTGTTCATCAGCGACACCCAGGTGAATTATGACCCCTCGGCTGCCCAGATCGCCGAGATGACCCTGCTGGCTGCGGAGGAGGTCAGGCGCTTTGGACTGATACCCAAAGTCGCGCTGCTTTCGCATTCAAGCTTCGGCACCGAGGACACGCCGACCGCAATCAAGATGCGCAGCGCGCTGGAGATTATTCGCAAGGCGGCGCCCATGCTTGAGGTCGATGGCGAGATGCATGGCGACGCCGCCTTGTCGGGGGAGATACGCCATCAGGTGTTTCCCGATTCCACGCTCAAGGGTGAGGCCAATCTGCTGATCATGCCCACGCTGGATGCGGCCAATATTGCCTTCAACCTGCTGAAAACGGCAGCCGGCGATGGCCTCACCGTCGGTCCATTGTTGCTCGGCGCCGCCCGCCCGGTACATATTCTCACGCCGACAGCAACCGCGCGCCGCATTGTCAATGTCGCGGCCCTGCTGTCGGTCGAAGTGGCCAAGCAGTCGAAGATCTGACCGGGTCGCGGGTATTGCGTTGATGCCGCGCCGATAGATGCGGGTTTCCGTCCGGAGAAATATGGATTCATGTCCAAGACCGCTTTGATTCTCACTGGAGGCGGCGCGCGCGCCGCCTACCAGATCGGGGTGCTGGCGGCTATTCGCGACATGCTGCCGGATCCGCGGCGAAATCCATTCCCCATCCTCTGCGGCACTTCTGCCGGCGCCATCAATGCCGCATCGCTGGCAACCACCGCCGAGGAATTTGGCGATGGCGTCGGGAAGCTGCTCGAGATATGGCGTAATTTCCACGCCAGCGCCGTGTATCGCGCCGATGCCTGGGGAATCGGCGCCACTGGCGTACGCTGGCTGGCCGGGCTGTTAGGCGGCGGGATTGTCAAGCGCGGTCCGCGTGCGTTGCTCGACAACTCGCCGCTACGCGAAATGCTGCTCCAGCGTCTCGATTTCAGCCGGATCGAAACGGCGATCGCCAATCGGGCACTGCATTCGGTCAGCATCACCTGCTCGGGGTACAACTCCGGCCAAAGCGTCACTTTCTTTCAGGGGCGTCCCGACCTGGCGCCCTGGCAGCGTTCGCAGCGATTCGGCGCGCATGTCAAGCTGGGCGTCGATCACTTGATGGCGTCGAGCGCGATACCTTTCGTTTTTCCGGCGGTCAAGATCAATCGCGAGTATTTCGGCGATGGCTCGATGCGGCAGGTGGCCCCCATCTCGCCGGCGATCCATCTCGGCGCGGACAAGATTCTGGTCGTCGGCGCCGGTCGAATGTCCGAACCCCCCGACGACCGCCAATCCACCGACCACTACCCATCGCTGGCGCAGATCGCCGGTCATGCGCTGTCCAGCATATTCCTCGACAGCCTGTCGGTCGATCTGGAGCGTCTCAAGCGCATCAATACGACCGTGAGCCTGATCCCCGAACAGGTCCGGCACGAGCATGGCTTATCCTTGCAGAAGATCGATGTGCTGGTGATCGCCCCCTCGGAGCGTCTCGACCATATCGCCGCCCAACATGCGCAAAGCCTGCCCTGGCCGGTGCGGGCATTGCTCGGCAACATCGGCGCGATGAATAAGCATGGGGGCGCGCTGACCAGTTACCTGCTGTTTGAACCTCCCTATACGCGAGCCCTGATCGATCTGGGTTACCACGACACGTGGCAGCGACGCGAAGAGGTGCTGGCGTTTCTTCAGGTATCGGATTAATAAAGCAAGGCAACTGCTTAATTATTTGGGTCGAGTGCCGTTATTTACTATTGCCGGCAAGGCGATCCGCTGCTAAACTGTCGCGAATATCGGTAAATCCACAGGCTGGGGACTCGAATACAAAATGACTAAAGCCACGATCTACCTGCTAGCGCTGTTCGCTCTAAGCGTGGTCTTTGTCCCAAACAGCGCGGAAGCGGGGCAAAGGACGGCGACGATCAAAAAGCATAAGCATGCCAGGCCACATGCGAAGAAGCGCGTCAGCCAAGCCGCCATGCAGGAAACCGCGAACCTGATGGTGCAATCCGCTTCGGCACTGGTGCTGGATCAGTCCACCGGTGCGGTTTTGTTCGAGAAAAACGCCGGTGCCGTGTTGCCGATCGCCTCCATCACAAAACTCATGACCGCAATGGTCGCGCTGGATGCCAGCCCCAACCTGGACGAGACGCTGATCATCGGCGAAGATGACGTGGATTTCCTGAAAGGCACCCACTCGCGCCTCAAGGTCGGCACACAGCTGACTCGCGAGGAGATGCTCCGGCTTGCCTTGATGTCCTCCGAGAACCGCGCCGCATCCTGTTTGTCGAGCCATTATCCGGGCGGCCGCGCCGCCTTCATCCTGGCGATGAACCGCAAGGCACAGGAACTGGGCCTGCAGGACACGCAATTCTCGGACCCGACCGGCCTCACCGCCGCCAATGTTTCCAGCGCGCGCGACCTGGTCAAGATGGTGGCCGCTGCGCACCAGTATCCGCTGATACGCGATTTCACCACCACCTCCGAATATGAGGTGAGGATAGCCGGTCGAACCCAGGCATTCCACAACACCAACAGCCTGGTAAAAAGCGCTTCATGGGATATCGGCCTGTCCAAGACCGGCTACATCAGCGAGGCAGGCAAGTGCCTGGTCATGCAGGCCTGGCTCAACAACAAACCGACCATCATCGTGTTGCTCGACTCATTGGGCAAGATGACCCGCATCGGCGATGCCAATCGCATTAAGCGCTGGGTCGAGAGCGCTGCCTTGACGCAGCGGACATCGGCGGGCTGATCCAGCCTCTTTCCCAATGCGCGGTGGCCGCCTTGTTCCACCGCCGTGGCAAGTCCGCCGCCCCGGCATCGCACGCGGGACTACGGAACCAAACACCTAGCACCTAGCCGAAATTGCGCGCGAGGCTATCGACGTAGGGTGGCCTGAGGATACCGCGTTCGGTAATGAAACCCGCAATCAGCCGGTGCGGCGTCACGTCAAAGGCCGGATTGCGCACTTTCGCCCCCTCCGGGCCGATTCTGTGCGCGCCGCAGGATAGGACTTCATCCGCTTCGCGCTCCTCGATCACGATCCCGTCTCCGTCGCAGGTTGCCAGATCAACGGTCGACGAAGGACAGGCGACATAGAAAGGAATGTCGAAATGCCGGGCGATGATGGCCACGCCCAGGGTGCCGATCTTGTTCGCCGTATCGCCGTTGGCCGCGACGCGATCGCAGCCGACGATACAAATATCCACGAGCCCCTTGGACATGACGGATGCCGCCATGTTGTCGCAGATCAAGGTCACATCCAGTCCGGCGCGTTGCAATTCCCAGGCCGTGAGGCGGGCTCCTTGCAGCAGCGGGCGCGTCTCGTCGGCGTAGACCCTGAAGCGCATGCCACGCGCATGGGCCAGGTAGAGCGGCGCCGTGGCCGTGCCCAGCTCAGAAGTGGCGAGCGCTCCGGCGTTGCAATGGGTCAGCACGCCCGTTCCCTCGCGGATCAAGGCCAGGCCGTTCTCACCGATGGCTTGGCAGATCGCCTTGTCCTCCTGGTGGATGCGGATCGCTTCGCCGACCAGTTGATCATAGAGTTGCGCGGCATTGTCGAGCCAATCGAGCCGGCGTGCCGCGAAATCGGCCATGCGCCGGAGCGACCAGCTGAGATTGACCGCGGTGGGTCGGGACGAATTCAAATATGCAGCCTGTTCCTCGAGCTTCGCGAGAAACTCGGCCAGCGGAAAATTCCTGAAGGCTTTCAGCCCGACCAGCAGCCCATAGGCGGCGGCCACCCCGATGGCGGGCGCACCGCGCACCCTGAGCAGTTTGATGGATTCCCAGACCTGTTCGATGGTCTCCTGGCGGGTCTCGACAATCTCGGCGGGCAAACGGGTTTGATCGAGGAGGACCAGATTTCCGTCTTCCCATCGCAAACTGCGCACCATGCGGTCTTGGCTTCCTGTGTCTGCAAGCACGGAAATATTCTCTATTCGGATTCGGGGAAAATGGGCACGGCGCTGCTGGCGAATTCCTCGGGATCGAAAGCGCGATCCCCTTCCGGATCGGGCTTTCCGCTCGGACGCAGCCCGGCGAAATCATACAGGTGGCGGTCCGCCAGATGCGAAGGCACGACGTTCTGCACGCTGCGGAACAGATTCTCGATGCGGCCGGGAAAACGTTTCTCCCACTCTTGCAGCATTTGCTTGATCTGCTTGCGCTGGAGCTGCTGCTGGCTGCCGCACAAATCGCAGGGGATGATGGGAAAATGCCGCACTTCGGCCCACGCGGCGAGATCCCTTTCGCGGCAATAGGCCAGCGGACGAACAACGATGTGCTTGCCGTCGTCGGTGACCAGCTTCGGCGGCATGGCCTTCAGCTTGCCGGCGAAGAACATGTTCAAGAACAGCGTTTCCAGGAGGTCGTCGCGGTGGTGGCCGAGGGCGATCTTGGTAGCGCCGAGTTCGCCTGCCACGCGATAGAGCACGCCGCGGCGCAAGCGCGAACAGAGCGCGCAAGTCGTCTTGCCTTCGGGCACCACGCGCTTGACGATGGAATAGGTATCCTGCTCTTCGATATGGAAAGGCACGCCGATTTCCCGCAGGTAATTCGGCAGCACCTCGGCGGGAAAGCCGGGCTGCTTCTGGTCGAGATTGACGGCAATGACCTGGAAATCCACGGGCGCATGCTCGCGCAGATAAAGCAGGATATCCAGCAGTCCGAAGGAGTCCTTGCCGCCGGAAAGGCAGACCATGACGCGGTCGCCGTTTTCGATCATGCGGTAATCGGCGATGGCCTGGCCGACATGGCGGCGCAAGCGCTTGGCCAGCTTGTTTTCCTCGCGGCGGAGTTTTTCCAGTCGGGTGGCACTGGGCACGGTTTCAAGGGGAGCGTTCATGGCTTCATGGTTCATGGTTTCACAAATAAGCGCTGCGGCCACCGTCGACATTGATCGTCTGGCCCGTGATATAGCCTGCCTCGAACAACAGGAAACGCACCGTCCGGGCGATATCGGCAGGCGACCCTTCCCGCTGCAAGAGGGTGCGGGCCACGATAGCGCGTCGTGCGGCCGCATTGAAGTCGGCGGCGGCCTTGCCTTCCGGCCATTGGACCGGCCCCGGCGCCACCGCATTGACCCGCACCTGCGGCGCCAGTTCCACCGCCAGGGCACGCGTCAGGCCAAGCAGGCCGGCTTTGGCGATGCAGTACAGCGAGTAGTTCTGCATGGGACGCTCGGCATGGATGTCGGTGATATTGACGATGGCGCCATGCACCGCCTTGAGATGCGGCGCGGCGGCCTGGCACAGAAACAGCGGCCCTTTCAGGTTGCTGCCGATCAAGTCGTCCCAGGCCGCCGCGTCGATGCTGCCCATGGGCGTGGCATAGAACGCGGAAGCGCTGTTCACCAGGGCATCGAGCCGGCCGAATTCTTCCACGGCAACCGACGCCAGCCACGGCAGTCTTGCGCTGTCGCAAAGATCGGCTGCCGCGCTGACGACCGACCCCGGGCGGCTGGCGTTCAGTTCCGCCGCCAGAGATTCCGCCTCGACGGCGGAAGTCCGGTAATGCAGCACCAATCGGGCGCCTGCGGCATGCAGAGTCCGCGCAATTTCCGCCCCGACCCGCCTGGCGGCACCGGTGATCAGAACGGCCGGCGCTTCTGAGGTTGCATTCATTCCGCAAGTATACAGGCTACAAGCTACAGGCTAACCAAGCGCCAGCCGATCCAGCACGCAAGCGGCGGCGGCCAGACCGAAGCCAGCCGTCACCGTCACGGCCGAACCGTAGCCGGCGCAGTTCAATCCTTGCGGCACCGCGTTGCCATGGGTCTCGTCGATATCGCACGCCGGCGCAGCGCTGGCCGGGCGAACGATGGGTTCGTCGGAGAACGCGCAGGCGACGCCGAAATTCTGTTTCGGGTCGCGCGGGAACCCGTGCTCTTTGCGCAGCCGCGCGCGCAGGCTGGCGGCCAGCGCATCCTGCTGGGTGCGCGCCAGGTCGGCGATGCGGATGCGCGTGGGATCGCGTCGTCCGCCGGCGCCGCCAGTGGTGACGATCATGATGCCGGCATCGCGGCAATGGGCGATCAGCGCCGCCTTGGCGCGCACGCTGTCGATCGCATCGAGCACGGCATCGCAGGGCGGCAGCAGTTGCGAGACGTTATCGGGCGCGACGAACTCCTCGATCTCGGCCACCTGGCAGGCGGGATTGATGGCGCGGATGCGCTGCGCCATCGCCTGCACCTTGGCCTTGCCGAATTCGCCCTCCAGCGCATGGATCTGCCGATTGGTATTCGACTCGGCGACGTGGTCGAGATCGATGAGGCTGATGCGACCTATGCCCGAGCGTGCCAGCGCCTCGGCCGCCCAGGAACCGACGCCGCCGATGCCGACGACGCAGACGTGGCTCGCCGCGAAGCGCGCCAGCGCCGGTGCGCCGTAGAGCCGGGCGACGCCGCCGAAGCGCCGCGCGAAATCCATTTCCGCTTCCATTCCATCCACCCACGTATTTTGACGGCGAGCATCATGGCACAATGCGCGCCTCATCACCAATTCCGCCGCAATGAACCTGTCCTTGCCAGAACCCTCGGAAGCGCAGCGCGCCGCGAGTTTCGCGCTGTGCCGCCGCATCGCCGCGGAGATCGCCGCGGCGGGCGGCTGGATGCCTTTCAGCCGCTACATGGAGCTGGCGTTGTACACGCCGGGACTGGGCTATTACAGCGGCGGCACGCGCAAGTTCGGCGCCGCCGGCGACTTCGTCACCGCACCGGAATTGACGCCGCTGTTCGCCCATGCGCTGGCCGTGCAGGCGGCGCAGATCATGACGGACTCAAGCGCACAAATCCTCGAAGCCGGCGCCGGCAGCGGCATCCTGGCCGCCGAACTGCTGCTGGAGCTGGAACGGCTCGGCAGCCTGCCGGACTGCTACCTGATCCTCGAACTCTCCGGCGAGCTGCGCGCGCGCCAGCAGGAAACCTTGGCGGCACGCGCACCGCATCTGGCCGCGCGCGTGAGCTGGCTCGACCGGCTGCCTGCGGCGTTTGGCGGCCTGGTGCTGGGCAACGAAGTGCTCGATGCCATGCCGTTGGCATTGGTCGAATGGCATGCCGGCACGGCCGCCGGACCTGTCGTGCTTGAGCGCGGCGTGGTCCTCGGCGAGAACGGCGGCTTCGCCTGGCAAGCCCGTCCGGCGCAGGGCGCCGTGCTGCAAGCGGCGCAGGCGCTGCCCGTCGCACCGCCCTTCGTCACGGAGATCGGCCTCGCAGCGCGCGCCTGGGTCGCCGAATGGGGCCGCATCCTGACGCAAGGCGCGCTGCTGCTGATCGACTACGGCTTCCCGCAAGCCGAGTACTACCATCCAGACCGCAGCCACGGCACCCTGATGTGCCATTACCGCCATCATGCCCATGCTGACCCGCTGTGGTGGCCGGGCCTCAACGACATCACCGCGCACGTCGATTTCACCGCGATCGCCGAAGCCGGTTTCGACACCGGCCTGGAGGTGCTCGGCTACACCGGCCAGGCGCAGTTCCTGTTCAACTGTGGCATCACCGGGATACTCGACCGCCTGACCGACAAGACCGGCCAGGACTATCTGCGCGAGGCGGGCAATGTCGGCAAGCTGATTTCGCCCAACGAGATGGGCGAAAAATTCAAGGTCATCGCTTTCGGGCGTGGCCTCAAGGAGCCGCTGCTTGGCTTTGCGCGCGGCGACCGCACCCACACGTTGTAGCGCTGGCCTAGCCTTTTGGCATGTGAGATGATAACGACATTCCACAGCGGATGCAGCCACAGGGTTACAGCGAAGCGTGATGAAACAAGAAGAGCAGCAGTTCCTCAATGACCTCGACAAGCGACTCTGGGCCGCGGCCGACAAGCTCCGAGCCAACCTCAACCCCGGCGACTACATGCACGTCGTGCTGGGCCTGGTCTTCCTCAAGTACGTCTCCGACGCCTTCAAGGAACGCCGCGAGGAACTCAAGGCCGCCTTCATCGATCCCGCCAACGATTACTACCTGGGCCCCGAAGGCGCCGATCTAATCGAACAGGAACTTGAAGCCCGCGACTACTACACCGAAAAGAACATCTTCTGGGTGCCGGCCCTGGCCCGCTGGGACTTCCTCAAGGCCAACGCCAAGGTAGCCATCGGCACCAAGCTCGAAGTCAAGAACGGTAAGAGCTATGAATACAAGTTCGCCGGCATCGGCCGCCTGCTTGACGACGCCCTCGACGCCGTCGAGAAGGAGAACCCCAAGCTCAAGAACGTGCTCGACAAAAGCTACGCCCGCTGGCGCATCGACGTGGCGCTGCCCGGCCTCATCGATCTGCTGGCCACCGTTCCCTTCCGGCACGAGTCCCTGCACGCCAAGGACATTCTCGGCCACGTCTACGAGTACTTTCTCGGCGAGTTTTCGATTGCCGCCGGCAAGCGCGGCGGCGAGTTCTACACGCCCAAGAGCATCGTCGGCCTGATCGTCGAAATGCTCGAACCCTACCAGGGGCGGGTGTACGACCCCTGCTGCGGCTCCGGCGGCTTCTTCGTCCAAAGCGAGCGCTTCGTGCTGGAGCACGGCGGCAAGCTCGGCCAGCTCTCCATCTATGGACAGGAAGCCAACCCTACCACCTGGCGCCTGGCCTCGATGAACATGGCCATCCGCGGCATGGACTTCGACTTCGGCAAGGAGCCGGCCAGTACCTACACCAAGCCTCAGCACCCCGACCTGCGCGCCGACTTCATCATGGCCAATCCGCCGTTCAACATGAAGGAGTGGAACGAAGGCGTGAAGGACGACGACCGGCGCTGGAAGTACGGCGTGCCCCCGGCCAACAACGCCAACTTCGCCTGGATGCAGCACATGATCCACCACCTGGCGCCCCACGGCAGCATGGCCCTGCTGCTGGCCAACGGCTCCATGAGCAGCAACACCAACAACGAAGGCGAAATTCGCAAAGCCCTGATCGAAGCCGACCTCGTCGAATGCATGGTCGCCCTGCCTGGCCAGCTTTTCACCAATACCCAGATACCTGCCTGCATCTGGTTCCTCACCCGCAGCAAGGCCGAACGCAACGGAACGCGCAATCGCAAGGGCGAAACCCTGTTCATCGACGTCCGCAACCTCGGCTACATGAAGGACCGCGTCCTGCGCGACTTCAAGAGCGAAGACATCGCCAAGGTGGCGAATACCTTCCACACCTGGAAGAAAGGCGCCGGCTACGTCGACGAAGCCGGCTTCTGCAAGGCCGCCAGCCTCATCGACATCCGCAAGAGCGATTACGTCCTCACCCCCGGCCGCTATGTCGGCGCTGCCGCGCAAGTGGAGGACGGCGAAGCCTTCGAGGACAAGATGGCGCGGCTTACCACCACTCTGAAAGACCAGTTCGCCGAGAGCGCCCGGCTGGAGGCGGAAATCCGCAAGAACCTGGCGGGGCTGGGTTATGAATTCTGATCCACGCACTTGTGCAATGATCTGTTGCACAACCTCCAAGCCATGATGACGCCGAAAAAGTTCACCCCGAGGAAAGCCAAGCCGGTGGCCACGGGCTTCCCGGCCCTGGTAGCGGCCATCCGCGAAGTGCATGAACAATGCGCCGTCCAGGCGGTCAAGGCCGTCAACATCAGCCTCACCTTCCGTAACTGGCTGATCGGCGCCCACATCCACCACTACGAACTCCAGGACACCGACCGGGCCGCTTATGGCGACAAGCTGCTCCACAAGCTGGCCGAACAGCTCACCGCCGCCAAGGTCAGCAACTGCGACCGCCGCCAGCTCTACCGCTACTTGCGCTTCTATCGCCTCTATCCGCAGATAGTGCGGACGCTGTCCCCACAATTCGCCGCGCTGCAACCGCCGCCCGAATATCAGAAAGAGAAAGTGGGGACGGCGTCCCCACAATCCGGCGACGACGCCCTGCAACTGCTCACCCGCCTCTCCTACAGCCACATCGAGGAATTGGTCGACCTCGATGATTCGCTCCAGCGCCGCTTCTACGAGGTCGAAACCCTGCGCGGCAACTGGTCAGTGCGCGAACTCAAGCGCCAGATCGCCAGCCAGTATTACCAGCGCACCGGCCTGTCCACCGACAAGACCACCCTGGCCCAACTGGCCCATGCCGGGGCCGAAACCATCGCCAACCGGCAGATCATCCGCGACCCCTACGTCTTCGAATTCCTCGGCCTCAAGCCTCGAGAGGTGATGAGTGAAGGCCACCTTGAAGACGCTCTGCTCGACAAGCTGCAAGACTTCCTGCTCGAACTCGGCCACGGCTTCTGCTTCGAGGCCCGGCAAAAGCGCCTGCTGATCGGTGGCGAGCATTTCTTCGTGGACCTGGTCTTCTACCACCGCATCCTCAAGTGTCATGTGCTGATCGAGCTGAAGAACGACGCCTTCAAGCACGAACACCTGGGCCAGCTCAACAGCTACGTCGGCTACTACCAGAAGAACGAGATGGCCGACGGCGACCAGCCGCCGGTGGGCATCCTGCTCTGTACGCGCAAGAACGAGGAACTGGTGGAGTACGCCCTGGCCGGCATGAGCAACACCCTGTTCGTCTCCCGCTACCAGGTGCAACTGCCGGGCAAGGAGGAGATCGCCGCCTTCCTGCATAAGGCGGTGGAGGAGTTGGGGGGCGGGGATGAGTGAGTGGCAATCCGTGAGAATTGGGGACGTCGCCGACGTATTTGACGGTCCTCACGCCACCCCAACCAAAGTAGACTCTGGGCCGATTTTTCTCGGGATCAGCAGTCTCGACAATGGTCGCCTAAATCTGTCTGAGTCAGAGCGCGTATCTGAGGAAGACTTTGTTCAATGGACGCGGCGCGTGCAACCTACCGCAGGCGACGTTGTTTTTTCCTATGAGACTCGTCTTGGACAGGCTGCATTGATTCCGCCTACACTACGTTGCTGTCTAGGGCGCAGGATGGGCTTGGTTCGTCCTGTAGCAGACAAGCTTGACCCTCGCTTCTTCCTGTATCAGTACTTGAGCCCCAATTACCAGGAGTTCCTGCAGAGCCGCACGGTGCACGGCAGCACTGTCGATCGAATTCCACTGAAGGATTTTCCTGATTTTCCCATCACGCTTCCAGGCCTAGGTGAGCAACGCGCCATCGCCCACATCCTCGGCACCCTCGACGACAAGATCGAACTGAACCGCCGCATGAACGAAACCCTGGAGGCCATGGCGCGGGCGATTTTCAAGTCCTGGTTCGTCGACTTCGATCCCGTCCGAGCCAAGGCCAGCGGCGAGTCTCCCGAATCCATCTGCCTCCGTCTCGGCCTCACCCCCGATCTCCTTGCGCTGTTCCCCGACAGCTTTCAAGATTCCGAGCTTGGTGAGATTCCAAAGGGGTGGCTGGTTCGATCTGTCGAAGAGCTATGTGATCGGGTAGCGATGGGGCCGTTTGGCTCGAACATCAAGACAAGTAACTTTGTGCCGACTGGTGTTCCGATAATACGTGGAGGCAATTTGACGGATGGATTCGTCGATGACCGCTTCGTCTTCCTGACTGAAGAAAAAGCAGACCAACTCCGTAATTCAAATGCCCGGCCAGGCAACATCGTCATAACTCACCGGGGCACTCTTGGGCAAGTCGGATTGATTCCGAGCGACAGCCGCTATCCGAGATATGTAGTCTCGCAATCGCAAATGGTCTTGTCAGCCCGTTCGAAGATCGTATCTGGCCGCTATCTCTATGAGTTCCTTCGCTCGCCAATTGGGCAACAAGCGCTTCTGGCCAATACCAGCCAAGTGGGAGTACCGGCAATCGCCCAACCGACTACCAGTGTCAAGGCAATCCGGGTTGCCGCTCCTCCGGTGGCGGTATTGCGTACATACGACCTGGCGACGAAATCGCTGTTCGACCACGCGTCCTCAGTTGAGAAGCAATCAGCTACGCTCGCGAAGATTCGCGACGAACTGCTCCCTCGCTTGCTATCCGGTCAGATAGCCACCGCAAAACCTCACACACAAGTCGAGGCGGCGTGATGCAAATCACTCGGTTTCAGAGGATCAGGAATCACCGTATCTTTCGTGACTTTTCTTGGCCTGCAACCGGGTTGCCCGACTTTGGCAAATTCAATTTGATTTACGGATGGAACGGCTCAGGCAAGACCACGCTTTCAAACCTCTTTCGACACCTTCAAAATAGGACGGCAGTCGATGAAGGTGAGGTTACGGTCGTCGTCGACGGCCGATCAGTAACTCAAGACGCCATTCCTACGGCAGCATTACCCCAAGTTCGAGTATTCAACCGTGATGCAGTAAATCGCAATGTCTTCGAACTTGCGGGCGAAGAACTCCCACCCGTCTACTACTTGGGCGAGGACAGCATCGAAACCCAAAAGAAAATCGAGAAGCTGAAGACGGACCAACAAGACAATCTGTTAGCGATTGCCGTCTCGCAGACAGAAAAGCGAGACAGCGAGTCTGATCTGGAACGATTCTGTTCCGACCAAGCCAAAGCTATCAAGAACCTTCTAACGGCGCCGGGTGGGGGGCCATATAACAACTACAACTCTGCCCTATTCAAACGGACTGTAGAACGGTTGCTTGGTAGCGGCGGCGGAGCCAGATTGTCCACTGAAGACAAGAAGCGTCACTTGGCGATCAAGGGAGAATCTGCCCGTGCCAAGATTCCGATTCCTACGGCAGCATATCCAAACTTCGCTGATTTTGTTCGTCGGGTCGGAGACGCCTTGAGTCAGTCCATCGTTTCGAATTCGCTAGCAGAGCTGGTGAGCAATCCCGAGCTGTCCAGTTGGGTGGAACAAGGTCTTGGGCTTCATCGTGGCGGGAACACAACGGACGTTTGTCGATTCTGTGCGCAACCGTTATCCGCGACGCGGGTTGCGCAGCTTGAGGGTCACTTCAACGACCAATACCAGCGGCTTCAAAGCGAGTTGTCCAACCTCATTACCGAAGTTGATGGATACCAAGTATCCGTAAAAGCCATCCAGGTGCCAGACAAGAACCTGCTCTATTCGCATTTGATATCGGAATATGAACAATCCGTAGTGACAATGAATCGGCAATCCGGCTTGGTCGGAAGCCTTTTGGCAGTGGTGCGTCGTGCCTTAATGGCAAAGAAAGGCGAGCCCTTCCGTAACCTGGACTTGATGACGTTCTTCACCAACTTGGCGCCCAGCGATTCCCCGGCGGGCGGATGGGAGAAATTCTTTCAGGTTCTTCTTGCCGCGGGGACAGGAATAAGCGCTGTGGTCGGCAAGACTTCCTTTGACCGCGCTTGCCAGTTGATAGGAGATCACAACAAACAATCTGATCGATTTGTAGACGAACTGAAGTCGGCTCGGCAAGCACTGGAGGAGGATGCGGTCATAGAAGTATTGGAGGACTATCGCGCCAAGTCGGAGCGCGTTGCCAAGGCCAGCAACTCGGCCTCCCAGGCGGAGAAAGCAAAACGGGAATTGGCTGCAAAGATCACTGAGTTGGAACGCACGATTCGCCGACACCAGCCGGCAGCGGCAGAACTCAACGAAGACATGCGGACATACTTGGGGCGCGATGAACTCCGCTTTGAAACGAAGGATACCGGATACTCAATCACTCGGAACGGGCAACCAGCATTGAATTTGAGTGAGGGCGAGCGGACAGCAATCGCCTTCATGTATTTCCTTAAGTCGTTACAAGATACGGGGTTCGACTTACGGCATGGAGTTGTTGTGATTGACGACCCTGTCTCAAGCCTGGACGCAAATTCGCTCTACTGTGCCTTTGGCTTCATGAAGGCAAGAATTCAACAGGCCCAGCAGCTCTTTGTGTTGACCCACAACTTCACTTTCTTTCGTCAAGTCAAAAATTGGTTCAATCATATCGACAACATACGAGGAACCAAACGCCCTGATCTTCAGAAGCTGAAAGATGTCCGCTTCTACATGCTGCGTACAGACGCACCCGCCGGAGAACGAAGAGCATCATTGCGGGTACTCGACGACTTGCTGCACCGATTTGAATCCGAATACCACCATTTGTTCCAGACTGTATTTGAAGCGAGTGAATTCCCGGACGACACGCCGCTCAATCAGTTTTACGCACTACCAAATAGTTCACGCCGCCTGCTGGAAGCGGTCTTAGCCTTTAAACAACCGGAACGAGCTGGAGAGTTACACCAACAGCTACAGGCAATTCAGTTCGATGAAGCCAAGAAAGCGAGAATCATCCGTTTCATTAACACGTATTCTCATCACGGACTGATCGCGGAGCCGTCGCACGATCTATCGATTCTGCATGAAACGCCACAGATTCTGAGAGACGTTTTGGCGCTTATCCAGCATCTCGATCCAGAGCATTTTGCGAACATGAAAGTTCTTTGCGAATCAGCGAACGAAGATGAGCATGCTGCAACGGATGGGACTTAAGTGTTTTCCTTGAGGAATCGCCCCCCAAAAAGCAACAGGCCCCGGTGCATCCACCAAGGCCTGCGACCGACCGGGAATCCCCAATCCGAAATCTATGGGGCGCATTGTCGGTTCTACCTGCTCATTATTCAAGCACTGATTTTCAGGATGGCCGGGCATGACTGAAGACGACCTCGAACAACTCGCCCTAACCTGGTTCCAGGATGCTAGCTGGGACTACCTCCACGGTCCCGATATCGCGCCCGACAGCGACACCCCGGAGCGCAGCGACTACCGCCAGGTTCTCCTGCCCAACCATCTCCGCGCCGCCCTGCATCGCCTCAACCCAACGATTCCCGAAGCCACCCTCGATGAAGTGGCCCTCCAGCTCGCCAAGCCCGACCACCCCTCGCTGATCCTGAGCAACCGAGCCTTCCACGAAGCCCTGATCGCCGGGGTGCCGGTGGAGGTGGAAATCGACGGCGAGAAGCGCGGCGACCGGGTGCAGGTGATCGACTTCGAGCACCCGGAGCGCAACCGGTTCGTGGTGGTAAACCAATTCACCGTGCAGGGCAGCAAGCAGCCGCGCCGGCCCGATCTGGTGTGCTTCATCAACGGCCTGCCGGTGGCGGTGATCGAACTCAAGAACCCGGCCAACCAGCAGGCAGACATCTGGGCCGCCTACAACCAGTTGCAGACCTACAAGGAGGAGATCGCCGACCTCTTCGTCACAAATGAGGCGCTGGTGATTTCCGACGGCCTCCACGCCCGCATCGGTTCGCTGACCGCCAGCCGCGAGCGCTTCCTGCCCTGGCGCACGGTGAAGAATGAAAACGACCGGCCTCTGCTGGAGTTCGAGCTGGAGAAGGCGGTGCGCGGTTTCTTCGCGCCGGAGCTGCTGCTCGATTACCTGCGCTACTTTGTGCTGTTCGAGACGGCGGACGGCCAGGTGGTGAAGAAGATCGCCGGCTATCACCAGTTCCATGCCGTGCGCGCCGCGGTCAAGGCGGCGGTGATCGCGGCGACTCAGCCGGCGGCCAGTACGGTACAGGAGCAGTGGGCCACTTATGCCGATCGCGTGAAGCCCGGCTCGCGCATGGGCGGCATCGTCTGGCACACCCAGGGTTCTGGCAAGAGCATTTCCATGGTCTGCTTCGCCGCCAAGCTGATGCAGCATCCGCAGATGCAGAACCCGACGCTGGTGGTGGTCACGGACCGCAACGACCTGGACGGCCAGTTGTTCCAGACCTTCGTCGGCGTGCGCTCGCTGCTGCGCGAGACGCCGCAACAGGCTACCAACCGCGACGAGCTGCGCGCGTTGCTGGCGGACCGGCCTTCGGGCGGCATCATTTTCACCACGGTGCAGAAGTTCGCGCCGGAGCCGGGAGAGGAACAATTCCCGCTGCTCTCGGATCGCACCAACATCGTCGTCATCGCCGACGAGGCGCACCGCTCCCAGTATGGCTTCCGCGCCGTGCTGGACAAGAAGACCGGCCAGTACAAATACGGCTTCGCCAAGCACCTGCGCGATGCACTGAAGAACGCCACTTTCGTCGGCTTCACCGGCACGCCGGTGGAAGGCGCCGACAAGGACACCCGCGCCGTCTTCGGCGACTACGTCAGCATCTACGACATCCAGGACGCGGTGGACGACGGCGCCACGGTACCGATCTTCTACGAAAGCCGCCTGGCCAAGCTGGACCTCAATCCGGCCGAGATGGAGCAGCTCAACGCCGATGTGGAGGAGGTGTTCGAGGATGAGGAAGACGCGGCCCTGAAGGAGGCAGCCAAGACCAAGTGGGCGGCCCTGGAAAAGCTGGTGGGCGCCCAGCCGCGCATCGACCAGGTGGCCGTCGACATCGTGCAGCACTTCGAAGCGCGCAACGGCGTGGTGGAAGGCAAGGCCATGATCGTGGCCATGAGCCGGGAAATCTGCGTGCGGCTCTACGATGCCCTCGTCAAGCTGCGGCCTGCGTGGCACAGCGACGACCCGGCGCAGGGCACGATCAAGGTGGTGATGACCGGCTCGGCGGCCGACAGCGCGCTGTTGCAGCCCCACATCTACAACACCACGACCAAGAAGCTGCTGGAGAAGCGTTTCAAGGATGCCGCCGACCCGTTGAAGCTGGTGATCGTGCGCGACATGTGGCTCACCGGCTTCGACGTGCCCTGCCTGCACACCATGTACGTGGACAAGCCGATGCGCGACCACAACCTGATGCAGGCCATCGCCCGTGTGAACCGTGTCTTCCGCGACAAGGAAGGCGGCCTGGTGGTGGATTACATCGGCATTGCCGCCGAGCTGCGCAAGGCGCTGCGCACCTATACCGAGAGCAAGGGCAAGGGCCAGCCGGCCCTGGATGCCGCCGAGGCCCTCGCCAAGCTCAAGGAACTGATGGACGTGGCCCGCGGCCTGCTGCACGGCTTCGACTTCAACGCCTACCGGACGAAAGCCGCCGTGTTGCTGCTGCCAGCGGTCAACTTCGTGCTCGGGCTGGAGGACGGCAAGAAGCGCTGGGCCAACGCGGTGCTGGCCATCACCAAGGCCTTCTCGCTGTGCGGCACGCTCGACGATGCTATTGTCCTGCGCGAAGAAATCGCCTTCTTCCAGGCGATCAAGGCGGTGATCGCCAAAGCCACCGAGTCCGACAAGAAGCTCTCCGAAGACCGCAAGAACGCGGTGCTCAAGCAGATCCTCGACAACGCCGTGGTGGCCCAGGGTGTGGAGGACATCTTCAAGCTGGCCGGCCTAGACCGGCCGGACATCGGCATCCTGTCGGACGCCTTCCTGGAAGAAGTGCGCCAGCTGCCCCAGCGCAATTTCGCCATTGAACTGTTGCAGAAACTGCTCAACGACCAGGTGAAGTCCCGCGCCCGGACCAACGTAGTGCTGGAACGCAAGTTCAGCGAGCGCCTATTGGCGGCCTTGAACCGCTACCGTAGCCGCGCCATCGAAAGCGCCCAGGTGATCGAAGAGCTCATTGAGATGGCCAAGGAGTTCCGTGCCGCCGCCCAGCGCGGCGATGCGCTGGGACTCAACGAATCGGAGTTGGCATTTTTCGATGCCCTGGCAGACAACGAGAGCGCGGTACGCGAACTGGGCGACGATACGTTAAAGAAGATCGCGGTGGAAATCACCGAGAAGCTGCGCAACAGTACCACTGTGGACTGGCAGAAGCGCGACAGCATTCGCGCCCGCCTGCGCAATCTCGTGCGCATCACCCTGCGCCGTTACAAGTACCCACCCGACATGCAGGAAGAAGCGATTCAGTTGGTTCTGGAACAAGCAGAACGCTTGTCCGACGATTGGTCGCGTTCCTGATCACTCCGCCCGCAACGCTTCCACCGCATTCAGCCCCGCCGCACGGCGCGCCGGCAGCACGCCGGCGAGCAAGCCGATGCTGATGGCGACGGCTTCGGCGAGCACGACAAACACGACCGGCGTATGCACCGGCAGGGCCGGCACCACGAGGTGGATCAGTTGCGCCGCACCGACGCCGATGACCAAGCCGAAGATGCCGCCGACCGCGGACAGCGCCATCGCTTCGCCGAGGAAGATGCCGAGGATGGTCTTGCGCTGGGCGCCGAGCGCCACCAGCAGGCCGATTTCGCCGGTACGCTCGGTAACGGCGATGGTCATGATGGTAACGATGCCGACCCCGCCGACCAAGAGCGAGATGCTGCCCAGGGCGCCGACCGCCATGGTCAGGATGTCGAGGATCTTCGACAGCGTGCGCAGCATGTCCTCCTGCGTCGTGATGGTGAAGTCCTCGCGGCCATGGCGCGCCGTGAGCGCGTTCTTGATGACGCCGCTGACCTGCCGCGCCGCTACGCCTTCGGTGTAGGAAATATGGATTTCCATCAACCCGTCGCGGTTGTAAAGTTCCAGCGCGCGCGCCGCCGGGATGTAGGCGGTGTCGTCGAGGTCGATGCCGAGCAGCTGCCCTTTCGCTTCGAGCACGCCGATCACGCGAAACTGCATGTTGCGGATGCGCACCCGCGCGCCCAGCGGGTTGCCGTCGCCGAACAATTCGTTCTTGAGCTTGGCGCCCAGCACGATGAAGGCGCGCGCATTGTCGCCTTCCTCCGGGGGAAGAAACTGGCCGCTGCGCACCTTGATGCTGAACACCCGCAGCATCGCCGCGCTGACGCCATACACGGTGGTCCGCCGCAGGCGGCCGTTGCCGCCGACTTCCGAGTTGCCCCAGACGACCGGCGTCATTGCCGCAATATGCGGCAGGTGCTCCAGCGCCCGCGCATCCTCCAGCGTCAGCGGCCGCACCGAAGTCGGTATGCCACTGGGATGCGGGCCGGCGGTCTTGGTCTTGCCCGGCGCGACGACGATCACATTGGTGCCGAACTGGGTGAACTCGGCCAGCACGAAGCGATGGATGCCTTCGCCGATGGAGGTCAGCAGGATCACCGCCGCAATACCGATGGCGATACCGAGCAGCGTCAGGAAACTGCGCAAGCGGTGCGCAACGATGGCGCGCGAGGCGAGCAGGATGCTGTCTTCGATCCTCATGGCTCAGCGCCTGGACAGGGCCTGCACCGGATCGAGCGCCGCCGCCCGGCGCGCCGGCGCCACGCCGAACAGGATGCCTGTTCCCAATGCCGTGCCAAGCCCGGCGAGCACCGCCCAGTCGGGCGGGAAGGCCGGGAAGCTCGGGTAGAGCAGGCGGATCAGCGCGGCGCCCGCCAGACCGAGGCCATAGCCGACCGCCGCCCCCGCCAGCGAGAGCAGCGCCGCCTCGGTCAGAAATGCCATCTGGATGACCTGGCCGGTGGCGCCCAAAGCCTTGAGCAGGCCGATCTCCGCCGTGCGCTGGGTGACCGAGACCAGCATCACGTTCATGACCAGGATGCCGGCCACCGCCAGGCTGATCGCGGCGATGCCCGCCACGCCCAGGGTCAGGGTACCCAGCAGCTTGTCGAAAGTCGCCAGCACGGCATCCTGGGTGATCACGGTGACGTCCTCTTCGCCTTCGTGGCGCTGTTTGATAATGGCCAGCGCCTGCTCCTTCGCCGCCGGGATCGCCTCGCGGTTTCTGGCTTCGATGAGGATGCGGAACAGGGTGTTGCTGTTGAACATGGCCTGCGCCTGCGCCACCGGCACGAACACCAGTTCGTCGTTCTCCATGCCCAGTCCCTGGCCGGCAGCCGCCAGCACGCCGACAATGCGGAAGCGCCGGTCGCCGATGCGCACCAGACGCCCGACGGCGGGCTCCGCGCCGAACATTTCCTCGCGCACCTTGGCGCCGATGACCGCTTCCGCCATGCCCCTGGTCCAATCCTCGGCGCTCAGGAAACGTCCTTGCGCCATGGCAAGCCGCCGGATATCGACGAATTGGGAAGTGGTGCCGGCCACCAGCACCTCGCGCAGTTTGCCGCCGACACTGATCTCGGAGGTGCCGACCGCCACCGGGGCGAGACGCTGGACGGCGCTGCCGCGCTGCACCGCCTGGGCATCGGCGATGGTCAGGTCGCGCGGCGTGCCGGTGATGGCGTTGGCGGGATTGAAGCCGCCCGTCTGCGAACGGCCCGGCAGGACGATCACGAGATTGCTGCCGATGGCGGAGAATTCGTTCATCACGTAACGCCGCGCGCCATCGCCCAGTGCCGTGAGCACCACCACGGCAGCCACGCCGATGGCCATCGCCAGCACCAGCAGCGAAGTGCGCAACGGGTTGCCGGTAGACGCGTCGCGGGCGAAGCGGATCAGGTCGACGGATCTCATGGCGGTAGTTTCGTCAATTTCGGTTGAAAGGAATTTGATTTTGCGACTACTGTCCTGCAATCAGGACTTCTAACCCTTTCCGTTCGATTACCGATAGCAGGCGCAAGGCTGCGACGCTGGGATTTTTATCAGAGCACCATCCGTCACGCCAACATGGTTGGCCCAGCGCTGAAATGCTCTAGTCTTGAATGCTCACTGCCTCATCATATCACCGAGGGCAATAGTGAAAACAGGGGCGATACAACCACAGGAGACCAAATTTGGTGCCAATGGCTGCTCAGTGGATCAAGTGAGAATTCACACTTTCAGCCTGAAGCGGACGTTGGCGATTACTCCTCCATAGCAACCATTTGACTGCTCGGCTTGACACCTCTAGCTCCCGTCCTCCCTGTCCGTATGATTGTTGATTGATAAGGAGACCCAGATGGGATAATCTCCACGTCATTCAATATCTTAAAGAGGCCTCGACCGTGTCCGTATTATTATCAATAACTCGGACGTTTCTGCGCCTGAATAACTGTTAGGCGCCGCTACTTAACCATGCCCAAGCCTCGAAAACAGTCTGATCTCCCGTTGATTGTGGCCGAAGACTTGTCGCTGGCCGAATGGCTGGAGAAGATCGCAATACCAGAGCACAAGAGATCATTCAAGATTGCTGACTACAGTTTTGCTACCGACGCACATCGCGACAAATATCTCGCAATTGTTCATTCGCGATCTGAAAAGGAAGTCAAACAGATTCTCCGAGGCTTTCTAATTCCGTCCGGAACGTTGGGCTCCGATTCTCGAACGCTTCAAAGCCTATCGGCTCTGGGGAACGAAGAGTTCAATGAACTTCTGGAAAGCCGTGAGTTCGTTCGACGTATGTATTTCACGCATAAACCCTGGGAGGGGATAACTTGGGTCTTGGATCTTCTACCGGATAATCCACGAAAAGCCCTAGATGCGCTCGATGCGTACTTTGTAGCCAATGTGACCTTCATGCCGGAAGGTCGAATGCATGGACTCGCTGACGCGGAAGCGATAATTCAACAGCGGTACTTCCATCACGCGAACCCTCGCGAAGCGCTTCTCAGCCTACGGCCATACGAATTTGAGTATTTAGTCGCACTGCTCTTTGAAAAGATGGGCTATCGGGTATCCGTCACTAAAGCTACCCGCGACGGCGGTATTGATGTGGTTGCAAGAAACACAGAGAGAGGGAAAGCGGAGTTCCTTCTGATTCAATGCAAAAGATATGAGTCGAAAGTTCCGGTCTCGGCTGTCCGAGAAATTCTTGGAGTTGTATCGAAGATGCAGGCCAATAAAGGCATTGTGGTTTCGACATCCAGCTTTACCTCACAAGCCAAGCGGGAGGCACGAGAGACTTCACGAACAGAGCTAATCGGGTTCACGGAGCTCAATGTTCTTTTGAATCAGCATTTGGGTGCTCGGTGGCCGGAACGTATGAGTTACGGCATCCGCGACATCCAGCACCGCCTTTCTGTAAGCGGGAATTCCGATGAACGTAAGAGTCGCGGCGCCTAACCCGGATGTGCAGAGGACGCTGCGCGATAAAGCATCGCGCAGCGCCTCTGACCTTGAACGTTCCTGAGCGTCCGCTTTCCCGACCCTTCTTTATCGGCTCTAGGCACTGCCCGGCCCATCGTGTTTTTGATCGCTGCCGCTCAGACTAAAGGCGCTGATTATTTACCAGGCAAGTCATGAACATTCGAGCGGCGACACCAAACGCACTACAATTCCAATGTGACACCGCCGCACATCTTCCGATATTCCGGGGAACAAACATGCCAAAGAAATGTAGGAACTTTATAGTCGCGATTGTCGCAACACTGTTGGCCGGTAGCGCTATTGCAGAAAACAATCATGAAAACCACAGGCACCAATTCAGCAAGGATGTCGATGCCTTGCATGAGGTGCTTGCGCCGCTATGGCATGCGCATGCAGGTAATGAGCGCTCGCAGAAGGTATGCGCACAAGCGCAAAAACTGGAGAGTCTGACAAGAGACATCCAGAGCGGCGACACGAAAAATCTGCTGGGAACTATTGCCGCCTTAAAGGCGCAATGCCAGGCGAGTCCGACCGACATTGACGCGGTTTTTTCCCAAGTGCACGAAGCGTTTCATCGACTCGCCGAACCCAAGGCGTATTGACGGCAGCAGCACTGGTTCGTCGTGAATCTTTGCGTATCCGACAAGCGCGGGCGTATTGTGTGTGCTGGGCCGGGCCAGCCTGACAAGATTAGATCATCGGATGCCTCGGCTTGCGCCCCGCATTGGCAAAGAGCGCGTCGAACAAGGGATTGGGCAAGAGTCGCAGCAGTTTGGCGACGACCGCCATTTGCCAGGGAAACACGGAGTAACTTGAACCATTCTCTATGGCGTCGGTGAAACTCCGCACCGCTTCATCGACATTCCGCAAAAAGGGCATTGGATAGGGGTTTCTGGCCGTCATCGGTGTTGCGATGTAACCGGGTGCAATGGTGACCACCTTCACACCGCTGCCACGCATTTCGATGCGCAGGCTTTCGAGGTAGGAGATGGCCGCCGCCTTGGACGCCGAATAGGCGCCGGCGCCAGGAAATCCACGGATACCTGCCACCGAGGCGATACCGACCAAGCGTCCCTGATCGCGTTGCTTCATGGTTTCGATGAAGGGATGGAAGGTATGCACCATGCCCAGGACATTGATATCCATCACGCGGCGGAAGGCCGCCAGATCGTCGCGTTCCTCCGTCAGCGTGCCAACTGAAACGCCGGCATTGGCGATTACGATGTCCGGTGGACCCGCCTGCATCATGAATTGCTGGCCGGCGGTCCGCATTGCCTCGGCATCGGCGACATCGGCAACAAGGACCCGATGCTTCCCGGGTAATTCGCGTGCCAGCTTATGCAATACATCGGCCCGTCGCGCGAGAAGTCCGAGCGTCGCTCCCCGTGCGGCGTAATGACGAGCGAAAGCTGCGCCGATACCGGATGATGCGCCAGTGATAAAAACAGCGCGCGGCTTAATTTCTATTTACCCTTTGCTTCCCCCTCGCACTTCTTGATGGCGGCCGCCTTGGCAGCACCTGCAAGGGGCTTTCCCTCCTTGCTGACTGCCTTTGCTTCGCAGTCCGATGCGCCGGTACTTCCCTTGGCATCAGCTTCGCATTTCTTCATGAATGCTGCCTTGGCAGCGCCTGCAAGCGGCTTGCCATTCTTTCCCGTAGCCTTTGCTTCGCAATCAGAGGACGCAGGCGCGGCCGTCGTGGCTGCGGCCGGTGCAGCCGGCTTGGCGCTTGCGGCAGGTGCTTCTGCAAAAGCAACACCCGTTGCGAATAGGCTGGATAGAACAACGGCGATCAATTTAGACATAGCGCATCTCCATAGTGGTTACTGAATCGGGGTACTACAGCGTTAATACGATATCACGAGTGCGGTCGTCGGTCTCCGGGCCTCGCTCCCGGTAAGAACTCAATGCCGGTGCTCATCACCGACTCCGCGTGGCTGGTCGGCCTTGATGTCTTGGGGCGTTATCGATCCGGTGTCTTTCGTCTTGCTTCCGTCTTCCATGAGCAATTGGCGTCCGGCGCGGGCGCCGAGTTGCGCGTCGTGGGTGACGACGATCAAGGTCACGCCCCGGCTGTTGAGTTGCTCCAGCAGGCGCATGACCTCCTCGCCGGTGGCGCGATCCAGGTTGCCGGTCGGCTCGTCGGCCAGGATCACGGCCGGCTGCATGACGGTGGCGCGGGCGATGGCGACGCGTTGGCGCTGCCCGCCCGAGAGCTGGTCGGGACGGTGGTGGGCGCGCTCCTCCAGCCCGTAATCCTTGAGCGCCTGGGCCACCCGCTGAGCACGCGCCGCGGGGTCGACGCCGGCCAGCGTCATCGGCAGGGCGATGTTCTCGGCCGCCGTGAGGCGCGGCACCAGGTGGAAACTCTGGAACACGAAGCCGATGCGCTCGCTGCGCACCCGTGCCTGTTCTTCGCTCGACAACGTGGTCACGTCGCGCCCTTCGAGCCGGTAGACGCCCGCGTCGGGACGGTCGAGCAGACCGACCAGATTGAGCAGCGTGGACTTTCCGGAACCCGAAGGCCCCATGACCGCGACATACTCGCCGGCACCGATGGCCACATCGAGATGGCGCAGGGCATGCACTTCGCTGTCGCCGAGCTTGAACACGCGCTCGATGCCGACAAGTTCGATCTGGGGCGGGCGCATGCTCATCGCCGAACCTGATTAGCCATGATGTTCAGCCAGCATCGTGGTCAATAAAGAAAGTAGTCATTCCGGGGCTGCCCGCGAGGGCAGAACCCGGAATCCAGGAAGATTTTCGGTTGCGTTTCTGGATTCCGGGTTCCGCTTCGCGGCCCCGGAATGACGCCCTGAAAGAAGTCCCCTTGGGGAACATGCTGAACTTTATGGCTAATCATGTTGCCGGATCACTTGGTCGCCGATGAGGTTTTCTCTTCCGCCACGACATGGGCGCCGGCCTTCACCCCCTCGCGTTCCAGCGAAGTGACGACGCGCTCGCCGGCCGCGAGGCCTTCGATCACTTCGGTGTATTCCCAGTTGGCCAGCCCGGTCTTGATCCTGCGCTCTTCCAACACGCCGTCGGCATTGGCCACCATCACCCGGCCGCCTTCGAGCAGCGCGGAAGTGGGCACCCGCACCACGTTGTCGCGCACCACCAGGATCACTTCGACGTCGGCGCTGTAGCCGACCAGCAGCCGGCCGGCCGCTTCCGGATGATCGAAAGTGGCTTCGATATCCACCGTGCGCGATTGCTTCTCCACGGCCGAGACATAGGGTGCCACGCGTTTGATGCGGCCCGCAAAGTTCTGTTTGGGGAAAGCGTCGAGCCGGATGCGCACCGGCTGGCCGGCCCGGATTTTCGGCGCATCCACTTCGTCCATCGGCGCCTTGACGTAGAGGCAGGATTCGTCGACCAGGTCGATGGCCGGCGGCATCGGTATGCCGGGCGGCGATGGGGTCGAATATTCGCCGACCTCGCCGACGATCTTGGCGACCGTGCCGTCGAACGGCGCATACAGCACCGTGCGCCCCTGCTCGACACGGGTCACTTTGACGCGCGCTTCGGCCTGGGCCACGTCGGCCTTGGCCGCGTCGCAGGCGGCCCGCTTGGCCTGGGATTCGGCGCGGGCGGCTTCTTCCTTGGAACCGGAAACGAAGTGCTTCGCCAGCAGATCGGTCTGGCGTTGCGCTTCGCGTTCGGCGTTGGCGGCCAGCGTGCATACTTCCGTGACATGCCGCCGCGCCGTCTCCACCTGGGTCAGCGCCAGCGCGCTCTGCGCCTGCTGGTCGTCGTTCCAGAGCTTGATCAGGAGCTGGCCCTTCTTCACCTTGTCCCCCTCCTTCACCGCCAGCACCTCGATGCGTCCGCCGAGAGTGGTCGACAGCTTTGTGCGCAGACAGGCCTCGACCGTCCCGGCGCGGGTATTGGCGATGGTGGATTCGACCTTGCCGAGGTCGGTCTCCTTGAAAACGACGGCAATCGGCTTTGGCCGGGTAGACCACCACCCGGCGGCGGCGAGCGGCAGAACAATGACGAACGCAATCAGCAAACGTCGCGTAAGAGATGAGGGTGTTGGAGATTTCATGGTAAGCCGCCTGGAATGACCGTGCCCAATAGGCATAACGAATGCATTCTACCCGTGTGGAAAATTCAGTTTGCGTGCGGCGGAGGTATTTCTTTCGCCATTTGCAGTTGTTGCAATGATCCATCCCTTTCAATAATCTACTGAAAAACTTACAATTCGCTTCTGCCGCGATGCAGTCGGTCTCTGCGTCGGCGGCAATCTTGTCAGGGCTGGCTTGGCGTGGCCCCAGCTTTTCATTCAGTTCGGTTCCCAGTAGGAGATCTGTTTCATGTCGCGTCTTCCAGTCATTGTCGGTTTTGGGGGCTTCAATGCCGCCGGTCGTAGTTCGTTTCATCATGGCTACCGCCGCATGGTCATTGAGAACCTGCCGGAAGCCCTGCGCCAGGAAACCCTGGTGGGCCTTGCGGCATTGATGAAGCTGGTTTCCTATGTCGATGGACAATATCGCGATGCGGCGGGAAACATTTATGACGCTGCCCGGATCGAAGCGACGTTCGCCGACAAAATACTTGGCTCCACGCTGATCCGGCGGATCGAACTGTTTGACGACACGGCCGTTCCGGTTCACCAGAAGCTGGAGATGTCGGGCGCTGCGGGACAGACTTTCAGTTTTTATCTGCCGGCCAAACAATTGCCCAAGCCTTTGCCGCCGTCATGGTCGGTAGCCGTGCCGGAGGCGGACACCGAGGACGCAGGACAGGCCCGATCGAAGGGCGGCGCCGTTCTCGTCACGGTGTCCTCGACGCTCAAGACCATGATCGAGGTCGAGCGCGATATCTCGGTCAAGTCGGCCGGGCAATTGCCCACCGGCTTCGATCCGGCCGATCATTACAGCTCGCGCTTCCATCCGCGCGGTTTGCAAATGGCGATCACCGCCGCCTCCGATGCGATCAACTCGATCGGCATCGGCTGGGAAAGCATTGCCGACGCGGTGGCGCCGGACGAGATCGGGGTATATGCATCCAGCGCCATGAGCCAGCTGGATGAGAACGGCAATGGCGGCATGATGCAGGCACGCTTGAAAGGCGAACGCGTGACGGCCAAGCAGCTGCCGCTCGGCCTCAACGCCATGCCGGCGGATTTTGTAAACGCCTATGTGCTCGGCAGCATCGGAGTGACCGGAGCCATGACCGGTGCGTGCGCGACCTTCCTTTACAACCTGCGCCTTGCCGTCGAGGATATTCAGTCGGGACGCCGCCGGGTGGTGGTGGTGGGTTGCAGCGAAGCGCCGATCCTGCCCGAAGTTATCGAAGGCTACACTACGATGGGGGCCTTGGCCTCGGTGGACAACCTCAAGAAACTCGACAACACCGACGAGCCCGATTACCGGCGCTCCAGCCGCCCCTTTGGCGAAAATTGCGGCTTCACGCTATCCGAAGCGGCGCAGTATGTCGTCCTGATGGATGATGCTCTCGTCATGCAGCTGGGCGCCGACATCCACGCTGCCGTCACCGATGTTTTCGTGCATGCCGACGGCTTCAAGAAGTCCATTTCCGGGCCCGGTGCCGGCAATTACATTACCATGGCCAAGGCCGTCGCTTCGGCGCGGGCGATGCTGGGCGACGTCGCCGTGCGCGAGCGCAGCTTCGTTCAGGCGCATGGCTCCAGCACCCCACAAAACCGCGTCACCGAATCCTTGATTTTCGATTGTGTCGCACGCCACTTCGGCATCGAGCAATGGCCGGTGACGGCGGTCAAAGCCTATGTCGGCCATCCCCTGGCGCCCGCCAGCGGCGATCAGTTGATGTCCACGCTGGGGGTGTTCAAGTACGGCATCATCCCCGGCATCAAAACCATAGACCGCGTGGCCGACGATGTGTACGGCGAACGTTTGCTGATTTCCAATCGCGACCTCGTCGAGGAACCCGGGCGGCGCGACGTCTCGTTCCTGAATTCAAAAGGCTTCGGCGGCAACAACGCTTCTGCGGTGGTTATCGCGCCGCATGTGGTGGAGATCATGCTGAAGAAACGCCACGGCGAATCCGCTTTCCAAAGTTACCTTGAACTTCGCCAGGGCGTGCGGCAAAAAGCCAAGGCTTACGACGAATCAGCCAGCCGCGGCAACCTGATGACCATTTACCGATTCGGAGAAAACCTGATCGACGAATCGGCCATCGCCATCGAGAAGGACCAGCTTAGCTTGCCGGGTTACGCTCATCCGATCAGCCTGGCGATGCAGAACCGGTATGCCGATATGGTCTGATTCCAGCCGGAACCGGCTTACGCCTGGCGTTCCTGGTCCCGCACCAGCTTGTATTCGATCGCATCCACCAAGGCACGCCAGGAGGCGTCGATAATGTCGGTGGACACGCCGATGGTGGTCCAGTATTCCCGGTGGTCGGTGGATTCTATCAGCACCCGCACCTTGGCGGCCGAAGCCTTGTCGGAATCGAGGACGCGCACCTTGTAGTCGGTCAGCTTGATCTCCTTGATCGCCGGGTAGAAGCGTTCCAGCGCCTTGCGCACGGCGTTGTCGAGCGCATTGACCGGACCGTCGCCTTCGGCGGCGGTGAGCTCTTCCTGGTCGCCGACGCTGATCTTGATCATGGCGGAAGAGTTCATGCCGTTGACCGCGGGTTCATTGACAATCACCTTGAATTCCTTCAGCTCGAAGAACGGCCGATACTTGCCCAGCAGCTTGCGCACCACCAGTTCGAAGGAACTTTCCGCGGTCTCGAACTGGTAGCCCTCGTGCTCCAGCTCCTTGAGACGGCCGACCACTTTCTGCGTTTCCGGCGAATCCTTGGTCAACGTCGGGGCGACGGTGTTGATCCGGGCCAGCAAGGTGCTGCGTCCGGCCACTTCGGACATCAGAATGCGGCGGCTGTTGCCCACCTGCTCCGGGTTGATATGCTCATAGGATATCGGGTTCTTGTTGACGGCGTCGATGTGCATGCCGCCCTTGTGGGCGAAAGCGTCGTTGCCCACGTAAGGCGCCTTCTCGTTGTGGGTCAGGTTGGCGATCTCGCTGACGAAGCGCGCCGTCGACGTCAGATGCACCATGCGGCTGGGCGGGATGCACTCGAAACCGAGCTTGAGTTGCAGGTTGGGAACGATCGAACACAGGTTGGCATTGCCGCAGCGCTCGCCGATGCCGTTGATGGTGCCCTGCACATGGGTGGCGCCGGCCTGCACCGCCATCACCGAATTGGCCACGGCGAACTCGCCGTCGTTGTGGCAATGGATGCCAATGGCAACGCTGAAGCGGCTGACGACCTTGGCAGTGATTTCGAAGATTTCCTTGGGGAAGCTGCCGCCGTTGGTATCGCACAGGCACAAGCAATCCGCGCCGGCTTCGGCTGCCGCGCTCAGGGTTTGCAGGGCGTAGTCGGCATTGGCTTTGTAGCCGTCGAAAAAATGCTCGGCATCGAATACCACTTCCTTGCCCTGCTGCTTGAGGTAGCGGATGGTGTCGCCGATCATGGCCAAGTTTTCCGCGAGGCTGGTGCGCAGTATGTCGGTAACCTGGTAATCCCAACACTTGCCGAAGATGGTGATGGCGCTCGTGCCCGCCTGCAACAAGGACTGGACATTGCCGTCATCCGCGACCTCAATGCCCACCTTGCGGGTACTGCCGAAAGCGATGAGCCTGGCGGTCTTGAGTTTGAGTGCGCTGACGCGGGCGAAAAACTCCAGGTCCTTGGGGTTGGAGCCGGGATTGCCTGCCTCGATGTAGCGGATACCCAGTTCGTCGAGCCGCGCCACGATCTTGATCTTGTCTTCAACCGAATAGGAAACCCCTTGGGCCTGAGCCCCATCGCGCAAGGTTGAATCGTAGATGTCTATTTTGCTCATGTATGTCGTATTCCTGAATCCGGTCAAGCGAGTTTGCGATGGTTTTGGCGATGGTTTCTTTTCCCGATCAATTCGCGGACAGGACGAAACCGAAGGGTCATATCTTACCCCATCCAAACAAGGTGAGCATGGGCGATGCGGTGCTGTGCGCGGTGCTGTGTTGCGGTGCCGCGGCCTGCCAGGGCGCGGGGCAGCAGCTTATGCGTCAGCTGGTTTGAGTCCTGAAGCGCAGGTAAAGCGGGACTTCGGGGGCGGGCTCGCGCGTGGAATGCGCCAGGCAAGAGCCGATCAGCGTTTGCAATTCCGCGCAAAGCGCCTTGCGCGTCTTGCCTGCCGTCGCCACCGTCTCGAGAATATCGACGCTGGCGCTGAGTCGAGGCGCCGAAGCAATGGCGCAGAGCGATTGCCAGAAACTGGTCTCGCCGCAATAGGCCACGGCCACGGCCTGCTGCCCCCGCATGTCGCGATAACGCAACGCGAGCGGCATCACCCAGCTCTCCGTATCGATGGCGGATTGCAGCAGGGCAGCGTGAAATGGCAGCAAGGAGGCGCCTTCGCTGGTGGTCCCTTCCGGAAACACAGCCACCACTTCCCCGTTCCCGAGTTTACGGGAGAGGGTTTGGTTTACCCGTCTTGCGGCGGAGCGACTGCCGCGCTCCAGAAAAATCGTGTCAGTCCTGGCGCACAGCAGACCGATCAGCGGCCAACTGCGAATTTCGCTCTTGCAGACGAAGCTGGCCGGTGCAATCGAGCCGATCACAAAAATGTCCAGCCAAGAGATGTGGTTGGCGACCAGCAAGCCGCTGGGTTGAGCGCGGCCGGTCACCTCCAGGCGTACCCCGAGTATGGCCAGCAAGCGACGCGACCAACCCTGTTGCAGCCGACGCCGGGTCGATCGAGCGACAAAAGGATAGATCGCCGTCACGATGCCCAATCCGCAGACGACATGCAGGCCAACCATGGCCAGCCGGAAAGCCGTGCGGATACGGCCGATCATCAGGCCGCCTGGCGTTCGATGAAATGGCGGGCGTAGCGTGCATTGATATTGGCCATGGGCAGCAGCAACAGCAAATCCGCCGTATTGAAATCCGGATCCCAGGCCGGTTCGCCGCACACCCAGGCACCGGCGCGCAGATATCCCCTGAGCAGCGGCGGCAGCTCGGCCGGCCGGCCCGTCACCAGCTTCTCGAACGGCAGTGCGCAGCGCGGAGTGACCCGATACTCGATTGGTGCGATGTGTTTGTCGACCAGTTGCACAAACAGGTTGGCGGCGTTATGGCCGCCGTCGCCCATGCTGATGGAGGCGCAGCCGATCAGGTATTCGAAATTATTCTGGCGCATGTAGCGCACCAGCCCCGTCCACAGCATGGCGATCACGCCGCCCGTGCGGTACTCGGGATCGATGCAGGAACGGCCCACTTCGACCAGGCTGCCGCGCAGATGATTGAGACGGTTCAGGTCGAATTCGTTTTCCGAGTAGTAATTGCCGACACGCCTGGCATTTTCCGGCGAGAGGATGCGGTAGGTGCCGACGATTCTGGCCTTCTCATCGTCGCGCACGATCAGATGCTCACAGAATGGGTCGTAGTGATCCTGATCCACGCCGGGTATTCTGGAATGCAGCCTGGCCCCGAGTTCCTCTGCGAAGACCCGATAGCGCAGCCGCTGCGCCTCGATGATTTCCGTTTCGCTGTGCGTCAGACCAACATGAAATTGATGTGTCGATCGCTGCGTGGATTGCTGTGCTAGTTGCAACATCGCGTTCTCCTGTCGTGGCGTGACGGCACTTTAGAAATCGCGTGTTGCAGTTACGTTACTCGACCATGAAATTTGCGTTAATACGGGCAACGTAAGCTTAATAATTCTGAAACCTAAGCAACCTAACATGCCAAGCTCGACCGACAAATCCGCTTGGCTTGCCTCGGCTCGGAGCGTCGATCCGCCATTCAATCCGCGGTCACCAATGGAAAATGCAGTTGCCATGACAACCGATGTTGCCTCAAGCTGCGAGGTCTGTGCTGCGGAACTTGGCTCGATTCTCCATGGCCATAAGTTACAGGCGCGCTTTCAACCGGTGGCGGATTTCTCGCGCTCGGAGATTCTCGGCTACTTGACGAGGGTGCGCCTGGTGTCGGCGTCTTTTCGCTGCGCCATCAATCTCACGGGCAATGTCTGCATTCAGCTCGGCATCCTGCGGCAGATGACGCGCGAATCCCTCAAGACCGCGGTCGACAGCTTCGTGGCCCACAAGACGCCGGGATTGATGTTTTATCCCTTGCCGCAGGGGGCGATTCGGGAAGTCGGCTTGTCGTTGGCAGGCATATTCGGCGAAGTGCTTGAAACCGGGAAGCTTCCGCCGACTGCGGTAGTGGTGGCATTCCCGAGCACCGCGAATTTTGAAGCCGGGGAATTCAAGACTGCGCTCCGCGTCTGCGAACAATTTCATGATCTGGGGCTACGCGTCGCCTCCAGCGACTTCGGTTGCTTCCGTGCGGAAAGCTTCTTATGGAACAACATCCAGCCGAATTTCCTGATCCTCGACGATCATCTGTTCGAAAGCGTCGACCGGCACGTCGCCAATCAGATCGAACTGACGGATCAGTTGTCGCGGCAGCAGATCCTGGGGCGTCAGGCGATCGCCACCGGCATCAAGACGCTGGGCGACTTCAACGCCCTGAAGAAACTCAACATCGGTTTCGCCGCCGGCGATTTCTTCGGCCGCTTCAACTCGACGCCGACGCACACGCTGTCGGCGGCGGCGCATAAAGCCATGCTCGTGCGTTGCGATGCGCCACCGAGCACCGGCAGCAAATCCGGCGGGGTCCTGGAGAAACTGCTGACCAAACCGCCTTTTGTGACGCCGCATACCAAGGCGGAAGAGGTCTTTTTGCTGTTCGAAGAGCATCCCGACTTGCGGGCTATCGCCGTCGTCGAAAAAGGCATCCCGCGCGGCTTGATCGCCAGATACGAGATGGTGGACAACATGTCGCGGCCCTTCCGCCACGAATTGTACGGACGCAAGACCTGCACCCGCTTCATGGATCCACAACCGCTGATCGTCGACATCAAGCTGCCGCTGGCCGAAATATCGGAGACGGTAGTGAATGCCGATCCGCGGCATCTCATCAGCGGTTTCATCATCACCGACCATGACGAATACGTCGGCATGGGATCGGTGCAGGACCTGGTGCGCGAAATCACCATGATGCAGATGGATGCCGCCAAATATTCGAATCCCTTGACCCAACTGCCCGGCAATGTACCGATCAACCAGCATATCGACAACCTGCTCGCCAATCATGAATCCTGCTGCATCTGCTATTGCGACCTGGACCATTTCAAACCGTTCAACGATGTCTATGGCTACGCCAAGGGAGACGAAGTGATCCAGCTGACCGGCCGCATCCTCAGCGAGATTTGCGATGCCGAACGCGACTTCATCGGGCATATCGGCGGCGACGATTTTGTGCTGGTATTGCGCAGCGCGGATTGCGAGGAGCGCTGCCGCCATGCCCTGGCCCGGTTTGGCCAGGAGATCCTGGGGTTTTTCAGCACCGATGACATCGAGCGAGGCGGCTATGTCACGGAAAACCGCAAGGGACAGATGGAATTCCAGGAAATCATCTCCCTTTCGATCGGGGCATTCAGCGCCTCGCCCGAGGTATTCAAAAACCATCTCCAGGTTTCGGTCATCGCCGCCGAGGTAAAAAAGAAGGCCAAGGCCATCAAAGGCAACAGCTTCTTCATCAATCAGCGGGAATATTTGCCGGCAGCGCCATGATGACTTCCGCAACGCCACAGCAGGCACCCGCCACGATCGGCGCCGGGTTGCCGGCAGAGACAGCCGAGTTCGCGATCATTCATGTCCACCGGATACTGCCGCAAGAGAAAAATGTCTCGGGGAAAGAATTGTTGGACCAGCAGCTGCGAATTTCCGCCAGAGTATTCGAGACGAGCAATCAGGGCATCACCATCACCGACGCCAGCGGAACGATTTTGTCGGTCAACCCGGCCTTCACGGAAATCACCGGCTACGCGCTGGCGGAAGTCGCCGGACAGAACCCACGCCTGTTCAAGTCGGGACGCCATGGCGAGGAGTTTTACCGGGATATGTGGAACAAACTGCTGGCGCTGGGGTATTGGGAAGGAGAGATATGGAACCGGCGCAAGAACGGGGAAATCTATGCTGAATGGTTGAAAATTTCCGCGGTTGAAGCGGCTGACGGCGTCATCACCCACTATCTGGGGATTTTTTCCGACATCACCGAAAACAAGATGGCGCAACGTCGCATCGAATTTCTTGCCCACCATGACGCGTTGACCGAATTGCCGAACCGCCTGTCCGCCGACCAGCAACTGAGGCTGGCGATCAAGCATGCGGATCAAGCCAAGTCCAAAGTGGCCTTGCTGTTCCTCGACATGGACCATTTCAAGTCGATCAACGAATCGCAGGGGCACGTCTTCGGCGACGCCGTGCTGAAAATCATCACCGCCAGAATTCAAGGCTGCGTGCGCGAGACGGATACGGTCAGCCGCCACGGCGGCGACGAGTTCATCGTGATCCTTTCGGACCTGCGCGAAAAGGATGCGATTGCCAGGATCGCCGAAATGATTCTGCGCAAAGCCGAGGAACCCATCACCCTGGATGGTCACGAACTCTCGCTGACCTTGTCGATCGGCATCGCCATCTACCCGGACGATGGCCGGAATTTTGAAACCCTGTTGAGCAATGCCGATACGGCAATGTACCAGGCCAAGGAAATGGGTCGCAATACCTTCCAGTTATTCGACAACTCCATGTCCAGCGATCGCGGCGAGCAATTGCATATCCGCAACGGTTTGCGCAGGGCGATAGAGCGCGGAGAATTTGTGCTGCACTACCAGCCCCAAATCCAGCTGGAAAGCGGCGCGGTCGTTGGCGCGGAGGCGCTGATCAGGTGGCATCATCCCGATTTGGGATTGCTGCAGCCGGGACGTTTCATCCCTGTTGCCGAGGCCAGCGGACTGATTGTTCCGATCGGCGAATGGGTGTTGCGCGAGGCCTGCCGCCAGGCGAAGGCATGGCAGCAGGCCGGGCTGCCCGAACTGGTGCTGGCCGTCAACCTGTCGGCGGTTCAGTTCAAACGCGGCAACCTGTATGAGTCGGTCGCCAGCGCGCTCTGCGAAGCGGGTCTGGAACCCAAGCTCCTCGAACTTGAATTGACGGAGTCCATCCTGATCCGGGACACTAAAAACGTCCTTGCCACCGTCAGGCAGCTCAAGCTGCTGGGTATCAACCTTTCCATCGACGACTTCGGCACAGGCTACTCGAGCTTGTCCTATCTGAAGCGCTTCAAGGTCGACAAGCTCAAGATCGATCAATCCTTTGTGCGGGACCTGGATAGCGATCCTGAAGATGCCGCCATTGTGCGCGCCATTATTCAAATGGCCAAAAGCCTGAACCTGAGGACGGTCGCCGAGGGCGTCGAAAACGCGCATATCGCCAATCAACTGCGCGTTTTCCACTGCGACGAAGCGCAGGGATATCACATTGCGCGCCCGATGGCGGCAGATGCGTTTGCCGGCTACCTGGCAGACCAGCGCCAAGCGGCTGGAGCGGTTGGAACGGTTGACTTGGCGTAGCGGACAAGTGGGCCAGTTTGATGATAAACGAATATATTCATTCGACTCCCGCACCGAACGACAAAGCCTGCCCTATAATTCCCTCACCAGCCATGGTGCTTTTCTCCAGCGCCGCTCGAATTGACATGCCCAACGAGATAGAGCTCAAGCTAGCCCTGCCCAAAACGGCGCAAAGTCTGCTGTTGCGCCAGGCAATCTTGCGCAAGGCGGTTGCCAAGCATACGCAGCAGCTCGTCAATCTGTATTACGACACGCCGACCCTCGCCCTGCATGAACACGGCATCGCGCTGCGTTTGCGCAAGCAGGGACGCATCTGGCTGCAAACCGTCAAATGCGCGGGCAGTTCCGCAGCGGGCCTGACCAGCCGGCCGGAATGGGAAACGCCCTATGCCGGCCATTTCGACTTTTCGCCTATCGATGATATTGCGGTACGCCGCTGGCTGGAACGACCGCAGCGGCGCGATCAAATCGCACCGCTGTTCGAGACCAACTTTCGCCGCACCACCTGGCGCTTCGAACCCAGGCCCGGTTGCGTCGTACTGTTGATGCTGGATCGTGGCTGGATCGCGGCGGCAGGAAGACTCGAAGAGATTTCCGAGGTGGAGATCGAGCTGGCAGGCAACGCCGAAAATGACAACGTCAACGAATTGTTCAAGCTTGCGCACACCCTGGGAGAGCGTCTGGCCCTGGCACCGGCAATTCTCAGCAAAGCCGAGCGCGGCTATCGATTGTTCCAGGGCCTGCGGCCGAGGCCGCAAAAGGCCCGGATTGTGCCGTTAGTTTCGAACAGCACGCCTTTGGCCGCCTTCCGAAAAATCGCACTGTCTACGCTGGAGCATCTGCAAGGCAACCTCGACGGTGCGCTGAATAGCAGCGACCCCGAGTTCATCCACCAGATGCGGGTGGCGACCCGCCGCCTGCGCGCTGCACTGCGCCTGTTCGCTCCACACCTGCCCGCGTCGCTGGCGGACGAATTGCTGCCGGAATTGCGCCTGCTGACCGCGCGGCTCGGCCATGCCCGCGATCTGGATGTATTGCTGACCGAGATTGCCGCACCGGTCATGCACGCCCTGCCGGATGAACCGCGTCTGGCCTTGCTGGCTGGCGCCGTGACCGACCGTCAGCACATCGCACGCACTGCGGCTTTGCGCCACCTGCAATCGATCGCCTATGGCCGATTGCTGCTGCGGACGACCGCGCTATTGCATTCCCCGCCTTTTTCCGCTGCGATCTATACCGCACCGGAATTGGCTGAAACGCTCAGTGTGTTTGCCGGCCTGAGACTCAAGCGACTGCGCAAGAAAGTGCGGGCGCTGGCAGCGGCTGCGGCCATCGACGACCCCGTTTCGCTGCACCAGCTGCGCATCGGCGTCAAGCGGCTGCGCTATGCGCTGGAATTCTTCACTCCGCTCGCCGCAGACAGGCAATTGCCGCGCCTGTTGCCGCGCCTGTCCTTGTTGCAGGACGAACTGGGCCAGCTTAACGATCTGGCGAATGCCGGACTGCTGCTGATGCAATGCGCCGGCGATGACCCGCGCCTGCGCGAGGCCGTATCGCTGGTTGGCGGTTGGCATGCTTCGCGCCACAGCGAACTGCTGGCGCATATCCCCATGCATGTAAAAAAACTCATCCGACTCAAGCTGCCGCAGCTGATTTGAGTCAGGCGGCCTCTTGGCGCTGCCGAAACCGGTATCGCAATCAGGCCGGCATAGCGTATGGCAAGTTGTCATGCCACTGTCACATGGCTGTCAAATTCGGCGCTTAGAATGCATTCGTTGTAATTTTTCCAACTTGGGGAGTTTCCATCACATGCAAAAGAAGATAATTGCTCTGGCCGTTGCTGCCTTGGCCTCCGGCGCCGCCGGCTCTGCATTCGCGCAGACCAACGTCACCCTTTACGGTGTTGCCGACGCCTCCTTTGATTCGGTCCGTGTGTCAGGCGAAAAATCAGCCGCCGACAAGATCAGCTCTTTCAGCCGCGTCTCCACCAACTCCTCCCTGATCGGCTTCAAGGGTACGGAAGACCTGGGCGGCGGCATGACGGCGCTGTTCCAGTTTGAAGGCGGCGTCGGCTTCGATGCCACGCCTTCCAGCGGCTTTGCGTTTACCCGTGACAGCTTCGTCGGCCTGACTGGCGGTTTCGGCGCCGTGAAACTCGGCACCCTGACCGGCCCGGCCCGCGCGCTGGGCACCACTCTCGATGTCAATGCCGGTGCCACCGGCATTGGCGCCAACTCCGCGATACTGGGCAAGCTGGGTGGCAATCTCGCTGGCGGGTTCAACAGCGCAGCGCCTCTCGTTGCCGCCACGGCCACGGCAGTGGCCACCGGCCCGGTCAACCTGGGTGCCGCTTGCGGCCGTTCGAGCACCTGTGCTTCGCCCTTCGATGCGCGTTACCAGAACGCAATCGCCTACGTTTCGCCGAATCTTTCGGGCTTCACGCTGACGATTGGCTACATTCCCAACGAGAATAAATCGCGCAATGGGGAAAGCGGCACGGCCACTCAGGCGAATTCGAAAGC